>NZ_PGUY01000029.1 GCF_002863585.1 Peribacillus deserti | reverse complement strand
CGAAGCCGAGGAGGCTCAGCGCCCGCCCCGCGGAAAGCGAGCATCCTCACGTTCCAATCAACCCCCTTGTTCAATAACAACAAAGTTTACGAAAACAGCCTTTCTAAAAAGAAAGTTGTTTTTTAATAAGTTTTGTTACATCACCCTATTGGTAAATCAGGTTGACCTTCTCTGCAGGTACAAGACTTCCCGATCCAGCTTCAAGCTGAGACCCTCGAGTCACTGGCCAATCCGTCTAAGGGGAGAAAAAACTCCCCACAGCCGGCATTGGATATTTGGACTATCCATACAGGCTAAAAAGGAAGCATTTGTTTTAAATGGATTTTCAAAAGACCCTATTACTTGATGAAAACCAAATTAATGGTAACCTTATAGCAGTAAGGGAGTGAAACCATGAGTAAAACGATTTCGGATATTGATTATCGTGAGGTTATTGAATATTCTCTCGATCCCCTCATTATTCACACAGATTTTAAAATCCTCTATATTAACGGTGCAGCTGAAAAGTTCTTTCGTGCTAAAAAAGAAGAAGTCATTGGAGCAAGTCCTTTGGATATTTTCAAGGAAACCTCTAAGTCTGCCATAAGAAAAAGAATTCAGTCCGCTTATCAACAGCCAGCAGAGGTCATTGAAGAAACCATTTATAGAATGGACGGAACAACAGTGGTGGTAGAATTATATTGTCACCCTGTCATGATAGGAAACACAAAAGCCATTCAGACCTATGTTCGAGATTTAAGCGAAAAAAAAGAAGCAGAAAAAAGACATCAAGAAATGAAGAAACAAGTGAATGAACTTTCAATCACACTCGTTCCTCTATTAAGCGGCATTGCGGTACTTCCTTTGGCAGGATCTGTAGATGAAGAGAGGGCAAGACAGCTTTTAGAACTGGTCCCAGGAAAGGTCCAGGAACAAAACGTAAGCTGCCTGATTATCGATTTTACAGGCATCTATCAATTAGATAATGTGGTGACCGACTACCTTTTCAAGATAAACAGAGTATTATCCCTGCTTGGTGTCTGCTCTATTATTACTGGATTAAGACCGGATTTAGCCATAGTGGCCACATCCTTGAATATTGATTTGGGCTCTACTCCAACCCTGTCAACCGTGAAGGACGCACTTTATTCGCTGGGAGTTAGATATGAGGAAGAGGAACACTAAAGCTAAACCTGCTTAATTGATTTTAGTTTCTTAATATAACCCTTTCATATTAGAAATTAGATCATAAGGGCTTACAAAATTGTCCCTTTAAAATAATTAACTTTAATACCATAGCAACAAATGCAAAAAGGGCGGCCGGGGTGCTCCCCTTTAGCGCTAGAGGTCTCGGATTGTTTTCCAATGGCTGTTACTGTCTTTGACAATGCTCACCTTAATAAATCTTCTCTGCTTAATATAGAAACAGCCTTCCGAAATTTTTTCCGCTCCCTGCGAAAAATGGACTGCTTCCTGCGTTAGTTCGAAGTAGGTATCCTGCACAATCCTAATCCTCCATTGATTGCATAAGTCAGATTTTCTTCCGACAAGTTTTGGATATCACTTTTATAAAGTTCGTTCGAAGCCACTCCATTTCTTCTTCAATACAATAGACAATGTTCTCCTCCAGGTCGTTTTTTTGAGGACGTTCAAATGAAGATCCACATTCACCTCACAATAGGCATCTGGGAACACCCTGCAAAGATACCCTCAATTCGTTCATACGTTTCTTTCCGCTGTATTTCTTCCAAAAATCCCTGTAATTGATACAAATGTATCTTGCGAAATATTATGGGTATGCACGACAGTATTTCATCGCTTCTGAGCACCAAGGGTTCTGCCGTACATCTTCCTGTTTTTACATTTTGGGCTTTCAGGCGTAATCTTCTTGGTTCATACATGTGATCCCTATTTTCCACTATTTGATTAAACTCGATCCTGCTTCGAATGATCCAAACAACCCAATCATACACAAAATTCATTCCTTAATATGTAATAACTTTTTTAAAGCAAATACGTAGATTATTACTTTCATTTCGTGTAAGCTACAAAATATGTGTTATAAAGACCATTATGTTACATAATCTTATATATTTTTGTAAGGTTGAAGCTGATACATATGATTACAACTAAATAGGAAAAGGAGATAAGAATGGAGAAAACAACATACAAACAGTCTACCATTGTAGCCCTGCTTCTTGCAGGAACGTTCATCGCCATCTTGAATCAAACACTAATGATTACGGCGATACCGCCTGTTATGGCAGAAATGGATATAACGGCCAATAGCGCACAGTGGCTGACTACAGTCTTTATGCTGGTAAACGGGATTATGATCCCAGTCAGTGCGTTTTTATTGGAGCGTTTTACAACAAGGCAGCTATTCATCACAGCCATGAGCGTTTTTGCTTTCGGTACATTAGTTGCGGGGCTGGCGCCGAACTTTGAACTTCTGCTTCTCGGAAGAATGATTCAGTCAAGCGGAGCTGGAGTGATGCTTCCGCTTATGCAGACCGTCTTCTTAATGATGTTCCCCGTACACAAGCGCGGTGCAGCCATGGGGTTAGTCGGCCTTGTCATCTCATTCGCACCAGCTATTGGCCCGGCTTTGTCTGGCTGGGTAACGGAGCATTATTCCTGGAGAGTCTTGTTTTTCATCATCCTGCCGATCGCATTGATCGATATCCTGGTTGCTTTTAAGGCATTGAGAAATGTTACGGAAGTAACCCGTCCAAAAGTGGATGTTCTTTCAATTATATTATCATCCTTTGGTTTCGGCGGTTTGCTGTTCGGCTTTACGAATGCAGGGAACTTCGGCTGGACCGAGCGGAATACTCTGCTCTCGCTCGCGATCGGAGTGGTCGCTTTGACATTGTTTATCACTCGACAGCTGAGATTAACGCACCCGATGCTTGAGTTCCGTGTGTTCAAATACTCCTTTTTCCCTCTTGCCATATTAATTGGGATGATCACATTTATGGGTCTCATCGGGGCAGAAACACTTATCCCTCTGTTCATGCAGAACATGCGAGGGTTCACTGCGTTTGAAGCGGGTATCGCCATTTTACCCGGAGCTTTGATTACCGGCATTCTAGCTCCCTTTATCGGGAGAATATTTGACCGGATCGGAGCCAGATGGCTGGTGATCACCGGTCTTGCGATTATTACAGTCTCATCGTTCGCTTTTACCGATTTAGGTCCCGGGACTACCATGGCATCTATAACGATCCTTTACAGTGTCCGGATGCTTGGATTATCTCTGGTTATGATGCCGGTATCGACAGCCGCTCTTAACCTCCTTCCAAAACGATTGTTATCCCATGGAGCTGCCATGGATAATACGATGAAAATGATCGCGGCTTCTGTTGGTACAGCAATCCTGGTAACCGTCATGACAACAACCGCTGAATCAGCAGCCCAAAAGCCTGCCATCCAGCACCCGGATATGTATGGTGTCAATATAGCCTTTATTGTCGTTGCCGTTCTTTCACTTGTAAGTTTGATCATTTCCTTCTTTATAAAAAACAGTAAGCCGGCACAGGAAATGCCGCAGGAATAAAAGAGGATAAAAAAAGCTTGGATGAATTTCCAAGCTTTTTATTTTAGTTTTAAGTGCGTTTATTGCATTTGGCCGGCGAGTGATCTTCCTCAAATGATAAGCAGGTGTAACTAATGGAGATAGAATCAGCCGATATTTGTCTATATAATCTTGCCCTATTCAAAATAGATCAAAAATCATTTATCGAAGTTTTAATAAAAGTATAAGTTTACATAATATTATTATTCCGTTTCTCAAATCATCTTAGATATTATTATTACCAAGGCTATGTTAAAGGTCATTCTTGATTTTTGCACGACGTTGATTGGAACGGATATGCGAGACTCCTGCGGGAAAAGCGGGGCAAAAGGGAGACCCCACAGGCGTCAATGCCGAGGAGGCTCCCGGAACGCCCCTAAGGTCCGCGAGTGCCTGCTAGCTGCAATCAACAGCCATGTTTAACAGAGCTATTACCAAAATAATACTCCCACGTCTCTCCAACTAAATCCTTGCCAAAGCTATGATGCTTTTCTTCCGCTGCCAGGATAAATCCTTTTTTCTTATAAATATGCCTAGCCTCTATTAACACACTGTTCGTCCATAGAACGAGCTTTTTATACCCTGCATTTCTTGCAAAACTTATGCATTCATCAACAAGATGTGAACCCAGTCCCAAGCCACGAGCCTTTGGATCTACTAATAGCAAGCGCACTTTTGCAACAGTCTCACTTTCTGAGGCAACAAAAATAGAACCCACTATTTCCCCGTTCAGTTCGGCGATCCAGCTCTGTTCTCTCTTCTTATCAAAGCTGGTAATAAATGCGGACATAATGTTTGAAACGAGCTCTTCGAATTCATGATTCCAGCCATATTCAGCGGCATACAGCTCACCATGTTTTCGAATGACCCATTCTTCATCACCGGTTTTAAATCGGCGGAGGACATACGGTTTTACTGCTTCCAAAATTTTTACATCCCCTCTGTTGAAATTTTAGTAGATCTTTCATCTTCATTATGTATTAAAATGAACATTAAGAATAGCTGCTAAAAGGAGTGATACGTTTGAATTTAACATACGAAGTTATATCAGATGACCAAATAGAAGTCTGCAGGGATTTATGCAATGAGCTTATGGTGTTTCAAAAGTCTAAGGCATACATAAGACCAGAACTGTTTGACAGTATGAATTTTGACACGCGCATGGTTCCTTCCGTAAAAAAAGCCCTGCATAATCAGATTGTAGTAGTTAGAGATGAAGATAAATTAGCAGGATATGTGTATTCCAATATCTCTCCAAAAGAATCCTATTCCAACGAATTTGCTACCTTTTTCGACCCGGCTTCTGTACGCCAAAAAAATGTTGGCTGCTTATCTCAATTTTACATCAGGGACGAATACCGGCAATTTGGAGTCGGCTCTAAGCTTTTCCATTTATCCATGGAGTGGCTGCATCAATTTGAGGATGTGGATGATTATTTCATCTATGTTTCTAATGGTAATGACACCGCCCTGGAATTCTATAAGCGAAAAGGGTTTAAAGTGAGCCATGAAATATTGGATGGGTTTATAACCGTGCTGCGAAGCAGTAAAATAAAAGTAGAAAAAGGAACCAGCGATCGGGCAGAGTAATGTAGTGTTTTTTTATGATGATAAGTAGACTACTATATTTTATCTAGAACATAGTAAGCCGAATTGATTTTACATAACCAATTTCTTTGCATGCATTACCTAAACCAGAAATGAACAAGCATCAGCATAAACACCAATTACCAAGCTTCAGGTGATGATTATACAGTTTGCAGACGAAACGACATGATTAATAGGAACCGACTCGCTCATTTTAAAAAAGAAACCTCTGAATTTTATAAAAATATGCCTTGTATCAAAACAAGATTTTTGAAATCACATGTGTATAGGTGTATCCTTTAATGGACTAAACCTAGAAAGAAGAACAGAAATTGAAGAAACTGATATTAATCTTTGCCGCAATTGTTATAGTCTGCTCCATTGGACATCAGCCAAAAGGCGGTTACAAGAATCCGAGGAAGTCTCGGGACAGATATTTAAACCTGGAAAGGGACATGTAAAGTTTGGTGTGCCCTGGCTGCCGGAGAAAATCCCGGCAGCTGTATTTTATGTGCTTTGGTTAACAGTCAAACTTAGATTCTCAATATACGATCAGCATATTCAGTGGAACATAAGCATAAAGGCCGTTTGATAAGCATAAAGCACCCTACATAAGCATTGGATCAAGGGACATACGCATAAAAGTACTAAATATAAGCATAAAACCACAAAATGTAAGCATAAACTCTCTGAACATAAGCATATTTCTCACAAAGGTAAGCATAAAACAGCTGGACTTACGCATACCCCCACAGTTTTTTAAAAACCTTCTATAATACATGTTTTTTATGAGCTGGAAGCTTAAGTCAGATAAAAAAAGCTAGCCAAATGGAAAATTAAGCTCCTAGATTAGCAGTTTTCCATTAGAAAATCCCCGCTTCTTCTTACTATTGTCTGACATGTAACTCACTCGTGGAGTTAAACAGAAAAACAATCTATTAAACCGTATTGTTGTATTGCCGCTTCCTAATGCCAGGAGCACCGGTCTTTGCTTATCCTAATTCCTTCCCCTCGTGAAAAATAAGAGGACACTGTCCATGTCCCCTTCTCAAATCACTTAAATGTCAGCCGGTATGCCTTAACAATGATCCCGTCACCGGCTGGTTCAAAGTCGTATTGCGGCAGACGTTCAAAACTGAGTCGCTCGTATAATCTCATAGCGCCTTCCATGAATTCTCCGGTATGCAGCCCGATGGAAGAATACCCCTGTTCCTTTGCTCTCTTGATACATTCGGAAACGAGCAGTGCGCCGGCTCCCTTGCCTCTTGCCTCTGGTGCAACGGCCAGCATTCGGATTTCGGGATAATCCAGTTCTTCCACATAACCTTCGTATGCATCACTTTTGGCAGGAAATAGTACGACACTTCCAATGATTTTCCCTTCGGATTCTGCCACAATTCTTTGTGCGCCTGCCTGAACATCAGCCTCAGAAGAGATCGCCTGCTTTAAAGCTGTCCAATGCCCTCCTGGAATGTTCACAGCATGCTCCTGATAAGAAGCCACCCTCTGTTCTCTGATGTATGGCAATTCACTGTCGGAAGCATCCCGTATGATTACGGCTTCCTCGGTGCTTCTTTGTCTTAAAAATTTTTCTTCCATACCGCTTAATAATTCTCTATTATGCGTGGAGGTTAAGCCTGATAGGTCCGGACCTTTTGGAAGGATATTCTTGGACTTCTGGTCATCTGTGGCAATATGGTTCGAAAGATGATAGTGGACTTTAATGGCATGAAAGTCCGTGGTATCGCCAAAGCCAGGTGTTTGGTATAAATCACGCAAATATCCCCATATATGAGGGAAGTCGACGATTCGATTCCGATTCGTTTTAAAAGCAGAGTAATAGGCTGCGTCGAATCGGATTAATGTAGCATATAATCGAACATCGGAGTCCGTGATAAAGTTCCCGAATAGAAATCGCTGCTGGGACAGACGTTCTTCCAATTCATCCAATCGGGCAAACAAGGCATCATAGGCCTCTTCGTATGCTTCCTGCGATCTGGCAAAGCCGCATTTATACACCCCATTATTAACGTCATGAAAAATAATATCGTTAAGGGCATCGATTTCTTCACGGAGATGCTCAGGGTATAAATCGGGAGCATTCTTTTTATGTAGTGATTTCCATGCTGTTTCCAGATAGTTTGTCAGTTTGAAATAATCATTGTTTACGGCCTTTTGATCTTTAACGTCCACCATTACAGGAACGGTTGGCCTGCCGCTGTATTCCGGGTCTGTTTTTTGATATATTTCACTCATATATCTAATTCTGAGTACTGGGTCAACCCCTTCTTGGTCAAGTGAAAACTCCCAGTCCACATGAGGAAGATCCGGACGCATCGGGCTTGCAGTACCCAGGCTGATAGCATCTTCCAATCCAAGGACACTACGGACAATCACGGACCGGTGTGCCCATGGGCAGACGGCCGACCAAAGCAGCCTGTACCTGCCAGCCTCTACTGGAAGCTCCTCTTCTCCATCGCCAAAAGCAGCGGTAAACCGATTCACCTGGCGATTAAACGAACCATCTTCTTTCATTTCCGCTCCTAAAGAAGCTGTTAAGTTCTCTAGCATCCTATACACCTCGCATTTTTAATTTAATTATATCACTCGGAAAGGTCTTCCAATTGGTTTTTATGTTAATTGGCATGCTTTAAATTCCAAAAAAATGTATCAATATTATAGGTAACACTGCTAATCAAAAAAACCGGCATCCCTTTGCCGGTTTAAAAATGATCAGTGATTTATTATTTCTAAATGGATCTATACTCCTCCAAATCCTTCTTCAGCCACGAAATCAATTCACGCTCGCGCTCATCATTCATCTGGGTTGAAAAGGACGCCGGCCATTCATAGAATCCTCTGCCGTTTTTCTGTCCAAAGTTCCCCTCATCAACTAAGCCTTTCATGTCTTGTAAGGATTCTGAATGGGAACTTAAGTCCGGGAATAAGTAACTGGAAATCGAACCGAATACGTCGAGGCCACCCATATCAGCGGTCATAAAGGGACCTGTTACGGGCAGGCGCCGTCCAATACTGTAACGCACTGCTGCATCTATATCTTCAACCGTTGCCGCACCTTGTTCGAGAATATACTGTGCTTCCCTGAAAAGGGCGTATTGCAGCCGGTTTCCAATCGCACCCGGAATTTCCTTCTGCACGACTATGGGTTTTTTCTTCATGCAGCTGAGCAAATGAAGTGATCGTTCAACGGTTTCATCGGAAGTATGTTTCCCCCTGACAATTTCCACCAGCGGGATCAGATGCCCAGGATTCCAAAAGTGGGTAACCACGGTCCGTTCGGGAATGTTCGTATATTTCGCAATTTCGGTCGGACTTAAGCCGGATGTATTACTGGCCAAGATGACACTCGAATCGCAAAGCGCATCTAGTTTCTTGTACCACTCCTGCTTAAGGGAAAGTGTTTCGGGTATTGCTTCAATGATAAAGGTAGCCCCAGCAATACAATCCTCGAGCGATTGTGTAAAACGAACCCTTTCCCGCAATGGTGCGATTTCTCCGACTTCTATCACTTGATAGCGGGCAAGAACCTGTATTTTCTCTTCCAGATCTTTCTTTGCTCTAACCAGGTCTGCCTGGCTATATCCCCACATATTTATGGTGAATCCTGCAAGCGCAGCTGATAGAGCAATAGAATGGCCCATTGTCCCACAGCCGATTACCGCGACTTGTTCTTCCATCTCGCTTTCAACCTCTTTTCTATTAGCTCTGTTAAACATGGCTGTTGATTGCAGCTAGCAGGCACTCGCTTTCCGCGGGGCGTTCCGGGAGCCTCCTCGGCATTTATGCCTGTGGGGTCTCCCTCGCCCCGCTTTTCCCGCAGGAGTCTCGCATATCCGTTCCAATCAACATCGTGCAAAAATTAACCTTAGCCTTTAACATAGCCTTTCTATTAAATGGCAGTCCAGCCGCCATCCACTTTTATTGTTTCACCAGTAATAAAATTCCCCATGTTAGAAGCAAGGAACAGTACCGCCCCCGTAACATCTGAAGGTTGTGCAAGCTCCCCCAGTGGAATCCTTCCTATTACATTCTCGTAAAATGTACGGTCCTCAAACATTGGTTTTGTCATCTCTGTTTCTATGAACGTCGGAGCTACTGCATTCACGTTGATATGATGTTCAGCCCATTCGACTGCGAGCGCTTTTGTCAGCTGTACTGCCCCGCCTTTGCTAGAACAGTAGGCAGCCCTGTCATAGAAACCGACAAAAGCCATTTGGGAAACGATGTTGATGATTTTCCCGCTGCCTTGAGGGATTAGATATCTGCCAGCCTGCTGGGAGCAAAAAAACAGGCCTTTTAGATTGGTATCCACAACCTGGTCCCAATCTTCTTCCGTAACTTCCACTGCGGGCTTAGCAATATTAATGCCTGCATTATTGACCAGGACATCCAATCCTCCCATATGCCTGGCTGCTTCATCGACCATTTTCCGCACACTTTCAACATCCTGCATATCAGAAGTGATGAATGTACAATCCTCCTGGTATTTCCGTAATTGAATGGCTGCTTCTTCAAGCGCGGACTGCTTCCGGCCTGTAATCACCACTTTAGATCCCAAACGTGCGAACGAAAGGGCGATATCCAGTCCAAGACCTTTGCTGCCGCCAGTGACTAGAATCCTTTTGCCTTTAAGGTCTGAAAAATAATCCATGTATCCATCCCCCTCAACAGAGAAAGGACACCATTACAGTGCCCTTCTCCTCATTTAAATTAAGCCTGTTATGGAGTAAACACCGATGATAAAGAATACAGCAAGGGTTTTTATAATAGTTATCGCAAAAATGTCGCGGTAAGACTGCTTATGTGTCAGGCCGCAGACTGCCAGCAGGGTAATAACGGCTCCATTATGCGGCAGGGAATCCATGCCTCCGGAAGCCATGGCTATGATGCGGTGCATGACTTCCATAGGAATGCCGGAGTTCATAGCAGCTTCGACATATTTATCACCCATGGCACTGAGAGCAATCCCCATGCCGCCTGAAGCAGAACCCGTGATACCGGCAAGGACGTTGGTAGTAACGGCCCCATTCACAAGCGGTGAGGTAAAGGTGTGGGAGATTCCGTCACGTACGATGCCAAAGCCGGGAAGGGACGAAATAATGCCCCCAAATCCATATTCTGAACCTGTATTCATAGCTGCAAGCAGCGCTCCGCCGATTCCAGCATTAAGGCTGGTTTTGAAATCCACAGCCACGCCCTTATAGTTATAAGCTATGGTTGCCAGGATACCAATGATCAGCGCAAGTTCAACGGACCATACACCAAGTACTGTAGACAGTTCCACTTTTCCAAATGCATCAAGGCCGATTTTAGTAAAATCAAATCCATTTGGGTACCATTTAGGAATCGAAACCGTGAAAAATTTATTCATTACACCCACAAGGATGAGCGGAACAAAAGCAATAATCTGACGGATCGGGCTATCTACTACTGAATTTAAGGATGGAGCAGGAGGGACTACTGCCTGTTCTGCTGCTGCCGCCACCTCATCGCCAAATCCAAAATATCCTTCCCCTGCTGCTGCAGCCTTGCGGCGGCGGGATTCAAGATAGAATAATCCAAGTCCAAATACAAAGATGGCACCAATGATCCCAAGGATAGGAGCAGCATAGATGTCAGTCTTGAAATAGGAAGTTGGAATAACGTTTTGGATCTGCGGTGACCCCGGCAGGGCATCCATTGTAAAAGAAAGCGCTCCCAAAGCAATCGTGCCTGGAATGAGACGCTTAGGAATATTTGCTTCCTGAAACAGCTTTGCTGCGAACGGATAGGCAGCAAAAGCAACGACGAACAAACTGACTCCGCTATAAGTTAAAATAGATGTCATAATGACGATGGCAAGGACGGCGCGTTTTGCACCTACTGCCCGAACGATGGTTTTTGCTATTGAGGCTGCCAATCCCGACGTCTCAACTACCTTGCCGAAGATAGCACCCAGTAAGAAAACCGGGAAATAAAGCTTAATGAATCCAACCATTTTTTCCATGAATATATTCGAAAAGAACGGCAGAACATGAGCTGGCTCTGTAAGCAATACTGCAAACAGGGCACAGATGGGAGCAAACAAAATAACTGAAAACCCCCTGTAAGCAACGAACATTAAAAGACCCAGTGAAAGTAAAATGATAACCAAATCCATATAGTTTCTCCTTATTTTACGCGTATTTACCTTCATTTTTACTGCAGGTCAGCCGTTAGGCGTGTTTTCAATAAAGCTCTGCTAAATTTGCCTGTTGATGTCCCCTGCAGGCACTTGCTTTCGCGGCCGGTCCGGGAACCTCCCCGGTGATTTTTCTCTCCATTGGGTTCCCCTCGACTCGCTGTGCCCGGGAGTCTTGTGACTCCCTATTCCTACATATCGTACATAATTAACAATGATCAGTAGTAAAGCCTTTATTCTAATGAATAACTCTTTTACGCCGCAATGCCTATTTCTAGTCAATCTTGAAACCACGATTACCTCACATCTAAACTTTTCCACAGAAGATATTTATCGCATGACGGGTGCTCAAAAATATTACGTCCTATTTTCAGTCATGACAGGCAAATTTTGAAGATGCAAAATCGGTCCTTTCTTTACTGAGGTACAGATTCTTTTTTATAACGGCGGACACGCAGCAGAGCCTGTTCGCGATGTCCGGCAAAGTTTTCAAGGTGGCAAAGACGCTCAGCATATTCACCGATCATGGCACTTGCTTCCTCTGTTCTGATTTCCTGGTAGGTACAGGTCTTAAGGAATTTGCCGACCCAAAGACCGCCAGTGTAGCGGGCTGCCCCTTTGGTAGGAAGTGTGTGGTTCGTACCGATTACTTTATCGCCATACGCTACATTGGTTTCAGGCCCTAAGAAAAGCGCCCCATAATTGGTCATGCTCTCAAGGAAGTAGCGTGGATTCTCGGTCAGGATTTCGACATGCTCATACGCCAGCTTGTCCGCTTCCACAACCGCTTCCTCCAGGCTGTCAACCAGAATAATCTGGCCATATTCCTGCCATGCAGCCCGTGCTACATCCGCTGTTTCAAGTGTTTGGAGCTGGCGGTCAATTTCCACTTCCGTTTCATCGGCAAGAGCTTTCGATGTCGTAATCAAGGCCGCTGGCGAAGTAGGACCGTGCTCTGCCTGTCCTAACAGGTCAGTTGCCACAATTTCGGCGTCCGAGGTTTCATCGGCAATAACGAGAACTTCTGTCGGCCCTGCAAGGAGATCGATGCCCACACGGCCGAACAGCTGTCGCTTTGCTTCAGCAACGAAAGCATTCCCAGGTCCGACCAGCATATCCACCGCTTCAATCGTTTCCGTCCCAATGGCCATGGCAGCCATAGCCTGAACACCGCCAAGCAGATAAATTTCATCTGCCCCAGCAAGTGCCATCGCTGCCACTGTAGCTGCAGGAACTTCGCCGTTAATCGGTGGCGTGCATGCGATTACCCGCTTGACGCCTGCCACCTTGGCAGTAAGTACGCTCATATGGGCGGATGCGACCATGGGATATCTTCCACCAGGGATATAGCAGCCCACACTGTTTACCGGTATATTTCGGTGCCCCAGAAATACGCCCGGCAGTGTTTCAACTTCAATATCGCGCAGGGCCGACTTCTGAGCTTCGGCAAAACCGCGGATTTGCTTTTGTGCAAATTTAATATCATTGATTGTTTCTTCAGGTACAGAGCTGATAATTTCTTTTATCTGCTCCCGTGAGAGCTTAAAGCTGTCCGGAGACCACTTATCAAATTTCTCTGAGTAGCTTCTTACTGCAGAGTCGCCATTGTTTTCTATATCTGTAATAATACTTTTTACCGTTTCAGAAACCTGTGCTGCCTGGACAGCCAGCTCTTCTTTGGTTTTTCCTGTCTTAAGAAATTTCGCCATGTGTCTCTCCCCTTTATAAAAATTTTTGCAAGCCGCGGACCGGATACCACCGCCCGAAGGTCCAGTTAATTGAAATTCTAGGTTTGAGCTGGCCGTTCTCTTGTAAGGACCTGTCCTTATTTTTGCCCGCATCCACGCTGCTATTGCTGCGTATCCTATTGTTTTTTCCTCGCAGTATGAAGCTGGTCATAGTCCAATGCTGTCACTGATGATTCCCAGTTTTCAATATTGCCAGATTAATATCTTGCAGTAAGCATTTTTTTACGTGTATAGAATTCAACTCCATCGCGTCCATTTGCATGAAGATCGCCATAAAACGATTTTTTATAGCCTGAGAATGGGAAGAATGCCATCGGTGCAGGAACCCCCATATTCACTCCCAGCATACCTGCATCAATGTCTTCACGGAATTGGCGGACAGCTTTTGCACTGTCTGTAAACAGGCAGGCACCGTTTGCAAATTCTGATTCATTCGCAATGTTAATAGCTTCAGTAAGAGTTTCCACACGCACAATTGAAAGTACAGGAGCAAAGATTTCATCCTGCCAGATTTTCATTCCCGGAGTTACTTTATCAAAAATGGTTGGGCCTACGAAGTAGCCTTCTCCAGATACAGCATCATCCTTGCGGCCGTCACGTACTAGGATTGCTCCTTCGGATTCACCAATCTCAATGTATTTTACTGTACGTTCCTTATGGGCATCACGAATGACTGGACCCAGGAAGTTGCCCTTTTCAAGTCCGCTGCCGATTTTCATGTCTTCACAGGCCTTGACTAAGCGGCTTACCAATTCGTCCGCGACATCACCTACTGCTACCACTACCGCACAAGCCATGCAGCGCTCGCCTGCAGATCCAAAGGCTGCCCCGATAATATTGGTCACTGTTAAGTCGAGGTCCGCATCCGGGAGCACGATGGAGTGGTTTTTGGCACCCGCTAGGGCCTGTACACGTTTTCCGTTTGCAGCGGCGGTTTTGTACACATACTCAGCAACCGGCTGGGAACCTACAAATGATACCGCTTTAATATCCTTGTGATCCAGAATCCCATTGACCACATCATGCGCGCCGTGAACGACATTCAAAACGCCATCTGGAAGGCCGGCTTCCTTAAATAGTTCAGCCAGGCGGTTTGCCAATAGCGGTGTGCGTTCCGACGATTTTAAAATGAATGTATTTCCGCAGGCGATGGCAAGCGGGAACATCCAGCATGGGACCATCATCGGGAAGTTAAATGGGGTGATTCCGCCCACAACTCCGATTGGATAACGGTACATTCCGGATTCAATTCCTGTTGCGATATCAGGAAGCTGGGTTCCCATCATCAGAGTTGGCGCACCTGCAGCAAACTCCACACACTCGATGCCCCTCTGTACTTCTCCGTATGCCTCTTCGTAATTTTTCCCGTTTTCAGTAGTAATCAGGGTTGCGAGCTCGTCCCAGTGATCAATTAAAAGCTGCTGATAGCGGAAAAGAATCCTTGCCCTTTTTGGAACTGCAACGTTTTTCCATGACTGGAATGCTTCCTTTGCTGCTTCAACCGCTTGATCAAGGTCCTCGCGGCTTGAAAGCGGAACATAGGCAAGCACTTTCCCTGTCGCGGGATTCGGTACAGCTTCGGTTTTATCTGATACTGAGGATACCCATTGCCCTCCAATAAAGTTCTTTAATGTTGTCGTTCCTACTGATACTGTCATGAATAGTTCCCCCTTTTGTAAAATTAGTTCGCAACCGTTTCTAAAACGGTAAAATCATAGGTAAAGCAATGATGATACAGCTCAATGATTTCTTCTAACTCTGGCACTCGTGGATTATTGCCCGGACTTCCGCTGGCAAGGGCATCCTTAGCCATCTTGGAAGCGACCTCTTCAAACTTCCCGCTGTCAAGGCCATAGGTTTTCATATTCGGTATATTAAGATCGGAGCAAAGCTTTTTAATTTCATTGACTGTAACGTCGGCAAGCTCATTATTTGTCAGCGCTTTCAAATCTGGCCGGATGATTTTACCGATATCTGCAAGGCGGTCTACTGCACTCTCTTTGGTAAATTCAAGTACAGCCGGCAGCAGCATGGCATTTGAGATACCATGCGGAACATGGAACAAGGCTCCAATCGGCCGGGACATCCCGTGGACCAGTGCAACTGATGCATTAGAGAAAGCCAGGCCAGCCTGCATTGAGGCTAATGCCATCTTTTCTCTCGCTTCCTTGTCTTGACCGTTTATGTAAGCCGCGCGAAGATTATGGACAATCAGCTCTATTGCTGATAGGGCCAGGTTATCTGTCATGGGCTGGGATAATCTCGAGATATAAGCTTCCACGGCATGGCATAAAGCGTCAACACCGGTTGCAGCTGTTACCTGCGGCGGTGAAGAATAAGTAAGAATAGGATCCACAATCGCCATTTCCGGAAGAAAGGCTGGATTCTTAATCATCATTTTAATATTCTCTTTCGTATTGGTTATGACGGTAACGTTCGTTACCTCAGAACCGGTTCCTGCTGTTGTGGGAATGGCAATTAACGGAATAGGCTTCTTTTCTACCCCTCTTTTTCCACCCATAAATTCACCGATGTAGCCGCCGTTTGTAGCGACAACGGCTACTGCTTTTGCTGCATCTATACAGCTGCCTCCGCCGATGGCAACGATTACATCACATGAATTTTCCATACATATCTGTAATGCCTCTTCAACATGCACGTCGGTTGGCTCGGAATTCACTTCCAAATACTCCACATGGAAAATTCCAGCTTGATCGAGCAGTTCCCGGCATTTTTTCACATTCCCGATTTTCTCCATAATCCGGTCGCTCACAATCAGCGCCTTACTACCAAGGATGGATACCTGTTCACCGAGCTTCGATAGTGATTCATTTCCGTAAAAAACTGCCCCCGGCATACGAAATTCTGCAAACCCTTTCAAAACTTTCGCCTCCTTTATCTGTACATTTTATATACATGCAAGAAGCGTGCCAAAGTGAAAAAAGCGATTTATAGCAGTTTTTTGAAGCCTTATCCGTCCGATATGCCATACACATGTCCGGAAGATGTCCGTTTATTCGTACACTAGTGTATGTTGTGCTTCTTTAATTTTTCATAAAGTGTCGACCTCTGAATCCCGAGTTTTCTCGCGGCAGCAGCTTTATTTCCGTTTGTTTCAATTAGAACTCTTACGATCAACTCTTTTTCTTGTTCAAGTGCAGAGGTTTTCATCCTTGTTAATGGAGCCGCTTCAACCTTCTCCTCCAGTACCTCTGCCGAAAGTGGATTCTCCACCCTCTTACTCATGATGCGGGCCGGCAATTCATCCAGAGTGATCATATTTGAATCAGAGAGACTTACCAGCATTTCAACTGTATTGACCAGCTCTCTTACATTTCCGGGCCAAGAATAAGAAATCAGGGCATTCATTGCTTCTTCTGAAAACCATTTTTCCTCTAGACCAAAACGCTCGCAAAATTGGTGCAGCTGATAATCCAGCAGGTGCGAAATATCTTCTTTCCTTTCTCTAAGCGGGGGGATTTCCAGTCGAATGATATTTAACCGGTAATACAGGTCCTCCCTGAAATCTCCTTCCCTAACCATTTCTTCAAGCCGGCGGTTGGTCGCAGCAACAATTCGCACATCCACCTGATGCTTAGCCAGCCCACCAACCCTCTCCACCTCGCGTTCCTGAAGTACGCGCAGGATTTTCGATTGCATCAGGGCCGGCATATCACCGATTTCGTCCAAAAAGAGAGTTCCTTTATGGGCAAGCTCAAACTTCCCTGGCTTGCCGCCCTTCTTCGCACCAGTAAATGCCCCCTCCTCATAACCGAATAATTCAGCCTCTAGCAAATGTTCAGGAATCGCAGCACAATTTACACTTATAAATGGCCCTTCGGCATAGGGGCTGAATGTGTGAATGGCATTAGCAAACATTTCTTTTCCTGTTCCGCTTTCCCCCGTAATCAATACAGTAGAGGGTGTACCTGCCGCCTTTCGGGCGATGCGTTTAACGTGCTGCAGTTCTTCGCTGTTCCCGATAATTTTCGTAAATCCGCCTTCTTGCTGCGATGCTGTATCTTGCGGCAGCCTATTTTGTGTAACCTGTCTGGTAAGCTCCTGCATCCTTCCGAGAATATTGTAGAGTTCGGTTACCCCTTGAAAAATCAGCATACCGATCGCCCCTACGACTTCTCCATCCCGCCTGATGGGAATGCGGTGAACCACCATATCCTGACCCTGAATCCGCTGTATGTACCCTTTTTCAGCCACACCGGTCTGTATAACATGATGAAGGCGGGTATTCTCGATAATAGAAGTAACGTGCTGTCCGATGGCCTCTTCTCTTTTTTTCCCAAGAAAACGGGCATACGCTTCATTAAACTCACAAATGATCCCTTTCGTATCAATCACGGCAATACCCTCATATGCCGTTTCGAGGATGGTATGAAGAATGGAAGTCGAATGGATCGTTTCCTGAAGCTCATCAATATGCGACGAATAGGAATGAAGAATATCGGTCCTTGTTAGAATTCCTGACAGCTTCCCATCCTCATTAATGACTGGAAGGCGGCCTACCGGAATTCGGGAAGCCGTTTCAATCGTCTCATTTTCTCCGATTGTCACTACCGACCCCTTCATAACCTCATAGACCGGTACATCAGGTGATATTCCCTCCACAAAACATCTCATCAGCCTGGATTTGGTAATCAGCCCAACCACTTTTCTTTCTTCATTTATTACAGGCAGCCCGTCTATCCGGTGCTGCTCAAGTATTTGGATTACTTCTCGCAAGGATTGATCAGGCAGTACCTTCTGCGGATTTGGTGTCATCCACTTCGATATTGGATCGGAACTTTTCATTTCTTTAAGTACTTTTGATGTTTGTTCGTAGTCTATCAACATTCATTCTTCGCCCCAATACTTAAAAAATAGAAGTTGATATTATTGTACACTAAAAAATTTTACAATTCCCTCTATTCAAAAAGAATGATAGAGTTCGGTCAGGCTGGTGGGTCACTGGCTGCGAAAAATTAGAGCCCTCCTACTCAAACAAGCTTGTCAGGAGAGCTCTTGATTCAATCAAATATCTTTTTGTCCCTGCTTAGATTTCACTTAGGTTAAAGCGGCTGCCACATTTCTTTATTATTTTGATGACTTTCCACGAAAAATTAAAAAAGAACGGATTTTCTTAGCAAATTACCATCATTTTAATAGATCTGCGTAAAAAACACCTTCATGACAATTACAATGAAGGTGTTTCAAATAAATATTCTGTTTAACCTAATCTTCCTGTAAAAAAACATACTCTCAATTACGAAGGATTCCACATAACTTCATACTGCTTCTATTATGTGATCCATTTCATCATTACCTGTCCATGTTACGAATGGCTTCTTCATTGGACCTATAATCTCTCTGCACCATGAATGATTGTGGCAGGAGAAGCCCTAGAAACTAGTAAACCGCATTCTCTCAATCTATAAAGATTTTCCCTGGATTTAATATTCCTTTAGGGTCTAGTACATCTTTGATTCCCTTCATAATGTCTAAGGCTTCACCATGCTCTTTTCGCTGATACCCTCTCTTACCAACACCTACACCATGTTCACCAGTACAAGAGCCTCCACGGTTTAAGGCATAATCTACTAAATGCGCATTAAGATTTTTAGCTTTTTCCATTTCTTTTGGATCATTTAGATCAATCATCAAAATAACATGGTAGTTCCCATCTCCAACATGGCCAACGATGGCTCCATCCATACCGGATTCATCAATGGCAGCGCGCGCATCCTGAATGGCCCCCACCAATTCGGAAATCGGTACACATACATCCGTTACCATCATTTTCTTTCCAGGTGATTTATGAACAAATGCATAGGCCAGATTATGGCGGACCTCCCACAGCTGTGAGCGTGCCTTGGAATCTGTTTCGAATAAAAACTCCTTACAACCGTTCTCCATTGCCAGCTTTTGTGCAAAATCCACATCGTACTTAAGCCCGGCATCACTTCCGTGAAATTCAATAAAAAGGGTAGGCTCCTCGGGATAGTCCGTGTTGTTATATAGATTCACTTGTTTAATGGATCGTGCATCTACCAGTTCCATTCGGGCAATCGGAATACCGGCAGATAATGTGCTAACCACTGCAGTAACTGCGTCTTCCACGGTCGGAAATACAGCACGTGCCGCTGTAATGACTTCCGGTATACCATACACACGTAAAATAAGCTCTGTAAATATACCCAGCGTACCTTCAGAACCCACAAATAAACCAGAAATATGATAACCGGAAGAAGACTTAGCAGTCATGCTTCCTGTATGAATAATGCGGCCATCCGCCAGAACAACTTCCAGATCACGTACTTGATCACGCATAATTCCATATCTGACAGAAGTGGTACCGCTTGCATTCGTCGCAGCCATACCTCCAAGGGTTGCGTCCGCCCCTGGGTCAACTGTAAAGAAAAGACCATGCTTTTTTAATACTTTATTTAACTGACTCCGGGTGACTCCCGGCTGTACCCGTACCAGAAAATCAGCAGGGCGTACCTCAAGCACAGAGTTCATCAGCTGAAAATCCAGCGAAATTCCGCCATGATAAGGAATGGCGTGTCCTTCTAAACTTGTTCCCAGGCCGAATGGAGTAACAGGGATTTGGTTTTCATTGGCAAATTTCATAATTTCACTAACTTCTTCCGTACTTTTCGGAAATACTACAACGTCCGGAAAATGGGGAGTATGGTACGATTCATCCTTACTATGCAGTTCCAATACGGTAGGATTGGCAGTGACCTGGTCCTCCGGAATGATAGTTTTCAATTGGCTTACTAAGTCATTTTGTATGATCTTCATCACGATTCCTCCCTTGCTGTAAAACACTTTTTTCTATAGATATACTAAAATCAGGTCTGCTTTGGTAAATCTCTACTTCCCTGCCTATTCTATTATCCATTCGATTCGAATTTTGTTGAATGAATGGTCCTCTCTGATCTAGTGGTTGTATGTTCTTTTTTAATGCTGAATACCAAGAGACTGGATATGATCAGCAATGCCGCTAAAAAAAATAGTCCTGCCTGCATTTTTCCAGTAGCATCTACCAGATAGCCCAGCGTATAAGGTCCAAGAAATCCTCCAAGGTTACCAACAGAATTTATGAACGCTATTCCGACAGCAGCTGCAGATTCAGTCAGAAAAAGTGCCGGCAATGACCAAAATGGACCTAAAAAGCTATAGATTCCGACTGTTCCTATTGTCAAAAAAATAAGGGAGGTTACGGGATCAGACGCCATTCCGCTCCCTATTAACCCGACTGCTCCAACAAGCGGCGGCAGCGCAATATGCAATTTCCTCTCACCCGTCTTGTCAGAGTGGCGCCCCCATAATACCACTGCAACCGCACCCGCAATATACGGAATCATTGTAATGAGCCCAACTTGAGTATTAGTAGTTCCAGCCTGAGAAAAGTCTTTTATTATCGTTGGCAGCCAAAATCCAATAGAGTATAATCCGGTTACCGTGGTAAGGTAAATGAGGGCCAGACGCAGTACTCTTGGATTTTTAAGGACTTCTTTTATTGAATGTTTTTCCGCTTTCGGTTTGGCTTTACGTTCCCTTTGCAGCTCCGCATTTAGCCAATCCTTTTCTTCCTGTGAGAGCCACTTCGCATGTTCAGGGCGATCAGTCAGGTAAAAATAGGTAATGATTCCAAAGATAACAGCAGGTATCCCTTCCAAAACGAACAACCAGCGCCAGCCTTCCATTCCAGCCCATGAGATATGATCCATAATCCAGGTTGAAACAGGGGCTCCAATGATATTGGATGCCGCCAAGCCTGTTATGAGAAGAGAAAAGGCCTTTGCCTGATCCTTTGACCGGAACCAATACGTTATGTATAAAATGATACCTGGAAAAAATCCAGCTTCAGCTACTCCCAGCAAAAATCTCAGGATATACATATGTGTTTCATTTTGGGCCCAGGCTGTTGCTACCACCACAACACCCCAGGTTATCATGATTCTTGCAATCCACTTACTTGCACCAACACGATGTAATAAAATATTGCTTGGAACTTCAAACAAAAAATAACCAAAGAAAAAGATACCGGAAATGAGCCCCATTGTAGAAGCTGTCAGGCCAAGGTCTTCATTCATATCAAGTGCTGCATATCCAATATTCACGCGATCCAAAAAAGAAATGATATAGAGGATAAAAATAAAAGGGATAATTCTTAATGAGACTTTTCGTACGACTCTCTTTTCCAATGATCCTGCAATATGGCCCACACTTTATCTCCCCTTTTTCGTTACCGCTTTCACTATTTAATTAGATTGTGCATCAAAGCCAGGATGCAGACCATCAGCTACTTAATCGATCTCACTTTCATCCCAATCACTTCTTTATCTCTTAATTCATTTATCTGAGTTTCATCAAAACCTAATTCTTGAAGTACTTCTATCGTATTGGCTCCCCTGCTGCCGCCAGCGTTTTTATATTCTGGCCTAAATACGGAAGACTTAAAGGGTGAAGCAATTTGTTTTTGGTATGTTCCATCCTTCTTCGGCACATCCACAATCATATTCCTTGCCTTTAATTGTGGATGATCGCTTGCTTCACTAAAGGTCAATACTGGTTCTACGCAAGCTTCCACATCTTTAAAAACAACCAGCCATTCGTCAAATGTTTTTTTCATAAACGCCTGTTTTACTTCTTGCTTAAAACCCCTGCTGATTTCGGGTATTGTACTTCCTGACTGTTGAAATACATGCGGAATTTCCAAAGCTTTACATAATGCTTTTCTGAACGGGGGTTCAAGACTTCCTACCGAAAAATAACGCCCATCCTTTGTTTCATAATAATCATAGAAAGTACCGCCATTGAGTTCAGTTCTTTCTGGCTTGGGCTCAATGCCAGCAGCCAAAAATCCCGGACCGAACATGGCATTTAAAGCAAAAGCTGCATCCGTCATGCTTAGATCGATGTACTGCCCTACACCAGATTGTTCACGATGGATAACAGCAGCTAAGATAGCAATAACACTATGGAGAGATCCGCCTGCCATATCAGCAATCTGTATTCCAGCAGGTACAGGTGGATGATTTTCACGAGCAGAGTACCCAGCCACTCCGGCTATAGACAGGTAGTTATTATCATGGCCTGCACGTGAGTGATAGGGACCTGTCTGCCCGTAGCCAGTCAGGGAACAATAAATGATTTTAGGATTTGCCTGTTTAAGTGATTCATAGCCAAGCCCAAGCCGCTCCATAACCCCTGGCCGAAATTGCTCCAGCACGATATCATATTCCTGCACAAGCTTCCTAACAACATCTGCCGACTCTGGCTTTTTTAAATCCAGGCTAATGGATTTCTTAGAACGGTTCAGATGTTGATGTACTGCTGAATCCTCTCCGTCGAATGGAGCCAGCTCCCTGATAAAATCCGGCAGGCTGGGTGATTCAACCCGCAGGATGTCAGCACCTAAATCAGCAAGCATCATTGTTGCGTATGGACCTGGTAATAACTTTGAAAAATCAAGAATTCTTAATGAACTCAGCAATTGGATCCTCTCCCGTTTCTAATCAAGAATATCAGGCAATAATAATGCTGGCTGCCTGCTTTCACCAAGAACCAGCAGGCAGGGGGAAAAAATGGATGTTTTCATCCTATTTTTATTTATTTCATCATTTAATTGACCTTCTTCTGTCCCTTCCAGTGCATCTCCCGCAGACGATATTTCTGAAGTTTACCAGTCGCAGTTTTGGGCAGTGATTCAACGAACTCGACGGCTTTGGGTGCTTTAAAGTGTGCCATTTTTGATCTGCAAAACGCGATAATCTCCTCTTCGGCCGCCTTTGCACCCGGCTGGAGCACAATGATGGCCTTAGGTACCTCTCCCCATTTTTCATCAGGAATGGCGATCACCGCAGTTTCAAGTACATCCGGATGTTTATATAAAACACCTTCCACTTCTGTAGAAGAAATATTTTCTCCCCCGGAAATAATCAAATCTTTAGCCCTGTCCTGTATTTCAATATACCCGTCAGGATGCACCACTGCCAGATCCCCCGTGTGAAACCATCCGTCTTTAATGGCAGCCGCCGTTGTGTCCGGATCCTTGTAGTACCCTTCCATGACAACATTACCGCGGGTTACAATCTCCCCTAATTCCTGCCCATTCCAAATGACTTCCTCCCCATCCGGGTGTATCACCTTTGTTTCCCCGTTAAAAGCGAGTTCGATTCCCTGCCTTGCCTTGATCGCAGCTTGTTCATCACCTGATTTCGAATCAAATTCCTTTTTCCATTCGCAATACAGAATGAAAGGTGAGGTTTCAGTAAGGCCGTACACATGCATCATGTTTAAGCCAAGGATTTCCTGGGCTTTATGTATCAGGGCAGCTGCTGGAGGTGCACCAGCTGTTGCCATCCGCGGATGTGTTTCCACTTGAATTTCCTTAGCTTTTGGCTCGTTAACGAGCATATTAACTACAGTTGGGGCTCCGCATAAGAGTGAAATTTTCTTATTTTGAAATAGTTCGAGAATAAGAGGAGGATCAACCTTTCGCAAGCACACATGCGTCCCTCCGACCGCCGTAAGCGCCCAGACACCGCCCCACCCGTTCGCGTGAAACATTGGCAGTGTATGCAGATATACATCTTCATGGTTAACATTCAAATGAAACATGAAATTGGCCGCATTCAGATAATTGCCCCGATGTGTCAGCATGACACCTTTCGGCTTTGATGTGGTTCCGCTGGTGTAATTCAATGTGAGGAGCTGGTTTTCATCTATTTCCACGACTGGCAGCGCGGCTTTCCCTGATGCATGCTCTATAAAGGACTCGTAGTCAACGCCTTTTAACGATGTTTCATGTCCCGTCACTGAAACAATAACAATCTGGTCCAGGGACAGATTGGCCTCAATCTCTTCAATCGGCCCTGTAAATTCTTCATCAACAATTAACATTTTCGAATCACTATGCTTAATAATGTACTCCAGGTCCTGTGCTGATAATCTGTAATTCATCGGTACCATGACAGCGCCAAGCTGACAAATGCCATAAAAACACTCCAGCATGTAATGAGTGTTGGGCAGCATGACCGCAACGTGATCGCCCTTCTGGATACCAGCATTATGAAGGGCAGCAGAGAGCCGATCCGTCCGATTTCCGAATTCCTTATAGGTAAATTCCTTCTCTCCGTCAATAACAGCTATTTTTTGCGGGTAGTATTTTACCGACCTGCGTTTCCAATCCAGTGGGGTTAATGGAGAAAACATGTTTGATACAGCTCCTTTTATGTAAAATTTAATGAATACCTCGATTTATAACCTGTGTAACGGACAGCAAAGCCTTGTTAAGAGAGGCTGGCCCCCCTCTAAAGACAACCCTGATAATTACATAATAATATAGTCCTCCTCACTATCAAAATAAAAAGTCGAAATTATTTTAATATTTTGATAAATGGGATCTAAAAAAACCTCATCAAGATACATCCTGATGAGGTTTGATTCATATATGTTCCAGCTGTGGAGTTTTTTCAAAGATTACAAATGAGATCAGCTAAATCCCAACACTGGATGAGGCACATATGGTTCTTCGAGTGCAGATATTTCCTCATCCGTTAATGAAATGGACAATGCAGACACAGCATCTTCCAGTTGATACATTTTGGTGGCTCCAATAATAGGGGCCGTCACCGGATCTTTTTGATGAACCCAGGCAAGTGCGATCTGCGCACGAGGTACTCCCCGATTCTCTGCTATTTCGGCTACTTTTTCCACGACTAAACGGTCTGCTTCGGCGGTAGCAGCATAGAGAGTCTTCCCAAATTCGTCCGTTTCAGAACGCGCCGTGGTTTCCTCCCAGTCACGGGTCAGCTTTCCTCTTGCAAGCGGACTCCAAGGAATCACGCCGATTTTCTCTTCTCTGCACAGCGGCAGCATCTCGCGCTCTTCTTCACGATATAGGAGATTCAAGTGGTTCTGCATGGAGATGAAGCGTGTCCAGCCGTTTTTCTCAGCCACATTCAATGCTTTCAGAAACTGCCAGGCATACATGGATGAAGCTCCAATATATCTGGCCTTCCCCGCCTTCACGACATCATGGAGTGCTTCCATCGTTTCTTCTATCGGTGTGTGATAATCCCAGCGGTGGATCTGGTAAAGATCTACATAATCTGTACCCAGCCTCTTCAGGCTGTTATCAATTTCACTCATAATCGCTTTCCGTGATAATCCAGCCCCGTTTGGCCCCTGGTGCATGCGGCCGTGAACCTTCGTAGCAAGGACAATTTCATCCCGGTTGGCATAATCCTTTAAGGCTCTGCCAACAATTTCTTCACTTGTCCCATCGGAATACACATTCGCCGTGTCAAAAAAATTGATGCCAAAATCGAGTGCCTTCTTAATAATAGGCCGGCTTTCCTCCTCATTAAGAACCCACTTATGACTTCCCCGCTCCGGAACTCCGAAGCTCATACACCCAAGACAAAGTCGGGAAACATCCATTCCGGTGTTGCCGAGTTTTCTATACTCCATCCACCTAGCACCTGCTTTCCTTTGTTTCTAAAACTAATAATTCCTATTTTAACCTTTCATAGAAAACTTTACCCTTTTTATGCTCGCGAGCAACAGCAGCGTTTAAATAAGAATAAAAAAAGATGACCGTAATCATCCTTTTTCGGAAATAAAAGGTATAAAAGTTTCTCTCCATTAGCTTTAAGTTGCTGATCCTATTTCAGTCGAAACTAAAAACTCCGTTAATTATTCTCAGCCATCCTCCCCAGAGGCCCGTTTTCATCAATCATATCCGTCAAATCATAGACTGAAATTGGAAACATGGGAAAACCGAAAACATATGGAGTGATGTCATATAATTGGAAATAGATGACCAGCGCTTTATCAGCGATATAAAAGTCTTGGTTTGGCTTGATTCCAGTGAATTTGTTAAGGAGCCAAATATTTCGCTCCTTGATTTGCCTGTCAATTAAGAGGGAGAGTCTTTTTACAAAGGGGCTTCCGATTTTAAACAGGTCCTTCAATTCGCATTGTTTCCCGCTTTTCAGGTCAAATGTTAACGATTTTATATAGGTCATGCCGTGGGCAGTATGGTAATGATACGTATAATTAGTGAGCGATAAACTTAGAACCTGCCGCTGGTTGTTTTTTATTTCGTAGGAGCCTATCATTTCGTCAACAGCTGCCGGCATATTTCCGGCTTGCCGATTGATCAGCTGCTGGGTCTGCTGGGCGATTGCCTTATTGATTGTCCTTTCCAATGTAAGGTTCTGCAAGCCGAAAACCTCTGGAAACACTACAGTCTTTTTTGGTCCGCTGCTTAATGTCACTGTTTTGATGTTCACGGGTAACCCTGTGGCCATTCGGATCATCCTCTAATTTTGTTACCCCCATTGTATTCTTTCAATACTTATAGGTGTGCCTGGCCGCCAAATTCTCGCTTGTTCCCTTGAAAATCTCCCAATGGACTTTCCAAATTACTAAACACTGAAGGATGGTACTTTTTACTAAAATTCAAAATATTCAATCTTCTTAATTGCTATTTACCATCCCAATTTTTAGACTGTACATGAAACGATCCAAATCTGGGAGGTTAGCTATGAAAAGAGTCTGGTCTGTTATTCTGGTTTTCACCCTAAGTTTCATTTTTACTTCAGAACCTTTTACAGCAGCTGCAAAGGCAGGTAATCCTAACAAAAAGCAGCAAGGTTATTCGCAAGTAGACTACGGGACCGATGGTATGGTGGCAACAGCTCACTACCTGGCTACCGAGGTGGGTGCAAATGTACTAAAGAAAGGCGGCAATGCTGTAGATGCAGCGATCGCCATTCAGTTTGCCTTGAATGTAGTTGAACCGATGATGTCTGGAATTGGCGGCGGCGGCTTCATGATGGTATACGACGCCAAAACAAAGAAAACAACGATCATTGACAGCAGGGAAAGAGCTCCCGGCGGTGCAAAGCCTGATATGTTCCTTAATCAGAATGGACAGCCCATCCCCTTCGATCAGCGAGTGATGAGCGGCACGTCTGTCGGTGTTCCTGGAACTCTGAAGGGTCTTGAGAAAGCACATGACCGCTGGGGAACAAAACCAATGGCACAGCTGATCAACCCTTCCATCCAGCTTGCCGAAAAAGGATTTTCAATTGATTCCGTCCTGGCTAAGTCGATTGCTGACAGCAAGGAGAAACTTTCAAGAACCGCTGCTAAAAAGGTCTTCCTTCGCGGCAGTGCTCCGTTAAAAGAAGGCGACAAACTGGTCCAGAAAGATTTAGCTAAAACGTTTAAGCTGATTCGCTCAAAAGGTTCCGATGTTTTTTATCAAGGTGAAATCGGGAAACAACTGGCTAAAACCGTTCAGGAAAAAGGCGGAGCGCTCAAGCTCAGTGATTTGAACAAGTACAGCGTGACCGTTGACCAGCCAATTTGGGGTGAATATAAAGGTTATAAGATCGCGAGTATGCCTCCCCCAAGTTCGGGCGGTGTATTCCTGCTGCAGATGCTGAAAATTCTCGACAGCTACCAGCTGTCACAATATGAAGTCCGCTCTTGGCAAAAGTATCACTTGCTTGCTGAAGCCATGCATTTGTCCTATGCAGATCGTGCCGCTTATGCAGGCGACCCGGAATTTGTAAATGTTCCCTTAAAGGGACTATTAGACCCGGACTACATTAAAGAACGCCAGGCACTAATCAGCATGGACCAAGCCGCGAAAACGGTGAAGGCCGGGGATCCATGGAAATATGAAAACGAATCCCCGGATTATTCGATAGTACCTCAGAAAGATGACAAAAAAATCGGGCAGACCACACATTTTACTGTGGCGGATAAATGGGGCAACACCGTTTCCTATACTACAACCATTGAACAGGTATTCGGCAGCGGAATCATGGTTCCTGGCTACGGCTTCATGCTGAATAATGAACTGACAGACTTTGATGCCGTTCCAGGCGGAGCAAATGGCGTTGAACCATACAAACGTCCGCTTAGCAGTATGACACCCACAATAGTCTTTGAGAATAATAAGCCTGTCCTTACCGTCGGTTCACCAGGCGGCCCAACCATTATCGCTTCCGTACTGCAGACGATTCTTCATTCCCTGGAATACGATATGGAATTAAAAGCAGCCGTCGAAGAACCAAGAATCTACACCAACAACCCAGGCAATTACCAAAGGGAAAAAGGCATCCCTGCCGAAACTCTTGATAAACTAAAACAACTGGGTCATTCCTTTGGAAGCACAGAAGCTGAAATCGGGAATGTGCAGAGTATCCTTATCGATCATAAAGAAGGACACTTCAAAGGAGTTGCTGACTCCAGCCGGAATGGTGCGTCGATCGGGATAGATGGCAAAGGCAGCAAAAAGGGTTCTAAATAACGAGAAAGAGGTGCCCGGTTGAATCCGGGCACCTCCTTTTAATAATTTCATTGTTTTAGACATAGTTTGGTAATCTGTTTTGATTTGGCCATGGCTTGCACTTGATACGCTTCGTAAATGTTGTGTTCGTTTTATAAATGTTGTGCTCGATTTTTTGGATATTCGGTATTTTACACAATAGATCGATTTCAAATTCTACACCCATACCAATCTGGATCTATGCCGGAAAGGTTTTCTCAGAACTTTTATTAACTGCCTCTGATTCTTTCTCTTCTTTTAATTTCTGTTTATCCCAGATTCTAAAAAACGGCAGATAGATAAAGAATGAAACCACAAGATTGACTAATTGAAGAAGAGCTCCAGAAACTTTACCTCCTGTTGCCAGGTATCCTCCTATTATAGGCGGCATGGTCCAAGGGACAGCAATTCCGGCCGGTTTCGCAACAAGGCCAGTCTTCATTGAAACATACGAGATGGTTACTGTCACAATGGGAGTCAGGATAAATGGTATCAGGAAAATTGGATTTAAAACGATGGGAGTACCGAATATAACGGGTTCATTAATATTGAATAGACTAGATGGCGCAGCTAATTTACCGAGCTGTTTCATCTGTTTGCTTCTTGCAAAGAAAAACATGGCCATTACAAGCGCCAGCGTTGTGCCAGAACCGCCCATATTCATAAAGATACTAAAGAACTGGGATGTAAAGATATTCGGCAGTTCTTCCCCTGCCTGGAAGGCAATTCGATTTGCATCCATATTGGCCAGCCAGATTGGTTCCATTACACTTCCCACAATATTGTCCCCATGTAATCCGCAGGCCCATAATAATACAATCAACAAGGATGCAATAAGGGTTCCTATATATGTACCGCCCAGCGCATGGAGAGGCTTTCCTAAGATTTCTTTTACAACAGTATGCAGGCTTTCAAATGAAGTCATTTCAATTCCTAATCGTGCAAGCCACACGATTAAAATAACCACTAAACCAGGTATCAAAGCGACAAAGGACCTGCTGACTGCCGGCGGAACGCCGGGAGGCATTTTAATAACAATATTTTTCTGAATAACAAAGCGGTAGATTTCTGTCGAAATTAAAGCAATCACCAGTGCTACGAACAAACCCTGGCTGCCTGTTAATGCAGTCGGGATAACCCCGGTAACCTCAATAGACTCTTTTGCACCTTCAGGCATAAAATCCACCACAAAAGGAGTTGCCAGTAAGTAAGCAGATAAAGAAATCGCTCCGGCAGAAAGTGCATCAACCTTGTAATTCTCAGCTAATCGATAGGCTATGCCAAAAGCAGCCAGCAGCGACATAATGTCAAATGTCGTTCCCACTGGATATAGCAATTTATCCAGCCACTTTTCACCAAATGTACGCGCCATGAACTCTTCGTATCCAGGTATAGGTAAAAATCCAATAATTAAAAATAATGACCCGATAATAATGAGCGGCATTGCAAGGATCAATCCGTCTCTTATTGCCTGCAGATGCCTCTGTGCCGCTATTTTACCTGCTAAGGTAAGTACTTTTTCTTCGATGAATGTATTTATTCCGCTCACTCCATTCCCCTCCCTCAACTTAGAACGCACCTGAACCATCTATTATTCATGTAGAATTTTTGCTCATAGTTCTTTATTCATCACCCCGCTCATACTAAATGACTGAATATTCTAATATCATTTATTTTACTTGCTTAACTATTACCTCAGCAAACAATTTTTTTCCGTAAGTAAACGGAAGTCCTTAAGTATAAAAACTGCTTTAACCCATAACTAGAAATATAGACGCCATTATATGGACCTAATTCCAAAGCATTCTTCAGTTTAAGAGAACTAAAAACCAATGAAAAATTTACTCACGGTACATCCGCAAAGAATCACTAATTCTAAGGACCTGGTTTTTGATTACCATATTTTTCCTGAGTTTGTCGAATGATTGGTTCCTTTGGTGCAAGGAGTCTAATCTCTGCAGCTCCAAATAAGTAGAGGATCTATTTTATGGAGGGAAAGTAATGAAGAAAACCAGTAAGAAAACTCTGCAGCTGACGGCTGCTGCCACTCTCGCTGCGGCTCTGCTGGAAGGAGGATAGTGGCTGGAGCGAAAGAAAACCTGCTCCCTAAACCGGCGGAAACAGGTTATCACCCGGCACATTCGGAAAATCTACTGATTAGTGCACCGTTTTGAGGGTACTGTGGATCAGTTATTAACAACTAAGGATGAGAAATAATTGAACGACCTTAACACGGTTCAGGCTGCCTCATTTGGCAGCCCTTTTGATTAAAAAAATAGCCAGAGAGAGGTTTTTTAGGCCAGACAAGGTGGTATATCTTCTTCATGGAGGCCGGAGAAGTTCACTCGTGACTGGAACGACTATGTCGCCTTCGCTTTTTTTCTGTAACTAAACCAATAATGGTATCCATAAAATTATCCTTCGAACACGACCCAGGAATAAAAGCACTCCATGAGATTTATCCCATGGATGCTTTACTCTCTTAATTCACCGCCAGAGCTCTCTTACCCATGGCATTATAGACACTGATAAATTTAGATTTGGATATCTTCACATCTTTTTTGCGGGCTTCGCTGTCATTGAAGTATACATAGTTAGCGTCAACTCCTGTTACGACAATACAATGAAGCGGTTTTGGTGCATTGATGGTTTTTCCTGCTGTAGTTTTCCAGGTTCGCTTGGAAGGCATTTCGTAATTGATCGTGAACCAGGCGAGCACCGGTTTTCCTTTTCTTATATAGGATTCTACTTCCGAGAAGCTTTTGCCAGTTAAATTAACTCCTCCGGACCGGTATTGATCGAGGACTCTCTTTAACGGGCCTGGATTAATCGTATACCCATTGCCAAACGGTGTACCAACAAATCCCACATTGGGGTCGCCCCATATTTTGATAGTTCCATCTGCATTCCGCAAAAGTTTTGTTTTATCATATGGCATCTTATTTGCCAATGTTGTTTTACTTACTTTCACACCGTAGTAGTTGAGTGCCATTGCAAGGGAAGTGGCTTCACATCCGCTTGGAAGTTCAGGGCGCTGGGCAATCAGCGGTACATTCAGCCTTTTGGCGGTACTTACGGAACCTGTTGTAACATACTGACCGCTTACATAGCCGGTTTTTCCATTAAAATTAATCCTGTACCAGCCGTTGCTTTCCTTCCTGATAACGTTAATAACAGCCCCATTTTTTAACGATCCGATACTGGCATACTTTGTACTTGGTCCAGTACGTACATTCAAGGAAGTGGCTTTCACCCGGTAAACGGGAGCTGCTGCGGCTGTTGTTTTTACATACTGACCGCTGACATACCCTGTCTTTCCTTTGTAGGAAATTTTGTACCACCCATTGCTTAATTTTTGAATGACATCAATCCGGCTTCCCCTTGGAAGAATGCCAATTCTTGCATAGTTAGTTCCAGCGCCTGAGCGGACATTTAAACTGGAGGCATTTACAGTATAAATAGGTGCTGCAGCTTCCACTTTTGCTGGTGCGATGGAAGAAGGCAGCTGAGGCAGCAGCAGGCTGCTCGAGAGGATGGTTGTCGCAATGATTCCTTTTGAGATTCCTTGTAAGAGGGTCTTTTTGTGCATTGTTTTGTCTCCTTCTGCTATTCTTGTAGTCTATTGTCGAAACTACTAAGCTACTTACAAAAATAGACGTAAACTGACACCGAGTCCACTCTGGTCCCATGGAAATAAAGGAATTGTATCTAAAGACATAAGTCGGAACAGGCATTTGGGCATAGTTCCTGAGGGGATCTAATCAAAAAGACTTATAAGGGGATGACAATGGTAAACAGGTAGGAATATTTGAAGCAGACTTAAAGCATGGATTCGCTCTTGAAATTGGGGGATCACTCTTTAAACTTGGTTTCACTCATTAATTTTGGATTTCGCTCTTAAATTTTGGGTTTCGCTCTTAAAACTCGAATTTCGCTCTTAAATTTTAAATTTCGCTCCTAAATATTGGATTTCGCTCTTAAGTTTTGAATTTCGCTCTTAAATTTTGAATTCCGTTCTAAAATCTCGAATCTTGCTCTTAAATTTTCAATAGCAGCCGACAAAAACAAACAAACTTCCGCAACATTAAAATGACTGAGGGTTTTTTTTGTCATATCCTGCGCTTTCCCGAGAAATAATTTTTATTTTCGGAAATACCTTCTGAAATCCTCGTAAGGTAATTAGATGAATAATCAAAAAATAATTTTAGGCACCCATACACAAATCATCTCATTTAACCTTAAGCTTAGTAATACAATCACTTTAAGTGAGTCTTTAATAAATACTTTTGGAATGACCACAGGGGAGGAAAAATGATGGAACATGTACTAAAGCAGTTTATTAACAAATGTGATTCTGCCATTCAACAGGAAGACTTCGATACTCTTTTGAATTATTATACAGATGATGCCATTTTGGTTGTTAAACCCGGAATGATTGCTCAAGGAAAAGAAGAAATTAAGAAAGCTTTTATTGCAATTGCAAAATATTTTACTAACAGTCTTGTTCCTGCACAGGGAGAAATGATTGTTTTAGAGGCAGGCGATACTGCGTTAGTTATGTCTGAAACCCTGCTCACCGCTGATAAGCAGGAAACCCAGTTTCCTATGGCAAGAAAGGCCACCTATGTGTTTAAGAAAACTCCACAAGGTGAATGGCTTTGTGCAATTGACAATTCGTATGGCACAGACTTAATCAGTAGCAGTCTTTGATACTCTCACGGTTTCTTAGGAACTACAGTATTATTTAATAATCTTTTATGGATATAGATAAATAAAAAGTTATTTTGAGATCCAGATATATCCCTGGCACTTCAATGTCTGTCAACAGTAGTTCCAACATTAATTTGGCATTCATAAGTGTTAGAGGAAGAATAATAGGCATTTTATTTAAAAAAACTGCTTTTTTTTAACAAAAGCCGAACCTCTTGAGAAACTTTTAAATAAAAGGGAGCTTCAGCAACTAGAAACATGTCTATTGGATAAGGTTTTCATCAAAAGTAACGTTAGTAGAAGGATGCCGGCATCGTTTATGCATACCTTTTTTAAAAATATGCTTATGTTCAGAAGGTTTACGCTTATGTTTTTAGGTTTTATGCTTATGTTTTGACTGTTTATGCTTATTTCAGTTCATCCAATGCTTATAGATAGTGGTTTATGCTTATCCAGCTGCCTATTTGCTTATCCAACAGCCTTTATGCGTTTCTAGCACCCTTAATGCTGATCCAGGTATTATGCTTTCCAGCACCCTCTTTACTTATCCAGGCTTAATGCGTCCAGCATACTCTATGTGTAACCAACAACAGCCTTTACATCCAATCCATATGATGAACCTAACGCTTAATCCCCAGCCTATATAATTTTTTGCCACAATAAAAATGAGTGGATTCAATCTAAACCAAGTGCACTTCTCCCCAAGCAATAAGCAAAAAAAAGGCCGCCAAAATTTCTTGGCAGCCTGAGCAGAGCGATGTTCTGAATACCTCTGCTTTTTATTCTATTTATTTCTTCAATGCATCATAATGTCTGACTACTTCCTGCGTAATGGCACTGTCCGTATCCAAACCGCTGACTTCCTTGAGCACGGAAGGAATATCGCTTTCGGAGATCATTTGCTGAAGCTTCACTGCCTCTTCATCCTGAGCGTTGTTAAAGAGCAAAGCAGAAGCGATGGCTCTTGCCAGATTTGTGTAAGAAAGGCCGGCTTTCTCTGCTTCAACCGCAGGCTTCACAAGACGGTCATTAGGGCCAAGCTTCCGTAATGGGGAACGGCCGACACGGGTTACATCATCGTTCAAGAAACGGTTTTTGAAGCGGTTGATGATCTTCTCAATGTAAGCTTGGTGCTCTTCTTCATTCAATCCATATTGATGAATCAGGTAAGCCCCTGTTTCACCTAGTGTTGCACGTACCTGCTTGACGATTTCTTCATCAGCCAGCGTCTGGTCGATCGTTTGTTTCCCGTTCATGTAGCCAAGGTAGGCAATAACGGCATGGCCTGTGTTTACAGTGAACAGCTTTCTTTCAATGAATGGCCCCAGATCCGGAACGATTTTCATTCCTTCGACATGCGGGATATCTTCCTTTGTTTCTACAACCCATTCGTAATATGGCTCAACAAGCACATCTAGTGAACCTTGATTGTCCTGAAGCGGAACGATACGGTCAACAGCAGAGTTGAAGAAGTATACTTTGTCTGCGATCGCTGCTTTTGTTTCTTCATCCAGGTTATCAAAAATGTACCCTTTCAACAGGTCTGTGGCAGAAATCTGGTTTTCGCATGCAATCACATATAGCTTTTCATCATTCTCTTTTACTCTTGCTGCCAGTCCTTTAGCGATCAGCGGTGCGATGCGCGGAAGGATGTTCGGGCCGATCGCGGTAGTGAGGTAGACCGCTCCTTTAATCGCTTCATGGACATCCTGTTCCTGTGATAGATTATTTAATCCAGATACATTCTCAACCGTAACGGCTTCCTTCTGCTCTGTTGCAAGCTTCACTTGATATTTCTGTTCTTCGTTCAGCTTTGTAATTATTGCGTCGGCAATATCAACAAAAGTTACGTGATAGCCAGACTGTGAGAACAATGCCCCGATAAATCCTCTTCCGATGTTTCCTGCTCCAAAATGAACTGCAGTTTTCATACTTATCATTCCTTTATCAAGTTATTGTGAATATAGTCTAAAAAGATGGTTTCTAATTTACTTCGGATGCTTTCCTCATTAGAAGATGAGAAAATCATGATGGATTCTGGATTTTCTATAAGACTTGTACTGACCAGGCTGATGATTTCCTGCTCCCGCCCGCTCAAAGTTTCAGGTGCAAGCATCAGCAAAAGATTCTTCAAGTGCATCCTTTTTCCATCCATCCCCATAATTTCAATGGGTTCAACCAGGTTAGCAATCTGAAACAGGAGGCTGTGGACGGATTCATGCCTCGTATGAAAAAGACCTATCCCTGTGCCGGGAATTCCAAGTCCGCCTTTTCGTTCTCTGCTTTTCAAGCCTTCCATGACGCCAGAAGCATCCGTCAGCAGTCCATCGCGTTCTGCCTGGAGGACCATCTCTGTCATGATTTCCTCATGGGCTTTATGTTCAGGGATACGATAAAACCGGAAATGTCCCAGGATGGAATCTATGCTGTTTTGAACATCCCTGATTTCCTGCATTATTTCAGCTATACCCTTCTTTGGCGTCTGTGATGCAGGTCTGTGCTCCAATGAGTTTTCATAGTAATGATTTTTCGTTAATTTCCTTACATTTCTCCGCAGATAGATTCTGATCGTTTTAATATCTTCTTCATTCAGCAGCGAACTCACCAAGATATAATCGACATCCATAAACGGCAGCCTTACGGTGGATATTATGATATCGTAATCTGTTAAATTTTCCTTCTGGCTGATTTCTTTTATCGACTTAATATCGATGGTCTGGATTTCACTGATCTCTCTTTTTACTCTGCTTGCAAGCATTTTCGATGTACCAATACCAGTCGGGCAGACCACAAGCGCACGGAGCGCCACCGCTTCCTCCCTTAAAACGAGTGCCGAGCCGAAATGGAGGACGATAAAGGCAATTTCATCATCAGGGAAAAAGTCGATGTCCTGAAATTGCTCTTCCACGCTATTTTTAACAGCCATAAATAAAACAGGATATTTCGTTTTAATTTCTTCGGTCAGAGGATTATACAGCCCCATCTTCTGCCTCAGCCGGAACAAAGAAGGCTCCATATGGGCAAGCAAACCTTGATAAAGGGAGAAATCCTTCGTCAAATCTGCATGAAGCTGGGAAGAAACATCCGCAATTAGTGCTTTTATAAGCCTGCCGAGAACCACGCTGTCATATGGGACCGTATCCGCTTCCTGCAGTTTCGAACCTTTCAGAACCTTAGAAAGATAGCTGATATCATTCCCTGTAAATGAAACGCCGAATACTTTGTGAAGCTCTTCGCAAATGGTGCTCAAAAGACTATACTCATCCGTTATTGCGCCTCTATGTCCATTGTCCTCTTCAATCACGAAGCCTGCTTCTGTCCTCTGCATCGTAATCGCGACCTGGATAATCAATCCTATATAATCACTGTCCGCCAGTCTCGAAGTGCCGCTGTTGATCGTTTGGCTGGCCAGTCTGTCGATTTCGAGCAGATAGCCGCCAGTGAAGTAATGCAGAATCTTTTCCTCTGAACTTTGCCCATGTTCGAGCAGGAATAGAGTCTCAATCAACTCTTCATTAAAATTTTTGAGAAAAAAGCCTGCAAGCGTATGTCGTTTATCCGTTTCGGATCCACGGATTTCGATTCCTACTCCTCTTTTTCTTGTAACGGATATGTTGTATTCTTCCATCCATTGGGTGATTTCATCAAGGTACGCTGTCAAGGTAGTTATACTGACACCCAGTTCAACCGCTAACGTTTGTAATTTATATGTATCTTCATGGAGCAAGGCTAATAACAGCAGCAGCTTTCTTTCCTGTGGTGTCTGATCAACCGGATGACTGCCCTTCAAATGCTGGATGAGCCGGAACACCTGCTCATTTTTCCCTTCAATAACAAGTCCTTCATCTGGATTCCTTGACAGCTGCAAATCGAATTCGGCAAGAATCTTTTCCACCGATTTCAAATCCCGCTGGATGGTCCTTGCACTTACCTGTAAATGTAAGGCAATGGATGCCGCCGTGTGTTTTCCAGAAGTCTTGATGATTAATTCGATAATTGATTTTTCCCTAGACGTGATTAACATAGCCTCAACCCATTCCGGATGAAATAAACCGTTAAAACAAAAAGGAATAGAAAAGCGCATGACCACGCTTTTCTATTCGCCTTATCTTATTTATTTTCATTGATAATATTCATTAATTCCCGTGCAGTCTTGGCGTTAACCATTCTTTCGATATTTTCCATATCTGAGCATGTTACCGCGATTCCAGACAGGATCTCAAGATGGGTCCCATCCTTGCCGGCGATCCCGAAGATTAAACGGGCTTTCTGTCCGTCAAAATCTACCCCGTTTGGAACCTGAAGTACCGTAAAGCCTGATTTAAGTACGGCTTTCTTCGCTTCTTCTGTTCCGTGGGGGATTGCCACATCATTACCCATATAAGTGGATGTCATTTCATCACGGGCAATCATCGCTTCAACGTAGCTTTCTTCAACATAGCCTGCATTCACAAGAGCACGTCCTGCAAAGCGGATCGCTTCCTCTTTTGTAGCAAACTCTTGGTTCATGAAGACATTTTCTTCACGAAGAAGATCGTTGTCTTCCTCAGCTGCATCAGAACCTGCACGCATTTTTTCATTGTCAGAAGGTTCCTTGCTGTCAAGGCTCGGTTCAATTGAATCCTCACGCACACCAGGGACATTTGCTTCAGCATCTTCAACGATGTCTTTCAGCTCGTCCTGATCTTTGTTCTGCAGACGGCCAATTAATGAATCATACTCAGGGCTTGATAAGAAATTATCAACTGAGATATGGTAGGCATTTGGCACTTTGTTTTTCGCTCTAGGAGTCAATTCTTCCTGAGTGATAACGATCTGCGCGTCAGATGGAAGGTTATTGATCGCCGTATTGGTAACGGATATGTCAAGACCTGCCGCTTTTACCTTCTTGCGAAGAAGAGAAGCACCCATGGCACTTGATCCCATTCCTGCATCACAGGCAAAGATGATTTTGTTTACGTTCTCAGGCATTGTTCCAGGGTTTCCGGCGAAAACATCAGCAACGCTGCTCTTCTTCCCTTTCATTTCCTGCATTTTTCTTGCTGCTTCTTCGATATTTTCATCGGTCTGTTTGCCTGTTTTAAGAACAAATGCAGAAACGATGAACGATACTACACCTGCCACAATCACTCCGGCAAAGTTTGCAATGAATGCACCCGCATTGTGTGGTGTTACAGCTGAAATAGCAATAATACTGCCAGGTGATGAAGGAGCGAATAATCCTCCGCCTAAAAGTACTAATGTAAATACACCGCTCATACCTCCTAAGATAACCGCTAAGAATAACATGGGCTTCATTAGGATATAAGGGAAATAAATTTCATGGATCCCGCCAAAGAAGTGGATGATCGCTGCACCCGGTGCGGAACGTCTGGCAGTTCCTTTACCGAAGATACAGTATGCAAGAAGCACACCAATTCCCGGTCCAGGGTTCGCTTCTAATAAGAAGAGAATGGATTGTCCATTTTGTTTAACCTGCTCAATACCGATAGGAGAAAGAACTCCGTGGTTGATCGCATTATTCAAGAACAATACTTTTGCAGGTTCAATAATGATGCTTGTCAGCGGCAGAAGCCCTGCGTCTACTAACCAGTCTACTCCGCCTACCAGCCAGCCGGTGAATGCATCAACTGCAGGACCTACAGCTAAGAAGGACAGAATAGCTAAAAGCCCTCCAAGGATACCTGCTGAGAAGTTGTTCACAAGCATTTCAAATCCGGCTTTAACTCTTCCTTCAATCGCCTGGTCAAATTTCTTAATTACATATCCGCCAAGCGGTCCCATCGCCATGGCACCAAGGAACATGGGTATATCAGCACCTGCGATTACACCCATAGTGGCAATCGCACCGACTACTCCTCCACGGTGGTCATGTATCAGCTTACCTCCTGTATAACCAATCAACAGCGGCAGCAGGTACGTAACCATCGGGCCGACCATTTTGGCAAGGCTTTCATTTGGCAAGAAGCCTGTTGGTATAAATAGTGCGGTAATTAAACCCCACGCGATAAATGCTGAGATGTTCGGCATTACCATCGAGCTTAGGAAGTTACCAAACTTCTGTACAGCTACTTTTATATTTGTTTGAGCCATAAATGCGCTTCCTTTCTCCGTTAATTCATTCACAACTATACGCTTCGATGAATACCCATTCAACAAAGACAAATTCTAAGTTTGTCGCACGGGATAAGACAAAGGTGTTTTTACTTTGTAATAGGAGAATAATGTCCATTTAGCACTTCTAATATAAGGACGTAATGATATCAAATAATATTTTAAGAACAGCTGGTAGCTTTAGCCGTATAAAAACCTCTTTTCGCGCCCGTAATCCACGCACAGCTTTTTATCTCCTATATGATCACTGCCTCAATCCTGTATACTATTTCCTTAAAAACTTGTTTCAAACTTCTTAATGATTATTAACAGAAAGATATTTTATTATTAAACGAAGTCCATTGATCCAACCAAGAAAAAAACAGCTGCGAAGGGGTAGCCGCTGCTGCTTTTTACATCGTCTTATCCCTTTTCCGTTTGCTTTAGAGTCTGCGGCGGTTCTTCCAGCCATCCGTGGCGAATCATAATAGAAGCACCCTCATGACTATATTCTGCGATATCCTTCATGAAAATACTTAATTTCGCAGGCAGGTCGTGTCTCAGACTAAAAGCGGTGCCAACTGAGTTGCCTCCTAAGGAGAAGCTTGAGAACAGGCTGACACAATACATCATCATTTTGTCAGAGAATGGGGATGCATTGGAGGTCGTAACATTACCGCCAGCGGTGGCAGGTACCTGGATATCGTTTTTGAGCAGAACTTCTCCCATTTCTTTAATGACGGCTTTGGCAATTTCTCCGCCCTTGTTAAAATATTTCCTCACTTCGTCTTCCTTTGCCGCCTGGGCAAATCCCAGAATCATTTTCATGCCAAGTGTATTGGTATCAATAGCACGGTATATGTGGGCGATCTCGAGTGTGTTCAAAGGCCTTTTCCTGCTAAGCGGATTAAAACCGCCAAGATAATTTCGATCTTTTACGAACTCTACCGTTTGTTCAGTGGATACATAGGGCGACCTTGGAAGCAGCCCTTTTTCCAGCAGGTATCTCGTGCAATCGTCATAACATTTCTGAGTGATGGTTGTAAGTTCCCGAAAAATCGCCATAATATCTTCACGGTAAGACATCGTAAGATTCAGTGTATGGATCGCCATACTAATTTCCTTAATAATACGTAAAAACATGATATCAAAACCATTCTCATATAATCGAGGCGCATCCTTAGAAACATCGTCTGAAGTATATCCAACCGGAAGCGGTACCCCCTCGCTCTGGAATAGATGTGATATCTTAGCGACGTATGGATGTATATCTTCATATAAACCTGTCATAATTCCCTTCGCTTCCGCATCATCCGCTTTTTCGATGAAGTATTCCAGCATTCGCATTACCATAGTCTTTTGCTGGTAAGTCATCCATAAAGCGCCGATTTCCGAAGATGAAATAGCTGGACTCTCAGGCATAGTTTTCCCTCCATTACTTGTATAGGGTAGTCAGATCCTCATTTATATAGTTAACTACAATCCATAAATCATTCGTTAAAGAGCTCGGGCTCCAAATCAATGGCGTAAATAAGGTACTGTAGCGAATCCTTTCATCACGCAATTGGGTTAAGGATAAACCTGTCGCTTATCCATTTCCCAGCTCTAGAATTCCTATTGAAACAATCATTCCAGTGCATTTTTTTCAATCAAAATAAAACAAGGGAACCCTATTATTTAGGTTCCCTTGCTCAATTAATGCCATCTAGATATAATCATGATTCCGAGTTTTTAACATAAACTACATGGTCTGTCCATTTATCAAATTCATAGATAAAACCTTTCCTTACACATTCAAACTCCATTCCGACACTTTCAGCTAAGCTGATTGAGGGGGTATTATCAAGGTTTATATGTGCTTCAATGCGGTGGAAATTCAAGTCATTAAAAGCGATTTGCAATGCTTCTTTGACGGCCTCTTTTCCGTATCCATTCTTCCAGTATTGATTATGTATAGTGTAACCTATTCTTCCCCATTGAAAATGATCTCTAAACAATGTAGAAAAATCGATCATTCCCAGGTGCCTGTTGTCTTCTTTTCTAAAAACACCAAAAATGTGTGCTTGATCATTCAATGCTAAATCCTGATGTTTTTCAACCAAATCAGCGAACCATTCTTCTGTACATTCCGTCATATCCATCCTGCCTTTATCGTGCCTGTGCTGGGATGGGCGCCTGCTTTCAAATTCATGAAGCCAATTTCTATAGTCATCCCTTTGCAAGGGTCTTATCATTAACCTTTCTGTTTCAGAACAAATCGTAAAATCTTTCAAATGTATACCTCTTAAAAATAGTTTAGTTTTCATTGCTGCAAGAAACTATTAGTTTAAAACGCATTTTTACCAATTAAAAACACTTCTTTGGAACATTAAATTAAATCCTTGGTTGCTTCATCGAACAAAAACTGATGGTTAACTATATGTCATAGTTTCCTTGAAATGATGGTCGTCTTATAAAGAACTTTATAATAATGAGTAAAAGGATAACAGAGACAGACTAATATAATAAAACCTCCGGCTAAAGCAATGGTATGCGTAACACCAAACAAAGCAGCAATCCATCCTCCAAGTAATAATCCGAACACTTGTGAAATACTTTGTATGGCTCCAATAATGGAAGCACCCCTTCCAATAACCTCTTCAGGAACAGTTTGGATAAACAAACTATTTAATGGTACATTAAGCAAGTTTGTCGTGATGCCTAAGAACATGCACCATACATAGATCGGAACGATATCATACATCCTGTAAAGTGTATTTAGCGGGAATATCAGAATACATAATGAGCCTAATACAAATAACGAAGATAATAGTACATTGCTGGTATTAAATTTTCTAATAATAAATGGAGCAGCACTTACCCCTATAATGCCTCCAATCCCAACAACAGTTTGAACAAAACCAAAATGCTCAACCGGAACTTTAAAAGTATGCAATAAGACAGACTGAATATTTGCATTCATGATACTTACGCCAATAAGTGTAAACACTAATAAGAAAATTAAAGCCATAAGCACATTAGAAGCTTGAACGGTACGTATCCCCTCTTTTAGAGATTCCTAATTTAATGAAAACCGATTTTCCACATCATTTTCCCTTGGAGAATTTCCAATGAGTTTTAGTTGAGTGATAAAACAAGCAGATAAAACATAGCAGCCGGCAGTGATCAGAAAAATAACATGATAATGTAGTACTGATAATAGAATACCGCATATAGCTGGCCCGACTAACATCATTGCCTGCATCGTACTTTGAGAAAGTCCAATTGCTTCAGGCATTCGTTTTTTATCCAAGATTTTAGGCAGTGATGATGTTCTCGCTGGCTCAAAGAAGATCCAACGCCCCCCAAGAAAAACTAAGATAAGCAACCCTGCAATAGACTGAGAAAATAAAATCACTATCAGAATGATTCCGGCACGATATAAATCAGAAATCACCATAATACGCTTCTTTGAATACTTATCTATGAACGGACCAATAAATGCAGATAGAAGTGTACCGGGCAAAACCCTGGCAAGCAGTACAAAACTAATAACCAAAGGATTGTCGGTCAGTTTTGAGATGAGAAATAAAATGAGCAGATACTGAAGACCGTCAGCTAACTCTGAAATAACTTGTGACAGCCACAGCCAATTGTAAGAAGGATTTCTTAATAAAGATCAAATCTTGACCACCCCTAATTTTTTCTTCTCCGACTATATGAATATATCTATTATAGAACAAAATATGAATGTATAGGTGAATATTGGATATTCGTTATAAAAAAACGTCCTTTAAGTGAGCCATTCGGTTATCTGATTGGGAATTTTCATTGTTAATCCTTAATTCTCTATCTATAATATTAGGAAAAATATGTTAAAATGTAAACGAAATTCCCTATAAGGGAATGTGAAGAATGTTCTTATATGGAATCTGAATAAGATTCCTAGAGAGTATTTTTATATCAAGGGGGCGGCGATATCTTGTTTGAATGGATGTTTCTTATTGGATTAATAATAGGTTTGGGATTTTATGCTCTTACTTATCTATTTGTAAAAGAAAACGTTAAGAAAGTAGTAATAGTCCTTATTATTGGAGTATTAACGATACTTGGAAGTATATTTGTAATCGGCGGCTTTGAGGGGATGCCCTTCGGAGTATTAGGTTTGGGTATTATAACTATTTCCATTTTGTTTTCTTTTTTTGGCAAAAGCTTATTATGGAAAAAAATCGTATATACCTTCCTTATTTTATTTGTTGCTTTATATGGAGCTTTTTCCTATTTCAATCAAGTAGATTACTGGATTATTAAAAAAGCACAACCTATTACTGGAGACCATCTAGATTCCTATTTCCAGCAGCTGCAGAATAACGCGGAAATCCAGGGCTATAAAACGTTTACTATCTTAGAAGGAAACAAAGGTGTTGTATTATCTCTTGGCAGTAAGATGGCAGGCAGCAATATTGAGGTTCTTGATGTAGAGGAGCAAGGTGATACAACTTTAATAAAAATAAGAACCTTCTATAATAGCTCCCCAGAAAAGAATCCAGTCATCGCAATAGGACTGAACCGATTGCAGCCAGAAATCGTGATTATGGATACAAACGGAACCACATATCAACAAGTGAAATAAAAATTCACTTCACAGAGCAGAGCGATTCTTACTGAATTGCTCTGCTTCGTTTTCCAGATTTCAGCCATTTGACATTTCTCAATTCTGAGATCTGTTTATTTTGACGGTTATCATACTCGGGAGTCCTATAGGCCAACTAACCGTAAAATCCACATGACTTACCGCCAATTCCCAGTGAATAATGAAATCCCAATAAAAAAGACCCATTGCCACCACAGGCAAACCACGCTGTCCCCTAGGAAGCTTTACATTTGCCTTCATCCAAATCCTTTTTAATATTAAAGTCGGAAAGAAAACCAGCCTGCTTTAATACGAAATTTCGTAGATCGGTTAGCACTTTGGTACTTTTTGATAGAAAAACCGCTATTTTTGATGCTGATGCAGCCATTTTGGTATTTTATTTTAATAAATGGGAGCTCCCATATCCTTTAAAACATCTATTTTTGAAGAGATTCAACTTTATCTAAAGGATGCGAAATGGTTTATGCTTATCTTTTTAGGCAATATGCTTAAGTTTATTGCGTTTACGCTTAAGTTTTTAGGTTTTATGCTTGGGTTTACAATGTTTATGCTGATCTGCCACCATCCAATGCTTATGTCGGATGCGTTATGCTTATCCTAAAACGTTTATGCTTATCTCAGGCCGAATATGCTGATCGCAGCCCGAAATTCTAATTAGCCAAGCTTCCCTTAGTGGTGCCTAAGGATATAAGGCCGCCGAGAATTTCTCGACAGCCCAAAGACCTGTTCGCCGCTCCGATTTTATATGTAGCTCAGCCCAGTAATCTATCATAAACCGCTCTTGCTACCGCAGCCTGATTCGTCCCGTGAATCAGGGCACGACCATCCTTGAATAAAACGATTCTGTAATTTTCGTATGTACACGACACCAGGTAAGGATTGACCTGGAGATGTTCGGCTGCTCCCTGTAAACGGAGCGAGATGTCTATAAGTGAGAACAGGCGCTCACTGCCCGGCCGAATACTCATTATATGTTTTTATAAAATCAAGAATATGGTTAGTTATGGATATCGAATCCTGTCTCATGATCTTTCCCCTTTTTTAACCAGTTTGGTAGGTTTACTAAGAGCAGCTGCAAGAAAACAGACATAAACGCACCTATTAAAATACTATTTGTCAGGAAGGTGCCCAACGTACCTTTTACATTGACAGCATAACTCGGCAGTGAAACGGCAAGCAGGATTGAAAGCCCGATGATCATATAATTACGCTCAGAATGTTCTACTTTTGCAAGAATGGATATTCCTGTGTAGATTAGCGTTGCCGCTGCCGGCAGGAAGATGCCGCCCACAACAGGATCAGGTGTTAAAGCAAGCAAGGCGCCCGCCTTTGGCACAAATCCAAGGACCAAGAAAATGACCCCTGCCGCCATGACTGGAAATCTGGAACCAACGCCAGTCAACCGCAGCAGCCCCACGTTCTGTGCATAGGCAGTCGTAGGAAAACCGCCAATGAGTGAAGATACGAATGATCCTGCAGATTCACCGGCAAAACCGTTGCGGATTCTTTTGGAATCTAATGGAGTTTTCAACATGGCTGATGACGCCTGGTATACTCCCATCGCTTCAATGACCGCCACAATATAAGCTGTGAAAAACGTCAGGAACGTACTCCATTCAAAGGTTAATCCGCCGTATGGCAGAAAATCCGGCAATCCGAACCATGCTTTGTCTCCAATAGCCGAAAAATTGGTTCTTCCAATCGCGAAAGCTATAATGTCTCCTATAATTAAGGCAATCAGGAAAGAAAAAGACTTCCAGATTCCTTTTCCAAAGAGCGATAAAATCAATACGATGGCTGAAGTCGTGACTGATAATACTAAGGTTGACGGGGCCGCAAACGTTTTGTCGCCTGGAGATCCTCCTAAAAATTCATGCAGCGTGAACCCGGATAGGGAAATCCCAACCAGAAAGATCACGGTGCCTGATATAGCAGGCGTAAACAAAGCCTTTAACCGGCCGATTACTCCGGTAATTGACAGTAGAAACACAATTGCCGCACTTAACAAAATTCCGCCGCTGGCGGCCGCCAAACCATTGGCTTTACCAGCAGAAATCATAATGGCATCAAAAGCAGCCGAAGGACCCTGGATGATTGGCAGCTTCACCAGCTTACCGGCCTGGATCAGAGTCACAATCCCCGCTGTAATAAAAATCGCATTTACGATATTGGCAGACTGCGATAAAGGCAGCCCAATCATGGCCGCCACAAAAATCGGATCGAGCCATACGTTAGATACAAACACATGCTGCAGCCCATATAAAAAGGCTTTAACCGGCGGCAGCTTTTCATCTATCCCAACAGCAATCTCCTGCTGGCTTTCATACATCTCTTTTTCTTCCATCTTCATAATCTCCTCGACAAGTATTCTCAGGGGGAATAAAAAATCCCCCAGCCTATAGACACTGAGGGATTCAAATACAAACAGGATGGGCCATAAAGCCTTCCCATGTATGTGAACACTTCCCTACGCTGGTGCTAGCCAGATCAGGTAGTAAGGGTTAAGACTCTAGCAGTCTAATCTCAGCCGGTGATCGGCTCCCCCAGTGTAAAATATGTATTTCCTTGTTATGTGCAGGGCAAAACATTGAGCTTCGAGCAATTATTTTCTTATCCGCAGCAATTATTTTCGTTCTACGCAGCAAAAATTTTGTTATCCGCTGCAATAAATTTTTTATCCGCGGCAATTATTCTGCTATCCGCTGCAATTATTCATACCCTTGGCATTACTTCAACTAAAACAACCACCCCCGCATTTTTTCCACGCAAAAAAGCCAGATCCATCTGCAAGGACCTGGCATAGCTAACTAGAAATAAAAAGAATATTTCTTGGTCTCCGCTACTTTCCTACGCTGGTACAAACCAGATCAGGTCCGAAGGGTTAAGAAACTTGCTCGTTTCTCTCTCAGCCCGGTATCAGGGCACCCCTAGTAGATTCATATGAACAATTGATTTAATAGTAGCTTCTATAAGGTCATTTGTAAAGCAAAAACGCAGTCTGCATTCAGTTTGATAGATCAGGCACGCCCAAATTCCCATTGGTTTTATTCATTAAGATCATTATTTAATGGAGAAATAATAACGAATACATAAACGCAAAGAGAAAAATAAAAGTAACTACCGGACCTAATACAACTTGATTATGGGTACTTTCTCCGCGTTTCAAATTCCTAAAAAATGTAGTGAAAATTTGAAAAGTAATAGCGCCCAATAGTGGAACAATCAATAACGACATTAGTAATTGCAATAGATGCCTCTCCTTTCTACACAAGAAATGAATTCATTTGTTTATTTACATATTCATTCATAATGTAGTGTATTCCTTGACTAAACGGATGAACAAAAAAAGTACTTCCCGCACAAATGGGAAGTACTTTTTTGCTCTAGTTAATCTATCATACAATATATGATTAAACCTTCACGGCACTAAGGCTTTGAAGCAGGATCCCGCTTTTGTTTACTGCCAAGATCGCTTCTTGCAGGATTTCTTTATCTTGAACCAATGCAATTCTCACATACCCTTCACCGCTCGGCCCAAAAGCACTTCCCGGCGTTACTAACACGCCTGACTTCTCAACCAGATCGGCAGCGAAATCGAATGACTTGTCATAGTGAGGCGGGATCTTGGCCCATACGAACATGGTCGCTTTTGGCTTATCCATCGTCCAGCCAATTTCATTAAATCCCTCACACAGTATATTTCTCCGCTCTTCGTAAGCCTTTCTCGTATCTTCCACACAGTGTTGGTCACCTGTAATCGCAGCAATGGCCGCCTGCTGAATCGGCAGAAACATTCCGTAATCCATGTTGGATTTTAATGCTTTTAACTGGGAAACAACCGCTGCATTTCCTACACAAAATCCGATTCTGGCACCAGCTAGTCCATATGTCTTTGATAAGGAATTAAACTCCACCCCGACATCCTTTGCTCCAGGGAAAGAGAGGAAGCTCTTACCCTTTTCGCCTTCATATACCAGTTCACTATAGGCATTATCATGAAGGACGATAATATTATATTTTCTCGCAAATGCGACCAGTTCTTCATAAAAAGAATCCGGTGCTGTGGCTGCAGTTGGATTATTCGGATACGACACCAACATTAGTTTTGCCTTGGCTGCAACTTCCTCTGGAATATCATCTAGACAAATTACATGGCCATTTTCTTTTCTCTGAGGCATATAATAAAGTTCCGCTCCTGCAAGTAATGGACCATGAAGGAAAGCAGGATAAGACGGGTCAGGCACCAGCACCAGATCTCCTTCATCAACAATGGATAAAGAAATATGGGCAAGTCCTTCCTGCGAACCTAATAACGAACAAATCTCAGTACCTGGATCTAAGTCGACTCCGTATCTATTTTGATACCAAAACCTAACCGCTTCTAGTAAAGATGTCTGGTCATTGATCGCATATATGTAATTTTTTTCATCAGCTGCGGCGGTACATAACGCCTCGGTGATATGTTTGGCAGGAGGAATATTGGGAGTGCCTATGCTTAAATCATAGACAGGCTCACCACGTTCTACTTTCGTTCTCCTGATTTCCACTAACTTGGAGAAAATGCTCTCTCCAAAGTGATCCATTCTTTTTGCAAACTTCATGTACGCAGCCTCCAATGTATAAACTTTTTTCAATGTAAAAAATTCTTTCATAACTCCTCATCTTATGTTCTTCAGTAAGAGCTGCCTAAAACAGCCATTGTCCTTGAGTACAATATTTAAAATGAAGTATTCCTACATTATGCTATTGCCAGCATCTATTTGTCAAAATAGTCAGAACAAAAAGTTTGTCAGGACCACCTTTCAATGAGCGATTAAAGAAACATCGTACGACTATAGAGATGAAGCCTGTTTACTTTCAAGTGTAAAATCAGCTGTAATCCGGCCGATTTCTTCTTTACGCATATTTAAAACGGGAGCAATTTCATATTTCTGCAGGTCTGCTTCTGCTTTTTCAATCCAAATTCCAAGCTGCTTCAGAACTCTTATGGCAGCTACAGAAACTGCCCGGCCATTTCCATCTTCGGCTTTAATGGCTATTCCAAATCCTGACTCACGGTCACCAAGGCATTGTACTCCTTCTGCCCCAGCTTTTGCGACTATACGACCCTCAAAGGCACGCATTACATCGGTATCAAACCGCTCTTCTCCGGCGATCATTTCCGGATGTGCGGTCATAGCTTCAGCAATTTGTTCCAGTGCCATAGCTTCCGGGCTGTTTCCAATTGAAGCAGGATTCGCAAGCCTTGCATATCCCAGCGCTGCATTTTTTAATGGAAGGCGATGAACAGGCACCCCGCAGCCATCTGAACCAATGTCGAGCTTCTCTTTCGGGTAACTGCAGATTGTTTCGATTACGTTTAAGATTCTCTGCTAATGTGGATGATTAACATCCCGGTAACTATGTATATTTTCGCCTAAATGAACAACTGCCGTAAGCATGCCGGCATGTTTCCCGGAACAATTGCTAAACACAGGGCTTAGAGAACCCCCATTATTAAGTAACTCCTCATAGCTTTTTATATGGTGGGGTATATGGGTTCCACATTGCAAGGCCTCTTCTGATAGGTTCAAGCGTTTTAAAATATCCATCACCCGTTCACGATGAATCGGTTCTCCGCTATGGGAAGCACAAATCAACGAAAGATCCTTTTTTTCAAAATGGAAGCGTTCCGCAGCACCGCTCTCGATGACAGGAACTGCCTGGAACGGTTTCATAGAAGAACGTGGAAATGTGAGAAATTCTGGATCTCCGTACGAATACAACAGCTCTCCCTCTGTATTCACGACAGCTATATGTACATCATGCGTGCTTTCCAGGTACTCTCCCCTGTTCACTTTAATTGGTTTATTGCTCATAGCCGCCACTCTCCCATGAAGTTAATCTATAAATCCAAACATATTATAACGTAAAAATTTAATAGATAACTACCAGTTGCAAGAACTTTCGAAATTTTTGATTCTTTTTACTTAAACTCTCTACAAGTCGGTTTTGGCCTCATTACCCGTATGAAGGACATTTCTGCAACTCTACTAGTCGGTTTTGACCTTCATCCCCCTTATGAAGGACTTTTCTTTAACTCTACTAGTCGGTTTTGACCTTCATCCCCCTTATGAAGGACTTTTCTCTAACTCTACTAGTCGGTTTTGGCCTTTATCACCCTTATGAAGGACATTTCTCCAACTCTACTAGTCGGTTTAGGCCTTCATCACCCGTATGAAGGACTTTTCTTTAACTCTACTAGACGGTTTTGGCCTTCATTACACGTATGAAGGACATTTCTCCAACTTTACTAGTCAGTTTTGGCCTTCATCACCCGTATGAAGGACTTTTCTTTAACTCTACTAGTCGGTTTTGGCCTTCATCACCCTTATTAAGGACATTTCTCCAACTTTACTAGTCAGTTTTGGCCTTCATCACCCTTATGAAGGACATTTTTCTAACATACTGACTTAGTTTTGTTTTTCATCAACCAAACGAAGGACATTTCCTAACTGAAGTATGGTTTTAGAATGTACTGTGGATTCGATCCCACCTCGTTATTCTCCCTGATTACATAGGAAAAGCAGCGGCACTCCGCTGCTTCTAAAATCTGGCTTATAAGATATTTTTACTAACTATATCTTTTAGCTTATAATACTCTGAACGCCGGTCTTTTAAATAAAACGGATATTCCGGCCTTTTTAATCAAGCCAAGATCGATTTCGATAACAAGTTCCTCTTCCTGATCCCCGGCTTTAGCCAGCATCTCCCCGAAAGGATTGGCCTCTGCACTTTCTCCGAAAAACAGCGTGGACTCTTCCTCGCCAATCTGGTTGGTTGTTGCGACAAAGACCTGGTTTTCAGCAGCCCTGCTCTGGATAAAGAGCTGCTGTACATGCTGGAACGGAGTCATATTCGCGGTAGGTGCCAGTATGATTTCAGCACCCTCCAATGCAAGCGAACGGGCTGATTCAGGGAACTCTGTATCGTAACAGATCATGATTCCGATTTTGCCGATATTGGTTTCCCATACAGGGAAATCGGATCCTGCCTCGAAATATTTTGATTCCTCGTCCCACTAACAACATTTTTGTCAGCGATTTTCACAAGGATTTGGACAACTTCAGCACTCAAGTAATGGTGTCTGTCCCACCATTATCAACAAAAGACTGACAGCAATATGTCAGCCTTATGTAAACCGTTTAATCCTGTTACTTCGTTCTTAAGCCAAACCCCTTTTTAAACAGCGGATTCGTTTTATCGTGAGTGTTAATTTGCTCCATATTTCTAGGCCAAGTAAAGGAAAGCTTTCCTGTAAACTGGTAGTCGCCGAACAATACATCGGCTACACCGCCGCCTTCACTCCCCGGAAGCCATGATGCAACGAGTGCATCCATGTCTTTCAGCTGTTCAGTCAGAATCATCGGGCGTCCTGACTGTAAAAGGACAACCATTGGGACTCCGGATGCTTTTACTTTGTTTAATAGATCGATATCTTCCTGAAGCAGTCCCAAGTCATCGCGGTCACCAAACATCTCTGCATATGGAGGCTCCCCGATTACGACTACCGCTACATCGTGGCCCTTGGCGCCTGTTCCATCTTCACTGAAGTCTACCTTTGTATTTTTCCCAGCTTTCTCTTTGATTCCTTCAAGGATGGTTGTACCCGGAATAAGATCCTTTTCGGGCTTCCCCATCCATTGAGGCGAACCGCCCTGCCAGCTGATGGTCCAGCCGCCGGCCTGGTAGCCCATATTGTCGGCTTTCTTGCCGGCTACGAATATTTTTGAGTTTTTCTTTTGAAGAGGTAAAATGTGATTTTTATTTTTTAATAGAACCTGAGATTTACGGACTGCTTCACGTGCGATGGCACGGTGTTCCGCACCTCCGACTCCTTTAGCGACTAAGTCCTGATCAGCATATGGCTTTTCGAAAAGCCCATTTTCAAACTTCACGCGTAAAATTCTTGTTACGGCATCATCAATGCGGCTTTCAGATACTTCGCCTTTTGCAACAAGTTCTTTTGTCGTAGTAATGAACTGTCTCCAGTCATTCGGGATCATAAATAAGTCTATGCCAGCGTTCACACTGCGCTTGATGGATTCTCTAAAATCATTAGGAGCGATCTGCTGCGGACCGTTATAGTCAGAGATAACAAAACCTGTGAAGCCCAGCTCCCCTTTTAATACTTCGGTGATCATGTGATAGTCACCATGGGTTTTAAGCCCGTTAATGCTGGAGTAGGTCACCATGACCGTCCTTGCTCCTGCTTTGATGGCTTCCTTGTACGGTTTAATATGCTTCTGAATTTCTTTTTCCGTATATTCCGTTACATTCCCCTGGTCATCTCCGCCTTCAGTCAGCCCATCACCGACAAAGTGCTTAATTGAAGCGGCAACATGTTTGCCTTTTAAGAAGTCAGGGTCATTCTTTTCACCCTGGAGGCCTTCAACCAGTGCCGAACCAAGCTTGCCGGTGTCCTTTGGATCTTCACTATAGCCTTCATAGGTTCGGCCCCAGCGGATATTCTGCGGAGCAGCAAGTACAGGTGCAAACGTGTAGGAAATGCCAGTCGCGCGGACTTCCTCGGCTGTCGCTTGTCCAATCCGCTTCATCAGCTTCAGGTCATTAGCTGCACCCAAGCCGATGTTATGAGGAAAAATAGTGGCTCCGTACACATTGTTATGCCCATGGACGGCATCAATACCATAGATAATAGGAATGCCTAACCGGGTCGATCTGGCACCTCTTTGGAAATCATCGACCATATTTGCCCAATCAGCCGGCTTATTTCCTGTTGTCGGCAGCGACCCGCCGCCGCTCAGGACAGAGCCGATTCCATACACTTTGATATCATTTGCAGTGACGGAATTTCGTTCTGGCTGCACCATTTGGCCGATTTTCTCATCAAGGGTCATTCTCGGCAATAAATCGTCCACTCTTTTTTCAACCGATAGTTTAGGATTCTTGTAAGGTGCTATCTTCTCTTTCCCGCGAGCATCAACAGTATTGGACGGTCCGCCTATACTTGTCCCAACCAGGGCAAGCAGCGTTAAACCAGTGAGAATCGAATGCTTTAAGCCTCTCTTAACCAACCTAATCTCCTCCTGTGCTTTTTTGTGTGAACCAAATCAACCTGTACAGCTTATGACTCCTGCCTCCTTTATGTAATTTGTTAGCGCTTACAAAGCGAGTATACTACATATAAATTTCGGGAACCTAATGACAGACACACCGGATTTTAAATTTGGTAAATACTTACTATGTTATTTATTGCCAAATAGGTATGAGGATGGAAAGGGTGTCATCCTTTATTCCTATAATGTAAAAAAGCGCGGACTTCCCTTTTTTAAGGCACTTCCAAAAATATCTAACAAGTTGCTTCTCCTTTCTCATAGGCAAAATCCGTTATACGCTGAAAAAACAGAGGTTGGAAAAAATCAGCCCTTATATACTGGATGAATTAAGACATTGAGACTCATGAGTGAGGCGCTCTTTTTTTGGGTGGGGACGTTATGCCACATATAAGTCAGATTCAACCACATAAATATAGGACTTAGCCACATAAAATCGGTTCTGGCCACATAAATCCTTGTGTTAGCCACATAAAAACCGGTTCTAGCCTCATAAATCCTCATGTTAGCCACATAAAACCCGGTATTGGTCGCATAAGTTCTCCAAGTAGCCACATAACACAGCTTCCAACGCCGACATAAAGCAGCTATTTGTTAACCGCTGGCTGAATTCCAAACTCAAACATGCTTGTGATCAGCTTAACACTGATTGGATTCATGTCGGCTTTGAACGGAGTGCTCATTCAGGTGACCATATCATACGCGGCGATGACGCTTCTTTTTACGACCGGTATATGTCTCGCGACCAGCAGCATGATAGGTCCTTCCCTAACGCAGCAGATTGTTGAGCCAGCGATAATAGACCGGGACCGGAGCTTCATGTAGACAGCAGCCGTGAGATCACCCCTATCTCCTAAGAACAACTAGTCCATACTCGGTTAACTGTCCCTATTGATTTCCATCCTTTATCTGCCGCCTACAAAGAACCGGCAAAAATGCCTATTAAGTAACAGTGAAATATTTTTCCATCAAAAGCGTTTACGCTATAATAAAAAGTATTCGTTTCACGAAATATTTTTAATGAGGTGAGTTTGCTGGCTACATTACATAAAAAACATTTCCCGCTTATTTTGACTGTAGCATTGGGTGTATTACTAAACCCATTAAACTCTTCCATGATTGCCGTCGCTCTTTCACGTATTCAAGAGGATTTTTCCCTTTCATTCACGGACGCGTCCTGGCTTATTTCCACGTATTATTTAGCCAGCGGCATCGGGCAGCCTGTTATGGGGAAGCTGGCGGATGCGTTCGGGGCTAAGCGGATGTATGTGATTGGCCTTCTGATGATTGTCGTCTCCTCGGTCGCTGCACCTTTTTCTCCTTCGTTCGGATGGCTGATCGGCATCCGGGTAATCCAGGCAATCGGCAGCTCAGCCCTCTTTCCTTCCGGGATGGCGATGATCCGCGCTTCCATTACGGAGAACCAGGCACAGGCATTGGGAGTACTTTCAATTTTCTCGTCTGTTTCTGCGGCTTTTGGTCCATCAATTGGCGGCTTTCTAGTTCACTTTGGAGATTGGCCGGCCATCTTCATTATCAACTTCCCAATCATCATCGCGGCCTTTGTTCTTGCCATTAAGGTTCTGCCGCAGCAGGGTCCTAAGGCAGAAAGGAAGAAAGCGAACATCGATTATCCGGGAATCGTGTTATTTTCATTGATGATTGTATTCTGGCTGCTCTTCCTTCTCGACTTGGAAAAAGGATTCAGCTTCATCAAACTTCTTTCCAGTATCGTATTTACCATTCTGTTTTATATCGTGGAGAAGAAACGGAACGAGCCTTTTGTGGATGTAATCGCGTTAAAGAAGAATACCAATATGAGCCTTGTATATGTACAGTTCATCCTTGTCAACATCGTCTTTTACTCGATCTTTTTTGGAATACCGCTTTACCTGCAGGACTTCCGGCATTTTGATTCCAACACGACAGGTCTTGTCATGCTTGCCGTCGCGGGATTCGGTGTCATTGTCTCACCTATTACCGGCCGGTGGATCGATCGAAGCGGCTCAAAACCTCCCCTCTTGGCGGGAGCCTTATCAATCATCATAGGTTCTCTGCTGCTGGTAACCATCCAGAACGATTCTTCTGTTCCTTGGCTGTTCTTTTGTTTATCAGTACTGGGGTTGAGTAACGGCTTTAACAATCTCGGTCTTCAGACAGCCCTTTATTCGTTCGTACCGCCTGCGGAAACGGGGGCAGCGTCCGGCCTTTTCATGACCTCCCGATACATTGGAACGATACTTTCTTCAAGTCTTTTGGGTATCCTGTTCGGTCAGCTTGTCACGACAGAGCATCTGCATAGTATGGCATGGACTAGCGTGATTATTGGAGGTCTTGTGCTGCTTTTGACGGCGCGGATGCCTGGCGGGAAAGTGCGGAGGAAGCTTCAGGGAGAAAGATAATAATAGACTGCACCTCTTTTAGATATATTTAATCTTTAATAAGCAAGACTTTTAGGAGGAGCAACTACCTGGGAAGAAAGAATTCGTGTAGGAGGGACAACCCTGGTTAGTCTCGCAGGAGAGTTGACAGGAGCCACTGGAGTATGGGCAGCTTGTAAATAATAGAAGGTGAGAGAAAAACTATGAATTTTTTTATTATGATGTTGTATCTATTGTGTGGTTTGTTAATACTCTCAGCTGGTATAGGTTGCTTCATAAACACCCTTAATTCTGTAAAAAATATTCACGAATCTACTATAGCTGCAAATGACATACTAAAAGAATTCGAGTTCGGTAATTTAATAAAAACATTATTAATTACCTTTGTCGTCGTATTTATGATTACCTTAATCTTTGAAATCAATGACAATTTTGTATTTAATGTAATGCTGCCATCTTTCTTTATAGCTGGTGCAGTTGAAAGTGCCAGATATCTTTTTAAAAGACAGCAAAATAACACAAACCATATGTAAGCAGGGCTGGGACGATTGTTTGTCCCAGTTTTTTTGTGTGTTTTGAATGGCCATTAGGAACAAAAAAAGGAAGAGAGTTTAATGCTCTCCACCACGTCCGTCAATATACCTGTAAGGCCCCCTAGATTCGTAATGTTGGAGGCTGCTTACCTAAATCTCTTTTGTAGTAACATCGGCTGCAAACCATGTGAGACATTCTATCTTTTAGTGAGTAACTTCCTGCTGCAGGGTTGTAATGATTTTTGTGCCGCTCCCACCAGCTGTCCTTTCGTAGTACCTTTAGATTTCCCCTTAACAGATTTGCCATTCTATCAATTTTCAATTCTGTTATGGTCTACCAGGAATGCGGCATTCAGAAGCATCTTCTCCCCGATGGGATCATGGGATTGATTAAGAAAAACCAGATTAATAAAGATTTGTACGCCGCTTCTTCCCTTATTGCGGCAGAAAATATAAAAGAATAACGTTTCTTCCCTTCTTCATAAACATTGCCGATCACAGAACCAACAATATTATCTGCAAAGGTGTAAATGCATAATCGAGAAACTACTAAAACAATACACGTTAACGTTAGAGTATCGCTTAAAAATATTCCACAATTCGTTCCAGTCTTTAACATCAATCGTTTGCACAACCGCGTTTCAGCACTAAAGTCTTTAAGCAAAAAAAATCACTTTAGTTCAAAATCAACAATAATACTGTCCTCCAAACCAATTTCCTTCAAGTAAGAAACAATCGCCTGATGTGCAGGATGCGGCCCGTAGTTTTCGAGTGAAGTCCTATCCTCAAATCGGACCGTCAACCCCATTTCATACCCCTGGCTTCGAGTCGAAAAATTCATGCCCTGCTGTATATCTACGATACCGGGGATTATTTGTTTCAACTCCAGGGTACGGCGGATTAACTCATCCTTTTGTGCCTGCGTTGTTTCCTGTGCGAATTTTAGCAATACAATATGTTCTACCATGATCAAACTCCTACTTTTCGATTCAATTTCTCACGGTCAAAGCCGGCAATCTGCTTGTATGTATGTGCGATATCCGCCAATTCCTGCTGGGAAATCACATCATCCAGAGAGACAAAACCGTTTGGTGCACGTTCCTCGACAATCTGCATAACCACTTCAGGGCCGTTTTTCCGGTTCGCCAACACAATGTTCGCTGTCGGTTCTCTCCTAGCATCCTCGTAAGCCCGTAATGAAACCTCGGGAGCCTGATGTTCTAAAATAGCTTCGCCTAATGCATCCGCATCCAGGATTGCCTGTGAAGCACCATTTGATCCGATTGGGTACATAGGGTGTGCCGCATCCCCAAGCAAGGTTACACGTTCAAAACTCCATTTCGGTAGCGGGTCGCGGTCCACCATCGGAAATTCAAAAACATCCGTTGTTTCCTCAATCAGCTTTGGTACATTCAGCCAGCCAAAATCCCAATTCGCAAATGCAGGTGCAAACTTTTCCTTATCGATTTTGCTGTTCCAATCAGAACGTGGAGGGACTTCGCCTGGAATAGACAGTTCTGCTATCCAGTTTACCAGGGAACTTCCTTTGCCTGCAGTTTCAGGACTAACAGGATATGCCACAAACTTTTGATCCTGATAGCCAGCCATGATCATCGATCGGCCGGTTAAAAATGGAGTGGATTCCGTGATTCCGCGCCATAAAATCCGGCCGCTGAACTTAGGCAGTCCTTCATCAGGATAAAAGTATTTGCGGCCAGCGGAGTGGATGCCATCAGCCGCCACCAGGATGTCTGCACCAAAGGATCCAAGACTCTCTCCCGTCTTACGGTTTTCAAACTGAGCCGTAACCATGCCCCCCATCATCTGAAAGGATTTCAAATGATGACCTGTTAACACAGAGTTCTCCCCCAAACGCTCTTTCACAGCTTCTAAGAGAAGCATCTGCAATCGGCCTCTGTGGATGGAATATTGCGGCCAATGGTAGCCCGCAGCGATTCCTCTTGGCTCCTGCCAGATTCGCTGTCCAAATTTATTCACATACATGAGCTCTGCAGTAGGAAGACCCATTCTTTCCAGGTCATCTGCTAACCCCAGTTCCGTCAATACCTTGACCGAATGGGGCAAAAGATTGATCCCCACACCAAATGGTTTAATCGTTTCTACACTTTCAAGGACACGAACGGAAACTCCCATTTGGTGGAGCTTCAATGCAGATACAAGACCGCCAATTCCTCCGCCCACAATTAAGGCTGTTTTTACTTTTGACATAAGCATCCTCCTGTTGTATTGCCTTGTATTGTTTTTTAACTTTTCTTAATTATTGCACAATAGTAGACTATATTAAATGAAAAAGTAGAAACGTTTTATTCAAAGATGAATTTAAAATGAAAAAAATGATTTAAAATTAAAAAAGAAAAAGAATGAATTGGTCAAGAACAAATCACTATCTTCTAACTCATTTCTTAAAGAAAAACATTAATTCTCTATTTAAATTAAGGAGGCATATTATGAGGGACGAAAGGGATAACAGGAACACTGTAAGAAAAAACTATAGCTGGAATAGGACTTTTTTTGGTACTCCAACGATAGGAGGGAATTATTGTAGTTTCAGCTATTATTTTGTATTTATTTTTTAAAATAGTAAGAACTTCTGCTTGAACGTATTTAAGCCGTCGAAAGGCTCCCCCTTCGATCAGCACCTTCCTTTTTTAGTTTAATTGTAGATTGAGTCTATATTTGCGGAAATTATTAGCTGGATTGAGGAACAATAACGGATTATGGCAATGATGAAAACCTTGAAATTACAATTGAAGCAGGCAAATTTATAGCCTATGTGTCCCAAACAGCCACGAAGTATCCATCGTTTCTTTTATATTGACTGTGACACGCTCCTGAGCATTGTACTTTTTCTTCCCAAAGACAGCCCGCACTCCAAGAACAAATCCACAAAATTCGGCCGAATATACTTGTTATCAAGGCTTTGACCACTGACACGCATCAAGAGCTCCTTGGCATCTTCCCACGTAGACAGGATCCGCTCCTCTATCCTTAAATCTACCACCTGAACCGAAAACGACAAACTACCACTTTCACGCTCTGCCATCAACTGCACTTCCTTTTCCATCCCTTTTAATCGAGCTATTAAGAAAAGGCTCACTCTCCCACATCCCTCCTGAGCATAACTAAATACTGTAACCGCCGGCTTCACACCCTCTACACCATGTTTTGGCTTCACATTGCCTTAGCCTACGGTCTGCTTTAACCTTTTATTTCTTTAGCTATGTTAAATAATAATGTTGATTTACGACCGAAAAAAACTACCTTCTGAACTTATTGGTCGTTTTTATTGAATTACTTTATTTAAGATTCTTAGTTTTTATATTTGTAATAAAATCTAAACATAATGCAATTACAAAAGATATACCTGTTACTACCAACAATGCTGAACTAACAATGCCAGTAAATAGCCAGCCTATTCTAATTCATACAAGCAACCAACCCAGTAAGCCTATTCTGCTTGTTTTAGGTCTAGTATTTTGGTTTAGTCCTACACTCCGACTAACTGCTATTCGTAAATGATCCAATAAGTACTGATCCGTGAAATGAATCAGTTCATATGGTAAGGCTCCTAGCCTTAAAAATTCCAAGCTGCTTTCCCTTCCCAACTCTTAAAGACTGTTAAAAACTCAGGGAAATACCGATCTAGCCAATTGTTAATTTGGCCTTGCACCGTTTGAAGGTCAACAGTTAGGAGATTACGTATTTTTTTGGCCACACGGAGTTCTGCATAAACACCTTGTGGAATGGTTGGTTCGGCTTATCTCCCATCCTTGTTCAGCTTACTTTGCGGCTGCATTTCCGGTTTGCGAAGGCTTAAATGATAATTTAATTACTGATACGGAAATCATGAAAATGAAGGAAACCCCGACCTAGTTCGTTGCAGCTAAAACGGATACTACATTGCCGGTAGCAATCAACACAGTTCCAACTTATGACCGCGTAATCAAAGCTGGGATTTACCAGAAAAAGCTGCGGCAGTTCCAATCCTGACATTTATGTTGAACAGGGCTGCCAGTAGATATAATAAAAACCCGAATGGGGGACACGTGTTAACCGTGGCCTTTATTCGGGTTTTAGCGGTAGATTATAACAAAAAGATCAGATAATCTGCCCTAGTCTCCGTATTCCCTCGATTATTTCTTTCTCATCGGCATAGCTGAAAGAAAGCCGGAGAAACTCGGTTCCATCCTTTTCATCCAAGAAAAAGTATTTCCCTGGTACATAAGAAACACCCTTGGCTAGAGCCTGTGACAATAAATGTGATGTATCGACACCTGGGACCCTGATCCATACAAAGTAACCACCTTCTGGTACATACCAGCTAACCGATTTTGGAAGAAATTGTTCCAGCGAACGGATTAATGCATCACATTTAGCCCGATACACATCTTTTAGCTGGTCTAGCCTTTTCTCAAGATCGACATTTTCTAAGTAAACAGCCATCGTGCTTTGAGAAAACGGATGGTCTAAATCTTTTTTAAACCATTCTAAAGCCTTAATGAATTCACTGCCTCCTGCTATCCATCCGATCCGCATTCCTGGCGCCACTACCTTGGATAATGATCCAACGTGGAGGACCCGTCCGCGGTTATCTAAAGATTTTAATGGAAGCGTACTTTTACCGAAGGCTAATTCCCCGTATGCATCATCCTCAAGAATAAGGAAATCAAACTCATTGGAGAGCTCCAATAAATGCTTCCGCCGCTCTATCGTCATAGTCGTCCCAGTTGGATTTTGAAAGGTTGGGATGGTATAAAAAAAACGCGGGAGGGTGAGATCTGTACGCTTCCTCTGGTTCAGTATTTCTTCTAAACGTTCTGGTTGGAGTCCCTCAGAATCCACAGGTATACTTATGATCTGATCCGTATAGTTTTGAAAAATCTCCAAAGCCTCCATATAGGTGGGAGATTCAACCGCGACGACCGCTTGATCATCAAGGAGAATACGGGCAATAAGATCGATCGCCTGGCAAGCTCCTGATGTAATCAAAAGCTGATCCTCCATCACTTCAATTCCACGCTCTGCCAGCCTTTTCTGGATTTGCTTCTTTAGTCCTTCAATGCGTGGACTCCCTAGATAATGGAGCGGTAAATCCTGCTCTTCATCAAGAAGCCTGACTGCTGCTCCCTTTATCTCCACAGCAGGAACGAGAGCAGGATCGGGATAGCCAGAACTCAAGCGAATGCAGCCATTTGGAAGATCTGGCATCCATGCACCAGGCGGATCATTCTTAAGTGCCGCTTTAATATGTTCAGAAAAAAAAGATTTTACATTCACGTGGATCATCACCTTTCATCAGTCGAACCCTTACCTGATATGCAAACTTTTGCAGAAACACTGCTTAAATGGATTTTAGACTCTCTTCTCTGATCAGAGACAACAATTCCTCTTTATATTTTGCAAATTCCGGAGCTCCTTTTACACTGTACTCTCTTGGCCGATCCAATACGATAGGGATTTTTTTCTTTAGGCGGCCAGGTCTTGCCGTCATCAAATAAACAGAATCTGCTAGAAAAATAGATTCATCTACATCGTGAGTAATAAAAAGGATCGTTTTTTTTGACTCTTCCCATGCCTTTAATAAAACTTCCTGCATAATGTTCCTTGTTTGAGCGTCCAATGCGCCAAATGGTTCATCCATTAATAGAATCTTCGGATCGTTAGCTAGGGCCCGGGCGATAGCAACACGTTGTTTCATACCTCCAGATAATTGGATTGGATAATGATTCTCAAAGTCTTCCAAGCCGATTAATTGAAGGTAATGCCTTGCCACATTGTCCCGTTCATTATGGGATGCTCCCTTTAATTTTAGACCGAAATTGATATTCTCCTTGACGGTCAACCATGGAAATAACGTATACGATTGAAACACCATGCCCCGATCAGGCCCTGGACCACTGATTTCCTGACCATCGAGCAGCACTTGTCCAGAAGTGGCTTCTTCCAGCCCTGCGACAATGCGAAGAACGGTTGATTTTCCGCATCCAGAGGGTCCTAAGATGGTTACAAACTCTCCTTCGTTTATTGCAAAGGAAGTTTTTTCTAAGGCTGTAGTCTCTCCACTTTTTGTTTTGAAAATTTTCCCGACATCTTTAATTTCTAGCTTTGGAGTACCCTTTTGAGGTGTATGTATGGCAGCATTTTCTGCTGTTGCTTTGACCATCTTATAAACCATCCTTTCTCATCCACGAAAACGAAGCCCGGTAAATGGCTTTAAAAACCATATCTGTAAAGAGTCCCAATAATCCGATGGTTATGATGCCGACAATAATTTTATCTGGCTCCAAGAAACGTGAGGCCTGCATGATCATATAGCCTAAACCACTTGAAGCTCCCACAATTTCGGCAACCACTAAATAAGTCCAGGCCCAGCCGAATGTGATGCGAAGTGTATCGACAATTCCAGGTAATGACGCAGGCAGGATCACCTTCGTAAATACGTGCAGCCTTTTCGCTCCTAATGTATAAGAGACCTCAATTAATTCATTTTGTACATTTTTCGTTACATCCATGATCATGAGGGTCAGCTGGAAGAAGGTCCCAAGGAAAATAACACTCATTTTCTCGGGTTCTCCAAGACCTATCCATAAAATTAATAGTGGAATGAAGGCTGAAGCAGGCATATAGCGGATAAATCCGATAATTGGTTCAAATGCACCTTCCATGATTCTTAAGGAGCCCATCAAAATTCCTAACGGGATGCCAATCAATGCGGCAGCCAGAAATCCGACCAGCACCCTCATAAAACTAATACCGATATTGGGTAGTAGATCTCCATGAAATAGTAATTCAACCGCAGTTCCTAATACTACCGTCGGCGTCGGTAAAAATATCGGATTCACCATTCCTCCATAGCTAAGGAATGACCAGATGCCTAAAAATAAAATAAACGTGAATAATCCTGCTAAGGAATAAAGCTTTTTTGGTATTTCTTTATTAGGCGTAAACAATTTTGTCAGCACTAAAATCACCCATTTCTCATTCTATTAAAAATAGCCTAACATATGAGGAATAAGCCCTTGCCATATGTCAGGCTCTAAAATTAAATAGAAAAGTTAAACATCAAAACCTGAAACAGCATGTCTATTTTTGAAAGCTTGGGTTTATAATGTCTTCCACTTTTGGTTCTTCTTTAATGATATTCTGTTCTTTGTAAAATTTGATCGCATAATCTGTTGATTCATAGATCGATCCTTTGCTGCTTTCTGACCCAAATAACTGTTGATTATCCTCTTTTGTATAAAATTTCAAGCCCTCTTCAGTTGCCACGAATTCTTTTTCATCAATTTTAAGGCCTTTAGCCATGATTTTATCCGCTTCTTCTTTATTCTCTTTCCAATAGTCCATCGCCTCGCCCATTGCCTTTACAAATGCTTTTACGTCATCCGGGCGGTCTTTAATTACTTCTTCTTTAAAACTGATGGTATCGACAATAATCCCTGGCAGGTCTTTTGTCGTCAATAAAACTTTTCCGTTTGCCTGTTCGCCTTTTGATAACCAGGGCTCCCACGTCACGGCTGCATCTACTTTGCCTGCAGCAAATGCTGCCCCGGCATCACCAGCAGACATTTGGACAACTTTCACGTCTTTTTCCATTAAGCCGCCTTGCTTTAATGCTGTTAATGCAAGCATATGGCTGGTAGAACCGACTTCGAATGCCATCGTCTTTCCTTTTAAGTCTTTTACATCTTTAATTGAATTTTTCACAAGAATTCCATCGCCGCCATAAGAATCATCCAACACCCAGACCACATTAACCGGAATCTTTGAGGCTGCAAGGGTGACTTGAACATCTAGGGCCGTGGCCATCCCATCAATTTTCCCGCTGGCCAAAGCTTGTTTACGCTCTGCTAATCCTTCTACAATGGAGAGGTCCACATCAATGCCATTCTTTTCGAAAAACCCCTTTTCCTTTGCTAAAAACAACGGCCCATACCCTGTCCATGTAGGCAAGGTAACTTTCAAAGGCTCAGACGACTTTTTAGTACTGCCAGATGATTGCTCTTTTCCACAAGCAGCCAATGCAAATACTAACAATAAGGAACACAATATAATCATCCACTTTTTCACAGTAATTTCCCCCTATATATCTATGTATTATTTACCTAGCAATAGTTCATTTCCAATTCTATCCGCCTGGCTTACTGCCGATATAACCATATCGGGTGTCACCTCAAATGGCATATTCGCCATATCTTCAATGGTAACGGTCATATTTCCCAGCTGCTTCCATTGATCATCCGTTAGTTTGTTGATCCCCATCTGCTTTAATGTATAAGGAAGACCGACTTCCTGGTAATAACGGATGACCGATTTTAATTTTTCATCGGCCACACCTTCCATACATAGCTGGGCTAAAATCCCAAAGGCGACAATTTCGCCGTGATAGGTTTGGTGAACTTCAGGAAAGATGGTCAAACCGGAGTAGATGGCATGTGCAGCCGCAGTCCGGCAGTCATCGCCGCCATAGCCGCTTACACTTCCGCTTACTAAAATAACCGCATCCACGATATCCTCAAATTCGCTTGTTAGTCTTTGAGTTTCTGAAGAGGTGACGGCTGCTTTCCCCTTTTGCAGTAATGTTTGGTATAGTTGACCCGCGATCGCTATTGCTGTCTGGTTCATAACATTAGGTTCTACTTTTTTTATTGAACATTTCGTTTCAAACCACTTTGCCAGTGTATCCCCAATGCCTGCAATTAAATAGCGAACGGGTGAATGCAATATTATATTAGAATCCACTAACACTAATTCAGGAGCTTTCGAATCCCGGCTGATCTCTATAAACTCACCTTCATCGCTGTATAGAATGGAAATCGGTGTAGCCGCCGCACAGGTAGCAGCAATGGTCGGAATTGCCACAAGTGGTTTATTCACGCGGTATGCTGCAGCTTTAACGGTATCAATGGCTTTGCCCCCGCCAGCTGCTATAAGGACATCATAGCTGAGGGAGCTTAATTTCTCTACAAGACTATTAATATGGCTAATAGAGGATTCATCACCATACCAAAAAGAATGCGTTAAAGTAATACCCTGAGCTGATAAACTCTTCCTTAAATTCCCCTCTACTATTTCTCTACTGGTGTTTCCTCCGATTAGCACTGCGGTCTTTCCGAGTTTCTTAATAAATAAACCGGCTTCGGATAATAATCCCGCTTTTCTAACATATTGAGCCGGGCCAGTTGTTACCTTCAAACAGAATCTCCCTTTCTAGCTATGTATAATTATTAATACTATCACATTAATATACTTGTTTGTCTTTTTTATGTCAATATAGTTTAAATATTCAAACATGTACAAAAAGAGAGTACCAAAAAAGATGGCCGATTAAAAATCGGACCATCTTTTTGTCGAAAGTTAAGACAGAACCGTTGCGCCCATTAGGTGAAGGGGTACGTTCTTATGCCATTCATTACGAGTTGAAAAAAACATATTCTAAAACCAATATTAACACTGGAGTTTCGTTAATATTTGAGTCCATCATCACTGGTTTTGGTAACTTGAATATTTGTTTTTCTTTTGTTTCATAATCCTGTAGGGACAACCCCTTTTAAACCTGGGATATTCATGGTAAAATTCATATGCACGCAACTTCATCCTTTACTTGTTTCTCGACAATTCAAGTATAAAAGAAATGGAAGTTTGCGTGTTTTTTTATGCCCGGAAATTTTCCCTCGACCCCAACAAATATTATAGAGCCAATTTATTTTGCTTTATTGAATTTCAACAATCTAAGACTACAGTATTCAAATAATGTAGGACATGTATTAGGGCCTTTTAAACGTAAATAAAGCTGCAGCAAAGGCTGGCAGCTTTTTTAATACGAGAAGCTATTTATTGCGGGGACAGGATTTGAACCTGCGACCTTCGGGTTATGAGCCCGACGAGCTACCAGACTGCTCCACCCCGCGACGATTAAAGTTAACTTAAAAATAAATGGTGGAGGATGACGGGATCGAACCGCCGACCCTCTGCTTGTAAGGCAGATGCTCTCCCAGCTGAGCTAATCCTCCGTATTAAGCCTGGCAGCGTCCTACTCTCACAGGGGGAGAGCCCCCAACTACCATCGGCGCAAAAGAGCTTAACTTCCGTGTTCGGGATGGGAACGGGTGTGGCCTCTTCGCCATAACTACCAGACAAATGGAAAGAACATCGTTCTTTCAAAACTAGATAACAGAAGGCTGATTTGTGTCTCGAGTATAAATCATAATAGGTTAAGTCCTCGATCGATTAGTATCT
>NZ_PGUY01000028.1 GCF_002863585.1 Peribacillus deserti | reverse complement strand
AAAGGCAAGAGCGGCCTTTTACCACCGCTTTTCTTATGCCTTTCAGGTGTCTGCCTTTCACTAAATTCTGGTCTTGTAAACATGTTTAGATTTTCATTCAGCGCAAAACGTAAAAATTCGAGAAAGGCACCGTTCTCCGTTTTTCTACTAGTCCAGCTGCGAACTGACATCCTCGAGACATAAGTCAATCTGTCTATGGGAAGAAAATCGCTTCCCACAGCCAGCTCGTCTTATGCTTGGCTAACGCACGATGCACAGGATGTGCGAGCCAGGCGCGGGGCCACAGGACGTGGCCGTTCAAGCGTGGTAAGTGCGACTTTGCTTCTGTCGGCGCTGCCGCTTGCCAATCAGCAAGTCTTCTTTATCGGATGACTGCCTTCTTACAGAGCTCTTTGGACTAGATAAGTGTGGTTTTTTCATGGTGCAAACATTAATTTCTGTCTGAAGGCACCGTTCTCCGCTTTTCTTTAGTCCAGCTCCAAGCTGACACCTTCGGTCATAAGCCAGTCGCCATCAAAAGGCAAAATCGGCCTTTCGCTGCCGCCCGTCTTATGCCTTTCAGGTGCCTGCCTTTCAATAAGTGCTCTTCTGGTAACTAAACTTTGATCTACATTCCTAATAAAAACAGACACCTGAGAAAGGCACCGCTTTCCGCTTTTCAGATAAATTATATCATTTTTTACCCCATCCCTGAATATGCATGGGAGGAGAAGGGACAAGTGTTTGAATTTTGAGGGGGAAGTGAGATGCTGAATGAAGTTCCAGGAAATGGATAAGGAAGAGGTTGAAGCGGCTCTTCAAACTAGTATAGAGCGTGGGTTGTCAGAGGAAGAGGTGCTTGTGCGCCAGAAAAAGTCTGGTTATAACGAGCTGCAGGAGGGTGAGAAGCAGTCAGCGATTTTGTTGTTTTTTGCTCAATTTAAGGATTTTATGGTTCTTGTTCTGCTGGCGGCCACTTTGATTTCCGGTCTTCTTGGAGAATACATAGATGCAATTGCCATCATTGCGATCGTCATTGTAAATGGAATTCTGGGGTTTTATCAGGAGAGGCGGGCGGAGAGGTCGCTTCAGGCCCTGAAGAGTCTGTCTGCCCCGCAGGTACATGTGAAGCGGGATGGGGAATGGATCAAGATCCCGTCAAGGGAAGTGGTTGTTGGCGATATCATGAAATTTTCAAGCGGGGACCGCATTGGCGCTGATGTAAGGATACTTCAGACCACCTCCCTGGAAATTGAGGAATCAGCTCTTACTGGTGAGTCGGTGCCTGTTGCTAAAAAATCGGAAGCGCTGAAACAGGCTTCAGATCAGATTGGTGATCAGGAGAATCTGGCTTTTATGGGCACAATGGTTTCCCGCGGAAGCGGTGTGGGCAGTGTTATTTCCATCGGCATGGATACAGCCATGGGGAAAATAGCGGATTTGCTTCAGTCCGCCGAAACGATGGAAACTCCGCTGCAGAGGCGTCTTGAACAGCTGGGGAAAATCTTGATTACGACAGCATTGCTGCTTACCCTCCTAGTAGTAGTTATTGGCGTTATTCAGGGACATGATATTTATACAATGTTTTTGGCAGGTGTTTCTCTTGCGGTAGCAGCCATTCCGGAGGGGCTTCCTGCGATTGTTACGGTCGCCCTGTCGCTTGGGGTGCAGAGAATGATCAAGCAAAAGGCAATTGTCCGGAAATTGCCCGCAGTCGAAACTCTTGGCTGTGCCTCTGTTATCTGCTCCGATAAAACAGGGACTCTGACACAGAATAAAATGACGGTTACACATCTTTGGAGCGGCGGCAAAACTTGGACCGTAACTGGTACAGGCTACGAGCCAAGCGGAGAATTCCATTATGAGGGCAAACCTCGTCAGGCGCTTGAGGATAAGACCATCCAGCAGCTGCTGACCTTCGGAATGATCTGTAACCATGCGGAACTAAAGCAGGGAGAAAATGGCTATATCATGGATGGAGATCCGACGGAAGGCGCGCTTTTGGTTGCCGCCATGAAAGCTGGCTTTACGAGGGAGAATCTGGCCAGCCAGTTCACTATCGTAAAGGAATTTCCGTTTGATTCTGCACGGAAAATGATGAGTATGATTGTTAAGGATGAAAGAGGACGGTCTTTTGTGGTAGCAAAAGGAGCACCTGATGTTCTGCTTGGCAGATGCGATTCCATTCTCTGGGGGGAGAAACGTCAATTCATGACAGATAACCTCCAGAAACAAGTACAGGATGCCATTGATGGACTTGCCGCACAAGCCTTAAGAACGATTGCGATTGGATTCAAGGCTGTATCACCGAATTCAGTTATTCTAGATGATTCGGAAGCGGAAAAGGAGTTAACGATCATCGGTCTTCAAGGAATGATAGACCCCCCTCGCCCAGAGGTTAAGGATGCGGTGAAAGAATGCCGTGATGCCGGAATCAAGACGGTCATGATTACGGGCGATCATGTAACAACAGCCAAGGCGATTGCTTCACAGCTTGGAATTCTAAGGAAAGGTGACTTAGTGCTTGACGGTGCCGCCCTTTCCGCAATGGAAGTCGAGGAGCTTGAGAATGTTGTAGACAAGGTTTCCGTATATGCAAGGGTATCCCCTGAGCACAAACTGAAAATAGTCAAAGCACTCCAAAAAAAGGGCCATGTTGTGGCGATGACTGGAGATGGAGTCAATGATGCGCCTGCCATCAAGTCTGCGGATATAGGCATTGCGATGGGAATCACAGGCACGGATGTAGCGAAGGAAGCATCAGCCCTTGTGCTGCTTGATGATAACTTTGCCACGATCAAGGCTGCTATTAAAGAAGGACGCAACATCTATGAAAACATTCGAAAGTTTATCCGCTACCTGCTTGCTTCCAATGTCGGAGAAATATTAGTCATGTTTTTTGCTATGCTGCTAGGGCTTCCGCTTCCGCTAATCCCTGTTCAGATCCTATGGGTCAATCTTGTGACTGATGGGCTGCCGGCTATGGCTCTAGGCTTGGATCAGCCTGAGGAAAATGTGATGCAGAGAAAGCCGCGGCTCCCTAATGAAGGTGTGTTTGCCAGAGGCCTTGGGTGGAAGATTATTTCAAGGGGCTTCTTGATCGGTTCAGTAACGCTCGCGGCATTCATGATCGTGTATAAATCTAATCCAGGAAACCTTGTGTATGCCCAGACTGTTGCGTTCGCCACCCTGGTGCTGGCCCAGCTGATCCACGTGTTTGACTGCAGAAGCGAAAAGTCCATTTTTGCCAGAAATCCGTTTGGTAATTTATATTTGGTCGGTTCTGTTATTTCTTCTCTATTGCTTATGCTTGTTGTCATCTATTATAAGCCTCTCCAGCCTATCTTCCATACGGTGCCGATCAGGTTGAATGAATGGCTGCTGATTATAGGAATGGCTTCCATACCAACTTTTTTATTGGCAGGGTCATTTTTAGCAAGAAAATCAAAATAATGTATGTTATAATTCAAATGGTAGTAGAGGGTTCTCTATTACCTTTTTATTTTTTTGCATGATAATGGCACAGCGTTCAGGCTGTGAGATGTTATTGGGGTGAAGATTATTGGTCATAAGTATGACTGGTTATGGCAGAGGATTTGCAGAAGAACAGGACCTGCGGATTCACGTGGAAATTAAGACGGTTAATCACCGTTTCACCGAATATCAAATTAGAATGCCTCGCCAGCTGCTTTTCTTGGAAGATAAAATAAAGAAGCAGGTTAGCGAATACATAAAAAGAGGAAGAGCTGAAGTCTTTATAACCTTGGAAGGCAGCGGCCTTACCACAAAGAAGCTTGAAGTAGACTGGGAGCTTGCGGATGAATACGTATCTTTGATGTCTAAAGTTCAACAAAAGTATAATCTTGCTTCCAAACCCGATCTAGGGGACTTCCTTCAATTAGATGATGTAATAACGGTTGTTGAACAGCAGGCGGACCAAGCCTATCTGGAAGACACGGTGCTCTCTGCTGTCAAGGAAGCCTCATCCGGCCTTTTCCAGATGAGACAGCTTGAAGGTGCTCAGCTTGCAAAAGATATGCTGGGCCATCTGAGTAGAATCCGTTCAATTGTAGAGAAGCTGGAAATACTCGCTCCGGCGGTTGCGGAAAACTATAGAAACCGGCTGTATGAAAAGATATCCGACTATACCAACGGGATGCTTGATGAAGCGAGGCTGCTGACGGAAGCTGCCATTTTTGCTGAAAAGGCAGATATCAATGAGGAGCTGACAAGGCTTGAAAGCCATATATCCCAGTTTGAAAAAACGCTCGCCATCAGAGAGCCGGTTGGCCGAAAATTAGACTTTCTCGTTCAGGAGATGAACAGGGAAACGAACACGATCGGTTCGAAGGCGAATGATTCCTCCATTGCCCAGGAAGTGGTTGAAGTGAAAAGTTTGCTTGAAAAAATTAAGGAACAAGTTCAAAATATCGAGTAGGATCGAGTTTATATAGATAAATGAACGGTCAAAATAGAATAGGGATGAATGGAGGACCGGTGGTGTCTATCAAGCTGATAAACATTGGTTTTGGAAATATCGTTTCCGCAAATAAAATTGTTTCAATTGTTAGCCCTGAGTCTGCTCCGATCAAAAGGATTATTCAGGATTCACGCGACAGGGGTTCCTTAATAGATGCAACCTACGGAAGAAGAACAAGAGCTGTGATCATTACAGATTCAGATCATGTGATCCTTTCTGCTGTCCAGCCTGAAACGGTTGCGGCAAGGCTGCATGACCGAGAAGATAATGGAGATGAAGGGTAGGTATATAAATTGGTAGAAAAAGGTTTGTTAATTGTATTGTCCGGACCTTCCGGAGTTGGGAAAGGCACGGTCAGAAAAGCGATATTCGACCGTCCGGATACTGCATTTGAATATTCTATCTCTATGACAACACGTAATCCGCGTGAAGGAGAAATCCATGGAGTCGATTACTTCTTTAAGTCGAGAGATGAGTTTGAGGCCTTGATTGAACAGGGTAAACTCCTGGAGTACGCTGAGTTTGTCGGCAATTACTATGGCACTCCTGTTGATTATGTCAGGGAGACATTGGATTCCGGCAAGGATGTATTTTTAGAAATAGAAGTACAGGGAGCACGCCAGGTTAGAGAAAAATTCCCTGAGGGCTTATTTATATTCCTCGCTCCTCCAAGTTTAACCGAATTAGAAAATCGGATTACAACCAGGGGAACGGAAACTGAGGAACTGATCCGCCAGAGAATGAAAGCGGCAAAGGAAGAAATAGAATTAATGGACTTATATGATTATGTAGTCGAGAATGACCGGGTTGAAAATGCCTGCGAGCGGATTAATGCCATTGTAATAGCGGAGCATTGCCGCAGAGAACGTGTAACACACCGCTATAAAACCATGCTGGAGAGTGAATAAGAATGTTATATCCTTCTATCGATTCATTATTGAATAAAATTGACTCAAAATATTCCCTTGTCTCTGTTGCAGCCAAGCGGGCAAGACAGATGCAGGGAAATGATAATACCAAGCTTCAAAGGCCTGTATCTTACAAGAATGTCGGAAAAGCTCTTGAAGAGATTCATGCTGGAATCCTCACCTATAAAAACGACCACAAAGATTCCAACCTGTAATGACCTGCCCTTAGCAGGTTTTTTTCTTTTTTCTACAGTGTTAAGTTCTATAAAGATGAAAATTGTCCCGGTATCCTTCATAATATAATCAGTTTAATTCTTGGAGGAAAGTACATGTTGACCAACAAAAAAATCTTATTATGTGTGACAGGCGGCATTGCGGTTTATAAAGCTGCCAGTTTAACAAGCAAACTGACACAAGCGGGAGCCACCGTTAAGGTGATCATGAGTGAATCGGCTGTGAAATTCGTTACACCGCTCACCTTTCAGGCACTGTCACGAAATGATGTATATACGGATACTTTTGATGAGAAAAATCCTGAGAAAATAGCTCATATAGATTTGGCTGATTGGGCGGATCTGATTTTGATTGCCCCTGCTACCGCTAATATAATCGGGAAGATTGCGAATGGCATCGCGGATGATATGATTTCCACTGCCATATTGGCGGCAACCGCCCCGGTCTGGGCAGCCCCGGCAATGAATGTCCATATGTACGCTCATCCGGCCGTCCAGAAGAATATGAATACCCTCAAAAGCTTTGGTTATGAATTCATTGAACCGGGTGAAGGGTATCTTGCATGTGGATATGTTGGAAAAGGCCGACTTGAAGAGCCTGAAACCATTGTACAAAAGCTGCAGGAGTTTTTTGCCGGTAAGCAATATCAGCCGCTTCAAGGAAAGAAAGTCGTCATCACAGCAGGACCGACACGTGAAAAAATTGATCCAGTCCGGTTTATATCCAATCTAAGCACAGGAAAAATGGGGTATGCGATTGCGGAAGAGGCTAGGAGCCTGGGTGCGGACGTCATCCTTGTTTCAGGACCCGTACATTTGGAACCTCCGGCCGGCATCACCACCATCCATGTGGAATCTGCCGAAGACATGTTTCAGGCTGTGATGAGGCATTCAGAAACAGCAGATGTGGTAATCAAAACGGCTGCTGTCTCCGATTACCGCCCGAAACATTATCATCCTCAGAAAATAAAAAAAATGCCGGGCAGCGAGGTTATCGAACTAGAAAGAACAAAAGATATTTTAATGGAGCTCGGCGCTAAAAAGGGGAGCAAAATCCTGGTCGGGTTTGCTGCCGAAACAGAGCTTGTTGAAGAGCATGCCAGAGGAAAATTAGAACGGAAAAATGCTGATTTAATTGTGGCTAATAATGTGACTACCCCAGGTGCAGGATTTGGAACAGATACAAATATCGTTACAATCTACTCCCGAGAAGAAGAACCCGTCAATATCCCTCAAAAAACAAAAGGGATGGTTGCGAAAGATATTTTGAATAAAGTGATTGAATTGCTCAATAAAAAGGACTGATGCACTATGAATATAGCGTCCGTGATTGTCGATGTACCGGCTAAGCAAACGGACCGTGAATTCGATTATAAAATACCCGAAAAATGGGTATCTGTCATCAAACCGGGGATGAGGGTGATTGTCCCCTTTGGCCCAAGGAAAGTGCAGGGATTTGTGTCGCATCTGAAAGAAGAGTCAGAGCACAGCAGGCTTAAATATCTAGAAGAACCAATGGATCTAGAGCCTGTTTTGAATCCTGAACTCCTAAAACTGGGCGACTGGCTGACTGAGGAGACTTTATGTTATAAAATCTCAGCATTTCAAGTCATGATCCCCGCTGCATTGAAAGCTAAATATGAAAAATATATCAAGGTATCCGATGATGTACAGGAAGAAGCCTTATCCGGAGAAATTGGAGATCTATTTAAAGGCAGAGATCGTATAGACTGGAAGACAGCTCTAAACAGCGGTTCTCCCTCAAAAATACAAAATGAAATCATGAAAGGGAATCTGGAAGTAGTCTACCAGGTTAAAAATAAATTAAATAAAAAGCGGATTAAATATGTAGAAAGATCGATATCGCTAGAAGAGATTGAAAAGTATGCCGCTGCCCTTCCACAAAATGCAAGCAAGCAAAAAGCAGCCTGTGACTTCTTCATATCCCATTCGGGAGAAATTACCCTGAGAGAACTAATCAATCAAACAGGTACAACGGCATCATCTGTTAAATCACTGGTAGAGAAAAAGGTCTTAAGAGAATACGAAAAAGAAATCTACCGTGATCCGTTTGAAAACAGAGTCTTCACCCAGACAAAACCATTCGTCTTAACAGCCGAACAGGAAGAAGCGCTCCGCCCTATCAACGATTCCATCAATACCGGAAGTGACGGTACCTTTCTTTTATACGGGATAACTGGAAGCGGGAAAACGGAAATATATCTACAGGCCATTGACAATGTAATTAAGCATGGTAAAGAAGCCATTATGCTTGTACCTGAAATATCGTTAACCCCTCAGATGGTGCAGCGGTTCAAAGGCCGCTTCGGCAATAAGGTGGCAGTGATGCACAGCGGACTGTCAGTCGGTGAAAAATATGATGAGTGGCGTAAAATACAGCGTAAGGAAGTAAAAGTGGTCGTTGGAGCCAGATCTGCCATATTTGCCCCATTTGAAAATTTAGGGATTATCATCATAGATGAAGAACATGAAACAAGTTATAAACAAGAAGAAAATCCACGCTATCATGCAAGAGATGTAGCTGTAAAAAGGGGGCAGTACCATGGCTGCCCGGTTGTGCTCGGGAGTGCCACCCCGTCGCTTGAAACTTTTGCCCGGGCCCAGAAGAATGTCTATACCTTATTGACGCTTAGAAACAGGCTCAATTCATCGATCCTGCCCAAAGTTGATATTGTGGATATGCGCGAAGAACTCCGAGGCGGCAACCGTTCGATGTTTTCAAAGATGCTGTTTGAAAAGCTGACTGAGAGGCTGGAGAAAAAGGAACAAACCGTCCTGTTTTTAAATCGCAGGGGCCATTCTTCCTTTGTCATGTGCAGGGACTGCGGAAATGTGATGAACTGCCCTCACTGTGACATCTCGCTAACGTATCACAGGTCCAGCCATCAGCTCAAGTGCCATTATTGCGGGTTTGAAGTCCCTATGCCTTCACATTGCCCTGAATGCCAGAGTGACTACATCCGGTTCTTTGGTACAGGAACACAGAAAGTGGAGGAGGAGCTCGGAAAAATCCTTCCACAAGCCCGCGTTATCAGGATGGATGTAGATACGACAGGGAAGAAAGGCTCGCATGAAAAGCTTCTTACGGCTTTTCAGGAAGGACAGGCTGACATTCTCCTCGGCACCCAGATGATTGCAAAAGGGCTGGACTTTCCGAACATCACGCTTGTCGGAGTCCTTACAGCAGATACGATGCTCCATTTACCTGATTTCAGAGCTTCAGAAAAAACATTCCAGCTCTTGACACAGGTGAGCGGCAGAGCCGGACGGCATAAGCTTCCCGGAGAGGTTGTAATCCAGACCTATACTCCTGAACATTACAGTATTGAACTATCTGGCCAGCAGGATTATGATACCTTCTATGCCCAGGAAATGAGGTTAAGGAAATTTAATAAATATCCGCCATTTTATTTTCTGGCCCTTGTCACCGTATCACATGAGGATTTAATGAAGACCGTATCGGTAACAGAAAAGATCACCAAATATCTTTCTTCAGGGTTATCCCCAGAATCGGTGGTGTTAGGGCCCGCAGCTTCGCCAATCAGCCGTGTGAACGATAGATATCGCTATCAATGTCTGATAAAATACAAGCGGGAGCCTGAATTAAAAAGGATGCTAAAAAGAATTGTGGAACACTACCAAAAAGAATCAAATCAGAATGGTTTGCAAATCTCTGTTGATTTAAATCCACACATGTTAATGTAAGCAGGGCAGGAGGCTCTTATCTTGGCAATATTACCAATCGTTATGTATCCAGACGTGATACTGGAACAAAAATGCGATCCCGTGATTGCATTTGATAAAAAATTGGCAAAACTTTTAAATAATATGTATGAAACGATGCTCGAAGCAGACGGGGTCGGACTCGCAGCTCCGCAGGTCGGTGTCAAACAGCAGATTGCTATTGTTGATATTGGGGATGAAACGGGAAAAATAGAAATCATTAATCCTAAAATCATTCAAATAGAGGGCGAACAGACGGGTCCGGAAGGATGCTTGAGCTTTCCCGGCCTCTATGGGGAGGTTTCAAGACCGTTTAAGGTCAAAATCCGCGCCCAGGATCGTAAAGGCCGTTATTATGAATTAAAGGCAGACGATTTTCTTGCAAGGGCCATCCTCCACGAAATCGATCACCTTAATGGTGTTTTGTTTACCACAAAGGTAAGCCACTATCTTAAGGAAGATGAACTTGAAAGGTATGAACAAGAATGACAAAGATTGTATTTATGGGAACCCCTGATTTTTCTGTTCCTGTGCTGAGAAGAATCCTGCAGGATGGCTATAATGTCGCAGCAGTGGTAACCCAGCCGGACAGGCCGGTAGGAAGAAAGCGGATATTGACGCCTCCTCCCGTTAAAGCGGAAGCAGTAAAACACGGAATAATGGTTTTTCAGCCAGAAAAAATTCGTGAAGAGGAAGAATTGAATAAAATATTGGAGCTTTCTCCGGACTTAATCATCACAGCTGCTTTTGGGCAGATACTTCCAAAAAAATTATTAGACGCACCGAAATACGGATGTATCAACGTTCATGCTTCCCTTCTTCCCGAACTGCGCGGCGGTGCCCCTATTCATTACGCCTTAATTCAGGGAAAAGAAAAAACGGGGATCACCATCATGTATATGGCAGAAAAACTCGATGCTGGTGATATATTATCACAGGCGGAGCTTAAGATTGAAGAAGAAGATAACGTCGGCACTTTATTTGATAAGCTTAGTGTAATTGGAGCAGATTTGCTTTCAGAAACCATCCCTAAATTGTTGAATCATGAAATTACTCCCATTGTTCAGGACGACAGCCAAGCGACCTTTGCTTCAAATATTAAAAGAGAACAGGAAAAAGTGGATTGGACAAAGACTGGGGAAGAGATCTTTAATCACATCCGGGGCCTTAATCCATGGCCGGTTGCTTTTACCACTTTCGGGTCAGAAGTATGGAAACTGTGGAATTCCCAAAAGATAAAGAGTGGACGGACTGGTGAACCTGGAGAAATTTTAGAGGTCGCGGAAGACGGGCTGATCGTAGCAGCAGGAAACGAGACAGCTATTAAGATACTGGAGCTCCAGCCAGCCGGCAAGAAAAGAATGAGCGTCCGGGATTTCCTTAGAGGATCAGGATCCGGTATAACACCAGGAATGAAATTGGGAGAAACGAATGAAAAATAATAACAAGACAGTCAGAGAAATTGCACTTGAGGTCCTGGATTCTGTTGAAAAGAACCAGTCGTACAGCAATCTGCTACTGAACAACATGATTACGAAGCATAAATTGTCTGGATTGGATGCAGCATTGCTTACTGAGTTAGCGTATGGAACGATTCAGCGGAAAATGACACTTGATTACTACTTGAGCCCGTTTGTAAAGTTTCAGAAGACTCAAGGATGGATTATTAATCTTTTGCGCCTTTCTCTTTACCAGCTGGTTTTTCTGGACAAGATTCCTGATCATGCTGTGATTTTTGAAGCGGTTGAAATCGCCAAAAAAAGAGGGCATAAAGGGAATACGTCAATGGTGAATGGAGTTCTAAGAAATGTTCAGCGAAAAGGAGTTCCTTCTTTGGACGAAATAAAGGAGCCTGCTGAAAGAATTTCAATAGAAACGAGCCATCCACGATGGATCGTGGAACGCTGGTTAGAGCAATATGGCTATGATAAAACACTTGAAATGTGTAAAATGAATCTTCTGGCCTCTGTTCAGACTGCCAGGGTTAATATACGTAAAACAAGCCGGAACGAAGTGATCAGCCTCCTGAGAGAAGAAGGCTTTGAAGTTGAGCCAAGCGTAGTAACACCGGATGGAATCAAAGCGCTCAGAGGTAATTTAACTCATTCTGAAGCCTTTAAAGCAGGTTTTTTTACTATTCAGGATGAAAGTTCCATGCTCGTGGGTTATGCTATAGGTGCTGAGGGTGATGAACAGGTGCTGGATGCCTGTGCCGCGCCGGGCGGGAAATCAACACATATCGCTGAACGCCTCTCGGAAAAAGGGCGCGTCATCTCTCTTGATCTTCATGAACATAAGGTAAAGCTTATTAAAGATCAGGCTGAACGGCTGGGACTCAGCAATATCAGGACAAGAGCGTATAACAGCAAGAATGTTCAGGAGATATTCGGTCTGGGGCAATTTAACCGTATCCTGATTGATGCACCGTGCTCAGGTCTCGGCGTCATGAGGAGAAAACCAGATATCAAATATACAAAAACACAGGAAGATATTACTTCGCTGTCTGGAATACAGTCAGAACTCCTGGATGCAGCTGCTCCGCTCGTAGCAAGAGGCGGAACGCTGGTGTATAGTACATGCACGGTCGATAAAGAAGAAAACGATAATGTAGCACTCAGCTTTTTAAAGAACCACCCGGATTACGAAGAAGATTATAGCTTAAAAGACCGCATGCCGGATCCGGTCAAACCTTTAGTGAATGGAAACATGCTTCAGGTTTTCCCACAGGATTTTGGAAGTGACGGCTTTTTCATCGCATGTTTTAAAAGGAAGGTGAAGTAATTGGAAACTACAACTAATAAGAAACAGCAGCAGGAGACTCAAAAACCATCCATATATTCACTAGAGCTTCATGAATTGAGAGAGTGGCTGGCAGAGGCAGGAGAAAAAACGTTCCGTGCCGAGCAGATTTATGATTGGCTTTATAAACAAAGAGTGACCAGCTTCGAAGACATGTCCAATCTTTCAAAGGATTTAAGAAGAAAACTGGAAGAGAGCTATTCAATTACTACGCTTAATACTCTGATTCAGCAGACATCCAGTGATGGTACGATTAAATTCCTTTTTGAATTGCACGATGGATTCTCTATTGAAACGGTTCTTATGCGCCATGAATACGGAAATTCCATTTGTGTGACTACTCAGGTAGGCTGCAGGATCGGATGTACGTTCTGTGCATCCACACTGGGAGGATTAAAAAGAAATTTACAAGCAGGAGAAATCGTTGCCCAAGTCGTAAAAGTACAGAAGGCACTTGATGAAACAGATGAGCGCGTCAGCTCTGTAGTCATTATGGGTATCGGGGAACCATTTGATAACTATGATGAAATGCTGTCATTCCTGAAAATCATTAACGATGACAAGGCTTTGAACATTGGAGCGCGCCATATCACGGTTTCAACCAGCGGAATTGTTCCAAAGATCTATAAATTTGCCGATGAGCAGATGCAGATCAATTTTGCCATTTCCCTGCATGCGCCTAATAATGAAATCAGAAGTTCCCTGATGCCGATAAACCGTGCTTACAAGCTGCCAGATCTAATGGAAGCTGTTAAGTACTACATTGAGAAGACAGGCCGCCGGATTTCATTTGAATATGGATTATTTGGCGGAGTGAATGACCAGGTTGAACATGCAGAGGAACTAGCAAGACTCATAAAAGGGCTCAAATGCCATGTGAATTTGATTCCTGTAAATTATGTTCCTGAACGCAACTATGTAAGAACACCTCGTGAACAGATTTTCGAATTCGAAAAAACATTAAAGAATGCAGGCGTAAATGTTACGATTCGGAGAGAACAGGGACATGATATCGATGCGGCCTGCGGGCAGCTGAGAGCGAAGGAGCGAAAAGAAGAGACGAGGTGAAAAGATGGAAGCGGTTTTTAAAACAGACCGTGGGAAACTCCGCCAGCTTAATGAAGATAATGGCGGAGTCTTCACCAATCCAAGCGGTGTATTATTAGCTGTTGTAGCTGATGGCATGGGAGGACATAGAGCCGGTGATGTGGCGAGCAGCATGGCCATCGAGAAACTAAAAGATTTTTGGGCGGAAACAGGAGAATTTTTAGACCCTGAGGATGCAGAAGACTGGCTCAGGATTCACATTGTAAAAGTAAATGATCTATTATATCAGCACTCTCTTGCCAATAAGGAATGCGAGGGCATGGGTACGACGATCGTAGCGGCTATATGCACACGGACATTTGCATCTGTAGCACATGTCGGCGACAGCCGGGGGTACCTGTATCAAAACAGCGGAATTAAGCAAGTGACAGAGGACCACTCGCTGGTGCAGGAGCTAGTGCGCTGCGGGCAGATCAGCAAGGAAGATGCCGAGCACCATCCTAGAAAAAATGTACTCTTACGGGCCTTAGGAACCGAAAAAAATGTAGAAATTGATGTGTCTCTAATACCCATATATGTTGGAGATATGCTTCTTTTATGCTCCGACGGTCTTTCTAATAAAGTCAGTGAAAATGATCTGCAGCAGATCATTACTGCACAGGCTGGCCAGGATGTTAAATCAGAAGACTTAATAAAGCTTGCTAATGATAATGGCGGCGAAGATAATATCACCCTTGTACTTGTGCATTTTACAGATGAAAGTGAAAGCGGGTGATTTAAATGCTGATTGGAAAAAGAATCAGCGGCCGTTATAAAGTGTTAGAAATGATTGGCGGCGGTGGAATGGCAAATGTGTACCTTGCTAGAGATATGATCTTAGAGCGTGAGGTCGCATTGAAAATTCTGCGCATGGATTTTTCCAATGATGAAGAATTTATTAAGAGATTTAATAGAGAAGCACAGTCTGCTACTAGTTTAGCTCATCCGAATATTGTGAGTATCTATGATGTAGGGGTAGAGGATGATATTTACTATATCGTCATGGAATATGTGAAAGGCCTTACGCTTAAACAATACATACAGAGAAACTACCCGATCCCGGTTCAAAAAGCCTTGGATATTATGGAGCAGATCACTTCGGCTATTTCCCATGCCCATCAATATGGGATTATTCATAGAGATATAAAGCCTCAAAATATATTAATAGATGATCTCGGCAACGTGAAGATTACAGACTTTGGGATTGCTATGGCGCTCAGCTCTACAAGCATCACGCAGACGAATGCTGTACTTGGGTCGGTGCACTATCTTTCTCCAGAACAGGCCCGCGGAGGCATGGCGAATAAAACCTCAGACATTTATTCCCTTGGCATCGTGATGTTCGAATTGTTGACAGGCCGGCTGCCTTACTCAGGTGAATCAGCCATTTCCATTGCCTTGAAGCATTTGCAATCCAATATGCCGTCACCGAAAAGGTGGGTTCCTGATTTGCCGCAGAGCGTGGCGAATATAGTCCTTAAAGCGAGCTCAAAGGATTCCTATTACCGGTATCCCAGCGCGGATGAAATGCTTGAAGACCTCAGGACAGCTCTAAGTCCAAGCCGGAAAAATGAGCCGCCGTTCTTTGTACCTGAGGACCAGGATGCAACTAAGGCCATCCCGGTCATAACAAAGGAACACACTGGAAATGACCTGGATGAAACCTTGATCATGGGAGTCGACAAGGAACCTAAGAGTGAAGGGAAACCTGAAAAAAAAGAGAAAAAGAAGAAGGAGAAAAAAGATCAGGCTAAAAAGAGGAAGAAGTGGCCGATTGTTTTAGTATCTACATTTGTGTTTCTTGCTCTTTTGGGAGTCCTGACTGTTACGGTGCTTCCGAAAATGATGGAGCCGAAGGAAGTGAAGGTACCGGATATTAGAGGGGAAAATCTCGCTGACTCAATGTCCATTCTTAATGATAAAGGATTTAAAGTAGGGGATACAATCGAAGTCGAGGACGACGAGGTAGCTGTCAATCATGTGATTAAAACAGAACCTAAAATCGGGAGCAAAGTAAAAGAAGGCAGCACTATAGATCTTTCTGTAAGCAGCGGAAAGAAACAAATTACGCTCACGAATTATGAGGACCGTAATATCGATGATGTAAAGCCGCTTGTTGAAGAATTGGGGTTCAAAGATCCTGACATTAAATATGAATCAAATGATAGTCCAGCAGGTACCATTCTGGACCAGTCTCCTGAGCCTAATATGAAAGTGGCTCCTTCTGATACACAGCTGACTTTTACCGTAAGCTCGGGCCCAGAAAAAATCACTTTAAAGGATCTCTCTGATTATAGCGAACAAACCCTTAACGAATATGCAGAAAATAATGGGTTATTCATTCATAAACAAGGGGAAGAGTATAGTGATAAGGTAGAAAAGGGACATGTTAAGTCACAGGAGCCAGAAGCTAATACTCAGGTTGATAAGGGAAGTACTATTAAAGTCATAATATCCAGAGGCAAAAAGGAACTTCCTCCTAAAACGGTTACTAAGGAAATTACGATTGAATACAATCCTCAAGTCGAAGGCCAGGCTCAGGAGGTTCAAGTCCTTATACAGGATATGAACCATACCATGACTACACCTTTTGATAAGTTTACGATAACTGAAACCACCAAGAAAAGTTACGAATTCACGATAGGCCCCACTACAGAGGCCGGATACAAAGTAATCGTCGACAATTCCGTTTCTCAGGATAAGACATTCACGTATGAAAATGCAGAACAGGAATAGTTTGATACTGACCTTTGAAATAAGCTTTTAAGTTAGGAAACAAGGAGTGAAAATATGCCAGCAGGCAAAATAGTCAAGGCTCTGAGCGGGTTTTATTACGTACTCGATGGAGAACAACTCATACAATGCCGGGGCAGAGGAACGTTTAGAAAAGATAAAATCACTCCGCTTGTCGGAGATGAAGTCGTTTACCAGGCTGATAATGACAAAGAGGGTTATGTTTTAGAAATAAAGGAAAGACATAATGAACTGATTCGGCCGCCAATTGCCAATGTAGATCAGGCAATCCTAGTTTTTTCGGCCGTGGAACCGAATTTCAGTACAGTCTTATTAGACCGCTTTTTAGTTTTGATTGAATTTAATCATATTAAACCGATCATCTGTATTACTAAAGTGGATCTTTTAGAAGAAACGGCAAAAAAAGAGATTGATCAATTTATTGAGGAATACTCAAATATGGGGTACCCCGTTCTTGCAACATCATCAGTGACACAGGAAGGGATTGACGTGCTTCTTCCATACCTCCATGGACAGACCAGTGTATTCGCTGGGCAGTCTGGTGTCGGCAAATCGACACTGCTCAATGCACTTCGTCCTGAATTGGAGCTGAAAACAAATGATATTTCGCAGCATCTAGGACGCGGGAAGCATACTACCAGGCATGTCGAGCTGATTCATATAGGAGACGGCCTAGTCGCAGACACTCCTGGATTTAGTTCATTGGAATTTACCGATGTAGAAGCAGAAGATCTAACGTTCTGCTTCCCGGATTTATTAGAACTCAGTGAAAGCTGTAAATTCAGGGGCTGCCTTCATGATAAAGAGCCAAAATGTGCAGTAAAAGCGGCATATGAAAATGGAGAACTGCCGCGTTATCGGTATGAACATTATCTAGAATTCTTACAGGAAATTAGAGACCGAAAGCCGAGGTATTAGTAGTTATGGTGAAAATTGCTCCATCTATTTTATCTGCCGATTTTTCAAGGCTGGGAGAAGAGATTAAGGACGTTGAAAGAGGAGGGGCCGATCTCATCCATATTGATGTGATGGACGGACATTTCGTTCCAAACATTACGATCGGCCCTTTAATTGTTGAGGCCGTACGCCCTATCACCAAGCTGCCTCTGGATGTCCACCTTATGATTGAAGATCCGGACAGATATATTGAGGCTTTTGCGGATGCGGGTGCAGATTATATTACTGTCCATGTTGAAGCGAGCCGGCATCTGCATAGAACGATCCAGCTGATTAAATCGTTAGGAGTCAAGGCTGGTGTAGTCCTTAATCCGTCAACTCCGGTTGATACCATTCAGCATATCATTGAAGATATCGATATGGTTCTCCTGATGTCAGTTAACCCAGGCTTTGGCGGCCAGTCCTTCATCCCTGGCGTCCTTTCTAAAATTAAACAAGTAAAGGAAATGGCTGCAGACTTAGGGGTGGCTATTGAGATTGAGGTAGATGGCGGGGTCAATGAACAAACTGCAAAGTTATGTATTGAGAATGGCGCGACCGTACTTGTTGCGGGATCAGCCGTATATAATCAGACAGACCGGGCTAAAGCCATTCAAGCTTTAAGGGCAGAGTAACGGAATTTGTTAACGGAGGCTGCAGCACAGCCTCCTTTTTTTATCAGATTCAAGAAAGGAACTTTTTATGATTATTTGTATTTTAGCAGGAGGCCCTTTGGAGCTGGTGCCCGATCTAAATCAATACAAAGACCGTCAAGATATAGTTTGGGCTGGAGTGGATCGCGGCGTTTATTCCCTGATCCGCATGGGTATCCAGCCGCACGAGGCGTTTGGAGATTTTGATTCTGTCAGCCCCGATGAGCTCCGTTTTCTGCAGGAGCACTTGGTTCATCTACATATTTATCCTTCCGAAAAGGATCAGACCGACCTGGAAATTGCCCTCGATTGGGCTGTGAAACAGAAACCAGAAAAAATCATCCTGTTTGGAGCAACCGGTGGGCGGGCAGACCACTACCTTGCCAATGTTCAGCTTCTCGCTCAGCGGGGTCTGCTTGACAATCCTGATACGCAGCTAATCCTAGAGGACAAAACCAATATTTTATATGTAAAAACTCCCGGTACCTTCCATGTATCAAGCCTGAGAGGTAAAAAATATATTTCATTTATCCCTCTGACACTTGAAGTGAACGGCATTACACTAAAGGGTTTCAAATACCCCCTCGAAAACAGGAATATTACTCTTGGCTCTACACTATGTATTAGTAATGAACTTCTTTATGAAGAAGGTACTTTTTCATTCGAGGAAGGCATATTATTGGTGGTAAGAAGCAGTGATTAAATCACTCTTATAAGAGGGATATCTCTTCCTATATCCGCTAATAAGTTGAATAATTTGTGTGAGATTTTATGAGGAGGGGCTTTATGAAATTTTATACGATTAAACTACCAAGATTCTTGGGCGGTTTGGTTAGGGCTTGCTTGGGGGTATTTAAAAAAGATTGACAGCAGCACTAATTATTTATCATTTTTACAGGTGAGCACCCTCTTAAGGTGGAAGGGGGTGTTTTTTTTGTTGCCGGGTCTACTCAGGAACTAATGGTGATGGCTTTAAGCATGATGTTTATATTAAAACATCATGCTGATTCACGTGTTTTTTGACGAAATGGATGTGAAAAGAGTTAAAAATCAGTTATTTTTAATTGAAAAGGGTGGCCCGAGTGATAAATTTATGGCGCTGAGGTAAGGAGGACCGGCGGGTTAGTCAGATATGAGGGGTAAACCGGAATTTAAGAGGGTAAATTGAAACTTATGAGGGGTAAACCCGGATTTAAGAGGGATAATCTAAATTTATAAGGACTAATAAAAATTCTGCAACCCGGAATTTAAGCTGCATGAAGATGAAATCCAGCTTTGAACTGAAACCTTCGGCCATAAGTCAAATGCCCAAAAGACAAGAGTGGCTTTTCGCTGCCGCTCGCCAATCAGCAAGTCTGCTTTATCGGGTGTCTGCTTTTCCACGAAGTTTGTAGTGTTCAATGAATAAATATCATCATTGAACATTAATAAAAACAGAAGGAATAGCACCGTTCTCCGCTTATGGTGTAATCCAGCTGCGAACTGACATCCTCGAGTCATAAGGCAAGCAGGCCATGGGAAGGAAGATCACTTCCCACGGCCTGCTTGCCTTATGTTTGGCTAACGCATAAGTGCGACTAAGCTTCTGTCTTCGCTACCGCTCGCCAATCAGCAAGTCTGCTTTATCGGCTGTCTGCCTTTTAATGAAATATTCTTTTAAATATATATACATCATCATTCAGCTAAAGCATTATCTCGCTTAAAAGGTACCGTTCTCCGCTTTATAAATAAAAAAGGCATCCTAAAATTGGATGCCGTTGTCTTATACGCGTTCTACTTTACCTGATTTAAGCGCTCTTGCAGAAACGTATACACGTTTAGGTTTACCGTCAACTAGAATACGAACTTTTTGAAGGTTTGCACCCCAAGTACGTTTGTTTGCGTTCATTGCGTGTGAGCGGCTGTTACCGGAACGAGTTCCTTTGCCAGTGATTACACATTTACGTGCCATGTTAATTTCCCTCCTTACTACGAACATGCTTAAGTTATTATACATTGTCTTAAGTCTTTAGAAACACTTTAATAATTTAACACACATATTCCAAGAATGCAATAGTTCTGGCATGCAGTTTCAAGAAAAATACCTTGACATATAGTTCGAACCCCTGCTTTATAATATAACTGGGCATACTTGGACTTTTAAATCTGCTGGTACTATAGTAAAATGGTCTGTAGCTAATGAGATTTTCAGGGAGGGGAAGATAATATGTCCATTGAGTTGAATACGAAATTCGGACAGATTGATATATCCAATGAAGTAATCGCTACAATTGCAGGCGGAGCGGCGATTGACTGTTACGGTATTGTGGGTATGGCTTCCAAGAAACAATTAAAAGACGGCATAGCTGAAATTCTGCGCAGAGAAAATTTTACCAAAGGTGTCATCGTGCGTCAGGAAAATGATCAGGTTCATATTGATATGTACATAATTGTAAGCTACGGAACGAAAATTTCCGAAATAGCTCATAATGTTCAATCTAAAGTGAAATATACCCTGGACAAAACTGCGGGACTTGAGTTGGATTCCGTCAATATTTATGTACAGGGAGTTCGTGTAACGAACCCTTAGTAAGGAGGAAACATTTGTGTCAATAACTAGCTTAGATGGAAAACGTTTTGCCGAGATGGTCTTAAAGGGTGCTAACAGCCTTTCGGCAAATGCAAAATATGTAGACGCATTGAACGTTTTTCCTGTTCCTGACGGGGACACTGGAACGAACATGAACCTGTCCATGACATCAGGGGCCAAAGAAGTAAGGAACAATGTGCAGGAGCATATTGGGAAGGTCGGAAGTGCCCTTGCGAAAGGATTGCTGATGGGTGCCCGCGGAAATTCAGGAGTTATTCTATCCCAGCTTTTCAGAGGATTTGCCAAAGCTATTGAAACCAAGCCTTTTATTAGCAGTGAAGAATTTGCCAAGGCGTTCGAGGCTGGAGTGGAGACTGCTTATAAAGCGGTCATGAAACCAGTGGAAGGGACAATTCTTACGGTAGCGAAGGACGCTGCCAAAGGGGCCGTTCAATCTGCGAAGGTTAATGAAGATATCATTAAAGTGATGGAAGATACTCTTAAAGAAGCAAAAGCATCTCTTAATAGAACACCTGATCTTCTCCCAGTTTTAAAGGAAGTTGGAGTTGTCGACAGCGGCGGCCAGGGTCTGGTTTTCGTGTATGAAGGTTTCCTTGCGGAATTAAAAGGAGAAGAAGTGCAAGGAACGCCGGCGTCTCATGCCACTATGGATGAAATGGTTAATGCAGAGCACCATAAATCTGTACAGGGTCACATGAATACGGAAGATATTGAGTTTGGCTACTGCACGGAGTTTATGGTCAAATTTGAAGAGGACAAACTTTCAAAAAATCCTTTTTCAGAAGAAGCGTTCAGAAATCATTTAAGCGGGTTTGGTGATTCTTTATTAGTGGTTTCTGACGAAGAAATAGTGAAGGTACACATTCACTCTGAACAGCCGGGTGAATGCCTGACTTATGGGCAAAACTTTGGAAGTCTGATCAAGATCAAGGTTGACAATATGCGCCAGCAGCATGAAGCCATTGTTGGCGAGACTCATACTCCATTAAAAGAGGCTGGAATAGCAGCACCAAAAGAAAAAGAAGATTTCGGAGTAGTATCGGTTGCAATGGGCTCAGGCATCTCTGATTTATTTAAGAGTATTGGTGCTAAATCGGTGATTGAAGGCGGCCAGACGATGAATCCAAGTACTGAGGATATTGTACAGGCTATTCGAGAGACCAATGCCCGCACGGTTATCATTTTGCCGAATAATAAAAACATTATCATGGCTGCGCAGCAGGCGGCAGAAGTGGCTGAAGATAAGGTCATTGTCATTCCTTCAAAGACTGTTCCTCAAGGAATGTCTGCACTATTAGCATTTAACCCGGCAGTATCACCGGAGGATAATGAAGCAAACATGACAGAAGCACTTGGACATGTAAAAACAGGACAGATCACATATGCTGTACGAGATACACAGATTGAAGGCCTTGACATAGCCACTGGGGATTTCATGGGTATTGAGGAAGGCAAAATTATCGTGAAGAACCAGGATAAGCTTCAAGCCGCTAAGGATCTATTAACGTCCATGATTGATGAGGATTCTGAAATCCTGACTGTCATTTACGGCGAAGAAACATCCAAAGAAGAAGTAGACCAGCTCCTTGCTTTTTGTGAAGAAACATTTGAAGATGTGGAAATTGAAGTTCATAATGGCAAACAGCCGTTATATTCATTCATTTTTTCAATCGAGTAAAACGAGTCAATTCTACAAAGAACACCATTATGCTAAACTTTGGGCGAAAAGGGTCTGGCTTACGCAGTCAGCCCTTTTTAATTTTGTAAAAAAACTTTCCTAATTCGGTTTTTTCCGTTATGATTTTCTTGGCTTCATTATTTTACATGGTTATGACGAATCCTATTGAAAGCTCTAAAGGAGGATTACAATATATTATGAAGTATAAAAGTGTCTTTGATATAATCGGTCCGATTATGATCGGCCCGTCAAGCTCCCATACAGCAGGTGCTGCCAGGATTGGCAGAATGGCAAGGAATTTACTCAATCGAGAGCCGAAATGGGCAGAGATTTCATTTTATGGTTCTTTTGCTAAAACGTACAAAGGTCATGGCACGGATGTGGCAATCGTGGGGGGCCTCCTGGATTTTGATACCTTTGACGAGCGGATCATCCATGCGCTGGATCTGGCAAAAGAAAAAGGAATAAAGATAACATTCTCTGAGGAGGATGCTATTACGGATCATCCTAATACAGCAAGAGTCCGTATCGGGGATGATCAGGGTGAACTCGAATTGGTTGGCATTTCAATTGGCGGAGGAAAAATCGAAATCATAGAACTCAATGGTTTTGAATTAAAACTTTCTGGCCATGAGCCCGCGATCCTGGTTGTTCATGAAGACCGATTTGGAGCGATTGCGAACGTAGCAAACGTTTTAGCAAAACATGAAATTAACATTGCTCATATGGATGTTTCACGAAAAGAAAAAGGAAAAATGGCATTGATGACGATTGAAGTTGATCAAAATATTGAGCAGGCTGTATTGGACGAAATAACAGCGCTTCCAAATATAATGAAGGTTACTAAAATTGTTGATTAAGAGAGGGTGATCCCTATGTTCAGGAACGTAGCAGAATTAATAGAATTAGCAGAAAGCCAGGGGAAAAAGATTTCTCAGATAATGATAGAGCAGGAAATGGAAGTAACAGGCCGGACCCGTGACCAGGTCATCGGGCTGATGGATAAAAATCTGGAAGTCATGGAAAAGGCAATCGAAAGAGGCTTAGTTGGAGTACACTCGCATTCAGGCTTAACTGGCGGCGATGCAGTCCTGCTTCAGGAATATATTAAAAAAGGAAACTTTCTTTCTGGCGAAATCATTTTGGATGCCGTAAGCAAAGCTGTTGCTACAAATGAAGTGAATGCAGCAATGGGCACTATTTGTGCTACACCCACTGCAGGGTCTGCGGGTGTTGTGCCGGGTACATTATTTGCGGTTAAAAATAAATTAAATCCTTCCAGAGAGCAAATGATCGATTTCTTATTTGTTTCAGGCGCATTTGGCTTTGTTGTCGCAAACAATGCCTCCATTTCCGGAGCAGCAGGCGGTTGCCAGGCTGAGGTGGGGTCCGCCGCAGGAATGGCTGCAGCTGCCATAGTGGAAATTGCAGGAGGCACTCCAGCTCAAAGTGCAGAGGCGATGGCGATCACTCTTAAAAACATGCTGGGCCTTGTTTGTGATCCGGTTGCCGGCCTTGTAGAAGTTCCTTGCGTTAAAAGAAATGCCATGGGCGCTGCAAATGCAATGATCGCTGCCGATATGGCACTCGCAGGCATAACCAGCCGTATTCCGTGTGACGAAGTAATAGATGCGATGTATAAAATCGGGCTGTCCATGCCAGTTGGATTAAGAGAAACTGCCCAGGGCGGCCTAGCTGCAACTCCGACAGGCAGAGAACTGGAAGCTAAAATCTTCGGAATCTCACTGGATGTTAAGAAAAGTGAATGATATAAACATACTTCCAGTAACCTCAGTTAAAGGAATCGGCGGGGAAACTGCACTAGCATTAAATGACATGGGCATCCACAGTGTAATGGATTTGTTTGAGCACTTCCCTTATCGTTATGAGGATTACCGACTGAAGGACTTAGCTGAAGTAGCACATGATGAGAGGGTAACTGTGGAAGGAGTTGTGCACAGCTTGCCTTCTCTTACTTATTTCGGGCGGAAAAAGTCGAAGCTTACCATCAGGATCCTAGTAGGCAGATATTTAATAACCGGTGTTTTTTTTAATCAGCCATATCTGAAAAATAAGTTCGCTATTAATCAAGAAATCACTGTAACCGGTAAGTGGGATAAACATCGCCAGACCATTACGATTTCAGAGCATAAGGCAGGGACAGAAAAAAGGACGAACGAATTCGAACCAGTGTACACCGTAAAGGGAGACTTGACGGTAAAAGGGTTCAGGCGCTATCTCGCGGCTGCATTTAAGGAGTTCGGAAATGATATAACGGAAATACTTCCTGATTATATGTTAAAAGAATACAAACTCATGAATAGAAGAGATGCCCTGCGTTCGCTTCACTTTCCCTTAAGCGACCAAGATCTTAAGCATTCAAGAAGACGTTTTGTCTATGAGGAATTTCTATTATTCCAGCTCAAAATGCAGGCGATTAGGAAGGTTCAAAGAGAACAATCCATGGGGAGCACACAGAAGTATGATCTTCAGAAGCTCAAAGGCTTTATTGACTGCCTGCCGTTTCCGTTAACCCATGCACAAAAAAGAGTGGTTAATGAAATTTTAGCGGATATGAAATCACCCTACCGGATGAACAGGCTTCTGCAAGGTGATGTGGGCTCAGGTAAGACTGTTGTTTCAGCGATCGCTTTGTTTGCAGCACACAGTGCCGGGTACCAGGGGGCTCTAATGGTACCGACCGAAATCCTTGCAGAGCAGCACTCCGCTTCATTGATGGAAATGCTGGAGCCGCATGGAGTAACGACGGCTTTATTAACCAGTTCTGTGAAAGGGAAGAAAAGAAGAGAAATCCTTGAAAGGCTGGCGAACGGTGAAATTCACATTCTGATCGGTACTCATGCCCTTATCCAGGAAGAAGTGAATTTTCAAAAACTTGGGTTGGTGATAACGGATGAGCAGCATCGATTCGGAGTGGAACAAAGGCGGATCCTCCGGGAAAAAGGGGAAAGCCCCGATGTATTATTCATGACCGCCACTCCTATCCCGCGGACACTTGCTATTACGGCCTTCGGTGAAATGGATGTTTCTATCATTGACGAGATGCCAGCAGGAAGAAAGGCGATAGAAACGTACTGGACCAAGCATGATACATTAGATCGCGTACTTGGCTTTATGGAAAAAGAGTTAAGACAAGGCAGACAGGCATATGTGATATGCCCGCTCATTGAAGAATCAGAAAAGCTGGACCTGCAGAATGCGCTGGATGTCCATGCTGCCTTGACACAATATTTTCAAAATCGGTTTCATGTCGGGCTGATGCATGGGAAACTTCACTCCAGCGAAAAAGACCTGGTCATGCGGGAATTCAGCGAGAACAACATCCAGGTACTGGTTTCTACGACCGTTGTAGAAGTAGGGGTGAATGTCCCGAATGCAACCCTAATGGTGATCTATGATGCAGAACGCTTCGGGCTTTCCCAGCTCCATCAGCTCAGGGGAAGGGTAGGCCGCGGGAGTGACCAGTCCTACTGTATCCTCATTGCTGATCCCAAAAATGAAGTCGGCAAAGAAAGAATGAAAATCATGTCTGAAACCAATGACGGATTCGTCCTGTCGGAAAAAGATTTAGAGTTGAGGGGACCTGGTGATTTCTTCGGCAAAAAACAAAGCGGAGTCCCTGAATTTAAAATGGCCGATATGGTCCACGATTACAGAGCTCTCGAAGTGGCCAGGAATGACGCAGCTTCGCTGGTAAACTCAGAAGCATTCTGGAAAGAAGACCAGTTTAAATACTTGAGAGAATCCCTCGTTAAAGCTGGAGTGCTTTCTGGGGAAAAATTAGATTAATTAAGCAGCTTATTCTCATTATCCATTTGAGCGGTATAGTCATGCCGGCAAATGGTGGCGGGGGTGAGCTGTTTTTTGTTGTGTGTGCCGCTGGCAATTATAAAGTGAAAATAGTATGTTTTCTTAAACTGCGTCTATCATATGAGTGTACCCATTTTAGCAAACGAATCTTTCCGTCATAAAATGATACTCACTCTTAAAAAAAAGATGTCACTCTTAAATTTGAATTTCCACTCTTAAATATCTGAACTCCACTCTTAAATTTCAAATCACACTCTTAATAATTAAATCACACTCTCAAAGGTAAAATGCAGGCTGATTTTGTAATGAATTTAATTTACAGAGGGCCAATCAGACTATTTGAATTAGGACAGACACCTTCGGTTATAAGCCAATCGCCATCAAAAGGCAAGAACTGCCTTTCGCTGCCGCTTTTCTAATGCCTGTCAGGTATCTGACTTTCAATTCATACGGTCTTTTAAATTGGTTTTTCGGTTCATGGTTCTTTCTATACTTCTTCTGTGAAAGGCACCGTCCTCCGCTTTTAGTGGTATCCAGCTGCGGACTGACACCTTCGGTCATAAGCCAATCGCCATCAAAAGCCTTTCGCTGCCGTTTTCTTATGCCTTTCAGGTGTCTGCCTTCCACAGTATTTACAATTATTGCTATAGGGAGTTCTTCATTGTACTTTTACTTAGTTATATTTGAAGGCACCGTCCTCCGCTTCTAGTGGTATCCAGCTGCAAGCTGAGACATTCGAGTCATAAGCCAATCAGTCCATGAGAAGAAAGAGCGCTTCTCACGGCCTGCTAGTCTTATGCTTTTCAGGTCTCTGCCTTCTTAGTAGTTTTATTGTCTACGCTTGGACGGATCTACATTGATAACTAAAACTAATTAAAGTTAGAAGGCACCGCTTTCCGCTTTTATAATTGCATTCTTTCTCTCCTATATATATACTACTATTAGTACCTAGTCATAATAGTTCGGATGGTGACGGTTTGGATGCGACGTAGTAAAAAGGAGCGCCAGCAGATGCTGGTGGAGACTATTGGGGAGAATCCGTTTGTAACTGATGAGGAACTGGCTGATAAGTTTGCAGTTAGTGTGCAGACGATTCGGCTAGACCGGCTTGAATTATCGATACCCGAGCTGCGGGAACGAATTAAGAGTGTGGCTGAGAACCATTTAAGTGATGAAATTAAAGCCTTGCCAATTGATGAAATTATCGGTGAGATTATTGATATAGAGTTAGATCACAATGCTATTTCTATTTTTGATGTGAAGCACGAGCATGTGTTTAAGAGAAATGGCATTGCCAGGGGCCATCATCTGTTTGCGCAAGCAAACTCTCTTGCGGTTGCTGTTATTAATGATGAATTGGCTTTGACAGCGAAAGCCCATATTCATTTCACACGGCAGGTAAGGGAACATGAGCGTGTAGTGGCAAAAGCGCGGGTAACGGATGTAGGCGCTTCTGGCAGAACGCTGGTTGAAGTAAAGAGTTTTGTAGGCCATGAGATGGTATTTAAGGGCCAGTTTGAAATGTACCGCTCTAATCTTGACGAAAAGGATGTATAATATGAGGATTTCGATTGACGCCATGGGCGGGGACCATGCTCCGAAGGAAATTGTACTAGGCGCCGTTAAAGCTGTCCAGACCTTCCCGGATATCACGATTCAGCTATACGGGAATGAAGGAGCGATACGTGAGCATCTTACAACTAACGAGCGCATTGAAATTATTCATGCAGATGAAGAAATTCTGCCTACGGACGAGCCAGTACGGGCTGTCCGGAGAAAGAAGAACTCTTCAATGGTGCTTGCTGCCCAGGCTGTGAGCGACGGAAGGGCGGACGCATGTATTTCGGCAGGGAATACTGGGGCCTTAATGGCTGCAGGGCTTTTTGTTGTCGGCCGGATTGAGGGGATTGAGAGGCCGGCCCTATCGCCTACGCTTCCAACGATAGACGGAACAGGCTTTGTTCTTCTTGACGTCGGAGCGAATGCCGATGCGAAACCAGAACATTTAGTGCAGTATGCTTTTATGGGATCGGCTTATGCCGAAAAGGTACGCGGGATTGCCAAGCCCCGAGTCGGCCTGCTTAATATCGGCACTGAAGAGAAAAAAGGGAATGAGCTGACGAGACAGGCATTTCTTTTATTAAAAGATACAAATTTAAATTTCGTCGGCAATGTGGAAGCCAGGGACTTGCTTGATGGTGTTGCAGATATTGTTATTACGGATGGGTTCACAGGCAATATGGTCCTTAAAACTATAGAAGGCACTGCCCTTGGCATGTTTACCATGTTGAAAACGGCACTGATGAGCAATCTGAAAAGCAAGCTTGCTGCTGGTGTGTTAAAACCGGAATTTAAACAGCTGAAAAATAAATTAGATTACTCCGAGTACGGAGGGGCAGGGTTATTCGGATTAAAGGCACCCGTCATTAAAGCTCACGGTTCTTCTGATGCGAACGCCATTTACAATGCAGTGCGGCAGGCAAGGGAAATGGTACAGAATGACGTGAGCGGCACTATCCGTTCCATGATAGAGAGACCATAGCAGACAGGAGGATTTTTTATGGGTAAAATAGCGTTTGTCTTCCCGGGACAAGGTTCACAGGCAGCAGGCATGGGGAAAGAGATGTACGAAAGCCATGAACAGGCACAAAAGATATTTGACGAAGCAGATAAGAAATTAGGCTTACCGCTGACACAGTTAATCTTTAATGGGCCTCAGGAAGAACTGACAAAAACAACGAATGCACAGCCTGCATTATTAACAGTTAGTACAGCCATTCTAGAAGTGCTGAAGGATGCAGGCATAAGCCCTGATTTTACAGCAGGCCACAGTCTGGGCGAGTATTCTGCTCTTGTGGCATCCGGTGCACTTTCTTACAGCGATGCGGTTTACGCGGTGCGTAAAAGAGGCGAATTCATGGAGGAAGCTGTGCCGAATGGACAGGGTTCTATGGCAGCGGTACTTGGCATGGATCGCGAAAAACTTGCCTCTGTTACAGAGACCGTTACCAGCGAAGGTCATTCTGTTCAGTTGGCCAACATCAACTGTCCAGGCCAGATTGTAATTTCCGGAACAGCTGAAGGAGTCCTGAAGGCAGGGGAGCTTGCTAAGGAACAGGGTGCTAAAAGGGTGATTCCTTTAGAAGTGAGCGGACCGTTCCACTCTGAGTTAATGCAGCCGGCTGCTGATAGATTTAAAGAAATTCTTGAAAACATACATATTTCAGAGGCGGATGTGCCTGTCATTTCAAATGTTACTTCAAAACCGATGACATCCCCGGATGAAATAAAAGGGCGCTTAATTGAGCAGTTGTATTCACCGGTCCTATGGGAGGATTCCGTGCGGACGATGCTGGCTTCCGGAGTGGATACATTTATCGAGATCGGTCCGGGCAAAGTTTTATCCGGCTTAATTAAAAAAATTGACCGCCAAGCTAAAGTGTATGCTATCAGCGATTCAGAAACATTAGGAAAAACGCTGGAAGCGTTAAGGGGGAATACTGAATGAAATTAGCAGATAAGAATGTGCTGATCACCGGTGCCTCTCGGGGAATCGGCAGAGAAATTGCTCTTGAAATGGCAAGGGCCGGCGCGAACGTTGCTGTTAACTATGCTGGAAGTGAAGCAAAGGCGCTTGAAGTAGTTGAAGAAATTAAGGCTATGGGCAGAGATGCTTTTGCCATTCAATGTGATGTTTCAAATGCGGAAGCTGTAAGTGATATGGTTAAGCAGACAACTGAGCGATTCGGCAGAGTAGATATCCTCGTCAACAATGCCGGTATCACGAAAGATAATCTGTTAATGCGGATGAAGGAAGATGAATGGGACGATGTGATCAACATCAACCTGAAGGGTGTCTTCTTATGTACCAAGGCTGTATCACGTCCGATGATGAAGCAGAGATCCGGGCGTATTATTAATGTAGCTTCCATCGTTGGTGTAAGCGGGAACGCTGGCCAGGCGAATTATGTGGCTGCAAAGGCTGGAGTCATCGGATTGACAAAAACTTCAGCAAAAGAGCTTGCACCAAGAGGAATTTTGGTTAATGCTCTGGCTCCAGGGTTTATTTCTACAGATATGACTGATAAACTAACGGAAGAAACAAAGAATGCGATGCTTGCGCAGATTCCGCTGGCAAGACTTGGAGATCCCTCTGATATAGCAAAAGTGGCGGTTTTCCTGGCATCGGATGACAGTGCGTATATGACAGGGCAGACACTTCATGTGGATGGCGGCATGGTCATGTAAAAAAACTCAGGTAAATCCTTTTTCTTGCCCAAATAAGGATTTATTATTTAAACAAAATACTCTATAATGACTTGAGGGGAGGTGAATAATATGGCAGAAGTACTTGAACGCGTAACAAAGATTGTCGTTGACCGTTTAGGAGTCGATGAGTCAGAAGTAAAACTCGAAGCTTCTTTCAAAGACGATCTTGGTGCCGATTCCCTTGATGTAGTTGAGTTGGTTATGGAACTTGAAGATGAATTTGGAATGGAAATTTCAGATGATGACGCAGAAAAGATCGTCACAGTTGGAGACGCTGTGAATTACATACAAAGCACTATGTAATCCGGTTTCTAGAATGACTTAAGAAAGCTCCGTAAAATACGGAGCTTTCTTTCAAATTATCTGATAGTGTAGTGCTTTTATTCGCTTTTAAACGTTAAAAGTGAATAAAAGCACTACGTAACTTGGCTGCGGGCCAAGTTTCTTTGGTTTTTTACAAGCAATTATGGAAAATTAGTTATAAGGATTTGATTCTTTACATTGGCGGAGGATTCTATGAGAAGGAATGGCAGGAAATATAAAACATCATCAAAAGAGTTCATTTTTAAAAACTTTCAGGATCGGCTTGAAATACAGTTTACAAATGAACCGCTTTTAAAACAGGCATTTACCCATTCATCTTATGTGAATGAGCATCGCCGCAAGCCGTATGAGGATAATGAGAGGCTTGAGTTTTTAGGTGACGCTGTGCTCGAATTGACTGTTTCTAAATATTTGTTCAATAAATACGCGACCATGTCAGAGGGAGAACTTACTAAACTGCGTGCAGCTATTGTATGTGAACCATCTCTTGTCGGTTTTGCTAATGATCTTTCTTTTGGAGAAATGATCCTGCTCGGGAAAGGGGAAGAAATGACAGGAGGCCGCACAAGACCAGCGCTTCTGGCCGATGTTTTTGAAGCATTTATCGGCGCACTGTATTTGGATCAAGGCCTTGAAACAGTTGTGCAATTCTTAGAAAAGACAGTGTTCCCTAAAATCAATGAGGGTGCTTTTTCTCATGTGATGGACTATAAAAGTCAGCTGCAGGAGTTAATCCAGCGGGATGGTACAGGTAATCTGGAATATAAAATCCTGCATGAAAAAGGACCAGCCCATAACCGGGAGTTCGTTTCAACCGTATTATTAAGCGGTGAAGAGCTTGGAACTGGATCAGGCAGGTCTAAAAAGGAAGCGGAACAGCGGGCAGCACAGGAAGCACTTAGAAAATTAAAAGACAGCAAGTAATAGACATAAGAAATTTGACATAAAGGAGGAAATGGTATGTTCCTCAAAAGGTTGGACGTAGTAGGTTTTAAATCCTTTGCCGAACGGATAGGGGTAGAGTTTGTACCGGGTGTAACGGCGGTAGTGGGTCCGAACGGAAGCGGGAAGAGCAATATCATTGATGCCATTCGCTGGGTGCTGGGGGAGCAATCGGCTAAATCGCTTCGCGGCGGCAAGATGGAGGATATCATCTTTGCAGGAAGCGATTCCCGGAAAGCATTGAATTTTGCGGAAGTAACGCTGACTCTGGATAATGAAGAGCATTTCCTTCCGCTTGATTACCAGGAAATAAGTGTAACAAGAAGGGTGTTCCGATCAGGGGACAGTGAATTCTTTATCAATAAACAACCATGCCGGCTGAAAGATATTATTGACCTGTTTTTGGATTCCGGTCTCGGAAAAGAGGCATTCTCCATTATAAGCCAGGGGAAAGTCGAAGAAATATTGAGCAGCAAGCCTGAGGAAAGACGCTCTATATTTGAAGAGGCGGCTGGAGTGCTCAAGTATAAAAACAGGAAGAAAAAAGCTGAACATAAGTTATTCGAAACACAGGACAACCTGAACAGAGTGCAGGATATCATCCATGAGCTTGAAAGCCAGGTTGAGCCGTTAAAGATCCAGGCGTCCATAGCGAAGGAATACTTAGAGAAAAAAGAAGATTTGAAGCAATTCGAAGTGAGTTTAACCGTTCTTGAAATCGAATCGCTCCATAAAAAGTGGGAAAGCTTATCCCGTGAATACGAACAGCACAAAGACCTTGAACTGAAATCGAATGCGGAGCTTCAAAAGAAAGAAGCGCTGGTGGAACAGTGCTGGGATCAAATGACAGCTCTTGATGAATCGATTAATTCACTACAAGATGTACTGCTCCATGTAAGTGAGGAATTGGAGAAGCTGGAAGGACGCAAAGAGGTACTAAAGGAAAGAAAGAAAAATGCTGCCCAAAATAAAGAACAATTAGTAAAGGCAAAAGATGAGGCTTTTGAAAGGCTCCAAGTGTTAGATAAAGAAGAAAAAAACGAGAAACATTCCTTAACAGAGCTTGAAACAGCTACAAAAGAGCTGCAGATTCAATTGAACGAGAAACAAAAAGAAATGTCGCTGCTAAAAGTAAATATAGAAGAAACGATCGAGGCACTAAAAAGTGATTATATCGATTGGCTCAATAAGCAGGCTGCTGCGAAAAATGAGTATCAGCTTATCGAACAGCAGCTCCGCCAAGCTGGCACAAGAACCAGCCGGCTGGATGAAGAGAATGCGAAGCATCTGGCAGAGCGAACCAGGATTCATGAAATAAAGACCAGGCTTACTGGTGAATTAGCCGCACTTCAGACAATCATGGAAGAGCAGATCCATTCGTTCAGAAACCAGCAGCATAAATTAGAAAATCTGAAAAACAATTATCAAAAACAAGAAAAAACTCTTTACCAGGCTTTCCAATATCTTCAGCAGGCCAAATCCAGAAAAGAAATGCTTGAAGAAATGGAAGAAGATTATGCTGGGTTTTTCCAGGGTGTAAAGGAGATTCTAAAGGCTAAACACACGGTTCTCCAGGGGATCGAAGGTGCGGTGGCGGAGCTCGTCCAAGTGCCGAGGGAATACCAGACAGCCATTGAAATCGCCCTTGGCGGTGCTGCCCAGCACGTGGTTGTAGGGGATGAAGGACATGCAAGAAATGCCATCGGCTTCTTGAAGAAGAACTCCTATGGCCGGGCGACCTTTTTACCTATGACGGCAATTAGAGGGAAAACGATACCGTATTCTGTCATACAACAGCTGCAGGGTTCACCATCGTTTGTTGGGGCAGCGTCTTCCTTGATTTCCTATGACCCTAAATATGAGTCTGTAATAGGCAGCCTCTTAGGATCGATTGTGATCACGACCGATTTAAAAGGGGCAAATGAGCTTGCAAAGCTCACCGGCCACCGTTACCGGTTTGTTACTTTGGATGGAGATGTGGTAAATCCTGGAGGTTCGATGACCGGGGGAGCTGTTAAGCAGAAAAATGCTTCCCTTTTATCCAGAAAAGGAGAACTGGAAGACCTTAAGAATAAGCTTTTCGAAATGGAAGAAAAAACGTCCAAGCTTGAAAAGCATGTGAAGGTCTTGAAAAGTGATGTACAAGCGGAGGAGAATCACCTCGAGGAAATCCGTACAAACGGCGAAAAGCTCCGGCTTTCAGAGCAGTCCTTAAAAGGGGAAATCCGTGAGGTAGAGGTTCAGGAAAAGAATATAAATGACCGTCTTTCCGTTTACGATCTGGAAAAAATGTCAGCGCAGGAAGAAAAGGATGCAAGGACAAACCGCCTTCAGGAAGTCAATAAGCTGATTGCTTCCTGTGAGGAAGAGATCAGTGCGTTAAATGCTGAAATAACGATGCTGACTGAGCAAAAACAAAACCAGGCTGTCTCCCGGGAAGCTTTATCTGAGGAACTGAACGAGCTTAAAATTGAGCTGGCTACCAAGAAAGAACAGCTTCAGTATCAAAGAGATACGTTCAATAGAATTATTAAAGAGATAGCGAGCTTGAAAGAGAAATATGCGGAGTACTCTGAGGATCTGGCACTGCTGCAAAACGAAATGGAAAATGACTTCAGCGGAGAAAATCAGCTGGAGGAAGCGGCAAAGCTTAAGCTTCTAGAAAAGAATGAAACGATAAAGCTAATATCAGAGAGAAGGCAGGAAAGACTTAATCTCCATACCGCCCTGGAAGCTGATGAAACAGAATTGAAAGAACTGAAACGCCAGTATAAAGGGTTGACAGAAGCCCTTAAGGATGAAGAAGTTAAGCTTAACAGACTGGATGTAGAACTCGATAACAAGCTCGTACATCTGCAGAAAGAATATACACTGTCGTTTGAAGCTGCAAAAGAAAACCATCCGCTTGCGATCCCTGCTGAAGAGGCAAGGAAAAAAGTGAAGCTGATCAAAATGGCAATCGAAGAGCTCGAGCCGGTCAATATCGGGGCGATTGATGAATATGCAAGAGTTTCAGAAAGGTATGAATTTCTTCTGGAGCAAAAAAATGACCTGCAGGAAGCCAAGGATACTTTATTCCAGGTGATTGGTGAGATGGATGAAGAAATGAAACGAAGATTCCACTCTACTTTTTATGCTGTTAAAGATCAGTTCGCAGAGGTATTTCCGGCGCTGTTTGGAGGCGGAAGGGCCGAGCTGAAGCTGACCGATCCGCAAAATCTGCTTAGCACCGGCGTTGAGATTGTGGCCCAGCCCCCAGGAAAGAAGCTTCAGAATTTAGGGCTGCTATCAGGCGGAGAACGGGCGTTAACAGCTATTGCACTTTTATTTGCGATCTTAAAAGTAAGGCCAGTGCCATTCTGTATATTAGATGAGGTAGAAGCAGCTTTAGATGATGCAAACGTATATCGTTTCAGCCAGTACTTAAAGAAATTCAGCGAAGAAACTCAATTCATTGTGATCACACATAGAAAAGGTACAATGGAGGAAGCGGATGTCCTTTATGGTGTAACCATGCAGGAATCAGGAGTTTCTAAACTGGTATCTGTCAGACTGCACGAATCGAAGGAACTTGTTCAATCTTAATAAGGATGTGTTTACATGAGTTTTTTTAAAAAACTTAAGGATAAATTTACTTCACAGACAGATGCTGTCACGGATAAATTTAAAGAAGGACTTACAAAAACCCGTAATTCTTTTACCGGAAGAGTGAATGACCTAGTTGCACGCTATAGAAAAATAGATGAGGATTTCTTTGAAGAACTTGAAGAAATCCTTTTCCAGGCCGACGTTGGCTATGAAACGGTCGAGATACTTATTGATGAGCTGAAGATGGAAGTGAAGCGGAAGAACATCCAGGATCCTGCAGAGGTACAGTCAGTGATCTCAGAAAAACTGGTCGAGATCTATGAAGGAAAAGGATCAGCTTCTGCAGACCTGAACATGCAGGGGGACAGCTTAACAGTGATTCTGTTCGTAGGTGTGAATGGAGTCGGTAAAACAACGACGATCGGGAAACTCGCCCATCGTTTTAAGCAGGAGGGCAAAAAAGTCATCCTTGCAGCGGGAGATACCTTCCGCGCCGGCGCCATAGAGCAGCTGGAGGTCTGGGGTGACCGTGCAGGCGTTGAGGTTGTGAAACAGGCGGCCGGATCCGATCCTGCTGCCGTGATGTATGATTCTCTGCAGGCCGCTAAAGCGCGGGGTGCCGATGTGCTTCTCTGCGATACAGCCGGGCGCCTTCAAAATAAGGTCAATCTTATGAAGGAGCTTGAAAAGGTAAAGAGAGTCATTGAAAGAGAAATTCCCGGGGCACCGCATGAAGTATTGCTTGTATTGGATGCAACCACCGGACAAAATGCTTTGATTCAGGCCAAAACCTTCAAAGAAGCAACAAATGTTACAGGGATTGTCCTGTCGAAACTCGACGGAACAGCTAAGGGGGGGATTGTCCTGGCGATCCGAAACGAGCTGGAAATACCGGTCAAGCTTGTCGGCCTAGGCGAAAAAATGGACGATCTCCAAGATTTTGATGCTGAGAAGTATGTCTACGGTTTATTTGCGAATTTGATTGATAAAGAAGAAGAATAAAAATAAGTTTGCCAGCAGCACCCTTCCGTCTACGGAGGGTGTTTTTTAAAGGCTGCTTTCGCAAACTTTGTTGTTATTGAACAAGGGGGGATTGGAACGTGTGGATGCTCGCTTTCCGCGGTGCCTGCGCTGAGCCTCCCCGGCTTCGCCTGTGGGGTCTCAGCATGTCTGGATCAAGGAGTCTCGCACCTTGCGTTTCAAACCAACCTGTTTAACAATAGGGTGGGTTCACAGAACTTATTAAAAACAATAATCTTTTAGAAAAGATCGGTTTTAGAACACACTCTCTCCTTGCTGTAAAGACTTTTCCTTGACATTCATTTATCTTTTAGGTAATATATTTTTTGTAAAGGGTTTTCACTTAACACAAGGGAGGGGAGCCCATGCTCGAAAAAACAACGCGGATGAATTATCTGTATGATTTTTATTATTCGCTGTTAACAGAGAAACAACAGAGCTATATGTCACTCTATTATCTGGATGACTACTCCCTTGGAGAGATCGCTGAAAAGTATGAAGTCAGCCGTCAAGCAGTCTATGATAACATAAAGAGAACAGAAGCAATGCTTGAAGAATATGAAGCAAAGCTATTATTATTCCAAAAATTTCAAGAGCGTCAGAAAATCGCTGCATCGATAAGAACTCTTATCGAGAACGGATCCTCTAAAGAGAAGATTTTTGACGCTCTAACCTCGCTCGAGGAACTCGATTAGGAGGCGGCATTATGGCATTTGAAAGTTTAGCCGACCGACTGCAGAATACGTTTCAAAAAATTCGGGGTAAAGGCAAAGTTAATGAAGCAGACGTCAAGGAAATGATGCGGGATGTCCGTATGGCCTTGCTGGAAGCCGATGTTAACTTTAAAGTTGTGAAGGACTTTGTTAAGAAGGTAAGCGAGCGTGCCGTCGGGCAGGAAGTATTAAAAAGCCTTTCGCCTGGACAGCAGGTCATCAAGGTAGTTCAGGAAGAACTTACCGAGCTGATGGGCGGCGAGCAAAGCAAGATTGCTGTATCTAACCGCCCGCCTACCGTCATTATGATGGTAGGGCTGCAGGGTGCTGGTAAAACCACCACAACCGGGAAGCTCGCTAACCTCCTGAGGAAGAAATATAACAGGAAGCCGTTATTGGTGGCTGCAGATATTTATCGTCCGGCCGCAATCAAACAGCTGGAAACCCTTGGGAAACAGCTTAACTTCCCTGTTTTCTCACTCGGTGACCAGGTCAGTCCGGTTGAAATTGCCAGACAGGCAATTGCTAAAGCCAAAGAGGACCATCATGATTATGTTTTGATCGATACGGCAGGCCGGCTGCATGTGGATGAAACATTGATGAATGAGCTGAAGGACATTCAGCAGCTGGCTAATCCAAATGAAATCTTCCTGGTTGTGGATGCCATGACCGGACAGGATGCCGTTAATGTGGCCCAGAGCTTTAATGAACAGCTCGGTTTAACTGGCGTTGTCCTGACCAAGCTTGATGGGGATACAAGGGGTGGAGCTGCACTTTCCATACGCGCAGTAACACAGACTCCAATCAAATTTGTCGGTATGGGTGAGAAGATGGATGCACTGGAAACATTCCACCCAGAGAGAATGGCTTCACGGATCCTGGGGATGGGGGACGTTTTAACATTAATTGAAAAAGCCCAGGCCAATGTTGATACTGAAAAGGCTAAAGAGCTTGAACAAAAAATGAGAACTATGTCCTTTACATTCGATGATTTCCTGGATCAGCTTGGACAAGTCCGCTCTATGGGGCCTCTTGACGACCTCCTGAAAATGCTTCCCGGAGCTAACAAAATGAAGGGCCTCAATAACGTCACCGTTGATGAAAAACAAATCGGTCGTGTTGAAGCCATCATTCGTTCAATGACTAAGCTTGAAAAAGAACAGCCTGAAACGATGAATGGCAGTCGAAAAAAGAGAATTGCAAAAGGGAGCGGAACATCCATACAGGAAGTAAACCGCTTGATCAAACAGTTTGATGATATGAAAAAAATGATGAAACAAATGACCAATATGCAAAAAGGCAAGAAAAAAGGCGGCTTTAAGTTTCCTTTTATGTAAGGTTTAACGTCTGTTAAGAAAAAAACCTTTACAAGCTGTTGTGCGTTTGGTAATATATTATCTTGTGTGAAACTATTCGGAGGTGCTTATATAAAATGGCAGTAAAAATTCGTTTAAAACGTATGGGAGCTAAAAAGTCTCCTTTCTATCGTATTGTAGTTGCAGATTCTCGTGCTCCACGTGACGGTCGTTCTATTGAAACAATCGGAACTTACAACCCAGTAACTCAACCAGCTACTGTAAACATCAACGACGAGCTTGCTCTTAAGTGGATGCAAAATGGTGCAAAACCATCTGACACAGTACGTAACCTGTTCTCTCAACAAGGCATTATGGAAAAATTCCACAATGCTAAAAACAGCAAGTAATTAAACTTTGCGATGAAGGAATTAATCCAAACAATTGTTAAGCCTCTTGTAGATCATCCTGAAGACGTACAGGTAACTGTAAACGAAGAAGATGAGAAAACGATTTATTCCCTAACCGTTAATAAAAGCGATATGGGAAAAGTAATCGGCAAGCAAGGCCGTGTAGCTAAGGCGATTCGCACTGTAGTCTATGCAGCAGGATCATCACAGCACAAGAAAATTTATTTGGAGATATCCGAATAAAAGGAGGGTCTTATACCCTCCTTTTTTGCTATATATTTATTTATATTTCGCTATCATTAAAGTAAAATGTTGATTTTTGCACCTCGTTCATTGGAGTGGAAATCAACAGTTAGTTTAACAGAACTAATATGTAAACCAGCCTTGGGAGGTCTATTTCATGCTGAGAGTTAAGACCGCTTGAAATAACTCACAGTCACTGAAAAAATAGCTGTAAAACTGATATAATTACTTAAGAGAAAAGTGGAGCTGTGCACAAATTATTCTATGAGCTGATTGATATGCTTTTGACATATAGGAAACCAGGAAAAAGTGCGGGTATAAATAGATGAACAGCTTTTGAACGAAATAACAATTATTAGGAATTGTTGTAATAAGCAAACGATTAATTAGACCGGTTCCTCACAAAGCCAGTGCAAACACTGATTCTGTAAGGACGCCAGTCACGGAATCTATACATAGTTTTGAAGTGAAATCTTAGGGCAAGGAGGCGCTGGCTATTGAATATCCTTCAAACGGTTACTGTCAATCATGTACTAACCGAAACCAGCAAGAATCGACTCCTGGATAAATACAATCAGAGCAAAAGGCAGCTTTTAAAAGAATGTGACCAGCTGCGCTTTGAAATGCGAAAGGTAGAGAAAACAAAAAAATTTCAGCCTGGAAGTTTAAAAGCCCACTATGAGAAGGAAATTAACAAAAGACAGGAAAAAGTAAAGATGCTGGATTTTCAGCTCGAACAGCTTGAAATCCTGCCCCTGGGCAGTGAATTGAAGGACCGGGAAGTTCAGGCCATCATCAATGTAGAAGTTGGACAGAACTGGGACGAGGCCGCCCTGTCAAAAACGATCGTAGTGACCGACGGAATAATTACTGAAATACGTTAAAGGTGAGGATAGTATGGATAAATGGTTTAATGTGGGAAAAATAGTGAATACGCATGGCATCAGAGGGGAAGTACGGGTCATTTCAAAGACTGATTTTGCTGAAGAAAGATACAAGAGCGGGAATAAACTGTACTTCTTCGCTGAAAAGAGCAAAGAACCGATGGAATTAACAGTTAAATCCCACAGGACCCATAAGAATTTTGACCTGCTGACCTTCGAGGAATTTAATAATGTAAACCAAGTGGAAAGCCTGAAGGGCGGACTGCTGAAGGTACCGGAAAGCCAGCTGCATGATCTTGAAGAAGGGGAGTTTTACTATCATCAAATCATCGGCTGTATGGTTTCGACGCTTGAAGGCGAAGAAATTGGCAAGATTAGTGAGGTGCTGGCTCCTGGCGCGAATGATGTATGGGTGGTCAGGGGAAAAAGAGGGAAAGACATACTGATTCCTTATATTGATGAAATCGTGAAAGAAATTGATATTGATAATAAACAAATTAAAATTCTTCCTATGGAAGGGCTGTTAGATTAATGAGAATAGATGTTTTAAGCTTATTCCCCGAGATGTTTGAGGGAGTATTAGGCAGTTCGATTCTAAATAAAGCAGCTGAAAAAGAAGCGGTTTCCTACATGGTTACAAATTTCAGGGAATATGCTGATAATAAACATCACACCGTAGATGATTATCCGTATGGAGGCGGTGCCGGCATGGTTTTAAAGCCGCAGCCGATCTTTGATGCAGTAAGTGCGCTTAAGGAATCCTCCGGCTCAAAGCCCCGGGTAATCCTCATGTGCCCTCAGGGAGAAAGATATACTCAGTATAAAGCTGAGGAACTATCAAAGGAAGAACACCTAATCTTTATCTGCGGTCATTACGAAGGGTATGACGAGAGAATAAGGACCCATATCATTACTGATGAAATTTCTATCGGGGACTATGTACTCACAGGTGGAGAGCTGGGTGCTATGGTCGTCATAGATAGTGTTGTGAGACTGCTTCCGGGTGTCCTTGGAAATGAAGAATCCCCCGTTAAGGATTCTTTTTCATCAGGACTGCTTGAACATCCGCACTATACGAGGCCGGCTGACTTTAGAGGCATCAAGGTCCCGGATATCCTCATATCGGGCAACCATGCTCTCATCGAGGAATGGAGGATAAAAGAATCATTGAGAAGAACCCTCACCAGAAGGCCGGATCTGCTTGAGAATTTCCCTCTTGGTGAGAAGGAGAAAAAGTGGCTCGATGAAATAAAAAAAGAAGAAAAATAACATTGCATATGTAAGCACGCTATGTTAATATATTCTTTGTGGCCTGGGCGTTCCGGGCTTTATTAAGATGTTCCGCTGCAATCATATTATATTGGAATGAGCATCTGGTGGAAGGAGTTGAAAACGATGCAACAATTAATTGAAGAAATCACAAAAGACCAATTGAAATCTGATCTTCCTGCGTTCCGTCCTGGTGATACTGTACGTGTTCACGTTAAAGTTATCGAGGGAACTCGCGAACGTATTCAGCTATTTGAAGGTGTTGTGATTAAGCGTCGTGGTGGTGGAATCAGCGAAACATTCACAGTTCGTAAGGTTTCTTACGGTGTAGGTGTTGAGCGTACATTCCCTGTACACACGCCAAAAATCGCTACTTTAGAAGTAGTACGCCGCGGTAAAGTACGCCGTGCGAAGCTATACTACCTTCGTAACCTTCGTGGTAAAGCAGCTCGTATTAAAGAGATCCGCCGCTAATACTTTCAGCATCGTATCCGAAGCTGGAATTATATCAAAAAAAGAGCTTGTTCATACAGGCTCTTTTTTTATGTCTTATGTCTTATGTTGTATAAGAGAAAACAGTTTACAAAAAGCAGCTGAGCGTAGTTAAGGAAAGTAAGGATTGTTCAGCTTATATTCATTAATATTGGCTCGTATGCATTTTAAGCGTTTATTTTTCTTTCATAGTGTAAAATAAAGCAGTATGATGTTTTATAGAAAGCTTGATAGGCGGTGGAGATAGAATGACAAAAAAGAAAAACGAAGTTTGGGAATGGACAAAAGCTCTGATCATTGCTGTTTTGCTTGCAGCAATTATACGCTATTTTTTCTTTGCACCAATCGTGGTGGATGGACTGTCTATGATGCCTACTTTACATGATAAAGACAGAATGATAGTGAATAAAATTGGCTATACTGTAGGCGAGCCTAAGCGGTTCGATATTATTGTGTTTCATGCTCCTGAGGGCAAAGACTACATAAAACGTGTGATAGGGCTTCCGGGAGATCGAGTAGAATACAAAAACGATATCCTTTATGTGAACGGCAAAGCCTATAAAGAACCTTATCTTGAGCAATATAAGCGGGAGGTTATGGACGGACCGCTGACAGAGTCCTTCACGCTGAAAGATTTTATTAACCGTGATACCGTTCCTGATAACGAGTTATTTGTTATGGGTGACAATAGACGGAATAGCCGGGATTCAAGGGCGATCGGCACAGTTCCAATGGAAAAAGTACTTGGCAAAACCAACCTTGTATACTGGCCGATTGAGGATTTTAGAAGCGTAGCCTATAAGAAGAACTAGAAAAGTTGGTGAATGCTGTGACTATACAGTGGTTCCCTGGCCATATGGCCAAAGCAAGACGGGAAGTTACAGAAAAGTTAAAGCTTGTGGACATTATTTTTGAACTGGTCGATGCGAGGATACCCGCTTCTTCCAGGAATCCGATGATAGATGAAATTATATCGCATAAGCCCAGGCTGATCCTGCTGAATAAAGCGGATTTAGCTGATAAAGAAAAAACAAAAGAATGGCTGAAATACTTCGAAGAAAGAGGCCAGCACGCCATTGCGATAAATTCCCAGGCGGGCAGCGGCTTGAACAAAATCCTTTCGGCTTCAAAGGAAATTTTGAAAGAAAAGTTCGACAAAATGAGATCGCGCGGTATTAACCCAAGGGCCATCCGTGCTATGATCGTGGGCATTCCAAACGTGGGGAAATCCACGCTCATTAACCGCCTGGCTAAGAAAAATATCGCTAAAACAGGCAATATGCCTGGTGTGACAAAAGCACAGCAATGGATTAAGGTTGGGAAAGAACTAGAGCTGTTAGATACCCCTGGGATCTTATGGCCTAAATTTGAAGATCAGGAAGTTGGTCTAAAGCTCGCCGTAACGGGTGCGATTAAAGATACCCTGTTAAATCAGCATGAATTGGCTGTTTATGCTCTACGTTTCTTGGAAGCTGAATATCCAAATAGACTGAAAGAACGGTACAATCTTGAATCCATACCGGAAGATGTAGTAGAACTTTTTGATACGATCGGCCTTTTCCGGGGAGTCTTGGCGGGAAAAGGTCTTGTCGATTATGACAAGACAGCAGAACTGATTATCAGGGAGCTGAGGTCGGACAAAATGGGCCCGATAACCTTGGAAGTTCCTGAGGCACTAGAGACTCCTGAAAACGCGGGAATGTAAGAAGAGAGAGATTTGGCTCTATGCGAAAGGTAATAAAACAAAATGGGGCCAGTCATTACAATATCAAAGTCATATATTTTAAAGGGCCTGAATCCTAACATCTTTCTGCTGGGTTGGGCCCTTTAATTTTGCGGCATTCTGCCGATAAATAATAAGGATGACATATATGAAAACGAAATTAAGCACGAATGAAGCATCTGAAAAGCTAAAGGCGGTTTCAAGTTTAAACGACCCCTTTTTATTAAAATGCCTGGAAGATGAGCGTAAAGGAATCGTAAACCTTGCACTCAAGAAGAAACATGCATTAGAAAAAGATCAAGCTGCCAGGGAAAAATTTTACGAGATGAGCGTTTATGAAGAAAAACTGAGAAAGCAGGGCTTCAGCATGATTGCTGGGATTGATGAAGTTGGGCGGGGCCCTTTGGCCGGTCCGGTTGTGGCTGCCGCGGTCATCCTGCCCGAAGGCTTTTTCCTGAAGGGCCTGAACGATTCGAAGCAGATACCAAAGAACAAGCTTGAAGTGTTTGCTGATTATATTAAAAACGAAGCGGCTGCGATAGGCATTGGGATTGTTGATGCAGCAGAAATTGATCAAATAAATATTTACCAGGCAGCCAAAAAAGCCATGAATATAGGTATTGCAGATCTTGGGACAACCCCTGACTATTTGTTGGTCGATGCGATGAAGCTGTCGGCTCCTTTTCCTCAAGAAGCGATCATTAAAGGAGATTCATCCAGCATTTCTATTGCAGCCGCATCTATTATCGCAAAAGTAACCCGGGATCGGATGATGACGGAGTTTGGCGTCCAGTATCCCGAATATCGATTCGAGAAGAATGCAGGGTATGGAACACCTGAGCACTTAGCAGCACTTAAAGAATTTGGCCCGACCCCGCTGCACCGGAAAAGCTTTGCACCAGTAAAGACATACTTATAAGGAGACTGTGTCAAAGCCCATGATTGATTTGGGCACTTTATGCTTAGCTGCACGCAAATCTCCTATGTAAAAGGGTAAAGGACAACACTGAAAGGTGCCTGCCTCCAAGTACCGACCGCAGGATGGTGTTCATTCGCTGCAGTCAACAGGCAAGTAAAGAGCAGATAAGTAAAATAATCTTACAGGGAAAGGGAGCTGAGAGGCATGCAGGCCGGTCAGATTTTAAAAAATCTAATACCACAGACAGCATCTGTATCTGCCTCTTCTTTCCGTACAGGACAGATTATCCACGGAACGATAACGAAGCTGTTTCCCAACCAGACGGCCGAAGTCAGAATCGGCCAGACTAAGCTGATAGCTGTGATAGAGGCACCGCTCAAGGCTTTAGAGAAATATTGGTTCCGGGTTGAAGCAGGGGAGGATCTTACAAGGCTGAAGGTGCTGGAAACTAAATCAGGCCAGCAGGTAAATGATGCTGCGCAGCTTTTGCACCAGTTATCCCTTGGAGCTGGAAAGGAACAGCTCAAACTAGCTTCGTTTTTTTTAAACAATGGAATTCCGGCAACGCGGGAGATTCTGGAGAACGCCATAAGCTGGGTGCAAGCCGCAGAAGACTTTGATTTGGGCATGGCGTCGGTAAAAACCATGCATATAAAAAATATCCCCTTAACAGAGGAAAACTTTCAAGCCATTTACAGCCTCGAAACAGGGAAGCCGCTATCTTCGCTTCTTGGCCGGTTAACAGAGCAGCTTTCAAGCTTTTCTGAACACTCTCCTGCCTCTCTTAAGCTGCTTAAGGCAGCTCGCGCACTTGTGGAAACGAACGCCGTGAAATGGGCCGATAAAGCCCTTCTCGAGCTGACTAGGATATGGCTTACTGATCCCACTTCCAGCCCGAGAGCCTTCCAAATGCTGAAAAGCTTTGGATTTGTTGCAGCTGGATCAAATGAACAGCAAGTTTTAAACAGCCTCTTAGAACATAAAGAACTAGAAAAGCTGCAGGATCCCCGTTTGAAGCAGGGACTGGATATTCTGTGGAAGTTTTCATCTGCCAGCAATGTACAGGATCGTGAAGCTGCTGTAGAACTCTTGGCAGACTGGGATCCAAATGGGAAGGGAAGCACCCTTTTTAGCGGTGCTGCAGAAAGGGTGAAGTCTCCCATTGCTGCTGATGAACAAACAGGTCATCCGGAAATGCTTAATAAAAGAGAGGCAGCAGTCCTTATAAAAAACCTGCTGGTGAACTTACTGGGGAAATCAGGACCAAAGGAAAATGCCGATGCAGCTGATTGGGCAAATGACCTAAAAACACTTTTCTCTATTGGTCATGAATCCAAATATGACAGCCATTTAATGCTCGGCAGAACAATCGCTGCCCTCTCAGACGGCGGGGCTCCGCCTGAGAAGGGAGCGTTGCCTGAAGGTGTAGATTGGTTGTATTCAAAGCTTAATCAAGAGCTGGTCCGTCCTAATTTTTCTAATGGAAAAGATGTAAAGAACTATTTCAAACAAATCATTAAGGAGCTGGGGCTGGACCAGTTCTTGACTGCAAGTATGCAAGAAGCTGAAACTTCCTCATCACTTAAACTCGCATTAAGCGAATTTTTACATACATCAGAGACGGGGCAGGTGAAGCAGACCGCCGAGCAGCTTCTTCATAGAATTCATGCACAAGCATTACTATCATCAGAAAGTGGACCGCTTCAGAACATGGTTATGCAAATACCTGTTTCCTTTAATGAGCATGTTTCGGATTTAACGGTACAGTGGACCGGACGTAAGAAGTCTGATGGCTCCATAGATTCGGATTATTGCAGGATTTTGTTCTATTTAGAATTAAGCAGCCTGAAAGAAGTAGCCGTTGATATGCAGGTGCAGAATCGAATTGTAAGGCTGACTATTTATAATGAATATGCAGAACCTATAAAGAATTTAGCACAGCAATGGATTCCGAGCTTAAAGGAGCACTTTGCTAATATTCGATATACTCTTTCTTCGATCCATTTTAATAGTTCACAAGGACAGGCAGTCTTCGCTTCTCCAAACCATTTTCAACATCAATCACCTTCTTACAGCGGAGTGGATTTCAAGATATGAAAAAACAATTTCCCAGAAAAGAGGCCATCGCTCTCGGTTATGATTCCGAGCGGGATGGAGCACCGAGAGTTTTAGCTAAAGGCAAAGGCCTTGTCGCTGAACGAATTCTAGAAACGGCGAAAGAAAATAATGTACCGGTACAGGAAGATCCATCCTTATCAGGCCTGTTGACTGAGCTGGAGTTGAACCAGACTATACCTGAGGATTTATACCAGGCCGTAGCAGAGGTGTTTGCGTTTATCTATAGAATCGACAAAGAACACAAGGGGAAGTAATCCAATTATCTTATACGGGGGAGGAGCATGAATGGAGCTTCGTATTTTACCTAAAATTAAATCCAATCTGCAGACTTTTACAGGTGCCGAAAAAAAAGTGGCTTCTTATATACTCGAACATCCAGAATTTATTCCAACGATGACGACAAAAGAATTAGCTTCCCAGGCAGAAGCCAGTGAAGCGAGCGTCGTTCGTTTCTGCAAGACAATAGGAGTAGGAAGCTTTAAAATGCTTAAGGTGGTTCTTGCAAAAGAAAATACATGGACAGAAGAAAATATTAATAACTTTTCCTTGTTGAATAAGAAGGATACGCCGCAGAGCCTGTTTAATAAAGTGACTTATTTCAATAAATCTGCTTTGGAGCTGAGTTTGAATACACTGGATAAGAAAGATTTCAGTGCAAGCGTGGAGGCTCTTAAAACGGCACGGAAAATAGCTGTTTTTGGAGTAGGAGGCTCATATCTGCCGGCAATGGATGCCCAGTACAAACTAATGAGGCTCGGCCTAAACGCAGCTGCTTCCTCTGATTTTCATTATATGGTCTCTTTCATAGCTGCAATGAAGAAAGATGATGTATTTATCGCAATCGGCACATCTGGCAAAACGAAAGAAATCATTCAGATTGCGTCTTTTGCTAAAGAACATGGAGTCAAAGTCATTGCGGTCACTTCGCTCAAAAAATCCCCTCTTTATAAACTGGCAGATCTGAAGCTTTGTTTTCCGGATGTAGAGGAAGAAAACAGGGTTGGCAGCATTGCCTCAAGAATTGCACAGCTTAATATTATTGACGGACTTTATTTAAGTATTTTCCATCAGATCGGCGGACAGATTATGGAATCGTTCAATAAATCTAGAAATGAGGTTCTTCAGCAGAGGAAATAAGCATTGAGGCTCTTTTTGACAGCTTCCTTACCTTTCACCGGCTTAAAAAGGAATAAGAGTGAGGGTACGGACATACTGTTAAAGAAAAGAGATGACGCTGTATAAACCCGCCTCAAAATTAAAGAGATAAAGCCTTCTTGACAGAAAGCTTTTATTTTTCTGCTAATTGAAATTTAAATTCAAAAACACAAAAAATGTAATTGAAACTTTACTCCTTTTTTCCTATAATGAAAACGTAACCACATTACCAAAAGGGGTGTCAAAGTGCTAGAGAATTTATCGACAGAACAGAGAAACTCCAAAACGATGGCATTGGATGAGATGTCAACATTAGAGGTTCTAAGAGTGATGAATGACGAAGACAGGCAGGTTCCTGAAGCGATTGGGCAGCAGATTACGCAGATTGAGGCGCTGGTACAAGCAGCGATCTCTGCTTTGAAAAGCAACGGCCGGATCATTTATATGGGTGCAGGAACCAGCGGCAGGCTTGGAGTGCTGGATGCAGCAGAATGTCCTCCTACTTTTGGAACGCCTCCGGGGCTTGTTGTTGGCTTGATTGCTGGAGGAAAAAAGGCATTTACTGTGGCAGTTGAAGGTGCCGAAGATTCACAGGAGCTTGCTTCCCGCGACTTGCAGGCTATTAATCTATCAGCCAATGATCTGGTAATAGGGATTGCTGCGAGTGGCAGGACTCCATATGTGATTGGAGGCTTAACATACGCATCTAGTAAAGGGGTGATGACAGGGAGTATTTCCTGCAATGCTGACTCTGAGATCAGCAGGTACAGTGATATTCCAATTGAAATCAATTCGGGAAGTGAAGTGTTGACAGGTTCTACAAGACTAAAAGCTGGTACTGCACAGAAGCTCGTATTGAACATGATTTCCACAGCTGCCATGATTGGGATTGGCAAGGTGTATAAAAATCTCATGGTGGATGTACAGCCTACAAACCTTAAGCTTGTTGAAAGGTCTAAAAGAATTATTATGGAAGCTGCCGATGCAGATTATGAAACTGCCTCAAGATATTATGAGCTGTCTAACGGACAGGTTAAAAAAGCTATAGTGATGCTCCTTACTCAGTGTTCCGCAGAAGAAGCAGGAAAAAAATTAGAAGCTGCCGAAGGATTTGTGAGAAAAGCGTTATAAACGAAGCAATTTAGGGGGAGTAAGATGAAAAAGGAACAGCGTCTTGCGCAAGAGATAACAAATCAGGTGGGCGGGGTCCAAAACATTCTTAGAGTTTCACATTGTATGACCAGGCTTCGTCTGCAATTAAAAAATGGGGAACGTGCAGATATCGCGGGCATAAAAAAAATTGACGGGGTCATGGGGGTCATTGAGGACGAAACGCTTCAAATCGTAATCGGACCTGGTCTCGTGAATAAGGTTGCAACCGAAATGAGTGAGCTTACAGGGCTGCAGGTTGGCGAAGTTGCGGCAGCTGAAGCAGATTTAGCAGATATGAAAAAAGCCGAAATTAAATCTCGAAATAATACTCCTTTTAAAAATTTATTAAGAAGAATCGGCTCTATTTTTATTCCGCTTATCCCGGCTTTAGTCGCCTCTGGTATTATTAATGGTATCGCTAACTTTGCGAAAAATGCCGGAGTTTCGCCTGAGGAAACCTGGCTGCAGCTCCTTCTGCTGATAGGAGGCAGTGTATTCAGCATATTAGCTGTTTTAGTAGGCTGGAATACAGCCAAGGAATTTGGGGGAACACCTGCCTTGGGAGCTATAGCAGGATTCATTACCATCAACCCTGCCCTTGCGACAATTAAGCTTTTTGGAGACCCGCTGGTAATCGGCCGCGGCGGACTGTTTGCCGTCATATTTGCAGCCTGGCTGATGGCAATGGTGGAAAAACGGGCAAGAAGATTTGTGCCAAATGCTGTGGATATTATCGTAACTCCTTTGATTACAGTCTTGGTAGTAGGTATTTTAACATTGGTTGTTATTCAGCCGGTAGGCGGAGTCTTATCAGATGGGATTACAAAGGGTATCAACGCGGTCATCGACGTTGGCGGTGCATTCTCTGGAGCAATCTTAGCCGGAACCTTCCTGCCTCTTGTTATGGTTGGTCTTCATCACGGGCTGACACCCATTCATCTCGAATTTATTAATAAGATGGGCGTGACGCCGCTCCTTACCATTCTTGCTATGGGTGGTGCCGGACAGGTCGGGGCCTCCATTGCGATTTATGTAAAAACAAAAAATAAAATGCTGAAGAATATTATTAAAGGGGGCCTTCCGGTTGGTTTCCTAGGAATCGGTGAACCCTTGCTATATGGGGTAACTCTCCCGCTCGGAAGACCATTCGTGACGGCATGCCTGGGAGCTGCCTGCGGGGGTGCGTTCCAGGCGGCAATGAATACGGCTGCAACTGGTATAGGTGTATCCGGAATCTCTTTAACTCCTTTGATTGCTGACAATAAATTCGTACTTTATGTACTTGGACTGATTGTCGCATACGTATTTGGTTTCATCTTTACTTATACATTTGGATTTAAGGAAAGCATGGCAGATAATATGAGATAATGGAAGGGGCTGTATCGCAAGGGAAACTTGTGGTGCAGACCCTTTTTTTCCTGTAAAGAAGGTTTAGGCATCTGACCATAATTTGAAGGGGGATCAAAGCTTATGCTGGGAATATCGGTATATCTGGGGCACATGGAAGATGGGGAACAAAGAGAGTATTTGGAAATGATGAAAGAGGCAGGATTTACAAGTATTTTTACCTCTCTTCACATTCCTGAGGACAATCCTGCAGCATTTAGGGATTTGCTTGCCGTTTTAGGAGGACAGGCAAGAGAGTTAGGCATGGAGCTGATGGCGGATGTGTCCCCGAAATCCTTTAAGCATCTAGGCGTTACTATGGATACGCTGAAAGAAATCGTGGATTGGGGTGTAAGCGGGCTCAGGATTGATTATGGGATTGAAGCGGAAGTCATTGCACGGCTTTCTCATGATATGAAAATCGCCTTAAATGCAAGTACGATAGACGATGAATTATATTTACAGTTAAAGGGCTTTGGTTTAAAAGAGGATAATATTGAAGCCTGGCATAATTATTATCCCAGGCCTGAAACCGGCCTTGATCGAGAAGGCTTTATTAAGCAGAATAAATGGCTTGAGACGCTGGGGTTCACTGTCATGGCTTTTATTCCGGGAGATGAAACCTTGCGAGGACCTATGTTCAAAGGACTGCCGACATTGGAGGATCATAGAGGAATGAGCCCCTTTACAGCATATTTGGATCTTCTCCATCAATGCCATGTATCCAAAGTATTAATCGGAGATAAATCACTTAAGAGAGAGACGCTGAGAAAATTCACGCAATATAAGGAAGGGGCAATAGAGCTTTCTATTAGTCTATGTAAGGATATATCAGAGTGGGAGAGAAAGATAGTGAGACTCCGTCATAATAACCGGATGGATGCAGCCAGAGACGTAATCCGCTCAGAACCTTCTAGAATTTTTACGGCAGAAAAAGGGATCACCATTCCGGCAAGCGGGCCGCACGAGCGGAAGACCGGGTACATAACCATTGATAATAAAGACTATGGCCGCTATCAAGGGGAACTGCAAATCGTGAAAAGGACGCTAAGAGCTGATCCCAAGGTGAATGCCGTGGGTGCCATAGTTGATAAAGATATTGAACTGATTAGATATCTTTATCCCGGAAAAACATTCACCTTTAAAGAGATAGAATAATTGCTAGATTTTCCCCTTTTATTGTCATTTAAATCGAAATAAATATAATTTTAGAAAAATATTTTAAAAACAACCTATGTTTCACGCCGTAAAGGTAGACAAGCTTTTTTTCTTTTTATACAATGAAAGCGCAGTCTATTTTTATTGTGATAGTTTGATAGGAGGATGGGAAATGAATATCCATGAATATCAGGGGAAAGAAGTCCTCAGAAAATATGGAGTAGCTGTTCCTAACGGCCGTGTTGCTTTTTCAGTCGAAGAGGCAGTGGAAGCTGCAAAGGGGCTTGGTACAGAGGTATGTGTAGTAAAGGCTCAGATCCATGCGGGCGGCCGCGGTAAAGCAGGCGGAGTAAAAGTAGCTAAAAACCTTGAAGAGGTTCGTCAATATGCAGGTGAAATCCTTGGCAAAACGCTTGTGACACATCAAACAGGACCAGAAGGCAAAGAAGTAAAGCGTTTGCTGATTGAAGAAGGCTGCGACATTAAGAAAGAATATTATGTAGGTCTTGTTCTTGACCGTGCGACTTCAAGAGTGGTTCTCATGGCTTCTGAAGAAGGCGGAACTGAAATTGAAGAAGTAGCAGAAAAGACTCCTGAAAAAATCTTTAAAGAAACAATTGACCCTGTTGTTGGTCTGACAGGCTATCAGGCTAGAAGAATCGCATTCAATATTAACATTCCAAAAGAATTAGTAGGACAGGCTGCAAAATTCATGCTTAGCCTGTACACAGCTTTCGTAGAAAAAGATTGCTCTATTGCAGAAATCAACCCGCTTGTGGTAACAGGCGATGGTAAGGTTATGGCACTTGATGCTAAATTAAACTTTGATTCAAATGCTCTTTACCGCAATAAAGACATTGTGGAATACAGAGACCTGGAAGAAGAGGATCCAAAGGAAATTGAAGCATCCAAGTTTGATTTGACTTACATTGCGCTTGATGGAAATATCGGCTGCCTTGTAAACGGTGCCGGCCTTGCTATGGCGACTATGGATATCATTAAGCATTACGGCGGAGATCCGGCAAACTTCCTTGATGTTGGGGGCGGCGCAACTGCTGAGAAAGTAACCGAAGCATTTAAAATCATTTTATCCGATGAAAATGTCAAAGGAATTTTTGTCAACATTTTCGGTGGAATTATGAAATGTGATGTTATTGCTGAGGGTGTTGTAGCAGCCACTAAACAGCTTGGCTTAAATGTACCGCTTGTTGTACGTCTTGAAGGTACGAATGTAGACCTTGGAAAGAAAATACTTAACGAATCAGGTTTGAATATTACTGCAGCTGAATCTATGGCAGATGGCGCAGAGAAAATCGTATCATTAGTAGGTTAATAGGCAGGGGGGAACAAAGGTGAGCGTATTTATTAATAAAGATACTAAAGTCATTGTACAGGGGATTACCGGTTCAACGGCTCTATTCCATACGAAGCAGATGCTTGAATACGGCACACAGATTGTGGCTGGTGTAACTCCAGGTAAAGGCGGAACAGAGGTTGAAGGTGTTCCTGTTTTTAACACATTAGTAGAAGCAAAAAATCAGACAGGTGCCAATGCTTCAGTTATCTATGTTCCTGCTCCATTTGCAGCCGATGCAATTTTGGAAGCCGTAGATGCAGAGCTTGATATCGTCATCTGTATCACAGAACATATTCCGGTTCTTGATATGGTTAAAGTTAAGCGTTATATGGAAGGCAAGAAAACACGTCTGGTAGGACCTAACTGTCCGGGTGTCATTACACCTGAAGAATGTAAAATCGGCATCATGCCTGGCTACATTCATACAAAAGGCCATGTGGGAGTTGTATCCCGTTCCGGAACACTCACATATGAAGCCGTTCATCAGTTAACAGAAGCTGGAATCGGGCAGTCTACAGCTGTTGGAATCGGCGGTGACCCAGTAAATGGAACTGATTTTATCGATGTATTAAAAGCCTTCAATGAAGATCCTGAAACATACGCTGTCATCATGATTGGTGAAATCGGCGGAACTGCAGAGGAAGAAGCTGCAGAGTGGATCAAAGCTAATATGACGAAACCTGTTGTTGGCTTCATCGGCGGAAGAACCGCACCTCCTGGGAAGCGTATGGGCCATGCCGGCGCTATTATCTCCGGCGGCAAGGGAACAGCTGACGAAAAGATCCGTGTTATGAATGAGTGCGGCATCCAGGTAGCGGAAACTCCGTCTGTAATGGGAGAAACTCTTATTTCTGTACTTAAAGAAAAAGGTCTTTACGATCAATGTAAAACCCACTAAGAGACAAGGGTGATACATAACTCATCGTCCCTCCCGAAAAGGAGGGACGGTTTTTTTACTATGGCTATGACCTTGATATGGAGCCATATCGGCTGAAATTATTATAAAGGAGTATGATATATGGAAGATTTTAAGAAAAAACTGATTCATCTGCATCATTGCCGTGGAATTGGCTGGAAATCCATACATAAAATCCTTACATTAGATCCGGCACTTTCCGGGCTGTATGATACCTCCTTCAATAACTGGAAAAAGCTTCTACAGATCCCCGATAAACAAGTACATGACTTTTTGCATGACCTCCAAACACAATCCATAGATGATTTTCTGCAGCAGTATCTCCTTAATGACATTCAATGCATCACCATATACGATCCTATTTACCCGGCTAAGCTGAGAAACATTTATGATCCCCCCTGGGTGCTTTATATAAGGGGGGATATGGAATTGCTAAGTGCAGCCCCTATTCTCGCTGTAGTAGGGCCTAGAAAGCCATCCTCGTATGGAATAGCCATAACGAAGAGTATTCTCGCACCCCTGGTCAAAAAGGGATATGTGATCATCAGCGGTCTGGCTTCCGGAATAGATGCAATCTCCCACCAAACAGCCCTTCAGTTCTCAGGGAAAACAATTGGTGTGCTCGGAGGCGGGATTTTTCATTTATATCCCAAAGAGAACATCCCGCTCGCTATAGAAATGATGAAAAAGGGCACCGTTCTATCTGAATATCCCCCCTTCAAAAAGCCAGAGCCCTGGATGTTCCCAAATCGCAACAGAATTATCAGTGGAATGGCAGAAGGAGTTCTTATCACAGAGGCGAAAGAAAAAAGCGGGTCTTTGATTACAGCTTACTGTGCTTTGGAACAGGGCAGGGAAGTTTTTGCAGTGCCTGGCAATATTACAAGCTCCCTTTCTGCCGGAACGAATAAATTAATCCAGGAAGGTGCGAAGACAGTCCTCACACATGTAGACATAGAAGAAGAATTCTCACTGGCAGTAAGAGGTATCTGAAAGGCTGTCAGACTGGAAAAGAATATTTTGGAGCAGGATATACAATTTAAATGGGGAATAAAAATGGAATAGTTTAGGTTGAATGCTAGGTTGAAATTCACGTTTGATTTTAGCATCGTGCAGGTCAACGATACATGCACGAGATACCTGCGTGAGAAGCGGGTATTGTCCAGCTCCGGACAGACACCGCGGGTCTAGCCAATGGCCATCAAAGGCAAAAAGCGCCTTTCGCTGCCGCTCGACTTCTGCCTGGCTAACGCACGATGCACAGGATGTGCGAGCCAGGCGGGGCCACAGGACGTGGCGTTACGAGCGTGGTAAGAGCGACTAAGCTTCTATCTTCGCTTACGCTCGCCAATCAGCAAATCTCCTTTATCAGGTGTCTGCTTTTCTATGTGTAAGCTTTTAATCAAGATGTCAATCCATGCTGTAAACAATAAATGCTTAAAAACACCGTCCTCCGCTTTTTTTTTAAGGGAGACCCTGCAGCCGTAAACGCTGAAAGAGCTCTAGAATCATCCGCGAAAAAGCGAGTTCCTGAAGCGGAAAATCACAGGCTTATTTATCAGAGCTAAAAGAAAGGCTAAAAATCGAATCAGTTGAAAAAAGATTCAAAGTAGGATACATTTTGCAAAAGAAAGGCAAACAGACCTATAATTTAGCGAACGAGTGATAATTATCCTTAAACCATGATATAAATGAAAGAAACATAGAGACAATGCCGTGTTTGGCAGCCATGAACAAGGAAAATATAGGATCAAAATGAACTGAAAATTAAAATATAAAAAAGAAACTGGATTGACAAATCTTTTTTCTATGATTAATAATAGTGAAGATTTATTATTCCCTCTTGAGGAGGATCAAGATGTCTGAATTCCTGGTTATTGTGGAATCGCCGGCAAAGGCGAAGACCATTGAGAAATATTTAGGAAAGAAATATAAAGTGAAGGCTTCGATGGGACATGTTAGAGACTTGCCTAGAAGCCAGATGGGTGTAGATGTTGAAAACGAATTCAATCCAAAATATATAACGATTAGAGGAAAAGGCCCTGTTTTAAAAGAGCTGAAAACGGCTGCTAAGAAAGCAAAGAAAATTTATCTCGCAGCTGACCCTGACAGGGAGGGAGAAGCGATTGCCTGGCATTTGGCACATACACTCGACGTGGACACTGCCTCTGACTGCCGGGTTGTATTTAACGAAATCACAAAAGATGCCATAAAGGAATCATTTAAGCATCCACGTCCGATTAACATGAATCTGGTTGACGCCCAGCAGGCCCGCCGGATACTTGACCGCTTGGTTGGCTACAATATCAGCCCGCTCCTTTGGAAAAAGGTAAAAAAAGGACTTAGTGCCGGAAGAGTTCAATCTGTTGCGGTAAGGCTGATTCTTGATAGAGAAAAAGAAATTAAAGATTTTATTCCGGAAGAATACTGGACCATTAAAACGGAGTTTGAGAAAGGAAAGGATCTTTTTGAAGCTTCCTTTTTCAGCCTGGCTGGAGAGAAAGTAAAATTAACGAATGAGAAACAAGTAAATGAGATTCTCTCGAAGATTAAAGGCAATGAGTTTGCAGTGACTAATGTAACGAAGAAGGAGCGCAAGCGAAATCCAGCTGTGCCGTTCACGACTTCTTCCCTGCAGCAGGAAGCTGCAAGAAAGCTCAATTTCCGGGCTAAAAAAACGATGATGCTTGCCCAGCAGCTATACGAAGGAATTGAGATCGGTAAAGAAGGAACTACAGGGTTAATCACGTATATGAGAACCGACTCAACCCGGATTTCCGATATTGCCAAAGAAGAGGCACGTGAATACATTACAAGCCAGTTTGGCAAAGATTACACCGCGCCAGACGAACGAAAAGAGAAGAAACAAACAAATGCACAGGACGCTCACGAAGCGGTCCGCCCTACGAGTGTTCTGCGGCATCCCGCTTCTATGAAAGAGTATCTTTCACGGGACCAGCTCCGTTTATATAAACTCATCTGGGAACGGTTTGTGGCAAGCCAGATGGCGCCTGCAATTATGGATACAATGAGTGTCGACCTCGAAAACTCAGGGGTATTATTCAGAGCCAATGGCTCAAAAATAAAATTTCACGGTTTCATGAAGGTGTATGTCGAAGGTACAGATGATACAGAAGAAGAAAAAGAAAACTTTCTTCCTGAATTGGTAGAAGGCGATAAAGCATTCTCAAAAGATATTGATAAAAAGCAGCATTTTACCCAGCCGCCTCCCCGGTATACGGAAGCAAGGCTGGTCCGGACACTTGAAGAACTGGGAATAGGACGTCCTTCAACATTTGCCCCTACCCTGGATACTATTCAAAAACGGGGTTATGTAGCACTGGATAACAAACGGTTTATTCCGACCGAGCTCGGCGAAATTGTACTGGAAATGATACTTGAATTTTTCCCGGAATTTTTTGATGTTGATTTTACAGCCAAAATGGAGAGGGAACTGGATGATATTGAAGATGGTAAGATTGCCTGGGTAAGTGTCATTGATGATTTCTACAAAGACTTCGAGGGGAATCTCGAAAAAGCCGAAGCAGAAATGGAAAAAGTAGAAATTAAAGATGAGCCTGCGGGTGAAGACTGTGAAAACTGCGGCAGCCCCATGGTATTTAAAATGGGCCGGTACGGGAAGTTCATGGCTTGTTCCAATTTCCCTGACTGTCGAAATACAAAAGCGATCGTTAAGGAAATTGGGGTGAAGTGCCCTAACTGCCACGAAGGAAATATTATTGAAAGAAAAAGTAAGAAAAAGAGAATATTTTACGGATGCGACCGGTATCCGGAATGCGAGTTTATCTCCTGGGATAAGCCGCTCCCGAGAAAATGTCCGAAATGTGATAACTTTTTAGTTGAGAAAAAGCTAAAAAAAGGTATTCAGGTTCAATGTGTAGAGTGCGATTACAAAGAAGCAGCACAAAGCTAGCAGGGTGGGGATGTTCCTCACCTGCTTTTTTCTGTGCTGCCTGATTGGAAGCGAGCTTCCAGCCAGGAAGGAATGCGGCTGGAAATTACGCCAATCGTGAAACTTTTATTACATTCAAACGTAATATATGGACAAGCTTATGTTTTTAGTTTTATAATTCTATGTTCGGTCTTGAACAAAGAAGGGAAAACAGAAATAAGAAGATAAATGGTTTTACCTGTTATAAATAAGGATACGCTGAGATTGAAGATAATTATTTATTACTTGGATACATAACAAAGTGTGGAGGTTCGTAGAATGGAAAATATGGCTGTAAATGTAATTGGAGCAGGATTGGCGGGAAGTGAAGCAGCCTGGCAGCTGGCTAAAAGAGGAATAAAAGTTCATTTATATGAAATGCGGCCGGTTAAACAAACCCCTGCACATCATACCGATAAATTTGCCGAGCTTGTGTGCAGCAACTCACTTAGGGCAAATACGCTGACTAATGCAGTAGGGGTATTGAAAGAAGAAATGCGTCATCTTGATTCTATTATCATCGCTTCAGCGGATGCTTCCTCTGTTCCGGCAGGCGGGGCGCTAGCTGTAGACAGGCACGAATTTGCCGGAAGAGTGACTGAAATGGTCAAACATCATGAAAACGTCACCCTGCATAATGAAGAAGTGACAGAGATCCCAGAAGGGCCTACCATCATAGCGACTGGTCCTTTGACCAGCCCGGCTCTTGCTGAAAAGCTTAAAGCACTAACCGGCGAGGAATATCTTTATTTTTATGATGCGGCTGCTCCCATTATTGAGAAAGACAGCATCGATATGGATAAGGTCTACTTAAAATCCCGTTATGACAAGGGTGAAGCAGCTTATCTGAATTGTCCTATGACCGAAGAAGAGTTCAACCGTTTTTATGATGCGCTGGTGTCTGCGGAAACAGTTCCTTTAAAGGAGTTTGAAAAAGAGATTTTCTTTGAAGGCTGTATGCCGATTGAGGTAATGGGACAGCGCGGGAAGAAAACCATGCTTTTCGGCCCGTTGAAGCCTGTTGGCCTTGAGGACCCTAAAACTGGCAAGCGTCCATATGCAGTTGTTCAGCTAAGACAGGACGATGCAGCAGGAACTTTATATAATATAGTAGGTTTTCAAACTCATCTAAAATGGGGGCCGCAAAAGGAAGTTATCCAGCTGATCCCCGGCTTGGAAAATGCGGAAATTGTCCGTTATGGCGTTATGCACCGCAACACATTTATTAACTCTCCAAAGGTGCTTGACCCGACATACCAGCTTAGAGCCCGTAAAGACTTGTTCTTTGCCGGACAAATGACGGGTGTAGAAGGATACGTGGAATCAGCGGCTTCAGGCTTAGTTGCAGGCATTAACGCTGCAAGGCTCATTAAAGGTGAAGAACCTGTGATATTCCCGGCTGAAACAGCAATGGGAAGCATGGCACGCTATATTACAGCTGCAAATACAAAGAACTTCCAGCCAATGAATGCGAATTTTGGGCTGTTCCCAGACTTGGAGCAGAGAATAAAAGCAAAAAAAGACCGCAATGAAATGCATGCTAACAGAGCATTAGAAACAATTCAGAAATTTGTGAAAAATTTGTAAAGTTAATTGCCTGTCTCTATAAACTATGATAATATTTAGTAGCTTTGTGAGGTGAACGTATGGAAAGTGTGAACAATGCCGTTAATTCTTATATGGAATACCTTCAGGTTGAAAAAAATTGTTCGCAGTATACCATTGTTAATTACCGGAGAGATATAGATGAGTTCCTTAATTTTATGAATGAGCATAAAATTTCTGAGTTTGGCACAGTAGAGTATTTTGATGCGCGTTTGTTTTTAACCAGCCTGCATGAAAGAAAGCTGGCCAAAAAAACTATAGCCCGAAAAACTTCAAGCTTGCGTAGCTTATATAAATTTATGATGCGGGAAGGCATGGTGAAGGAAAACCCCTTTGCTTTAGTTTCACTGCCAAAAAAGGACCACAAACTCCCCCGGTTTTTATATGAGGAGGATTTGGAGCCTTTGTTCAATGTAAGTGATACCAGCCTCCTCGGCCTGAGGGATCAAGCCCTTCTTGAATTGTTATATGGAACGGGAATCAGGGTAAGTGAATGCTGTGACCTTAAGCTAAAGGATATTGATTTTACCATTGGCACGATGCTTGTACATGGAAAAGGCAGAAAGGACAGATATGTGCCTTTTGGGGATTATGCAAAGGATGCCCTGCAAACATATATGTCTTCTAGAAAGCAGTTAATGAAAAATAGTGCTGCCCATGATTATATGTTTGTCAATTCTAAAGGCGGACCTCTAACTCCAAGGGGAGTCCGTTACATATTGGACCAGATCATAAAAAAGACGGCAAATAACAAAAGTCTTCATCCGCATATGCTCAGACATTCATTTGCTACACATTTGTTGAATAATGGCGCAGACCTGAGAACCGTTCAGGAGCTTTTAGGCCATTCGGAAATTTCTTCTACACAGATCTATACACATGTTACAAAGGAACAGCTCAAAAAGGTGTATCAATCGGCGCACCCGAGAGCATAAACTTTTCTGGCTGATTCAGCTGGCTGTCAGGCTGTGATCACAGAAGAAGTGTCTGAAAGGAGAACAATATGGGTAATTTTCATGCTACTACGATATTCGCGGTTCATCACAAAGGAGAGTGTGCAATGTCTGGAGACGGACAGGTAACATTCGGCAATGCTGTCGTCATGAAGCACACGGCAAGAAAAGTGAGGAAAATTTTTAACGGTAAAGTCCTGGCAGGGTTTGCTGGTTCGGTAGCCGACGCGTTTTCGCTGTTTGAAATGTTTGAAGGAAAATTGGAAGAATATAATGGCAATCTTCAAAGAGCAGCAGTCGAGCTTGCTAAGCAATGGAGAAGTGATAAGGTTCTGCGCAAATTGGAAGCTATGCTGATTGTCATGGACAAAAATGATCTGCTGCTCGTGTCAGGTACTGGGGAAGTCATAGAACCGGATGACGGCATACTTGCCATTGGTTCTGGGGGGAATTATGCACTTTCTGCAGGCAGGGCTTTGAAAAGATATTCAGGCGATCATTTAACAGCGAGGGACATCGCTAAGGCGTCCCTTGAAATTGCATCTGAAGTATGTGTGTATACAAATTCGAATATTATCGTTGAAGAGCTTTAATCATAAGGTTTTCTAAAGCTCACCGGAGAGTTTGGTACAGTGTTGATTGATGGAAGGAGCGCGAATCCTCACGGAACGCGGATTCATGGGAGACCACCTGCAGGCACATATCCTAAAGGGGGCCCAGTATGTCGGGAAAGCTCCCTTCACCCCAATCAACAGGCAAGTTTAACAGCTAATCAAAAAAGGAGTGGGGATATGAAAAACACTAAGGAAAATATGACCCCAAGACAAATTGTAGAAAAGCTGGACCAATATATTGTCGGGCAGAATGATGCAAAACGGGCTGTTTCCATCGCCCTTCGTAATCGATATAGAAGAATGCTGCTTGGAGATAAGCTGAGGGACGAAGTGGTTCCTAAAAATATTTTAATGATTGGACCAACCGGTGTCGGGAAGACGGAAATAGCACGGAGGATGGCTAAACTTGTCGGGGCTCCTTTCGTTAAGGTAGAAGCCACTAAATTTACTGAAGTAGGCTATGTAGGCCGCGATGTTGAATCGATGGTCCGTGACCTGGTGGAAACATCTGTCCGTCTTGTGAAGGAAGATAGGATGCTAGCGGTGAAGGAACGGGCAGAACGTAATGCGAATGCACGCCTTGTTGAATTGCTGGTGCCTTCAGCCAAGAAAACGGCTAATTTTAAGAACCCGCTTGAGATGCTGTTTGGCGGAAATATGCAGGCTGAGCAGGAATCTGAATCAGATTCAGAAGATTATTCTATACATGAGAAGAGAAAAGCAGTAGAATATAAACTTGCTGCCGGAGAATTAGAGCAGGAAATGGTAACGGTCGAGGTAGAGGAGCAGCAGCCGTCCATGTTCGATATGCTTCAAGGATCCGGGATGGAACAGATGGGCATGAATATGCAGGATGCTTTAGGCAGCCTTATGCCTAAAAAGAGGAAGAAAAGGAAGCTCAGTGTCAGCGAAGCTAGGAAGGTACTCACCAGTGAAGAGGCTAACAAGCTTATTGACATGGATGATGTAACCGAAGAAGCTGTATACCGTGCTGAACAAAACGGAATTATATTTATCGATGAAATCGATAAGATCGCCAGCAAACAGTCCGGCGGATCATCTGCAGATGTTTCGAGGGAAGGCGTACAGCGTGACATCCTTCCTGTAGTGGAAGGTTCTACAGTAATGACTAAATACGGCTCTGTGAAAACAGATCACGTGTTGTTCATTGCAGCAGGGGCATTCCATATGTCTAAGCCTTCTGACTTAATCCCAGAACTCCAGGGGCGTTTTCCGATAAGGGTAGAACTTAAGAAGCTGACCGTTGATGATTTCGTGCGGATCCTTCATGAGCCAGACAATGCTCTGCTTAAGCAGTATTCGGCTTTATTGGAAACGGAAGGTATACAAATAGAATTTTCTGACGATGCTATTCGTAGAATCGCAGAAGTAGCTTATGATGTAAACCAAAACACGGATAACATTGGAGCGCGCAGGCTTCATACGATCCTTGAAAAGCTGCTTGAGGACCTGTCCTTTGAAGCTCCTGATATAACAATGGAGAAAATCACCATTACCCCTCAATATGTTGAGGAAAAGCTTGGAACGATATCACGAAATAAAGATTTAAGCCAGTTTATATTGTAAGCGGGTTTAAGCAGTACGTTTGAATAAGTATGTGAAGGGTAGTATTCAAATGGGTGTTTCAGAGCTTTCCTCTTGATACAGTAATATTCATGTACTAGAAAAAGTAAAAGAAACCCAATCATATCCTTGAATGTGGTTGTAAGTAGGAGGAAATAAGAATGAATTTATTATCTAAAACAAGAAGGATTAACAGCATGCTTCAAAGCTCTGCGGGAAAGCCTGTTAACTTTAAAGAAATGGCTGAAAGCTTGAGTGAAGTAATTGAAGCAAACGTATTTGTTGTCAGTAGAAGAGGGAAGCTTCTCGGCTTTTCTATCAACCAGCAAATCGAAAATGAGCGTATGAAACAGATGCTGGAGGACCGCCAGTTTCCTGAAGAATATATTAAAGGTTTATCAACCATTCAAGAAACATCTTCGAATATCGATATTGATAGCGTCTATACAGCATTCCCTGTAGAAAATAAAGAGCTGTTCCAATCAGGCCTGACTACAATTGTCCCAATCATTGGAGGCGGAGAGCGTCTTGGAACACTGATCTTAGCACGTTTAGAAGAAAAGTTTCATGACGATGACCTGATCCTGGCTGAATACGGTGCGACTGTAGTAGGTATGGAGATTCTTCGTGAAAAAGCTGAAGAAATTGAAGAGGAAGCACGAAGCAAGGCTGTTGTACAAATGGCGATCAGCTCACTTTCTTATAGCGAGCTGGAAGCGATTGAACACATCTTTGAAGAATTAAAAGGCAATGAAGGCCTGCTGGTTGCATCAAAGATTGCGGACCGTGTCGGCATTACAAGATCAGTAATTGTAAATGCCTTAAGAAAACTCGAAAGTGCCGGAGTAATCGAATCTCGTTCGCTTGGTATGAAAGGGACCTACATAAAGGTTTTAAATTCAAAATTCCTTGTTGAACTTGAAAAATTAAAAAGCAGCTGATTGAACAAAACCTGGTAGAGTGTTTCTGCCAGGTTTTTTTTGCCTTTGGGTTCGACGTATCGACGGAAGTTCTTACGGGGGCTGACAAATCTGCAGGCATTTTTGTTCTTCCGCATAAATCTCCATCTACCTCTCTTAAATTCCAGTTTCCCCTCATAAAAACAGATTAAGTCCGTATAATTGTGTAAAAAGAAAGAGTCATTTTATTCACTCTTGGCTACACTGTT
>NZ_PGUY01000027.1 GCF_002863585.1 Peribacillus deserti | reverse complement strand
AACTGGTAGAGCAACTGACTTGTAATCAGTAGGTTGGGGGTTCAAGTCCTCTTGCCGGCACCACTTTTTCCCTGTTGATTGTTAGACTGATAAACGATATAATAGCTTTTGTCGCTAATAATTGTACGAGCCATTAGCTCAGCCGGTAGAGCACGATCGAATACGCTTCGAAGCTCTAACTACAGCGCTCAAGTCGAGCTGCTGCTTGAGAAACGGTCTGAGACTTGAGTGTCGTCACGGGTTACTCCCTTGAGTATATTTAGTTTATTAACACTAAATTTTATCAGCGGAATTTACATTACGTATGAGCCATTAGCTCAGCCGGTAGAGCATCTGACTTTTAATCAGAGGGTCGAAGGTTCGAATCCTTCATGGCTCACCATTATGAATATGCGGGTGTGGCGGAATTGGCAGACGCACTAGACTTAGGATCTAGCGCCTTACGGCGTGGGGGTTCGACTCCCTTCACCCGCACTTTTACATTTATTTTATATGCGCCCGTAGCTCAATTGGATAGAGCGTCTGACTACGGATCAGAAGGTTATGGGTTCGACTCCTTTCGGGCGCGCCATATATCGGGAAGTAGCTCAGCTTGGTAGAGCACTTGGTTTGGGACCAAGGGGTCGCAGGTTCGAATCCTGTCTTCCCGACCATTAATATTTATGGGGCCTTAGCTCAGCTGGGAGAGCGCCTGCCTTGCACGCAGGAGGTCAGCGGTTCGATCCCGCTAGGCTCCACCAAAATTTTAATATGATTATATTATGGCGGCGTAGCTCAGCTGGCTAGAGCGTACGGTTCATACCCGTGAGGTCGGGGGTTCGATCCCCTCTGCCGCTATCCATAAAGTGGACCTTTAGCTCAGTTGGTTAGAGCAGACGGCTCATAACCGTCCGGTCGTAGGTTCGAGTCCTACAAGGTCCATTCAATACGGAGGTATACCCAAGTCTGGCTGAAGGGATCGGTCTTGAAAACCGACAGGGGTGTAAAAGCCCGCGGGGGTTCGAATCCCTCTACCTCCTCCACTTTTTATCAATTAAATGTTTATTACCGTCGCGGGGTGGAGCAACGAGCAACGCTTCCGATGAATAAGCTTCGTGTTGTACCGATTGAGCTTCTGCTTGAATGTGCTTTCTGAAATCGGGACAGTCGTAATTAGGAATCATAGCATAAACAAAATGAATTATTTTATATCGTCGCGGGGTGGAGCAGTCTGGTAGCTCGTCGGGCTCATAACCCGAAGGTCGCAGGTTCAAATCCTGTCCCCGCAATATTAAGTTCAGCCGGTTAATGCCACTTTGATCGGTTGAAAAGTTACTTATAAGCTGCGGGTGTAGTTTAATGGTAAAACCTCAGCCTTCCAAGCTGATGTCGTGGGTTCGATTCCCATCACCCGCTCCATATTTGGGCCTATAGCTCAGCTGGTTAGAGCGCACGCCTGATAAGCGTGAGGTCGATGGTTCGAGTCCATTTAGGCCCATCACTCCGGCCCCTTGGTCAAGCGGTTAAGACACCGCCCTTTCACGGCGGTAACACGGGTTCGAATCCCGTAGGGGTCATACGATAAAAAAAAGCTGTTCGCATATTGCGGCGGCTTTTTTTATGCACAAGTTATGTATAGGCTGGAACAAAATATTGATGTTAATCAACAATCAATCTAGTCCGAAATTATGGAATTGATGTAATAATTTGGTTGGTTACGAAGTATATAGCTTCTTATGGAGTGATTCTGCATGTGCTGATAATTTATCATTCTAAAGTTGAGGAGGCGGATGTAGATAAAAAACTTCGATGATCGGGCAGGAGAAAATCTGTATAATAGCAGCTGGTATCATAACTTTTTACTCCGTGAGATTACGTATGGATTTTTTAGCCTAAGCTAGAACGAGCAGCCTTTTTTGTGGCTCCGACAGGGACTGTATGAAACGGTCTTTTTTTTATTCCTATAAAAGAGATAAAAGAGGAAATACAGCCTTAAGAAGTGAAATATAATCTTATGACAATATTCCTTACTATTCGCCAGGAGGCCGCTTAAACATGAATGAAAGTGAAGAAAAATCGAGCTGGAAGCTGCTTATACAGCTTATTAAAGAAACTGGGCCGCCCAGGCTATTACTAAGTATCGCCATGGTTCTGAGCCTGCTGACAACCACAGCAGGGCTGGCTATTCCCCTGCTTACCAGTAAACTGATTGACCAGGGGTCCCTTCAGTCACTAAGCGGAAGAAATATAGGGTGGATTGCATCGGCATTTCTGATACAAGCGGCTTCAGGTGCCGTTTCTGTCTATCTGCTGACTCGTGTGGGGCAGCATGTCATATCCTCTCTGCGTGACCGGCTTTGGAGTAAACTCTTAGTCCTTAAAGTTTCTTATTATGATACACATCAGACCGGTGATACAGTCAGCAGGATGACAAATGATACTGGTGTTATTAAAAATCTTATTACGGAGCATCTAGTAGGCTTTATCACAGGGATCATTTCTATATTAGGGACGATCGGCGTACTCTTCTTTCTTGACTGGCCGCTTACACTTGTCATGTTTTCCATCATTCCACTTTCAATGCTGGTTCTAATTCCGGTTGGAAGGCAGATGATCAAGATCTCAAAGGGAATCCAGGACGAAACGGCGGGTTTTTCAGCAAGCTTAACCCGGGTCCTTGCAGAAATAAGGCTTGTTAAAGCTTATAACGCAGAGACTATGGAATATAACCGCGGAAAGAAAGGAATAAATAAGCTTTTTGCTCTGGGAATTAGAGAGGGAGTCATACAGGCTATTTTATCGCCTCTCATCTCCTCGATCATTATCGTGGTTCTTGTTTTGATCATCGGCTATGGAGGCCTCAGGGTATCTTCCGGAGCTATGACTGCCGGAGAGCTTGCAGCTTTCTTTATTTATTTATTCCAGATCATAATGCCTATCACGTCTATAGCATCGTTTTTTACACAGTTTCAAAAAACGATGGGCGCTACAGAGAAAATTATGGGGATATTATCTTTAGATGTAGAAGATCTCAACCTAGGATTAAAGGAGTTTACTATTCATCAGCCTTTAACCTTGAAAGATTTATCTTACGGTTACCCATCTTCTGCTGACCCTATCTTAAAGTCAATCTCTTTCTCTGTACGGCCAAATTCCGTTACAGCTATCGTCGGTCCAAGCGGGAGCGGAAAAACGACCTTATTCTCCCTTCTGGAACGTTTTTATCTGCCGGATTCAGGTGAGATACTGATTGGAGACCTTTCTATCCAGGATATTTCGCTCCGCTCCTGGCGAAGCCAAATTGGATATGTATCGCAAGAGAGTCCCATCCTTGCCGGCACTATAAGAGAAAACATCTGTTACGGAGTCAATAGGGAAATTTCCGATGAAGAATTAAGAGAAGCTGCGGGGATGGCTTACGCAGATATATTCATACAGGAACTACCGGATAAATATGATACCGAGGTTGGGGAACGGGGAATCAAGCTGTCAGGGGGGCAGCGTCAGAGGATTGCAATTGCACGGGCGCTCCTGCGTAAGCCCAATATATTAATGCTGGATGAAGCAACATCGAGCTTAGACAGCAAGTCGGAAATTGTGGTTCAGGATGCCCTTGAAAATTTAATGAAGGGAAGAACAACAATCGTTATTGCCCACCGGCTTTCAACAGTCATTGATGCTGACCAAATCGTTTTCCTTGAAAAGGGCAGGGTAACCGGGAAGGGAACACATAGTGAATTAATGCAAACGCATGAGCTATACAGGGAATTTGCATCCCGTCAGTTTAGAGTTCCGGATAAAGAGTGATCTTTTAAAAAAAAGCCTGGTTATTATACTAGCAATAAACAGGCTTTTTAATGGATTAGGATTTGTATTTTTTTCTAAAAATTGCTTTCGCTTTCTCTGTATTCGCAAAATGCATCTTAGTAAACTGGCTCAATCCCTCTTCACCTTTTTCATATAGAAGTCTTGCTCCGGCAATATCCACAGCCGGTCCCGCACCTTTTGGCAGGGTGAACCCTGCTTTTTCGCTTAGTAATTCAAAGTGTTTTACGAAGGCGTATCGGGCAAGAATGGAGGCAGCGGCGACACTCAGATGCAATCCCTCCGCTTTAGTGCTCAAGTAGATGTTTTTTGCTTTGAAACGTTCGATACCCTTTAAATAATTGAAAAAGACTCCAGGCTGGGCAAACTGATCAATGAGGACTCCATCCGGTGTCTCAGGAGAAATTTTTTGAAGCAGTTTTTTAATGGCCTGGTTGTGGAGAAGGGCCTTCATTTTTCCCTGAGACATCCCTTTAGCCTGCATTTCATTATATTTTTCGTTATCCAAGACCAATAAACTATAAGGAACTACATCCTTGATCTGGGAGCCAATTTCGATAATCTGCGGATCCTTTAGATTTTTAGAATCCTTTACCCCAAGTTCCTTAAGAAGGGGAAGCTGCGCTGTGCTCGCATAAACTGCAACGACTGTCATAGGGCCGAAAAAATCCCCTGTTCCTACCTCATCCGAACCAATCAAAGATAACTCTGCCACATTCTTTGGGGGTGAGTACTCATGGGTTTTTACAGAGGAAAGAGATTTTGCGGGTGCAGCACTTCCCTTCGGTGCTGAACCCCATTTTGCAGATTCAGCTTCTGCTGCAGGGCCTTGAAAAAGAACCTTCCCTGATTTGTATGCAGTGATTGAGCATCCTTGCAGTTTTGCCGAAAAGATGCCGCCTGGAGGGACCTTTTCAGCAAGAGAAGAGATGTAATGCGACTTCATTTTTAAAATGGTTGCAGAATCAAGAACTAATACAGAATTAGACATACGAAATAACTCCTTTAAACGATTATGGATCATGCAGGGTAAAATATTTGGTTTCTACTTTATTTTCTCATTTATTGACAAATTTCCTAGAGAAATGCCAGTAAAAAGGGTTGTCGTGCTTTTCAAGGGTAAAACCTTCATGGTATGATATAGATTAGGATTTTTTAGATTGGGGGCATCAATTTGTCAGACCATAGTAAAAGAAAAATAACAGTTGATATATATGGACAGCAATATACCATTGTTGGAGCAGAAAGTTCAAGTCATATTCGTATTGTGGCTTCCATGGTTGATGACATGATGCGTGATATAAATTCGAAGAATCCAAGGCTTGATGTCAGCAAGGTGGCAGTTCTGACTGCTGTTAATGTGATGCATGATTATTTAAAAGTAAAAGATGAACTTGAACAGCTTAAAATGTTAATCAGAAGCGAAAAGGATTGAAGAGTGAATGCTTGATTTAATAATAATTGCAGTTCTTATTTTGGGTCTATTAATAGGCCTGCGGCGGGGGTTTATTCTTCAATTAGTCCACCTCACGGGATTTATAGTCTCCTTTATATCCGCATATATATACTATGATGATCTTGCGCCAAAAATAAAGCTCTGGATTCCCTTCCCTACCTTAGGAAATACAGACTCTATGAAAATGATATTGGGTGCCTCAGGAATTGATGAGGCTTATTATAATGCTATTGCTTTTGCAATCATATTCTTTAGCGTCAAAATCGTTTGGCAGCTAATCGGTGCCATGCTGGATTTTATTGCTCATATCCCAATTTTAAAGCAGCTGAACAGATTAGGCGGTGCAATATTGGGATTTGTAGAAGTATATTTAATTCTATTTATTCTTCTTTACATTGCAGCACTGCTGCCTATCCAGGCTGTGCAAGGACCGCTGAATGACTCATTCATAGCGAATGCAATGGTTAAAAATACCCCTGTTCTTTCTGCGACTATTAAAGATCTCTGGTTTAAATACATTCCAATGTAACTTCTCTTTTAAGGGGAGTTTTTCTTTTGTGAGGAATTCATTGGTCAACTTTAATATAACTCCCTGAGATTAGGGATACCTTAAAAATATATTCAGGCGGGGCTGCTATCCTGGCTCAGGTACGCAGTTATGTTGCCTGGTATGCAAATTACATGTATCTTTAAAGAAGTGTGATTAAAAAGGGTGTTTCTCCCTAAATGAATTCATTAACTATACCCTGCGAATTTTCGAGGTGATTTTATATGTCTATTAATAAAAAAGATATTGTACATTTGCTTGAAACGATTGCTATATATATGGAACTTAAGGGTGAGAACCAGTTTAAAGTAGCTGCATTCCGAAAAGCTGCCGGCGCCTTGGAAACGGATGATCGTAGCCTATTTGAAATTGGTGATTTTACAGCGCTTTCAGGAATCGGGAAAGGTACAGCTGCTGTTATAGATGAATTTATAAGGGACGGCAAGTCGGCTGTACTCGCTGAACTGCAGGAAGAAGTGCCAAAAGGATTAATACCGCTTCTGCAGCTGCCAGGAATGGGCGGTAAAAAAATCGCTAAGCTTTATAAAGAACTCCATATTGAAAGTATAGAAGATTTAAAAGCAGCCTGCGAAGAAAAGAAGGTACAGCATCTTGCCGGCTTCGGTAAGAAAACCGAAGAAAAAATACTTGCTGCTATTGCAGAATTTGGGAGCAGGCCTGAACGGCTTCCGCTTGCCATGATGCTGCCGATTGTGGAGGAAGTTGAAATTTCTGTTCAAAACATGAAGGCGATTGAGAGATACTCAAAAGCAGGCAGTATCAGAAGAGTGAAAGAAACGGTAAAAGACCTTGATTTTATTATTGCTACAAACCAACCAGGGATTGTTAAGGATCAGATTTTAGCCATGCCTCAGGTAAAGAATGTGATAGCGGCGGGAGATACCAAAGTATCTGTTACATTAGCTTACGATTATGAAATATCTGTTGATTTCAGATTGGTAAAGCCGGAGGAATTCATCACAACACTCCATCATTTTACAGGTTCCAAAGACCATAATGTCCGGATGAGGCAGCTTGCGAAGGAACGTGGAGAAAAAATCAGTGAGTATGGAGTCGAAAATATCGAAACAGGCGAAGTACGGACCTTTCAATCTGAAGAAGAGTTCTATCGTCACTTTGGCCTGCCGCTCATTCCTCCGGAGCTTCGTGAAGATGGAACAGAGGTGGATCTATTTAAAGAAGGTTATGGATTGGTTAGGTCCGAAGATATCCAGGGGGATCTTCACATGCACTCTACCTGGAGTGACGGCGGCCATTCTATTGAAGAAATGATAGAAGCGTGCAGGGCGAAAGGCTATAAATATATGGCCATCACTGATCATTCCCAATATCTCAAAGTGGCTAACGGGTTAACACCAGAACGCCTGAGAGAACAAAAGGAAATCATACGCAGATTAAATGATAAATATGACGATATATTGATTCTATCTGGAATTGAGATGGATATCCTTCCAGATGGCACTCTTGATTATGATGATGAGCTCCTGAAGGAGATGGACATCGTCATAGCGTCCATTCACTCTATTTTTTCCCAGCCTAAGGAAAAAATTATGGAACGTCTCAAAACGGCGCTAATGAATCCGCATGTGGATCTAATTGCTCATCCAACAGGCAGAGTCATAGGCCGGAGAAAGGGTTACGCGGTCGATATGGACATGCTGATTCAGCTGGCAAAGGAAACCAATACGGCGCTGGAACTGAATGCAAACCCGAATAGATTGGACCTTGCCGCTGAGCATTTAAAGAAAGCACAGGAGGCAGGTGTGACCATTGCAGTTAATACCGATGCCCATAACATCTCCATGCTTGATGATATGGAGATAGGGGTATCCGCTGCAATGAAGGGCTGGCTGAAAAAGGATACGATATTAAATACTAAGACACCAGATGAATTATTGGCGTTTCTAAAAAGAAACGATTAACAGAACATAAGGAGGGGGCTTGAACTCCATGCACCAAAAAGCGTTAAAAACCCTGGAGTTTCATAAAATCATAGAACAACTTGCTAAATTCGCTTCGTCTTCTTTAGGTAAAGAAAAGGCAGGCAGGCTGCTGCCTATTTCCGACTTTGAGCAAGTAGTCAGACTGCATGAAGAAACAGATGAAGCTGCAAAGATCATTCGTTTAAGAGGAAATGTTCCGCTTGGCGGAATCTTTGATATAAAACCGCATGCAAAGCGTGCCCAGATTGGAGGTATACTCAGTCCCGGTGAGCTGAATGAGATCGCAGGCACGCTCCGGGCAGGAAGAATCCTGACTAAGTTTATCGAAGAAATGATTGAGAATGGAACGGAGCTGCCGCTTACAGCAGAATATATCCAATCGATCACACCTTTGCCAGATCTTGAACGTCCAATAGTGAATGCTATAAGCGATATAGGCGAAGTGATGGATTCAGCAAGCGACAGGCTGAAATCTTTAAGAACCCAGCTTAGAACGAACGAAGCAAGGGTTAGAGAAAAGCTGGAGAGTATGATCAGATCCTCAAATGCACAGAAAATGCTCTCCGATGCAATCATTACCATCCGTAATGACCGCTTTGTTATACCGGTAAAGCAGGAGTACCGCAGTGTGTATGGCGGAATCATCCATGACCAATCATCTTCGGGACAGACCTTGTTTATTGAGCCGCAAACAGTGGTGGATTTGAATAATGGCCTTCAAGAAATCAGGATTAAAGAGCAGCAGGAAATAGAGCGGATTCTTTCCGAGCTTTCAGCGCTGACGGGGGAACATGCTTCGGAGCTGCTGGCAAACGTTGAAGTGCTGGCCATCCTGGATTTTATGTTTGCCAAAGCACGGTATAGCAGCGAGATCAAAGGCTCTAAGCCCAAGCTTAATAGTGAGGGCAGGGTAAAGCTCTTTAAGGCACGGCATCCGCTGATTTCCCCTAAAGTTGTAGTTCCCAATGACATCATTTTAGGCGAGGATTATACATCCATTGTTATCACAGGGCCGAATACAGGAGGAAAAACCGTAACTCTAAAGACCATTGGACTTTGTACCCTCATGGTTCAGGCAGGCCTTCAGATTCCTGTGCTCGATGGCTCGGAGGCTGCTGTATTTGAAGAAGTGTATGCTGACATCGGGGACGAGCAGAGCATTGAACAGAGCTTGAGTACGTTTTCCTCCCATATGGTGAACATTGTAGATATATTGAAATCCGTTAATCATCGGAGCCTGGTTCTTTTTGATGAATTAGGTGCAGGGACGGATCCTCAAGAAGGTGCAGCCCTGGCTATTTCGATTCTTGACACCGTATATGAAAAGGGAGCGAGAGTCATTGCGACCACTCATTATCCGGAATTGAAAGCATATGGCTATAACCGGAAGGGCGCAGTCAATGCGAGTGTCGAATTTAATGTGGAGACCCTCAGCCCCACCTATAAGCTGCTTATAGGTATTCCAGGACGCAGCAACGCTTTTGAAATTTCTAAGCGGCTTGGGTTAGATGAGAAGGTCATCAGGGATGCTAAAGGCTATATCGGAACCGAAACGAACAAAGTGGAAAACATGATAGCTTCTCTTGAAGAAAGCCGCAAACAAGCAGAAAGAGATCGCGAGGAAGCGAATGAATTCCTGAAGGATGCCGAAAAGATTCATAAGGACCTTCAAAAACAGATGGCCGAATACTACAGCAGGAAAGACGAGCTTACCGAAAAGGCACAGCGGGAAGCGGTAGAAGTGGTTAACAAAGCGAAGGCCGAGGCAGAAGAAGTTATGAACGATCTTCGAAGGCTGCGGCTTGAGAAAAATGCTGAAGTGAAAGAGCATGAGCTGATTGATGCCAGAAAACGGCTTGAAGAGGCTGCTCCGCTGATTAAGAAATCTAAAAAGGCAGCAGCACCTTCGAAGAAAAAGGAATTCCAGCCAGGTGATGAGGTTAAGGTAGTGACCTTTGACCAGAAAGGACATTTGGTTGAAAAGGTTTCTGCTGCGGAGTGGCAGGTACAGATTGGCATTATGAAGATGAAAGTGAATGAAGCTAATCTTGAATATCTAGGTACTCCCAAGCAGGTACAAACTAAGCCTCTGGCAACTGTGAGAGGGAAGGATTACCATGTCAGCCTTGAACTTGATCTCCGTGGTGAACGGTATGAAAATGCCTTGCTAAGAGTAGAGAAATATATCGATGATGCCCTCCTTGCCGGATATCCGAGGGTTTCCATTATCCATGGAAAAGGGACCGGAGCATTGAGACAGGGAGTCCAGGAATATCTGAAGAATCATCGTTCTGTGAAAAGGATCAGATTTGGAGAAGCTGGTGAAGGCGGCAGCGGAGTAACCGTTGTCGAGTTTAAATAAGCAGGGGATATATTATGGATAAATTATGGGGCAATGAGTTTGTTTACCTTACCGCATACTACAGTGTTGTAGTATTATGCTGCATTGTTTTTCTCGCAGTCTTTGAACTCGTAACGAAGTACCAGAACTGGGAAGAGATCAAAAAAGGAAATTTATCTGTTGCAATGGCAACGGGAGGGAAAATTTTTGGGATTGCTAACATCTTCCGCCATTCCATCCTTCAAAATGACTCGTTAGTCATCATGATTGGCTGGGGTGTTTTCGGTTTTCTTCTTTTACTTGCCGGTTATTTCATTTTTGAATTTCTGACTCCAAGCTTTAATATTGATGAACAGATTGCTAAAGACAACCGGGCTGTAGGATTGATATCCATGGTTATTTCCGTTGGATTATCCTATGTGATTGGTGCCGGCATATCATAAAGGGGAGAGGCACTTGGAGAAGCTGGCTAAAATTTTGCTTATGCTTTGTGGAACATTTATGGTAATAGGAATCGTTTATATGCTATTCTTTGCAAACTAATTAAGGGTCCCTTGGTCTATAGAACCAAGGGATTTTTTATAGGTAAATATCCTCAAACAATTGTCAAAGAATTCAACCATATAATATAATTAAACGTAGAAAAGTTAGAAAATTTGAATAACTTGTATGAAAAGGAGGCGAATTATTTGAACGAACAGAAATTATGGCTGCAGCATTACCCCGAAGAAATACCTGCTGAACTTGAGTATAGCGGAGAGCCTTTGCAGAATTATTTAAAGCAGTCAGCGGCAAAGTTTCCCGAGAAGAGTGCTATTCATTTTATGGGAAAAGAAATATCTTATAAATCCATTTATGAGTCAGCTCTAAAATTTGCGTGTTATTTAAAAAGTCTCGGTATTGAAAAGGGAGACCGGGTCGCGATTATGCTGCCAAATACTCCACAATCCGTCATTGCGTATTTTGGTTCATTAATGGCTGGTGCAGTGGTTGTACAGACTAATCCCTTGTATATGGAACGTGAATTAGAATATCAAATGAAAGATTCTGGAGCTAAAGTGATCCTTACTCTTGATATCCTGTTTCCCAGAGCAGCCAAAATAATGCCGCAAACCAGTCTTCAGCATATTATTGTAACCGCAATAAAAGATTATCTGCCTTTTCCGAAGAATGTCGTTTATCCATTTATTCAAAAGAAGCAATATGGTTTGGTGGTTAAGGTTAAGCATGAGGGCAATCACCATTTATTTACGGAAATTATGAAAATGGGCGTTCCTGACGAACCAGCCCTTGATATTGATGTAGACGAGGATTTAGCCCTGCTGCAATATACCGGAGGCACGACTGGTTATCCTAAAGGCGTAATGCTTACACATAAAAATCTTGTGGCCAATGCGGAAATGTGTTCGGCATGGCTGTACAAGGATAAAGAAAAAGGCCACAATATTTTAGGAATATTGCCTTTTTTTCATGTGTTTGGAATGACAACCGTGATGATTTTTTCAATTATGGAAGGCCGTAAGATGACCCTTCTTCCTAAATTCGATGTTTTAACCACTTTAAAGACTATACACAAGGAAAAGCCGACGTTATTTCCTGGAGCACCAACCATGTATATAGCTATACTTAATTATCCGGATCTTCATAAATTTGATGTCTCCTCTATTACAGCCTGCATAAGCGGGTCATCGCCCCTTCCAGTTGAAGTGCAGGAAAGGTTTGAGAAACTCACAGGCGGAAAGCTGGTCGAAGGATATGGATTGACGGAAACCTCACCAGTCACACATTCTAATTTTCTCTGGGACCGTCCAAGGGTAAAGGGAAGTATAGGTGTTCCGTGGCCTGATACCATTGCTGCCATATTATCGATGGAAACTGGCGAAGAACTCGGCCCAAACGAAATTGGAGAATTGGCAGTAAAAGGCCCGCAGGTGATGAAAGGATATTGGAACAGACCGGAAGATACAGAACAGACTTTTAAGGATAGCTGGCTTCTAACAGGTGATATAGGGTACTATGATGATAAGGGATATTTTTATATCGTTGATAGAAAGAAAGACATGATCATAGCAGGGGGCTTTAACATTTATCCGAGAGAAATCGAAGAGGTACTATATGAACATGAAGCTGTATTGGAAGCTGTGGTTGCAGGGGTTCCAGATCCTTACCGTGGTGAAACGGTCAAGGCTTACATTGTCCTTAAAGAGGGAAAACAGCTTACGGAAGAGGAAATGAATGCTTATGCCCGGAAGCATCTTGCAGCATATAAAGTCCCGAGAATCTACGAATTCAGAGAAGAGCTGCCGAAAACAGCTGTAGGGAAGATATTGAGGCGTGCTCTGGTTGATGAAGAGAAGAAAAAAATGGATGACCAGAAAAATGCATAGCTAGGGACCTGAGCCGATCCTGGCTCTAGTTTGGAGATAATGGGACAAGTTCCATCTAATAAATTTCCGGCTATTGCTTGACATGATTGGGTCTATTAACTATTATAGAAATATGAATGATGATTCATTCAGTTTTTTCTGGAAGGGGATTATTGTGAAACGCAATAGGCCGAAATTCAAACAAATTATAGATGCAGCAGTCGTAGTCATTGCTGAAAATGGCTACCACCAGGCCCAGGTATCGAAAATCGCCAAACAGGCTGGGGTTGCTGACGGAACGATTTATCTCTACTTTAAAAATAAAGAAGACATCCTTATTTCTTTATTCCAAGAAAAAATGGGTACCTTCGTGGAGACCATTGAAACTGAGCTGAAGCAGGTGAAAACAGCTTCTGATAAGCTGCTCGTTCTCATACAGCAGCATTTTGCCCAGCTATCTGAAGACACGCATTTAGCTATCGTTACTCAGTTAGAGCTAAGGCAGTCGAATAAGGAGCTGCGAATCAAGATCAATGATGTTCTAAAAGGATATCTGGACCTTATGGAGAAAATCATCCAGGAAGGTATTACAGAGGGCGAGTTCTCTGAGGAACTGGATAAGAAGCTTGCTCGCCAGATGATTTTTGGCACTATTGATGAGACGGTTACAACCTGGGTCATGAATGAACAAAAATACAATCTTAACCAGCTGGCAAAGCCCATTCACCATATGATGGCCAGGGCTTGCGGAAGCCAAATATTTGAAAAGAAGGTATAATAAGATTATTCGTGGAAGGGGTTGATAGGCGAAAGGCGTTTACAAACCATAGGGCTGTGAAGCTGATCGCCTCGCTTTCATGATAATCATACATATTGGGGGTTGCTTTTATGGGATTTTTATCTTATTCCGTTGAAGAACGCGTTGCCGTGGTTACCATCAATAAACCTCCGGCTAATGCCCTTTCTTCCCAAGTTCTCCAGGAGCTTTCCAGCCTGCTGGATGAATTGGAAGTGAATGATGGGGCAAGGGCAGTCATTTTAAGGGGAGAAGGAAGATTCTTTTCAGCCGGGGCAGATATTAAAGAGTTTACGGGCATTGAAACTGGAGAAGAGTTTTCAGGATTAGCTGCCCGCGGTCAGGAGCTGTTTGAAAGAATCGAACAATTCCCAAAACCGGTGATCGCAGTCATTCATGGAGCAGCACTTGGAGGAGGCCTGGAGCTTGCTATGGCTTGCCATATCCGGCTGGTATCTGAAACTGCTAAACTCGGGCTTCCTGAACTTCAGCTCGGATTGGTGCCGGGCTTCGCAGGTACACAGCGGCTTCCACATTTTGTAGGAAGCGCAAAAGCGGCAGAAATGCTGTTTACCAGCGAACCCATAACCGGTATTGAAGCTGCAGCTCTTGGCTTGGCCAACCATGCATATAAAGAAGAAGAGCTTTTCGAAAAAGCAAATGAACTAGCTTCCAAGATTGCAAGAAAAAGTCCTATTGCCTTAAAAACAGCCATAAATCTTATAAACTATTCAAAACACGAAAACTTCTACAAGGGAGTAGAGAAAGAGGCTGAGTCCTTTGGAACAGTCTTCGTGAGTGAAGATGCAAAAGAAGGCATAGCCGCTTTTATTGAGAAAAGAGAACCCAATTTCAAGGGTAAATAAATTTTTTTCTAACAAAAATTCTTAATCTTTTAAATAATGCACAAATGGAGGGAAAATCATGAATATTTATGTTTTATTAAAAAGAACATTTGATACAGAAGAAAAAATAACATTATCAAATGGCAAAATCAATGAAGATGGTGCCGAATTTATCATCAATCCTTATGATGAATATGCTGTGGAAGAAGCTATTCAGGTCAGAGATGCACATGGCGGTGAAGTAACCGTTGTAACTGTAGGAAATGAAGAAGCAGAAAAACAGTTAAGAACTGCCCTTGCAATGGGTGCGGATAAAGCCGTATTGATAAATATTGAAGATGATGTAGAAAACGGTGACCAGTATACAACCGCTAAGGTCCTTTCTGAATACTTAAAGGATAAGGATGCTGATTTAATCATCGGCGGAAATGTGGCCATTGATGGAGGGTCAGGACAGGTAGGACCCCGAGTGGCTGAACTGCTGGATATCCCATACATCACAACCATCACTAAGTTAACGATTGAAGGACAAAATGTAAGCGTTATCCGGGATGTTGAAGGGGATTCAGAAACGATCGAAACTCAGCTGCCGCTGCTGGTTACTGCACAGCAGGGGCTGAATGAACCTAGATATCCTTCTCTCCCAGGTATCATGAAGGCTAAGAAAAAGCCGCTGGATGAGATTGAACTGGATGACTTGGATCTGGAAGAAGATGATGTTGAAGCAAAAACGAAAACCATTGAGATATTCCTTCCTCCTAAGAAAGAAGCAGGCAAAGTGCTTCAAGGAGATCTGGCAGATCAGGTAAAAGAATTAACGGGCTTGCTGCGTTCAGAGGCAAAGGTAATTTAATCGACAGCATATAAATCAAGTTCAGGAGGTCATATAAATGGCTAGAAAGGTTCTCGTTTTAGGAGAAGTTCGTGACGGATCATTACGTAATGTTTCTTTTGAGGCAATTGCTGCTGCAAAAACCATTTCAGAAGGCGGAGAAGTAGTTGGAGTAGTAGCTGGCAAAGAAGTAAGCGGTTTGGCTGAGGCTTTAATTCGATATGGTGCTGACCGTGCGGTGACTGTGGAGCATGACGATCTTGGACAATATACGTCTGATGGATTTTCTCAGGCACTCCTTGCAGTGATTGAATCAGAAAGCCCTGAAGGAATTGTAATGGGACATACTGCACTTGGCAAGGATCTCGCCCCCAGAATCGCAGGTAAATTGAATTCAGGGCTGATCTCTGACGTAACTTCCTTAGAGGAAGCTGGCGGAAACCTCGTATTTACCCGCCCGATTTATTCTGGTAAAGCATTTGAGAAGAAGATTATTACAGAAGGTCTTGTTTTTATTACCATCCGGCCTAATAACATAGAATCCTTACAGCAAGACAGCGGGCGCACTGGGGAAACCTCTTCCCTTTCCGTAGAGATTAAAAACCTGCGTACGATCATAAAGGATGTTGTCCGCAAAGCGAGTGAAGGTGTTGATTTATCCGAGGCTAAAGTAATTATCGCTGGAGGCCGGGGTGTTAAAAGCGAAGAAGGCTTTGCGCCGCTTAAGGAACTGGCCGAAGTACTAGGGGGTGCAGTGGGTGCATCCCGGGGTGCATGTGACGCTGATTACTGCGATTATTCCCTGCAGATTGGGCAGACTGGCAAGGTTGTAACACCTGATCTTTATATCGCATGCGGTATTTCCGGTGCCATTCAGCATTTAGCTGGAATGTCGAACTCCAAAGTAATCGTAGCCATTAATAAAGACCCTGAGGCAAATATCTTTAAGGTAGCGGATTATGGAATTGTCGGCGATTTATTTGAAGTACTCCCTTTACTGACAGAAGAGTTCAAGAAGCTGAAGGTTAGTGCTAACTAATAAAGTACATGGAATGACGGCCGGACGCAAACCGGCCGTTTTTCATTTGTATTTAGGTAGCCATAAAACTGTATAGACGACACAGGAATACAAATTCCATTGGCGAAAACTATCGCAATATGCAAAAAAAAATAGTACAGGCTTGCAGAGCGCTGGAAAAGAAGCTCGGGAAATAAATGACCTGCCTATCATTCCCGTTAAATCAGGGTTTTATTTCGGGAAAAGGGGGACAGTCCCCATACTGCTGTGGGTGGAATATTATTTATTATCTGTGGGTAAATTACTTGTGAGGCAAATGATTAACGCATGTATTTAATTTAATGCTATACTGTGTGCAGTGAATCAATAGTAATTTTTTAGGAGGATTTGACATGGCAATTACACATGCAACTGATCAAAACTTTTCAGCTGAAACGGGCGAAGGTTTAGTATTAGCTGATTTCTGGGCACCTTGGTGTGGACCTTGTAAGATGATAGCACCAGTTTTAGAAGAATTGGACGCTGAATTAGGCGACAAAGTAAAGGTCGTAAAATTGGATGTAGATGATAACCAGGAAACAGCTGGTAAATTCGGCGTCATGAGTATCCCGACTTTAATTTTATTTAAAGATGGTGAGGCTGTAGACAAAGTTGTAGGTTTCCAGCCTAAAGAAGCTTTGGCCGAGCTTATTAATAAGCACGCTTAATGACAGCATTTGTTTTACAATATCCCTTCTTCGGGGAACAGGTTAGTAATACTAGCCAGTTGCCTGGAGAGGGGATTTTTTTTATACTGTATATATAGAACTTATATTCTATTTAACGACAAAATCCCGCCTAGGGCGGGTTTTCATATTTTATAAAGAATTTCAAACAGAATTGAGGTGAAAATTAGTGAACCAGACTATTCAGCATAAGCTCGCTTTGCTTCCAGATCAGCCCGGGTGTTATCTGATGAAGGACAGACAGGGGACGATTATTTATGTAGGAAAAGCAAAGGTGTTAAAAAACCGAGTCAGATCCTACTTCACTGGCTCCCATGACGGAAAAACTTTCCGGCTGGTCCAGGAAATAGAAGACTTTGAGTATATCGTCACCTCTTCAGATATGGAAGCACTGATCCTGGAGCTGAATCTCATAAAAAAATGGGATCCCAAATATAATGTCATGCTGAAGGATGACAAGAGCTATCCTTTTATCAAGCTGACAGCCGAACGCCATCCGAGGCTGATTACGACCAGGAATGTCAAGAAGGATAAAGGGAAATATTTTGGACCCTATCCAAACGTGTTTGCAGCGAACGAAACAAAAAAGCTGCTTGACAGACTTTACCCGCTGAGAAAATGCACCACTCTTCCTGACCGTGTCTGCTTATACTATCATCTTGGACAATGCCTTGCACCTTGTGTCAATGACATTAATGAAGAAGAGTATAAAAATATCACCGAAGAAATTACCCGATTTCTAAACGGCGGCTATAAGGAAATCAAGAAGGATCTTACCGAAAAGATGATGGCTGCCGCCGAAGAGCTGGATTATGAGAGAGCCAAAGAGTACAGAGATAAAATTTCACATATCGAAACCACGATGGAAAAGCAAAAAATGACGCTGACCGATTTTACGGACAGAGACATTTTTGGGTATGCTTATGATAAGGGCTGGATGTGTGTGCAGGTGTTTTTTGTGAGACAGGGTAAACTGATCGAGCGCGAGGTATCCATGTTCCCTCTCTATAATGAACCGGATGAGGAATTCCTGACATATCTCGGCCAATTTTACTCGAAGGTTAATCACTTCAAACCGAAGGAAATTCTCCTGCCAGATTCAGTGAATGCTGAAATGGCTGAAGGGCTGCTGGAAGTGAAGGTACTTCAGCCTAAACGCGGTCCAAAAAAAGATTTGTTAAAGCTGGCAAACAAGAATGCAAAGATTGCTCTTTCTGAAAAATTTGCACTAGTTGAAAAGGATGAAGAAAGAACAATTAAGGCAGTTGAAAATCTGGGTAATCAATTAGGCATCTTCACACCCCACCGCATTGAAGCTTTTGATAATTCCAATATCCAGGGAACGAATCCGGTGTCTGCTTTGGTTGTTTTTATAGACGGCAAGGCGGAAAAAAAGGAATATAGGAAATATAAGATTAAAACAGTTAAAGGGCCGGATGATTATGAGTCCATGCGTGAAGTCGTCAGGCGGAGATACAGCAGGGTTCTTAAAGAACAGCTGCCGCTACCGGATTTAATTATTATAGATGGAGGAAAAGGTCATGTGGAAGGTGTACGGGATGTCCTTGAAAATGAGCTTGGCCTGGAGATTCCGCTGGCAGGGCTTGTGAAGGATGAAAAACACAGAACCTCGCAGTTAATGATCGGCAATCCATTAGAGGTAGTGCCGCTGGAAAGAAACAGTCAGGAGTTTTATCTGCTGCAGCGCATCCAGGATGAAGTGCACCGATTCGCCATTACTTTTCATAGACAGCTTAGAGGCAAGAACGTTTTCCAATCTATTCTTGATGACATTCAGGGGATTGGGGAAAAGAGAAAGAAATTGCTGCTTAAACATTTCGGTTCCGTGAAAAAAATGAAAGAGGCTCCACTGGAAGAGTTCATTAAAATCGGACTTCCCAAAAATGTGGCTGAAGAATTCTTTAACAAATTAAAAGAGTAGTATTGTTGGATTGAACAGGCTATGTTATAATCATCAATAAATTCAAATTACTTTACAATGTTAAAGTGATGATAGAGGTGCGAGTTTCATTAGTAAGGACTTGGAGAAGTTTGAGCTTCATGGAAAAGTCCGGAAAGGGGAAGTCGCCGAAGCGAAACAGGGCTCACAACCTGTTACGCTGGTTCTGCATTGAATAAGTGCAGGATTGTCAAGATCTTATTCTTGGAGAGCTATCTCACTGTGTTAACGTATTATTTTTTTAGTACGTCCTTCACAGGCAATGAGATCATTCTCATTGCCTTTTTGTATGTTCTTAACAAAAGAAGGCACAGTCAGATGGAACCACAACAGGGAGGCAGGAAAATTGGGAAGAATCGTACAGAAATTTGGAGGAACTTCAGTAGGCAGTGTAGAGAAAATTAAAAATGTAGCGGATCGTGTTCTTGAAGAAGTGAATCGGGGAAATGAGGTCGTAGTCGTTGTTTCTGCCATGGGCAAAACCACTGACAAGCTAGTTGAAATGGCAAGAGAAATCTCTCCTTTTCCGAATAAAAGAGAGATGGATATGCTGCTGACAACAGGAGAACAAATCACCATTTCCCTTCTCTCAATGGAGCTGAATGAAAGAGGTTTTGAAACCATATCGTTGACAGGCTGGCAGGCCGGTGTACATACAGAGTCTGTTCACGGTAACGCGAGAATTACGGATATAGATACTGACCGGATTGAAACAGCCCTCTCTTTAGGGAAAATTGTGGTAGTGGCTGGATTTCAGGGAATATCAGGACCAGAAATTACAACCCTTGGCAGGGGAGGCTCAGATACAACAGCCGTAGCACTTGCTGCAGCTTTGAATGCTGAGAAATGTGATATTTATACGGATGTAACCGGTGTTTATACAACAGATCCGAGATATGTGGAAGGAGCAAGAAAGCTGAATTCTGTTTCATATGATGAAATGCTGGAATTAGCAAACCTTGGCGCCGGCGTTCTTCATCCAAGGGCAGTGGAGTTTGCCAAGAATTATCAAATGCCGCTTGAAGTGCGTTCAAGCATGGATCGAGTATCGGGAACCATCATCGAGGAGGAAGTATCTATGGAACAAAACTTGATTGTCAGAGGAATTGCGTTTGAAGACAGCATCACTAGAATATCTATATTTGGCCTTAAGAAAGGTATTTCTTCCATCTTTACAGCCTTAGCGGAAAGCCATGTGAACGTAGACATCATTATTCAAAGCATGACGGCAGAACATGAAACGAGTCTTTCATTTTCTGTAAAAACAGGAGATGTTAAAGAAGCACTGGAAGTATTGAACAGCCATAAAGAATCCATCCAGTATGAAACGATCGAAACAGAAAGCAATCTGGCGAAGGTATCGATCGTTGGTTCGGGAATGGTTTCAAATCCAGGGGTAGCGGCCGAAATGTTCGAGGTGTTATCGCAAAAAGGAATTTCTATAAAAATGGTAAGCACTTCTGAAATCAAAGTATCTACTGTTGTTGCTCAGGATAAAATGCTTGAAGCGGTAGGAGCCCTGCATGAAGCCTTTAATTTGTCAGATGCTTTTGCCATTGAGCAAAAATAATGCCGTAAACAAAACCAGCAGTCGGTCATAGTCCGGCTGCTGGCTTTTTTGTTTGTTACATATATCTGTTGATTGCAGCAAAAGTCATCTGCTTTTTCGCGGGCGGACCGGGACTGCTTGCCGTTAAATATCGGTGCGGTTCATACCTTTTTAAAAAACCGAATCCTTAGGATCCCACTTAACAATAAAGGTCACTTTTCGGTTTCGCTTTTTTATTTCTTCTATCGCCTCGGAGGATACTCTTTTCTGGAGTTCAAACTGCTGGGCCAGGAAACCTGCTTCCAGCTGAAAATGGCATTTATCATTTATAGAGAGCCGTCTTGCTACTGAATCACCAGATAATTCAAATATGGATTCATCTTTTGATAGCTTCTTCTGGCTTAGGGCTCCCCAGCCGGCGCTATGAAAAAATCCGCAAATGTCTTCAACGGTATTCAAAGGAAATTTTCTTGCTAGCTGTTTCCCTCCCCAATAAAGGAGCTGCGGTGCATCTTGGCCGAGGATTTCACTCATAAGATATTCACGGATTAGGTCATAGCCAAAAACAGGAACCTGCTTGCTCTCAGGGGGCAGGCTCTCCTTTTCTTCGAGCGGCTGTTCATTCAGGTCTTGATCTGAGGCTGTTTCTACGGATGTTTCATTCATGACTTCTTTACCCAACGTTCTCCCCTCTTTCTTTAAATCTATAATAACAATTTTATTTGGCTGCAAACAGCCCTAAATGTATGTAATCTTATAAATTATTAATTATGTCAAAATAATACCTAAGATTATGAGAATATGATTAAAAGTTTGAAATTTTTATAAAAATTTTTATATTTGACAAATATTTTGTGTATCCGTTTTCTTGACGCTAAATCTTGGGAGGAGTAAAATGAACATGTTAATTAAATGTTACAAAATAGTTTTTTTTGTAGTTTTGTAGCGAATATCCTTTGAACAAGGATAAATTTCACTTTTGTGCAGGAACAGCCAAATCTCAAGGGGGTATAACAAGTTTATGGCAGGAAATCGGGAGTTTGCCAATCGAAGGCTGCATTCGTTACTGGGGGTAATTCCGCTTGGAATATTTATTATTCAGCACTTGATCGTAAACCATTATGCTACAAACGGTGTTGAATCATTTAACAAAGCGGCAAATTTTATGGGAGGGCTCCCTTTCAGGATCTTTTTAGAGACCTTCATTATTTTTCTTCCTTTAGCTTATCATGCAATTTATGGAATTTATATAGCCTTTACAGCTAAAAACAATGTAGGCAGATACAGCTACTTCCGTAACTGGATGTTCATGTTCCAGCGCTTGACTGGAATCATTACATTGATTTTTGTTGTATGGCATATCTGGGAAACGCGGCTTGCAGCAGCTAGAGGGGTAGAAGTCAACTATGAAATGATGACAAACATTCTGGATAATCCATTCATGATTGCTTTCTATATAGTTGGTATTATTTCTACAACATTCCACTTTGCAAATGGCTTATGGTCATTCTTGGTAACATGGGGTCTAACCATATCTCCGCGTGCTCAAAGAATCACAACCTATGTAACTATGGTTATTTTTGTAGCACTTTCTTATGTTGGAATCAGTACAATTTTCGCTTTCATTTAATAGAGTTATAGACTTATACGATGCAAGGTTTTTCAAAGCATAAACGCTTTGATATCGAAAAGGAGTGACAGACTTGAGCAATGGCAAAATCATTGTAGTCGGCGGCGGTTTGGCTGGCTTAATGGCGACTATAAAAATTGCTGAACAAGGACATAAAGTAGAGCTTTTTTCAGTAGTTCCTGTAAAACGATCCCATTCAGTTTGTGCCCAGGGCGGCATAAACGGAGCAGTTAACACAAAGGGGGAAGGGGACTCTCCTTATATCCATTTTGATGATACTATCTACGGCGGCGACTTCCTAGCCAATCAGCCCCCAGTAAAAGCAATGTGTGAAGCGGCACCATCGATTATCCACATGTTTGACCGTATGGGTGTAATGTTCAACCGTACTCCTGAAGGTCTTCTTGACTTCCGTCGTTTCGGAGGTACTCAGCATCACCGTACTGCATTTGCAGGCGCTACCACTGGACAGCAGCTGCTTTATGCTCTAGACGAGCAGGTGCGCCGCCATGAAGTGGCTGGACTTGTTACAAAGTATGAAGGCTGGGAATTCCTTGGTGCTGTTATTGATGACGAAGGCGTCTGCCGCGGAATCACTGCGCAGGATCTTAAAACTATGGAAATCAAGTCATTTTCTGCTGATGCTGTCATTATGGCATCCGGCGGACCGGGGATTATCTTTGGTAAATCAACCAATTCCATTATAAACACCGGTTCTGCTGCTTCTATCGTTTATCAGCAGGGTGCGGTTTATGCAAACGGTGAATTCATCCAAATTCATCCTACTGCACTGCCTGGCGATGATAAACTGCGTTTAATGAGTGAATCTGCCCGTGGTGAAGGCGGACGTGTCTGGACGTACAAAGACGGTAAGCCTTGGTACTTCCTTGAAGAAAAGTACCCGGCATACGGAAACCTTGTTCCGCGTGACATAGCAACCCGTGAAATTTTCGATGTGTGTGTGAACCAAAAGCTAGGGGTTAATGGTGAAAACATGGTATATCTTGACCTTTCCCATAAAGACCCTAAAGAGCTTGATATCAAGCTTGGCGGTATCATTGAAATCTATGAAAAATTCATGGGTGAAGATCCAAGGAAAGTCCCAATGAAAATATTCCCAGCGGTCCATTATAGCATGGGCGGCCTTTGGGTTGATTATGATCAGATGACGAACATACCTGGATTGTTTGCAGCTGGTGAATGTGATTATTCACAGCACGGCGCAAACCGCCTGGGAGCAAACTCCCTTCTTTCTGCTATTTACGGCGGGATGGTAGCGGGACCTAATGCTCTTAAGTACGTGAACGGGCTGAATAAGAGGTCTGAAGATATTTCATCTTCTGTATTTGACAGACATGTCAAACAAGAGGAAGAAAAATGGAACAGCATCATGTCCATGAATGGAACCGAGAATGCTTATGTGATCCATAAAGAGCTTGGGGAATGGATGACAGATAACGTGACAGTAGTTCGTTATAATGACAAGCTCCTTCAAACTGATGCCAAAATCCAAGAATTACTAGAGCGTTATAAAAATATTAATATCAACGATACAGCAAGATGGAGCAACCAAGGTGCTTCCTTCACGCGCCAGCTCCAGAACATGCTTCAGCTTGCACGCGTTATTACGCTTGGTGCTTATAACCGTAATGAAAGCCGCGGAGCTCATTACAAACCGGATTTCCCAGAGCGTAATGATGAAGAATTCATGAAAACAACAATGGCTAAATTTACCGGAGCCGGCTCTGCTCCTGAACTATATTATGAGGACATCGATGTTTCACTGATCCAGCCTCGTAAGAGAGACTATTCTAAGAAAAAGGAGAGTTAAGGTATGGCTGAGAACAAAACAGTTCGTTTTATCATTACCCGCCAGGATCATACTGAATCAGCCCCTTATCAGGAAGAATTTGAACTTCCTTACCGTCCAAACATGAATGTGATTTCTGCATTGATGGAAATCCGCAGGAATCCAGTTAACGTAAAAGGGGAAAAAACAACTCCAATTACCTGGGACATGAACTGTCTTGAAGAAGTATGCGGCGCATGTTCAATGGTAATTAACGGCAAGCCCCGTCAATCGTGTACGGCTTTGGTGGACCAGCTTGAACAGCCTATACAGCTTGCTCCAATGAGAACATTCCCTGTTGTCCGTGACCTTCAGGTGGATAGAAGCAGAATGTTCGATTCCTTAAAAAAGGTAAAAGCATGGATTCCAATCGATGGGACGTATGACCTCGGACCTGGACCGCGTATGCCGGAAAGAAAGCGTCAGTGGGCATATGAACTTTCCAAATGTATGACTTGCGGAGTCTGCTTGGAAGCTTGTCCAAATGTAAACAGCAACTCTGATTACATTGGGCCGCAGTCGCTTTCTCAAGTCCGTCTATTCAATGCGCATCCAACAGGTGCCATGAACGCACCAGAGCGCTTAAATGCAATCATGGGGGATGGAGGCATCGCCAGCTGCGGTATGTCACAAAACTGTGTTCAATCTTGCCCTAAAGGCATTCCATTGACCACTTCCATTGCAGCTCTTAACAGAGATACCACCATTCAATCCTTCCGAAACTTCTTCGGCAGCGATCAATAAAAATAAAGAAAGGGATTTAAAGCATTTAGTCTTTAAATCCCTTTTTATTTTCCGGTTTTTATAAATACATAGATTTGAGGAATACTCTGGGATACCTGTTGTCCCATTAGGCAAGAAAAAATGAACGTCCTTAGGATTTAGCTGCTGTCCCCTCTTAAGAAGTTTTTTCTAATAATCAGCAGACAGTGGCGATTGGCTAATGCCTGGCTTATGCGATTTAGATAAAAGATACTAGTAAACAAGATTGTGCTCACTAAGCTGGATGGGCTATTGTATCAGGAATGCTTCATCAGGAATAACATACATTTAGTAATTCCTGAAATGGAGTGTAAATATATGCCGGATGAAAAAAACGCTAATAATCTAAATAATGATGATAAAAAGTTCCAGGATAATGAAGACCCAAAGTCAAACGGTAGCAATTCATGGAATGGCAGTACAAAGTATAAGGTGAATGAAGAATTGAAGACAAGGCTTGAAAGGCAGATTGTAGATGTAATCTGGGTTAAAACAATAGCTCAGATTGTCGAACTGGTACTTTTGTCAAAATTTTATTCGGTAAATGGTGAGTCAGACCTACCCAGCACTGCAGAGATTCTAACCGGAGTATGGATACAAACCATCGGTCAGATTGCAGAGGCTGTAGGAGCAACACAAGAAATTAAAGCAGCAAATAAAGCAGAGTTAATCGAGATTCAAAAGTTCTTAATTATGTCAGACTGGATTCAGTCGTTTGGCAGTGCCGTTGAAGCGTTAGGACAAATGAAGGTGATACAGGAAGAACTGGCAGATGGAAGTACTTTTCTGCCTTAATCTTTACCTGCTAGGTCCTAATAAATCTCCATGCTCTTTGTTCCTTAGTTATGTCTTTCTGTGTAACTTGAAGGATATATTGCTAGTACGGTCCTTCATTTAGGAGGATCGTTTTAGTATGGAGATAACACGACCGCCTACTTAGGACTCGCTGCAGAAAAAAGTAATTTTGAACGAGTTAGTATCATGCATCTAATAGAATTAACAACTTGAGCAAATTGTGTTGTAGTTATATCAGCGCTATGAACCTGCTGATTTTGATATTGTTGGATGGCAAACATCAAGGCTGCCAACAACTGTCCAAAGTGAGGTTAATAATAAAATATGGCTTTATAAATAGTCAGAATTGCATTAAAATAAATGAATAACTATTCATTTTTCAGGAGGAACAAGAATGGCCCGTATAGCTTATATTGAAAACATGAAAGAATGGAGCGATTCTTTCCACTTTGCGCATAGCGTTTCTGTCCGCTTTTCAGAAACAGATATGTTCGGGCATCTAAATAATACGGTGCCTTTTACTTATTTTGAAGAAGCGCGGATTGAGTATCTTAAAGCAATTAGCTTTATGGCAGACTGGCTGAATCCGGAGCATGACCGTATTCCAGTAGTGGCTGACCTGCAGTGTGATTTTTTAGCCCAGGTTTATTTTGGTGAGGAACTTCTTATACATGTCAAGGCACATTCGATTGGCAATTCTTCTGTGGATATCCACTATAAAGGGACGCGTCAGGATGACACTATAGTATTTACCGGCAGAGGTACTATAGTTCAGATTTCGCGGCATACTGGGAAACCCGTTTTTTGGTCAGAACAGCAAAAAAATAAATTAGAGGCAGAGAAGCTCCAACATGCTGCTCATGCTTGTTCAGCTGGTTAGTCTAAAATAAATAGGCTTAAATTTTCCAAGTATGTCATAGTAGTAATATAGTTCATTTTTTTATTGCCTCTTCCTTTAAAACCAGTCACTTTCGTACTATCCATAACATAAGATATGGTGACTAAATATATACCCATTCCTAGGTGATAGCTGGTAAAGGCAAGGAGGGTTACCATACTTGAAGGAGAACGAATATACTCATAAGCCATTGCTCACCAAACGAGAAAGAGAAGTATTCGAGTTGTTAGTGCAGGATAAGACGACCAAAGAAATCGCAGGTGAGTTATTCATTAGTGAGAAAACCGTAAGAAATCATATTTCGAATGCCATGCAGAAGCTTGGAGTTAAGGGGCGTTCTCAAGCTGTAGTTGAGCTCTTGCGTATGGGTGAGTTAAAGCTTTAACCATACATGAAATTAGCTGCCGGCCTCTGCAAGCTTGTCACTTTTTCAACCTAGAAATACCGCTAAAAGCAGTCAAGTGAATATGGCAGATAAAAGGAAAATGTACTTCCTTTTATTTGCCTGTTCACTGATTGCTATTTTTTTTAGAGGAATATTAGTAACCCTTGATCTTTTGTATCATTCGTAAATGAATGGAATTTATGAAAAGCACCGCTTTTCGGGTGGTCCAACTGCAGACTGAAACCTTCGGACATAAGCCAATCGCCATTAAAAAGTAAGACTGTCCCTTTGGTTTCCGGCAAACGAGATGCGTTCTTCCTAGGTGAGAAAGAACATTTTGGTTCCCGGGACACGAAAATTTGCCCTTTTTAGCTCTGATAAAGGATGTTTTGGCTTCCGGCCAACGTAGCCGTGATGAAGGACGTTTTGACTCCTGGGACACGAAGATTAGTCCTTCATAGCTGTGATGAAGGACGTTTTGACTCCTGGGACACGAAGATTAGTCCTTCATAGCTGTGATGAAGGACGTTTTGGCTCCTGGGCAACGAAGATTAGTCCTTCATAGCCCTGATGAAGGACGTTTTGGCTCTTGGCCAACGAAGATTAGTCCTTCATAGCCCTGATGAAGGACGTTTTGACTCCTGGGACACGAAGATTAGTCCTTCATAGCTGTGATGAAGGACGTTTTGGCTCCTGGGCAACGAAGATTAGTCCTTCATAGCCCTGATGAAGGACATTTTGACTCCTCGCCAACGAAGATTAGTCCTTCATAGCTTTGATGAAGGATGTTTTTGCTCCCGGCATACGAAGATAAAAAGCGGCCTTCCGCTGCCGCTTTTTCTTATGCTGGTAACGCATAAGGGTGGCTAAGCTTCTGTCTTTGCTATCGCTTGCCAATCAGCAAGTCAGATGTCTGCTTTTTTGCAATTATCTGTGCTTCTGAAAAGTATCTTTTACATTCAGCTCTTTACATACTATCTAAGAAAAGCACCGTACTCCGCTTTTCTTCTTGAAATTTGTTATTATTTGATAGACAATAAATGATAGTGTAAGCTTGTTATGATGTAAAAGTGGGAGCTGTAAAAATGAAGATTGAGAATGAATTGAACCAGGACCTTGTCGTTGATATAGAAAAAGATCTGCGATATATATCTGCCATCATTAAGCAGAAAGGCAGAGAGATATTAAATCATTATCCAATCACGCTTCCGCAATTTTATGCGCTTCAGTGGCTGCTTGAAGAGGGTGATATGACGATTGGCGAACTCTCAAACAAGCTGGCTCTTGCGTGCAGCACGACTACAGATCTAGTAGACCGCATGGAAAAGAACACGCTGGTAATGAGGGTCAAAGATACAAACGACCGCCGGGTGGTCAGGATCCATCTGCTGGAAGTGGGAAAACAAATTATAGATGAAGTGATTGTAAAGCGCCAGGATTATTTGAAAGATATATTTGAGCAGTTTTCTGATCAGGAAGTGCTTCAGTTAAAATCCAGCTTAAGCAAGCTGCATCAAGAAATGAAACAAGAATGAGGCGGGATTTTTGAAATATCCAATTGGTATTATAGATTCAGGGGTAGGCGGCTTGACTGTGGCCAAAGAAGTAATGAGACAGCTTCCCCATGAAAATATTATCTATCTTGGGGATACGGCACGCTGTCCGTATGGGCCTCGGCCAATGGAAGAGGTAAAACAGTTTACATGGCAGATGACGAGGTTCTTATTGAAGCGAAATATTAAGATGCTGATCATTGCCTGCAATACTGCCACTGCTGCTGTATTAGATGAAATAAGAAATGAACTTTCGATACCTGTCCTGGGTGTCATTTATCCAGGGGCACGGGCTGCACTGAAGCTGACCCGCAACCTGCATATAGGTGTTCTCGGAACGGACGGGACGATTAAAAGCGGTGCGTATGAAACAGCATTGAAAAATATAAATCCGCTTACGAGAGTAGAGAGTTTAGCATGTCCAAAATTTGTATCGATCGTAGAGAGCGGAGAGTTTAAAAGTCCGATTGCAAAAAAAGTTGTAGCAGAAACGCTCAAGTCTTTAAAAACCAAAAAACTCGATACTCTTATTTTAGGCTGTACGCATTATCCTCTGCTGGGGCCGGTCATCAGCAGCTATATGGGTAAAAACATTGAAGTTATTTCTTCAGGTGAGGAAACAGCAAGCGAAGCAAGTGTAATCCTTCATTACAACGGCCAGATGAATAAGAGTACGGAGCCTCCCGTTTATAAATTTTATACAACAGGTTCAAAAGGGATCTTTCAGCAAATCGCTTCTGATTGGCTTGAAAGACCAATCGATGAAGTCGAAACTGTAAAAATCGATGCGTAAAGGTCTGTTCTAAGTGAGAAATTTTTCTCTCTTGGAATAGGCCTTTTTTATATGCAGAAGAATTTTTAACCCAAAGACTTTCTTTGTCCAAATTTAATTTTCCACAGCGGTCTATTTTATAAGAAGGCTCGTATAAATAGTAGTACAAACTGTCTTTGGAGGGATTGAAATGTCTCAAAATACAAAAAAAGCAATCTGCTTTACTGTTCTTGCTTCCTCTGTCTTGCTTTCAGGCTGTGGATTATTTGGCGGTGAGGATAAGAAGATAGACCCGCCGCAAGATGTTTCCTACCTGAAAGATGCTTCAGGTCTGAAAGAGAAGGGCACGACTTCAGCTAAAGAGGCAAAAGAAGCAAAGGCTGAGATTAAGACAGAGCTGTATTTGATTGATAAAAATGGCTATGTTGTACCTCAGACACTGGAGCTCCCTACTTCTGAAGGGGTGGCTAAACAAGCGCTCGAATATCTAGTTTCAGAAGGGCCGGTACAAGAGCTGCTTCCTAATGGTTTCAGAGCGGTCCTGCCAGCTGATACAAAGGTGGACTTAAATATCAGCAAGGACGGTGTGGCCACCGCTGACTTCTCTAATGAATTCAAAAATTATAAAGCTGCCGATGAAAAGAAGATTTTACAGTCTATTACATGGACACTGACACAGTTTGATTCAATTAAGAAGGTTAATATCAGAGTGAACGGAAAAGCATTAACGCAGATGCCTGTGAATCATACTCCGATTACAAAGGATATGACAAGATCGGTAGGAATCAACCTCGATACATCAGGAATCACGGATATTTCAAATACCAAATCCATTACAGTCTACTATCTGGGCGGAGATGAGGGCGAATATTATTATGTACCTGTGACCCGCAGAATAACAGATACAAAGGCAGACCCAGTCACAGCTGCAGTTAATGAGCTGATCAAAGGACCGGCTTATTCATCCAATTTGATTTCTGACTTTGTACCGGAAATAGCTCTGCTTGATAACCCCAAAGTAGATGATGGGAAAGTAACGTTAAACTTTAATAAATCTGTCCTTAACAGCACCAAGAACAATCAGATATCCAGTTATTTGCTGGATTCATTAGTTCTATCTCTAACAGAACAAAAAGACATTAAAAGTGTTGAAGTATTGGTAGATGGTAAAGAAAAACTTACCACTGATAATGGAAAATCCCTTACTGAGCCGGTCACGAGACCTGAAAAAGTAAACACAGGCAGTTTTTAAAAATGCTTTTTTTGATATACTATAGGATATAAGGCTAGAGGCGGGACTGATTTCCGCCTCTTATTTTATTAATAGTACATGCATTATATCAGGAGGCATACCAACTTGAGAATAGATGGAAGAAATAGTAATGAACTTAGACCCGTACATATACAAAAGGATTATATTATGCATCCAGAAGGTTCGGTGCTCATTTCTGTCGGAAATACTAAAGTTATTTGTTCTGCCAGTATTGAGGAAAGAGTCCCTCCTTTTTTGCGGGGACAGGGAAAAGGGTGGATCAATGCGGAATACTCCATGCTTCCCCGGGCTACAGAACAGCGCAATATCCGGGAATCTTCAAAGGGGAAAGTGACAGGAAGAACGATGGAAATTCAAAGACTTATCGGCCGGGCGCTGCGGGCGGTGGTAAGTCTGGAAGCATTGGGAGAAAGAACAATCTGGATCGATTGTGATGTGATACAGGCGGATGGAGGCACGAGAACTGCTTCGATTACAGGTGCATTTGTAGCTATGGCACTTGCTGTTAATAAGATTCATAGTGAAAAGAAACTGCCAGTTTTTCCGATCAAGCAATTCCTTGCTGCCACAAGTGCGGGGATTATCTCTGGCGATCAGGTTGTGTTAGACTTGAACTATCATGAAGATTCCCAGGCTTCCGTTGATATGAATGTGATTATGACCGGGAGCGGAGAATTTGTCGAACTACAGGGAACTGGCGAAGAAGCGACATTTACCTATGATCAGCTGCAAACTATTCTTGGTATGGCCCGTGAAGGCATCGACAGCCTGATTGGCGTTCAGCAGGAAGCTCTGGGTGAAATAGCTTCTAAAATCGGTAAAGGGTGAGAAACGGTGAAAACAGTATTGATTGCCACTAAAAATAAGGGGAAGGCAAAGGAATTTGAAAGTCTATTTGCTTCAAAGGGATACGAGGTTCTTACACTCTTAGATATCCCGAATGCTCCGGATGTAGAGGAAACAGGATCCTCTTTTGAAGAGAATGCTGTAATTAAGGCAGAAGCCATTGCAAGACAGGCAGGACATTTTGTAGTGGCAGATGATTCAGGCCTTATTGTGGATGCCCTTGATGGCAGACCCGGAATTTTTTCTGCAAGGTATGCCGGTGAGGACAAGAATGACCAGGCGAATCTTGAAAAAGTGCTTGAAGAGCTCAGAGGAGTTCCGGAAGGTGAAAGGACAGCCAGGTTTTATTGTTCATTGGCGCTCGCGTCTCCTAATCAGGAAACCATAACCGTAGCAGGCAGTGTAGAAGGACTGATCATTAATGAGCCGCGAGGAGATAGCGGCTTTGGGTATGATCCGATTTTCTTTGTAAAAGATTTAGGGAAGACCATGGCAGAGCTTTCATCTCAGGAAAAGAACAAAATTAGCCACCGGGCTCATGCGTTGAAAGAATTAGAAAGCCTTCTCGATTCATTTTTAGAAAGAGAAAGATTATCATGAAAGCTCTAATCATAAGCGACAGTCATGGGCTGATTGATGAGCTGACGGAATTAAAAATCCGGCATAAGGATGCGGACGTCTTTATTCACTGCGGCGACTCAGAGCTGGATTTTGGACATGAGGCGCTCGATGGATTTCAGTACGTTCGGGGAAATTGCGACTTTGATTCCAGATTTCCAAAATCAATTTCTAAGGAAATGTTAGGTTATAGGTTCTTTGTTACGCATGGCCACCTTTATAATGTAAAAATGACTCTTATGAATCTGTCCTACCAGGCGGAGGAGGAACAGGCAGAAATCGTATGTTTCGGCCATTCTCACATCGCAGGTTCAGAAATGATCGGGGGAAGGCTGTTCATTAACCCTGGAAGCATAAGGCTGCCAAAAGGAATACGTGATAAGACGTATGTGCTGCTCGATATGCAAAGCCGCCATGTAACTGTGCAATTCTACAGCATGGATGGAAACTTAATAAAAAATTTAAGTAGGACTTATCATTTCGAGTAGAGTTGTGTATAATAAATCAGGGAGAAACCGAAAATCCTCTCCCTGAAACTTTTTCAAAAAAGTTTTAAAAAGATTGTTGACTTTCGAACGTTATGGCACTATAATAAAAAATGTCCTCAAGAAAAACATTAAAAAAATTACTTCTTATTATGTCCCAGTAGCTCAGCTGGATAGAGCAACGGCCTTCTAAGCCGTCGGTCGGGAGTTCGAATCTCTCCTGGGACGCTAACCTAAGTAAAAAGCCGATATACCATTCACCTGGTATGCCGGCTTTTTTATTTTTGCGGACCGGAGATTAAGGACCGTTCGGTAAATAATTGTAATGTTTCGTGAAGTACATGACTATCCGGGTTAAGTCACACATTAAGACAGGAATTAAACGTGCAGGCAGCCGGGTGATTCCAAAAATATGTACCTGGAGGGGTTCCCGTTATGAATACTAACAGCATCCAGATGATCAATCAGTGCCGTCAGATTGCAACTCAATTAATGCAGCAAACACAGCAAAGCAATCAAATGTACAACCAAATGATGCGCCAAGAGCAGCAGAACGCACAGATGCTCCAGCAGTTGGTTGCACGCGAAGAACAGGCAGCACGCAATCTGCAGCAATCTCTTCGTGCACACGATATTGCATTGCAAGGATGTCAGCAAGTTTTAAATATGTGTAACCAACTGCAGCAGGAATTGAGTAGACAGCAATCCATGACAGGTTCTCCTTTCCAGCAGGCGACAGGAACATTTTCCCACTATCAGCAATAAATAAAGTAAATGAAGGAAAATATAAAAAAATTCCTTCTTTGAAAAAACGCTTTATATCAATTATGTAAGCGGATACAACCTTTCCAATAAATCTAAATAGTCTAAAAATTTGAAAAATAGGGATTGACTCGCGCTGGCAGAGGGCGTAATATAATCAACAAATATAACTTGGTCAGCCAAGTAAATGGCGGTCCAAATCTCATAACTTATACATGTAACGCGTTGATGAGGAAAAGTAGTCAGGAGTAAAGCAGGTACAGAGAGCCGGGCAGCTGGGAACCGGTACTGCCCTTTTGATGAACTCACCTCAGAGTTTCAGCTTGAAAGGTTTTACCAAGTAGAGCTGAACGGGTAATCGCCATTACCCGTTACCAAAATCGGAAGCTATGCTTCCAGTAAGTGCGCACATTACTTTGTGCGAATTAGGGTGGTACCGTGGATGGGATTAATGCCTTTTCACCCCTTTATTCTTCTGTTGTTCAAATGGAGGATGCAGGTGGTGAAAAGGCTTTTTGTTTTTAAAAATTAAGAAGATTGATTGGGAGGAAGGAGAAGGGATGCAAAAAACGGCTCTTGCAGAACGTAAAGGCGAAGCACTGATGAAAAGCGGTGCGGACATACTCATGGACAGCTTGAAGAGAGAGAATGTCGAAGTGATTTTCGGATATCCAGGGGGAGCGGTTCTTCCCATTTACGATAGTCTTTACAATGCAGGAATTCCTCATATTCTAGCAAGGCACGAACAGGGAGCCATACATGCAGCGGAAGGATATGCAAGGATCACAGGAAAACCAGGGGTGGTGATTGCAACTTCTGGTCCTGGTGCAACCAATATTGTAACAGGACTTGCTGATGCTTTAATCGATTCCATACCGCTTGTGGTGCTGACCGGTCAGGTAGCAACAGGGGTTATCGGTACGGATGCTTTTCAAGAGGCAGACGTCTTGGGAATCACTACTCCCATAACGAAACACAATTACCAGGTAAGAAACCCAAAAGACTTTCCAAGGATCATTAAGGAAGCTTTTTATATTGCATCAAGCGGAAGGCCAGGTCCCGTATTAATAGATGTTCCAAAGGATATGGCTGTACTGTCAGCGGAAGTCGATGAAGACCCGGTGTTGAATCTTCCAGGCTATCAGCCAAAGCTGACTCCTAATTATCTGCAGATAAAAAAACTTTGTGAAGAGATTACAAAAGCTAAAAGGCCATTGATTCTTGCGGGTGCTGGAGTTTTAATCTCCAAAGCGCATGAAGAGCTTAAAAGCTTTGCCGAGAAACAGCAGATTCCCGTTGTGCATACTCTCCTCGGCCTAGGCGGTTTTCCGGCAGAACATCCTCTTTTTATCGGGATGGCTGGAATGCATGGAGTATATGCAGCAAATATGGCTTTATCAAATTGTGATTTGCTCATAAATATAGGAGCCCGCTTTGATGACCGGCTGACAGGTAATTTAAAAGATTTTGCTCCTTTAGCAACTGTGGCACATATTGATATTGACCCCGTAGAAATAGGGAAGAACGTGCCTACGAAGATCCCGATTGTAGGGGATGCAAAAGAAGCCCTGGATATGCTTAACGAACAAGATCAAGAAAAAGCGGAATCAGAAGAATGGATCAGGCAGCTTCATCAATGGAACAAAGAGTTTCCGCTCCGATATGAGCAGAAGGGAGATTCTTTAAAACCCCAATTTGTATTGGAACTGCTTCATAAAGAAACTAAAGGTGAAGCCATAATTACGACAGATGTTGGCCAGCATCAGATGTGGGCGGCACAGTTTTACAGGTTCAATAAACCGCATGCCTGGGTTACATCAGGAGGATTAGGAACGATGGGATTTGGGCTTCCTGCGGCGATTGGAGCCCAGCTGGCCAAGCCGGAGGCAAAAGTAGTGTCAGTCGTTGGTGATGGAGGATTTCAGATGACTCTTCAGGAACTGGGAGTGATTGCTGAGTTAAAGCTCCCAATCAAGATTATCATCATTAATAATCATGCGCTGGGCATGGTTAGGCAGTGGCAGCAGACCTTCTATAATGAACGCTATTCACACAGCCTGCTTCATTCTCAACCATCCTTTGTAAAACTGGCGGAAGCTTATGGAATTAAAGCCTTTCAGATTCATACCGAACAGGAAGCACGGGATAAGATGAAGGAAGCTTTTACACTAAATGAACCTGTACTCCTAGATTTCCGTGTTTTGCAGGAAGAAAATGTCTATCCTATGGTTGCCCCAGGGAAGGGACTCCATGAAATGGAGGGTGTGTAAGAAATGAAAGGAATTATAACACTCACCGTCATGAATAGACCGGGAGTTCTAAACAGAATCACTAATTTGTTTTCAAAAAGAAGCTATAACATTGAGAGTATCACTGTAGGCAGCTCCGAACAGCCGGAAATTTCAAGGATAACTGTCGTAGTGCAGGTTGAAAACGATAAAGAGCTTGAACAAATAACCAAGCAGCTTAATAAGCAGATTGACATCATAAAGGTAATGGATATAACGGATCAGGCGATTGTAGCAAGGGAACTGGCATTAGTTAAAGTATCAGCTTCCACGCAGACAAGGAGCGAAATTTATTCACTGATCGAGCCGTTTCGGGGTTCGGTTGTAGATATAAGCAGGGATAGTCTTATCATCCAAATAACGGGTGAAACGGAAAAAATTGAAGCCTTTATCGAATTATTGAGGCCATATGGAATTAAAGAGCTTGCCCGTACAGGAACTACAGCCTTTTTAAGAGGAACCCAGAAATCACAGGGTTCGAAGAGCCTGTCAATTGTATAACAAAAACATAAAAAATTGAAATAAAGGGAGAGAATGAAAAATGGCAAAGGTTTATTACAATGGAGACGCAAATCAACAGTATTTTAATAATAAGAAGGTTGCAGTGATCGGCTACGGCTCACAGGGACATGCACATGCACAGAACCTTCGTGACAGCGGGGTTGAAGTAGTAATCGGACTCCGGGAAGGGAAGTCATGGAATAGCGCAGTAAACGACGGTTTCGCTGTATACAATGTAAGAGAGGCAGCAGGGCAGGCAGATGTAATTATGATTCTCCTTCCTGATGAAAGGCAGACAAAGGTTTATAACGAAGAAATTGCTCCGGTGCTGCGACCAGGCCAAGCATTAATGTTTGCTCACGGATTTAATGTTCATTTTAACCAGATTGTAGCGCCGCAGGATGTGGATGTACTTCTGGTAGCACCAAAAGGTCCGGGACATCTTGTGCGCAGAACCTTTGAACAGGGGGCGGGAGTACCGGCGCTGTTCGCTATCCACCAGGATGTTACTGGAGATGCAAGAGAGCTTGCCCTTGCGTATGCTTACGGAATTGGGTCCCTTCGTGCAGGTGGTCTTGAAACGACATTTAAGGAAGAAACGGAAACTGACTTATTCGGGGAGCAGGCAGTTCTTTGCGGGGGATTGACTTCCCTGGTAAAAGCCGGGTTTGAAACATTGACAGAAGCTGGTTATCAGCCTGAACTGGCCTACTTTGAGTGTTTGCATGAATTGAAGCTGATCGTTGACCTGATGTATGAAGGCGGACTCGAAGGAATGAGATATTCCATTTCGGATACCGCTCAATGGGGTGACTTTGTATCAGGGCCTAGAGTCGTGAACGAAGAAGTTAAGAAAGAAATGAAGCGGGTTCTAACCGATATCCAGCAAGGCCAGTTTGCAAAAGGATGGATCCTGGAAAATCAGGCAAACCGCCCAGTCTTTAATGCGATCAATGAAAGTGAAAAAGAACATCCGATTGAAAAAGTGGGCCGTGAGCTTCGTGCCATGATGCCGTTCGTCAATCAAAAGCAAGCACAAAAGAAAGAAGTGGCTGCACTTGCGAAAAATTAAAATATTTGACACTACATTACGTGACGGAGAACAGTCTGCAGGAGTGAACCTGAATTTTTCAGAAAAACTGGAAATATCCAAACAATTGGAAAAGCTAGGTGTCGATATCATTGAAGCTGGATTCCCGGCTGCATCAAAGGGTGACTTTGCTTCAGTGGCTGAAATTGCAAATGTGGTGCGGAATTCATCCGTAACAGGACTGGCAAGATCCGTGAAGGGTGATATGGATGCTGCCTGGGAAGCGCTGAAAGATGGCGCAGAACCCCGGCTCCACGTGTTCCTGGCTACATCCCCGATACACCGGCAGTTTAAATTAAAGCAGACAAAGGAGCAGGTAGTAGAAACGGCGGTAAGCGCGGTAAAGTATGCAGCCGCCAGATTTCCTATCGTTCAGTGGTCTGCAGAAGATGCATGCCGGACTGAATTGGATTATCTTGCGCATATTGTTGAGCAAGTCATTCGTGCGGGAGCACAAATCATTAATATTCCAGATACAGTTGGTTACATTACTCCCATCGAATATGGCAACATATTTAGATACCTAAGGGAAAATGTACCTTCCATCGATAAAGTCCAGCTTTCAGCTCATTGCCATGATGACCTGGGAATGGCCATAGCAAATTCACTTGCGGCAGTTGAAGCGGGGGCCAATCAAATAGAAGGAACAATAAATGGTATTGGAGAAAGGGCAGGCAATGCGGCGCTTGAAGCAGTGGCTGTAGCCCTGTATACAAGAGCTGATCATTACAAGGCTTCAACCCGCCTGAACCTTAAAGAAATCAAGAGAACCAGTGACCTTGTCAGCAAGCTGACCGGTATGATCATCCCTCCAAATAAGGCTGTTGTAGGCAGAAATGCTTTTGCTCATGAATCAGGAATTCACCAGGATGGAGTTTTAAAAGAAAAGTCGACTTATGAAATCATTTCACCTGACTTGGTCGGGGTATCTGAAAATTCCATGGTGCTTGGCAAGCACTCAGGCAGGCATGCTTTCCGGAACAGGCTTCAGGAACTGGAGCTCAAGGTCTCTGAAGAGGAAGCGAATAAACTTTTCATCACCTTTAAAGCACTGGCTGATAAGAAAAAGGAAATGACTGACGAAGATCTGGTGGCACTTGTCCTTGAAGAAACATTATCAGAAGGAGAGAACTTCCTTCAGCTTGAATCCATTCAGGTGCAATATGGTACAAACCAGGTTCCTACGGCGACGGTCACTCTAAAAGGATTCAATAATGAAGCGATACAGGAAGCCGCGACAGGAGCAGGAAGCATTGAGGCTTTATATAACACTCTCGAGAGATGTGTCGATGGACCGGTTAATCTGCTGGACTATAGAATTCAATCCGTAGGTGCAGGCAGAGATGCTTTGGCGCAGGTATATGTAAAGATGAGATATCAGGAACAAGAAACAAGCGGACGCGGATTAGCGCAGGATGTTCTCGAAGCATCAGCAAAAGCTTATCTCAATGCTGTAAACCGAGTTCTGTATATGAATGAAAAAACGGCTGTATTAAACGCATAACACAAGACGGGAAGGGGCTGGCATATATGCAAAAGAAAATTGCTGTTTTACCTGGTGATGGAATTGGAACAGAAGTAACAAGGGGTGCTGTTGAAATCTTAAAGGCCGTGGCTGACAGATACGGCCATGAATTTCAATTTAATTATGGATTGATCGGCGGGACTGCCATAGACAAGACCGGCCATCCACTCCCGGAGGAAACAGTGACTCTCTGCAAGGATAGTGATGCCGTATTATTAGGGGCGGTGGGCGGACCTAAATGGGATCACAACCCACCGCACTTAAGGCCTGAAAAAGGGCTCCTCTCTATTCGAAAGCATCTGAGCTTATATGCAAATTTGAGGCCCATATCCTTTTATGCCAGTCTAAGTGAAGCTTCCCCGCTGCGGAAGGAAGTCATTCAAGATGCGGATTTTGTTATTGTAAGAGAGTTAACTGGCGGCCTTTATTTTGGGAAACCGAGCGGCAGGCGTGTGGAAGATGGCCAGGAAACCGTTGTAGATACTCTTGTATATCACAGATACGAGATTAAAAGAATTATTGAATTAGCTTTTACCCTTGCAGAGAAAAGAAGGGGAAAGGTGACTTCTGTCGATAAAGCGAATGTATTGGAGTCCAGCAGAATGTGGAGAGAAGTTGCTGAAGAGGTTTCTAAGGATTTTCCTGCTGTCGAATTAGAGCATATGCTGGTCGATAATGCAGCCATGCAGCTGATCAGAAATCCAAGACAGTTCGATGTAGTCGTAACGGAGAATATGTTTGGAGATATCTTAAGCGACGAAGCCTCAGTATTAACGGGTTCTCTCGGAATGCTTCCTTCTGCAAGTATTTCTTCTGAAGGACCTAATCTATATGAGCCTATACACGGTTCAGCTCCGGATATTGCCGGGCAAAACAAAGCTAATCCAATTGCAGCTATACTTTCTGCAGCATCTATGCTGCGCAACAGCTTCAGTCTTGAAGAGGAAGCGAAGGCGGTGGAGGCTGCGGTGGAAAGCGTCCTGGAAGCCGGATACCGGACGGCAGACCTGGCAGGCGGCAGAACAAAATCGTTAACAACTGAACAGATGACGGAAGAGATAAAAATTTCAATGCTTGGTGATGAAGCTATTTCACAGATTATGGGAGCATATGCGTAATTGTTGAATCCATAGGCATATTTTCCCTGGTTTAAACGGAAAGTATGCCTTTTTTAAGGAAGGGGCTGTGTTAAAGAACATTGGTGAATTTTTGCCACTATGTTAATGGGGATGGAAAATGCGGACTCCCGTGGAAAGCGAGTGCCGTTAACTGCAATCAATAGCTACGTTTAACAGAGCTTGCCGGAAAGCGCAGGACCTTATCCTATAAAAGAGAGGAAGGATCGTATGGGGAAATCGATTATCCAAAAAATTTGGGACTCCCACCAGGTGGTGCAGGAAGAAAACAAACCTGACTTACTTTATATTGATCTGCATTATATCCATGAAGTCACTTCCCCGCAGGCCTTTGAAGGACTCCGGATCAAGGAGCGAAGTGTCCGCAGGCCGGATCGTACATTTGCAACAATGGACCATAATGTTCCTACGTATAACCGCTACTTTATCCAGGATGAAATTGCCAGAAATCAGTTGGATGCGCTGGCTAAAAACTGCAGGGATTTCGGGATCAGACTGGCTGATTTAAACAGTGAAGAACAGGGGATTGTCCATGTAATCGGACCGGAACTGGGTCTTACAAACCCGGGAATGACAATCGTCTGTGGAGACAGCCATACATCCACTCATGGTGCATTTGGTGCCCTGGCATTTGGAATTGGTACCAGTGAAGTAGAACATGTGCTGGCAACACAGACTCTCTGGCAGACGAAGCCTAAAACGCTGAAATTGCAGATTAACGGTACTCTTCAAGAAGGTGTTACGGCCAAGGATGTTATTTTATACATAATTTCCAAGTTTGGCGTAACCTTTGGTACCGGTTATGTAATCGAATATTGTGGAGCAGTTATATCCTCCATGTCTATGGAAGAACGGATGACCATCTGCAATATGTCAATCGAAGGCGGTGCACGGGCTGGTCTGGTAAGTCCGGATGAAACTACAATCTCGTATTTAAAAGGGAGAAAGTATGTATCTGCAGGAATAGAATTTGAAAAGGCGGCAAATAAATGGCGAAGTTTTGCCAGTGATGATGACGCTGAATATGATAAAATCCTTGAAATTGAAGGGGCAGATATCTCTCCAATGGTAAGCTGGGGGACAAATCCAGGCATGAGCAGTCCTGTTGATGAACAAATTCCTGTACTAGAGTCCGCGGTATCTCCTACAGATAAGAAGTCTCTTGCCTCAGCCCTTCAATATATGGGGCTAAGCGAGGGAATGGATATAGAGGCCATACCTGTTCAGCATGTGTTTATAGGTTCCTGTACCAATTCTAGAATGGAAGATTTGCGTGCGGCAGCACACTGGGTAAAAGGGAGAAGGGTCAAAGAGGGTGTAAGGGCTCTGGTTGTTCCAGGATCTCAAAATGTTAAAAAGCTTGCAGAAGCTGAAGGCCTGGATGACATCTTTAGAGATGCTGGCTTTGAATGGAGAGATTCAGGCTGCAGTATGTGCTTGAGCATGAATCCTGATGTCGTTCCCCCAGGTGAACATTGTGCCTCTACTTCAAACCGTAATTTTGAAGGAAGGCAGGGGGCTGGGGCCAGGACACATCTTGTCAGTCCTGTAATGGCCGCAGCAGCAGCGGTTTATGGGAGATTTGTAGATATCAGAAAAGAAGAGTATTCACGGGTTGAAACAGTACACTCTTAATCAAACTTGGTAGGGGGATTTTTGATGAAACCTATTACTATTGTAACAGGAAAAGCGGCAATTCTGGACCGGGTAAACGTGGATACAGATCAAATCATTCCAAAGCAATTTTTAAAAAGAATTGAACGAACGGGGTTTGGGCAATTTCTATTTTATAACTGGCGCTATGATGAACATGGGACAGAAAGGGAGGATTTTGAACTGAATCAGCCCCAGAATAAGAACGCATCCATCTTGATTGCGGGTGAAAACTTTGGCTGCGGTTCGTCAAGAGAGCATGCTCCATGGTCTCTTCTGGATTACGGGTTCAGTATCATTATCGCACCTTCTTTCGCTGACATTTTCTATCAAAACTGCTTTAAGAATGGGATTCTTCCTATTAAATTAAATCATGAAGAAGTAGAAACCTTAATGGCTGTCTGTGCTGGGGATCAGGCAATCACAGTTGATCTGCCAAACCAGCACGTGAAATCGGGAACCGGATTCAACGCTCATTTTGATATTCATCCTTATTGGAAAGAGCTTCTGGTTAACGGTTGGGATGAAATATCAATCACACTGCGCTATGGTCCCCAGATTGATGCTTTTGAAAAAGCTTCTGGAATATAGTACGAGGAGGATCCCTTCATAAGAGGGATCCCTTTTATTTTAGCTCTGTTAAACATGGCTGTTGATTTCAGCTAGCAGGGTACTCGCTTTCCGCGGGAGTCTCGCATATCCGTTCCAATCAACATCGTGCAAAAATCAACAATGACTTTTAACATAGCCTTTATTTTAGATCTATAAAAATCATTGTAGAGGTTGTCTTATATTTTGAACGGCATGGATGGATACTTGGAATCCTGCGGGAAAAGCTGGTTAAGAGACTTGAACATCTCACACCGGGCGCCCTGCAATATCTTCAAAAGGCAAATTTAAAGAGCATTCATGTTAAAATCGTGCCAAGCATTCATAGCATAATATTAATTCTTGGACCTGTAATTTTTTGTTTTTCCAAACATTACATGCTACACTGATTCACAATAAACCATAAACGTCTAAGGCGGTTTCATTTATGAGAGGAAAAAACAAAAAGGCAGAAAGGGATCGAAAGGTCATTCCTTTTCCCGGACTTGCTAAGCGGTTAATCGATCTGGGCCTGGATGCACTAAAAGACAAAGAATATAAAAATGCAGCGAAACTTTTCAATCAGGCAAGGGAACTTGACCCTGACAATCCAGAGCTTAACATTGGACTGGTGGTGTCATGGGTGGAGCTCGGAGTTTACAAGGAAGCTAAGGAACTGTGCAGAGAGCTGCTTCTAAAAGGTATCGGCGACTATTTCCAGGTTGTAAACATCTATTTAATGATCCTGCTTAACTTGAATGAACATGAGGAAATGATTCATACCATAAAGGCATTGCTGGAAGAAAAACAGGTACCTCCTGATAAAGAGGAACAGTTCTATAAAATGCTTGAATTCTGCGAACGTGCTTTAGAAGAAACCGATATCCTTGATGTAACAGCTGATCTGGATGATGATACATTAACGGGGGAACTGGACTTTTTAGCCCAAAAATCCGAACAAGAACAGCTTTTGCTGATTTCACAGCTTGCACATACGAATATACGCCCGTATTTAATGGAAGTGCAGAGTTTTCTCGGCAATCCGGATGCTCATCCTTTTTTAAAAACATTATTGCTTAACATTCTGAAAGAACAGTCGGTGCAGGAAGAAACTGAAATTCATAAGTTTGGCAGGAGTATGAAGGTAAACCCGGATCACTTGCCTGATGTGATGCACACTGAGTTCTTAATTCAAACATTGGAAGAGCTGGAGTCAAGGCTTTCACATGAAAATCCAACTCTTATGGAATTTGCCCAGAGTCTGATCGAACGCCATAATTTTGTTTTATATCCATTCGAGCCTCATGAGCAGGGCTTTAACGATTGGGCGGCAGCTTACCATTTTCTCACTGCTGAATATCAGGGTGAACCAGCAGCCATAGCGGGGCTCGCCAAGAAATATTCCGGGGACCCTGAAAACATAAATGAGATAATAAATAGAATCAGAAAGTTTGAAGAAATTTCTTATCCTATTATTTAAGCTCCTGCTGTTGAAAGAAAGATAACCTATGTTATAATATAGTGGTTGTAATCAGCCTTTTAGGCCCTAATTTAGGATGACTTGTAAAATTAAAAAGACTTTATATTCATCCAGATGTTATTAAAGTTAGTAATATAGATTTTTTGGAGGGAACTGCATGTCTGTAAAATGGGAAAAATTAGAAGGGAACCGCGGTGTTCTTACAGTTGAATTAGATTCAGCTAAAGTTACCGAAGGTCTTGACGCTGCATTTAAAAAAGTTGTAAAACAAATCAACGTTCCAGGATTCCGTAAAGGAAAAATGCCTCGCCAGATGTTTGAAAAACGTTTCGGTGTAGAATCTTTATACCAGGATGCTATTGATTATCTTCTTCCTGAAGCATACAGCAGCGCTGTTGAAGAAGCAGGCATCGATCCAATCGACCGCCCTGAAATTGATGTGGATCAGTTTGAAAAAGGAAAAGAATTCATCTTTAAAGCAACTGTTACTGTTAAGCCTGAAGTAACACTTGGCGATTACAAAGGACTTGAAGTTGAAAAGTTCGATGCTGAAGTAACAGATGAAGAAGTTGAAAATGAAATCAAATCTCTTCAGGAGCGCCAGGCTGAGCTTGTCGTTAAAGAAGAAGGACAAGCTGAAAACGGCGACACTGTTGTTATCGATTTCGAAGGTTTCGTTAACGACGAAGCTTTTGAAGGTGGAAAAGGCGATAACTATTCGCTTGAATTAGGTTCAGGTTCTTTCATCCCAGGATTTGAAGAACAATTAGTAGGTGTTGAGACTGGAGCAGAAAAGGAAGTAGAAGTCACTTTCCCAGAAGAATACCACGCTGCTGAGCTTGCTGGAAAACCAGCTGTTTTCAAAGTTACTGTTCATGAAATCAAATCTAAACAGCTTCCAGAACTAGATGATGAATTTGCTAAAGATGTAGACGACGAAGTTGAAACATTAGCTGAGTTGAGAGAAAAAACTAAAAACCGTCTTGCTGACAGCAAAAAGCATGAAGCAGAACATCATGTCCGCGATACTGTAGTGGAAAAGGCTGCTGAAAATGCTGAAGTTGAAATCCCTCAAGTGATGATCGACAGCGAAGTTGACCGCATGATGAGCGAATTTGACCAGCGCCTTCAAATGCAGGGTATGAATCTTGAAATGTACTTCCAATTCTCAGGCCAGGATGAAGAAGCTCTTCGCGGCCAAATGACTGAGGAAGCTCAAAAACGCGTACGCGTAAACTTGACGCTTGAAGCAATCAGCAAAGCTGAAAACTTTGAAGTATCTGAAGAAGAAGTAAATGAAGAACTAAGCAAAATGGCTGAAATGTACAATATGGATGTTGAAAGCATTAAACAGGCTCTTGGAAGCCTTGATGGCATTAAGTCTGACCTTAAAAACCGCAAAGCTATCGACTTCTTGGTAGAAAACAGCAAAACAGTTTAATTTTTTATACTGGCAAGGCACGACATACTCGTGCCTTGTTTTATACTATCCACTCCATACATATAATAATTTTTATACATATTGATTCATACTTATAGAAGGTTTAGAATTGATTTTTTGCCCGAATCAGTGTAGATTAATTCTAATAATGCATATACATATTACAATCTAACTATTATCGGTTTGAAATCGCCTAGTTTGGAAATGCTTGTAAAGGGCAATATACATATTAAAGTTTATTGGCTCTGGGACCATGCCAGTTTAAGGGCTAAGCATTTTTATTTCTTATTTGAATACAAAGTATGGTACTATGTACTTTACATAGAGAAAAATGCTGACAGCAAATGTAGACCCTTTTCCTGAGTATAGTTGATGCATCTGAGCTTTTTTTGAGGGATAGTATTTAAAGGGGTGAAATTTTAATGTTTAAATTTAACGATGAAAAAGGGCAGCTGAAATGCTCTTTTTGCGGCAAAACTCAAGAACAGGTTCGTAAGCTGGTTGCCGGGCCTGGAGTATATATCTGTGATGAGTGTATAGAATTATGTACGGAAATCGTGGAAGAGGAGCTTGGGACGGAAGAAGAAGTAGAATTCAAAGACGTTCCCAAACCAAGAGAGATCCGTGAAATCTTAGACGAATATGTAATTGGCCAGGAGCAGGCAAAGAAATCGCTTGCAGTTGCCGTTTACAATCATTATAAACGTATTAATTCCAACAGCAAAATTGATGATGTAGAACTTGCTAAAAGTAATATCTGCTTAATCGGGCCTACAGGAAGCGGTAAAACCCTCCTTGCTCAGACCCTGGCAAGACTATTGAATGTACCTTTTGCCATAGCTGACGCGACTTCCTTGACTGAGGCTGGTTATGTGGGTGAGGATGTCGAAAATATTCTCTTGAAGCTGATCCAGGCTGCAGACTATGATGTAGAAAAAGCCGAAAAAGGCATCATTTACATCGATGAAATCGATAAGGTTGCCAGAAAGTCTGAAAATCCATCCATTACACGTGATGTCTCTGGTGAAGGTGTTCAGCAGGCACTTCTTAAAATTCTTGAAGGTACAACTGCAAGCGTTCCGCCTCAAGGAGGGCGCAAGCATCCGCATCAAGAATTCATCCAGATTGATACGACGAATATTCTGTTCATCTGCGGCGGGGCATTCGATGGCATCGAGCCGATCATCAAACGCCGTTTAGGCCAAAAAGTAATCGGATTTGGCGGGGATCAGAAAAAAGAAGATGTCGATCAAAAGTCTCTTCTTACAAGGGTCCTTCCAGAAGATATGCTGAAGTTTGGACTTATTCCGGAATTCATCGGACGTCTTCCAGTCATTGCAACATTGGAACAGCTGGATGAAGCGGCATTAATCGAAATTCTTACCAAGCCAAAGAATGCGCTTGTTAAGCAATATCAGAAAATGCTTGAGCTCGACAATGTCGATTTAGAATTCGAGCCGGAAGCATTAAACGAAATCTCTAAGAAAGCAATCGAGCGCAAAACAGGTGCCCGTGGACTTCGTTCCATCATCGAAGGCATTATGCTTGAGGTTATGTTTGATCTGCCGTCTCGTGATGATATCGACAAGTGCATCATCACAGCAGAAACCATTACCGAAAACAAGCCGCCTAAATTGCTTCTTACAGACGGGACACTTGTAACAGGGAAAGAAAAGAAAACTTCTGCTTAATTAGAAACCTTGGTGAAAGACAAGCTCTTTCAGGGTCTAAATATCAGCTGCCGGCTTTATGTGAGCCGGCAGCTTTTTTGTTTTTTACTGTTTGGATAAGGCGCCGGCAGAGATTATAAGAATCCCGCCTAAGTTATTGGAATCCTGCAAATATCCCAAAAATCCTGCAAAAGTTTCTGGAATCCTGCAAATATCTTAAAAATCCTGCATAAGTTTCCGAAATCCTGCATATATCTCAAAAATCCTGCAAACCTTTTTCAAATCCAATTTTCCTATAAATGGGATAAGGATAAAATCCCCAAGAGAATTCAGTGAATGCCCAGGCTGGATGTGTTCCTCGCAAATAATTCCTTTCCAAACTACTTCATATTAATGATAATAGAGGAAAGAACGGTACCCGAGGAGGATTACGGTGGCAGAGCAGGAAAAGTTTTCTAAATTAAAAATCCTTAAAGATATTGCAGAAAAGTTAAATGAGGGTACCAATCTCCGCGAGGTGCTTCAGGAAGTACTGGCGATGCTTCTCCGTATTACAGAATTTAAGACTGGCTGGATTTTTTTAATAGATAAAAGCGGTAAGAATGAATTGGCAGCTTATCAGAATCTCCCTTCAGCACTAACCCAGGATCATTTAAAACCAATGTGTTCTAATAACTGCTGGTGTGTAAGTAAATTTACCAGAGGGACACTGCACAAAGCTTCAAATATCATGGAGTGTAAAAGACTGGAGGATGCCATCCTATCTAATTCCGGAGATGCTTGCGGCTTAACGCATCACGCTACGGTGCCATTAGGAGCAGGTAATGAGCAATTCGGCCTTTTGAATGTGGCTTCACCTTATAAAACTCATTTTAATGAAACGGAACTAGACCTGCTCGAATCAGTGGCCTATCAAATAGGTACGGCTGTCAAAAGAATTAAGCTGCATGAATTGGAACAGGAAGCAGCAGTTGCTGCTGAAAGGAATCGTCTTGCGAGGGATCTTCATGATTCGGTAAATCAGCTGTTATTTTCCGTTTCATTAACTGCCCGGGCCGGAAGAGAAATGTCAAAGGAGCCCCAGGTTAAAGACACTTTTCAATATATACAGGAAATGTCCCAGACGGCACTGGCTGAAATGAAAGCATTAATATGGCAGCTGCGTCCCAAAGGGCTGGAAAATGGAGTCGTTCATGCATTAACCAGCTATGGGACCCTGATTGGATTAAAAGTATATACTGAAGTTCAGGGTTTGATCACTCTTCCTTCTAGAGTTGAAGAAGCAGTCTGGAGGATTGGTCAGGAAGCTTTGAATAATTGCAAAAAACATTCCGGTCAAAATCAGGTATTTGTACGGATTCATGTAAGTACACCCACTATTCTTCTGGAAATTTGGGATGAAGGCAGAGGCTGTCTTTTACATGGGAATGAACATTTGACATCCATGGGCCTGGTAACGATGAAGGAGCGGACTGAATCATTAAATGGTATCTTTCGAATTGAGAGTAACACAGAAAAAGGGACTCGTATTATCGTAGAAATTCCTATTCAGGAGGGCAAGCATGGCTATTAAGGTATTAATCGCAGATGACCACCATGTCGTAAGAAGAGGCCTGGCGCTATTTCTGCAGACACAGGACGGAATTGAGGTGGCAGGGGAGGCAAAGGATGGCACTGAAGCCGTTGCAATGTCCATGGAGCTGCAGCCGGATATCATCTTAATGGATCTGGATATGCCGGGGGTAAATGGAATTGAGGCAACAAAACAGATTAAACAACATCAGCAAGAATCCCGTATCCTGATTCTAACGAGCTTCTCCGACCAGGATCATGTTCTGCCTGCACTCGAAGCCGGGGCTTTAGGATATCAGCTGAAGGATATAGAACCGGATGAATTAGTTCTTGTCATTAAGAAAATAGTGAACGGAGAAAATCAAATTCACCCAAAAGCAACATCCCAGCTAATCTCCGCTCTTTCGGGAAGCGGTCGCAACGAAAAGTCGCTGATCAATGAATTGACAAAAAGAGAACAGGAAGTTTTATTGGAAATTGCAAGCGGCAAGAGCAATAAAGAAATTTCATCTGCCCTCTTTATTACTGAAAAAACGGTGAAAACACATGTATCAAACATCTTGTCAAAGCTTGGGCTGGCCGATCGGACACAGGCGGCTTTATATGCGGTCAGAAATGGATTGAAAAAACCCTGAAGTCCTTTAGGCATTTTGTGAAAAACTTTGTTGTTATGGAATAAGGGGGTTGATTGGAATGTGAGGATTCTCGCTTTTTCGCGGGGCGGGCGCCTGATTCTCCCCGCTCCGACTGTGGGGTCTCACCTGATCGAAAAGCGGAAGAAGGTTATGCACCTCTCTTAATTGGATTAAATTGGAATACTCCTCAGGGAAAGTATTCATGAGATGCAGCAGGGGTGAGAATAGGAAGCGTAACAGTTGAAAGCATTTTATATGTAAAATAATCATAAGTACTGAGTTTGAATACAGAGATGCTGGTAAAGAAACAAGTGGTAAATTATTACTATTTGTTTAGGTTATACAGGTACATCCATTTCTAGTAGATGGTGAAATTTCTATAAAATGAAATAATACATAATTGCCTGATCCTAGAACCGTATTTAGGAGAATTTCATGGGACTTGGCGATGAGCTTAATCAGATATATAGTGCTATCTCGGGAAAATCAGCAGATGTGGAAGAAAAAATGGGTAGGCTTCAAAGGACAAAAGGAGGAATAGACCGGGAGCAGAAGGAAAGCCTTCATTAAATACGCCTCATTATCCAGCCTGATCTTTTGGACAAGCAGCATGGCTGACAAGTTTGATGAGACTCGTCAGGAAGCATATAGTACTCTGTCAGATATCGTACACGATGATTATGATGAAGTAAATACTTGATTCTGCAGCTTTCCCGATGAGGTAATGAAGCAGTCTCAGTCCAGAAAGGAAGATTTTTATAGCGGAAGGACACTCGAATGCCTACCTGGTCCCCATATTCCCTCATAACGGTCAGACTATAAAACACAAAATCTATTAGAAGGGTGTGTTTGATCAAGTGAAATTTCACCTCTTTTCTTCGCATGTCTCCTTTGATACAGGCTGGACTGCTACAAGACACTTTGAAGCTTAACCAAAGGGCCATTGTGCATATATCTATACTTAAGCCAGTCAGCCGCTAAACTGCAATACCTCCCTGAATAAAATTAAAGTTAAACTCTGTAAACATACAAAAATTCAGATTAAAAAAGCACCTGTCAAATTAAGCAGGTGTATTTAATTTGGCATACTCACCCTCTCCCCGTTAAATCTGTCCGGTGTACCTTAAATAAATGGTTTATTCCTTTTCAATGAGGGAGATACTAGCAATACAAATCAGCAAGGTATTTGCGGGAGGGAAAAGGATGAGTTGGACAGGAATTGCGTTGATAATCCAATTGGTTTTTGGGGTTATTATTGGGATGTATTTTTTAAATCTTCTCAAAGGTCAGCGGACCCAGAAGGTGTCAATAGACCGGGAATCAAGAAAGGAAATGGATCAGCTAAGGAAGATGAGATCCATTAAGCTTACCGAGCCTTTGGCGGAGAAAGTCAGGCCAAAAAGCTTCAGTGATATAGTCGGGCAGGAGGATGGGATTAAATCGTTGAAGGCTGCACTTTGCGGTCCCAATCCTCAGCATGTGATCATATATGGCCCTCCTGGGGTAGGTAAAACGGCAGCGGCCAGACTTGTGCTTGAAGATGCAAAAAGAAACCCCAAGTCCCCTTTTCAGTTACATTCTGTTTTTGTCGAATTAGATGCAACTACAGCCCGTTTTGATGAACGGGGAATTGCTGATCCATTGATTGGGTCTGTCCATGATCCCATTTATCAAGGAGCTGGTGCGATGGGACAGGCAGGAATCCCGCAGCCGAAGCAGGGTGCTGTTACAAATGCCCATGGAGGCGTATTATTTATTGACGAGATTGGAGAATTGCATTCAATCCAGATGAACAAGCTCTTAAAAGTTCTTGAAGATCGTAAAGTTCACTTAGAAAGTGCTTACTACCAAGAAGAAAACACCCAGATACCGGCACATATTCATGATATATTCAAAAATGGGCTGCCAGCAGATTTCCGGCTGATCGGAGCCACAACACGGACACCCAGCGAAATACCGCCGGCTATTCGGTCAAGATGCATGGAGGTTTTCTTCAGAGAATTGGATGAAGAAGAAATCTCAGCAGTTGCTAAAAATGCAGCCGACAAAGTAAGTCTCAAAATTAGTGATTATGGGTTAACCACTCTCGCTAATTATGCGCGAAATGGGCGGGAAGCTGTGAATCTTATTCAAATCGCAGCAGGACTCGCGATAACAGAAGATAGGGATTACATAAAAGATGAGGATATGGAATGGGTTATTCATTCCAGCCAGTTGTCTCCAAGGCTAGAAAAGAAGATTTTAAGTAAATCAAAGGTTGGGATCGTTAATGGTTTGGCAGTGTATGGACCAAATAGCGGGGCGCTTCTTGAGATAGAGGTTACTGTCCTTCCTGCAGTTGAAAAAGGTTCAATTAATATAACAGGAATCGTGGAAGAAGAAAGTATCGGCGGTTCAGGCAAATCGATCCGAAGAAAAAGCATGGCGAAAGGATCGATCGAGAACGTTATTACTGTTCTCCGGGCGATGGGGGTGCCCGCCGATCAATATGACATACACGTGAATTTCCCAGGCGGGGTTCCGATAGATGGACCATCAGCTGGGATTGCAATGGCGACAGCCATCTATTCATCGGTTTATAAGATAGCGATAGACCATAAGGTGGCCATGACAGGTGAAATCAGCATCCATGGCAATGTAAAAGCCATTGGCGGAGTGCTTCCTAAGATCAAAGCGGCTAAAAAAGCCGGTGCTGAAAAAGTAATCATTCCCGAAGAGAATATGCAGGGAATTCTAAAGGATGTCAAAGGAATTGAAGTGATTCCTGTGAAGCATTTATCACAGGTATTTGACATTGCCCTCTTAAAAGAGGTTATTCCTGACGATATCCTGACACATCCAGACTTGAGCAAAAAAGAAAGTGTATAGTTCCATTCGGCTGCCGGTAACATTGACGCGAACCGTGAGCGTTATGAACCGGAATGGCCGATTTTTTAATTAGTCGGTAAGAAGCAGCTTAAGGGAAATAAATCAGGGAATGTATATATATAGAAACTAGTGTTGATCCTCCCCGCATAAGCTTGGATAGAGGAAGAAAAAATACCTATTACTTATTGCGTGCTTTTCATGCCCGTTTTGGAGATAATAAAAGCACCCATCTCGAACAATAGACACATTTATTCAAATAAGATAGAATTGTAAAAAGCTGAGTTAAAAGGTAAGTTTACCTAGTAAAAGAAAACTGTAATTATACAGGAGGTGTCAGTGAAAATGGAGAATAATAACGAAATTCTCGTTCCCCTCCTTCCGCTTAGAGGATTGCTTGTATACCCTACCATGGTTCTGCATTTAGACGTAGGGCGGGATAAATCGGTCCATGCACTTGAAAAAGCAATGGTGGATGACCATTTAATCTTTTTGACAACTCAAAAGGATGTATCGATAGATGAGCCTGCGGAACAGGATATATATGAAATGGGAACGCTCACGAAAGTAAAGCAGATGCTCAAGCTTCCAAATGGTACGATCCGAGTGCTTGTGGAAGGCTTGAAAAGAGCTCGTATCCTTACGTTCTTTGATGAAGAAACACATTTTTCTGCCAAGCTCGAAACCTTTGAAGACAGCACTGAGAAGGACGTAGAGCATCAGGCTTTAATGAGATCTCTTCTTGAATATTTTGAGCAATACATAAAAATGTCCAAGAAAATTTCTTCTGAAACCTTCTCATCGGCCGCTGATATAGAAGAGCCAGGACGAATGGCAGACATCATTGCATCCAATCTTCCGTTAAAGCTGAAGGAAAAACAAGAAATCCTCGAAACGATTGATGTGAAGGAGCGTCTCGCTAAAGTCCTCGAAACCATCAATAACGAGAAGGAAGTATTGAATTTAGAGAAAAAGATCGGCCAGCGTGTGAAACGTTCCATGGAACGGACCCAAAAGGAATACTATCTGCGTGAGCAGATGAAAGCCATCCAGAAGGAATTGGGAGATAAAGAAGGCAAGACAGGAGAAGTGGCTGCACTTCAAGAGAAAATTGATCAAGCCGGAATGCCGGATCATGTCAAGGAAACGGCGGCCAAGGAATTGGACCGTTATGAGAAGATTCCTGCAAGCTCTGCAGAGAGCGCTGTAATCCGGAATTATATCGAGTGGCTTGTGTCTCTTCCTTGGACGAATTCTACAAAAGATGACTTAGACATTGCCAAAGCGGAAAAAATCCTCCACCGAGACCATTATGGACTGGAAACGGTTAAAGAGCGTGTATTAGAATATCTGGCCGTCCAGAAGCTTACGAACTCCTTAAGAGGACCTATTTTATGCCTGGCTGGACCTCCAGGGGTAGGGAAAACGAGTCTTGCCAAATCGATTGCATCCTCACTTAACCGCCACTTTGTCCGGGTGTCCCTTGGCGGAGTGAGGGATGAGTCTGAAATCCGCGGTCATAGAAGAACCTATGTAGGCGCCATGCCCGGCAGGATCATTCAGGGAATGAAAAAGGCAGGTACCGTCAATCCTGTGTTCCTGCTCGATGAGATCGATAAAATGTCGAATGACTTCAGGGGTGACCCTTCTGCAGCTATGCTGGAAGTGCTGGATCCTGAGCAAAATCATAGCTTTAGCGATCATTATATTGAAGAAACATACGATCTTTCCAAGGTCATGTTTATAGCAACGGCCAATAATCTGGCTACCATCCCGGGCCCGCTTAGAGACAGGATGGAGATTATTTCAATTGCCGGTTATACAGAGCTTGAAAAATTGAATATCGCTAAAGAGCATCTGCTGGTGAAAGAGCTGGAAGAACACGGTCTGAAGAAGTCCCAGCTTCAGGTGAAAGATGATGCATTGATGAGCATTATCAGGTATTACACCAGGGAGGCAGGAGTAAGAAGCCTTGAGCGGCAGCTTGCGACGGTCTGCAGGAAAACAGCTAAAATCATCGTTTCAGGTGAAAAGAAGAAAGTCATTGTGAGCGAAAAGAACGTGGAGGACTTCCTGGGCAAACGGAAATTCCGCTATGGGCAGGCAGAACTTGAGGATCAAGTGGGTGTAGCTACCGGTCTTGCTTACACAACGGTTGGAGGAGACACCCTTCAGATTGAGGTCAGCCTTGCTCCAGGAAAAGGAAAGCTTGTGCTTACCGGTAAGCTCGGTGATGTGATGAAGGAATCTGCGCAGGCAGCGTTCAGCTATGTACGCTCCAAAGCTAAAGGATTATCCATAGATGAAAACTTCCATGAAAAGAATGATATTCATATACACGTGCCAGAAGGGGCCGTTCCAAAAGACGGGCCTTCTGCAGGAATCACGATTGCAACGGCTCTCGTTTCTGCACTCACTGGCAGGCCGATCAAGCGCGAAGTAGGAATGACAGGAGAAATCACCTTAAGAGGGAGGGTTCTCCCGATCGGAGGCGTGAAGGAAAAAACCTTAAGTGCACACCGCGCAGGTTTGACTAAGATCATTCTTCCAGCGGATAATGAAAAAGACATCGATGATATCCCTGAAAGTGTCCGAAATCAACTGGAATTCGTACTTGTTTCCCATGTTGACCAGGTTCTGAAGCATGCACTGGCAGGTGAAAAGTAAATGAATATTACCTCCTCAGAAATCGTCATCAGTGCTGTTAGGCCAGCTCAATATCCGGAGGGAGATCTGCCAGAGTTTGCACTCGCCGGCAGATCGAATGTTGGCAAATCGTCTTTTATTAATAAAATGATAAACCGGAAGGCCCTTGCAAGAATTTCTTCAAAGCCTGGTAAAACGCAGACTTTGAACTTTTATCTGTTAAACGAAGCTCTTCATTTTGTGGATGTTCCGGGATATGGCTATGCGAAGGTTTCCAAGTCAGAACGGGAAGCCTGGGGTAAAATGATTGAAACATACATTACAACAAGAGAACAGCTCAGAGCAGTTCTGCTGATTGTTGATCTGCGTCATCCCCCAACCAGTGATGATGTGATGATGTATAACTTTCTCAAGCATTATGAAATCCCATGCGTAGTCATTGCCACCAAGGCCGATAAGATCCCTAAAGGGAAATGGCAGAAGCATTTAAAAGTTACGAAGCAAACACTGGATTTCGATCCAGACGATAACATCGTTTTGTTTTCTTCAGAAACAGGTCTGGGAAAAGAAGAGGCCTGGACAATATTAGAAAGCATGATGTAAATGGAAAGGGCGGCTTAAGATGTCTGTTTTGACATGAAGCCGCCCTTTTTCTAAGATTTTAGAACTGATCTAAATTACCGTGTCAGCTTCTTAGAACCGGTATGGGTATAAAAAGAGCTGCAAACATTTATGCCTTATCCTGCTTTTGCCAATTATGCTTATGTTTATGGCATTTTCACCCATTATGCTTTTAGTCTTCGCCTATGTAAAAGGCTATGTTAACAAACTGCAGCTTTATTCAATCGGGCATAGTTTTATAACAAAAGAGGCTAATTGCCCTGAAGAATATTGCTGCTTATTTTCATAATTTGTGTATAGACAGACATAATCTGCATTTGTATGGGAAATAGAAAGGTATTACTTTCTTTTTTTCTGAAGCATAAAAAATAGACCTGATCCAATCAATAAAAACGGCCAGAATTTCCAGGCAGTCGCTGCGCTCGACTCAAGCAGACCCATCCACGATGTGATCCTGTCATAAAAAAGCAGCAAAACAGCTATGAGCAGCAACAATACTCCCTGAATCATCCCGGACTTTGTCTCCCTCGCTCGAAGGATAAAGCCAAGCCCGATAATAAGAATAAAGATGCCGATATGATCCGGCCATATTTTTAGTTTTGTGACAATATGAAAATGAATGCCGAATCCCGTGAGAGTGACACCCGGCAGGATTGCCTCATAATCTCTTGCTCCATACGCCTGTACAAGAAAAGCGATCCCTACAATCATGAGCAGCGTTGGCCAGGTAAAGAAGCCCTGGAAAGGTTCGATATTAGATTGTTCAAGAAAGAAATATAGTCCGAATCCCATTAGTATAAACCCGGGAAATAACGATTGAGATTTCATGGTTCCCCCCCTTATTCATAAGTCTATAAATGATAATAGAAAACTTAAAAGAGCAGGCAAAAACAAACAGGCAAAGTTTTCATCATCTGTTCATAATTATATCGCGATAAAGCTTTTAATACATGCTATAATGTTTATTGTTAATAATAATTATAAATACGTAAATTTTTTGGGGGTGCAAGTGGATCATGCATATTTTAGCAGTCGGCCTTAACTTTAGAACTGCCCCTGTCGAGATAAGAGAAAGACTTTCCTTCAATGAATCGGAGCTTGATTCGGCGATGAAAGCCCTTAAAACTAAAAAAAGCATATTAGAAAATGTAATTATTTCTACATGCAACAGAACTGAAATATATGCTGTAGTCGACCAGATCCATACTGGCCGTTACTATATAAAAGAATTCTTATCCGAATGGTTTAATATAGAGAAAGAAGAGTTTTCTCCTTTCTTGTTTATTTATGAGCAGGAAGGGGCCATCGAGCATTTATTTAAAGTTGCATGCGGACTTGATTCCATGGTGCTTGGGGAAACCCAGATTCTTGGACAAGTACGGTCAAGCTTTTTGCTCGCACAGGAGGAACAAACAGTCGGTTCTATTTTTAACCGTTTATTTAAACAAGCCCTGACATTGGCTAAAAGGGCGCATGCTGAGACCGAAATTAATACGAATGCTGTTTCTGTAAGCTATGCTGCGGTGGAGCTGGCCAAGAAAATATTTGGATCTCTTAAGGACAAACATGTATTGATTCTTGGTGCCGGCAAGATGGGTGAATTAGCGATTCAGAACCTGCACGGAAGCGGAGCCACAAAAATCACGGTTATCAACCGTACCTTTGAAAAGGCGGTATCGCTAGCCGGGCGTTTCAATGGAGAGGCTAAACAGCTGCAGGAGCTTCAGTGTGCCCTGGTGGAAGCGGACATCCTTATCAGCTCTACGGGCGCAAAGGATTTTGTGATTTCTAAGGATACAATGGAACAGGTAACAAAAATGCGTAAAGGCCGCCCTATATTTATGGTGGATATTGCTGTACCTAGGGATTTAGAGCCTGCCATAGCAGATTTCGAAAATGTCTTCCTTTATGATATTGATGACCTGGAAGGAATTGTGCAAGCAAACCTTCAAGAAAGAAAAGCGGCAGCTGAAACCATCATGCTCATGATTGAAGAGGAAATATCCGGCTTCAATCAATGGATCAATATGCTTGGAGTAGTCCCGGTTATTTCTTCTCTAAGAGAAAAAGCACTGGCTATTCAGTCCGAAACAATGGAAAGCATCCAGAGAAAGCTTCCTGACCTGTCGGAGAGGGAAGTGAAACTTCTTAATAAGCATACAAAGAGCATCATCAACCAGATGTTAAAGGATCCAATTTCTTATGCTAAGGAACTCGCAGGCAGCCAGAACTCTTCTGAAGCTCTCGACAGTTTCGTGAAAATTTTTAACATTGGTGATGAAGTAAAGAAACATACGGACAGAGATGTAAGCAGGGGACATTCAAAAGAGCTTAAACCGATAACGGTTCAAGGGTAAGTGAGGGAATTCCATGCTTGAATTATCCATGACCAGGCTTCACGAGGCCACCGTTGTTATATATGCTTTGAGCGTGCTCTTATATTTTATAGATTTCCTTAATAATAACCGGAAGGCAAACAGAATTGCCTTCTGGTTACTTGCATTTGTTTGGCTCCTTCAAACCATTTTTTTATGCCTTTATGTGGTCAAAACTGGCAGATTCCCTGTTTTAACGATTTTTGAGGGATTATATTTTTATGCATGGGTATTAATTACACTCTCTTTAGGAATTAATAGGCTATTGAGAATTGATTTTACCGTTTTTTTTACCAATGTATTAGGGTTCATCGTGATGGCTGTCCACACATTTGCCCCTGTACAGGTAGAATCACACGCACTTGCCGAGAGATTAGTATCTGAGCTTCTGCTGATTCATATAACAATGGCCATCCTTTCTTATGGAGCTTTTACTCTTTCATTCGTTTTCTCGCTTCTCTATTTAATTCAGTATGATTTATTGAAACGGAAAAAATGGGGAAAAAGGCTGACCCGTCTAGGGGATTTATCCAAGCTTGAAAAAACATCGTATATTCTAAATGTAATAGGGGTCCCATTGCTGCTGCTTTCATTGATTCTAGGACTGCAGTGGGCTAATATTAAACTCCCGGCCATTCCCTGGGCTGACCCAAAAATTATCGGCTCTTTCATAGTATTAATTGCCTACAGCATTTACTTATATCGCAAGGTTAGAAGACAGGTATACGGCAGGACTCTTGCATTCTGGAACCTGGGTTCCTTTTTGATCGTTCTTGTTAACTTTTTATTATTCGGCAGTTTATCAGGATTCCATTTTTGGTATTCGTAACAGGAGGCTTTTATGAGAAAAATTATTGTAGGATCTAGACGGAGCAAATTGGCTCTGACACAAACAAACTGGGTAATCAATCAGCTGAAAAGCCTGGGGGTTCCATACGAATTTGAAGTTAAGGAAATTGTAACAAAGGGTGACCAGATTCTTGATGTAACACTGTCGAAAGTAGGCGGTAAAGGGCTTTTCGTCAAGGAAATTGAGCAGGCATTGCTCGATAAAGAAATAGATATGGCTGTACATAGTATGAAGGATATGCCTGCAGTCCTGCCAGAAGGATTAACGATAGGCTGTGTTCCTCCCCGTGAAGACCATAGGGATGCTCTCATTTCCAAAGGTAATATCAATCTTAAAGATCTGCCATCTGGTGCCGTGATAGGTACAAGCAGTCTCCGCCGGAGCGCCCAGCTGCTTGCAAGCCGGCCTGATCTTGAGATTAAGTGGATCAGAGGAAACATTGATACCCGACTTCAAAAGCTGAAGGATGAAGAGTACGATGCTATCATCCTTGCTGCGGCTGGGCTTGCCAGGATGGGCTGGAAGTCTGAGGTTGTAACTGAATATCTAGAACCTGATCTTTGTCTTCCTGCTGTCGGGCAGGGGGCGCTCTCTATTGAATGCCGTGAGGATGATACCGAGCTGTTAGAAGGACTAGCGAAACTGAACTGTGCGGTAACCGAAAACACGGTAAAAGCTGAACGGGCATTTTTGGATAAGATGGAAGGTGGCTGCCAGGTGCCTATCGCCGGGTATGCAGTAGAATCCTCAGGCCAGATTTCATTAACTGCACTTGTGGCAAAGCCAGATGGCTCTGTCATCTTGAAAGAGACTCTTACAGGGAACGATCCTGCTGCAATCGGTATTGAAGCAGCTGCCCTCTTAGCGGCAAAAGGCGGAAAAGACCTGATAGACGCTGTAAAGAAGGAACTAGACCAGAGCTGATGTCAGCCGGATTCGATAAACCGCTTGCCGGAATAAAGGTTTTAATAACAAGAGCAGAAGGCCAGGCTGACCCGCTTATTAAAAGTGTTGAAAGACTGGGAGGTATTCCTGTTTCTATTCCGATGATCTCTTTTAAGAAGACCGGAAAATCTTTACCGGACGGCAAGTATGATTGGATCATCTTTACCAGTGCAAATGCTTTTAAGTTTGCTTGTTTAACCAAAGAACGGCTAGCTGCACTTGGACATCCTAAAATTGCAGCCATTGGCGAAAAAACAAAGGAAGCCATCGAGAGATTGGGATTCAGGATTGATTTTATTCCTGAAAGTTTTATTGCGGAGGCTTTTGTCCGGGAATTTACCGGCAGATTAAAACAGCAGGAGAAGGTTCTCCTGCCAAAAGGAAATCTTGCACGGAATATAATCTATGAGACCCTGACAAGCGAGGGCCATATATGTACCGAAATCATTATGTATGAAAACAAAATGCCTCCTTCAAGTGAAAGCGGGTTAATTGAATTCTTTGAAACGAATAAAGCGGATGTACTTACGTTCACCAGCGCCTCAACGGCAGCAAATTTTATGAAAATCGTCCGTAAAAATAACCTTGAAGAAGCGATCCAGGAAAGTGTTGTGGCCTGTATCGGCCCCGCCGCAAAAAATAAAGCGGAAGCATTGGGGCTGACTGTCCAAATATGCCCGGATACTTACACGGTTGACGGCATGTTACAGGCTATTATTGCTTTTTACAAAAATGATATGAGCAGGAGGAAGCTATAATGAATGAATTACAATTTAACAGGCACCGCCGCCTGCGTACAAGTAAAAATATGAGAGCGTTAGTGAGAGAGACCTTTCTTCGTACTGAAGATTTTATTTATCCCATTTTTGTAGTTGAAGGCACGAATGTTAAGAATGAAATCTCTTCAATGCCGGGTGTATATCAGATTTCCCTTGATGTTCTTGAAGCTGAAATGAACGAAGTGGTCAGCCTTGGCATTAAATCTGTCATCTTATTCGGTGTACCTGAGGAAGATCATAAGGACGAATGCGGCACAGGTGCTTATTCACATAATGGAATTGTTCAGGAAGCAACCCGTGTTGTAAAAAAGAGCCATCCAGAGATCATCGTTGTTGCGGATACCTGCTTATGTGAATATACAAGCCATGGACATTGCGGTATAGTGGAAAATGGAAAAATCTTGAACGATGAATCATTGGAGCTTCTTGCAAAAACGGCTGTAAGCCAGGCAGAAGCCGGCGCGGATATTATTGCACCTTCCAATATGATGGATGGATTTGTCGCGGCTATCCGCGCTGGACTTGATGAAGCTGGCTACACGGATATACCCGTAATGTCTTATGCTGTAAAATATTCTTCTGCCTATTACGGGCCTTTTAGGGATGCTGCAAACAGCGCTCCTCAATTTGGTGATAGAAAGACCTATCAAATGGATCCGGCTAACCGTCTTGAAGCAATCCGTGAAGCAGAATCTGATGTGGAAGAGGGAGCTGACTTCTTGATTGTCAAGCCATCTCTAAGCTATCTGGATATCATGCGAGATGTGAAAAATAACTTTAATCTGCCGGTTGTTGCTTATAATGTGAGCGGTGAGTACTCCATGATCAAAGCTGCGGCGATCAACGGCTGGATTGATGAGAAAAGTATCGTCATGGAGACATTGACCAGCATGAAACGTGCGGGTGCCGATTTAATTATTACTTACTTTGCAAAAGATGCAGCCAGATGGATAAAAGAAGAACAATAAAACAAACCAATCACTCTCGAACGGGGGAATAGCGATGCGTTCATATGAAAAATCCAGAGAGGCCTTTAAAGCAGCGAAGGAAATGATGCCGGGCGGCGTAAACAGTCCGGTCCGTGCATTTAAATCAGTAGATATGGATCCAATTTTCATGGAAAAAGGAAAAGGATCTAAAATCTATGATTTAGACGGCAACGAATATATTGATTATGTTCTGTCATGGGGACCTCTCATTCTTGGGCATACGAATGAAAGAGTTGTGGAGGCCATTAAAAAGGTGGCAGAGACGGGCACAAGCTTTGGCGCGCCGACCCTTTTAGAAAACAAGCTCGCAGATCTTGTTATTGAGAGAGTTCCATCTATCGAGGTCATCAGAATGGTTTCCTCAGGAACGGAAGCCACGATGAGTGCCATCCGCCTTGCAAGAGGATATACAAGCAGAAATAAGATTCTGAAGTTTGAAGGCAGTTACCATGGCCATGGAGACTCCCTATTAATCAAAGCTGGATCTGGTGTGGCGACGCTTGGACTGCCAGACAGCCCAGGTGTGCCTGAAAGTGTCGCCAAAAACACCATTACTGTTCCTTACAATGATCTTGACAGTGTGAAGCTTGCATTCGAACAGTATGGAGACGATCTTGCAGGAATAATTGTTGAACCTGTGGCGGGCAATATGGGGGTCGTTCCTCCTGTTGAAGGCTTCCTTCAAGGCCTGCGTGAGATTACTGAACAATATGGCGCACTTCTAATCTTTGATGAAGTTATGACTGGGTTCCGGGTTGGCTATAACTGTGCCCAAGGGTACTATGGTATTACTCCTGATCTAACCTGTCTGGGTAAAGTAATCGGCGGCGGTCTGCCTGTAGGGGCTTACGGCGGGAAAGCCGAAATTATGAACCAGATTGCTCCAAGCGGGCCTATCTATCAAGCAGGAACATTATCTGGTAATCCTCTTGCCATGACAGCAGGCTACGAGACACTGAGCCAGCTGACTCCTGAGGATTATAAAGAGTTCAACCGCAAAGGTGATCTGCTGGAGGAAGGCATCAGCAAGGCTGCCCAAAAATACAACATACCAGTAACATTTAATCGTGCCGGCTCTATGATTGGTTTCTTTTTTACTAATGAGACCGTCATCAACTATGAAAAGGCCAAAACTTCTAACCTGGAGTTCTTTGCTTCCTATTACCGTGAAATGGCTGAGCAGGGTGTATTCCTTCCTCCGTCACAATTCGAGGGATTATTCTTATCGACCGCTCATACCGATGGGGATATACAGCATACGATACAGGCAGCTGAAAAAGCTTTTTCTGCATTGAATAAATAATTTTTGGGGCGGAAAATATTTCTTAAAAAAGCAGTCGATTTCCTTATGGAATCGACTGTTTTTTTGTTTTTTGACTAAAAGAAAACCGGTGAGATTTCAAATTATTCCAATTAAATATTGTGAAGTAATCAGAAAAATGTCATAATTCAATCATATTCTATAAATTACATATATCCCCAAGAGAAAGGAGTTATGTCCTTGAACAAACCAATCATAGAAGTGAAAGAGCTGAAAACCAGCTTTCGGACGGATGAAGCCGAAGTACCTGTAGTCAACGGAATTAGTTTTCACATTAATCCTGGGGAGATCCTCGGTATAGTGGGAGAATCCGGATGCGGGAAAAGCGTTACATCCTTATCGATCATGGGCCTTGTTCCTTCACCCTCCGGAAAGGTTGAAGGAGAGATTCTTTTTAAGGGAGAAAACCTTGCTGATGCCCCGGAATCCCGAATGAGAAAGATTCGCGGGAATGACATTGCAATGATTTTTCAGGAACCGATGACCAGCTTAAATCCAGTGTTTACAATTGGCGAGCAGTTAATCGAATCTATAAGAATACATAGAAAATGGAATAAAAAAATGGCTGAAGCCAGGGCTGTAGAGATGCTTAGGCTTGTCGGCCTGCCAAGAGCCGAGGACCTGATCAGGGAATATCCCCACCAGCTCTCAGGAGGAATGAGACAGCGTGTTATGATAGCCATGGCTATGATCTGCGACCCGGCACTATTAATAGCTGATGAACCAACAACCGCACTCGATGTAACGATACAGGCACAAATTCTGGAGCTAATGAAGAAATTAAATAAAGAAACAGAGACAGCCATCATGATGATCACCCATGATCTGGGTGTAGTGGCTGAAATTTGTGAACGTGTTGCAGTGATGTATTCAGGGCGAATTGTGGAAGAAGCAGATGTCAGAACTATTTTCCAGGATCCAAAACATCCCTATACGATCGGGCTGATTCAATCTGTACCTGATATGAGGGATAAAAAAGAACGATTATACTCCATACCCGGCAATGTACCAAAGCCCGGGGCTGCCCAGCCCGGCTGCCCATTTGCACCCCGCTGTGCCCATGCGATGGACAAGTGCGTAACCAAAACTCCTTCGCTGAAAAGTTTAAGCGATGGCCAGAAAGTCAGGTGCTGGCTGTATGAGGATGGAAAAGGAGTAAAGCTGAATGACACAGCCATTAGTTAAGGTAGAAAACTTAAAGAAACACTTCCCGATCAGAGGAGGACTTCTGGGCAAAACAATTGGTGAAGTAAAAGCTGTTGATGGAATTTCATTTTTTATCAATAAAGGTGAGACGCTTGGACTTGTAGGTGAAAGCGGCTGCGGGAAATCTACAACCGGCCGGATGCTGCTTAGGCTGTTAGACCCGAGTGAAGGGAAAATATTTTTTGAGGGAACAGATATCACGGAGCTGCCGGCTGCTGATATGAGAAAGATGCGGCGTGAAATGCAGATGGTTTTTCAGGATCCATATGCATCGCTAAACCCAAGGCATACTGTAAGGAAAATACTCGAGGAACCATTAATCGTTCATGGTGTGAAGGATAAGGCTGAACGGAAAAAACGGGTCAATGAATTACTTGAGATTGTAGGTCTCAGCAGCTATCATTCCAATCGTTACCCACATCAGTTCAGCGGCGGTCAGAGGCAGAGAATCGGGATTGCCCGTGCGCTGGCAGTAAACCCCAAATTAATCATTGCAGATGAGCCAGTCTCGGCTCTCGACGTTTCTATACAATCACAGGTCCTGAATCTTTTGCAGGATTTGCAGAAAGAATTCGACCTGACATACCTTTTTATCGCTCATGACTTGGGAGTAGTCCGGCATATCAGCGACCGAGTGGGTGTGATGTATCTCGGCCATATTGTAGAGCTTGCAGATAGTGAAGACATTTACAGCAGCCCTAAGCACCCATATACACAAGCGTTATTATCGGCGGTCCCTATACCTGATGTCGAGCATAAAAAAGAAAGAATCATCCTGCAAGGGGATGTGCCGAGTCCAGCAAACCCGCCAAAAGGCTGTCCGTTCCATACAAGGTGCCCTAAGGTGATGGATATATGCAGCTCTTCAAGGCCGATTTTCAAACAAGTTAGTCCCGGTCATTATACAGCCTGTCATTTATATGAATGACAGTAAGTATATATATTAAGTACCATCATTTCAAAGGGGGATAAGAAATATGAAAAAGAGTTTATGGTATGTATTTGCCTGTCTGCTTGCTTTTTCACTTGTACTGTCCGGCTGTAGTTCTTCAAACAGCGGCAGCGGTGAAAAAGGCGGCAGCGGTGAAAAAGAGTACACCCTTATTTATGGACGGGGCGGCGATTCGACAGCTCTTGACCCGGCTGTGACAACAGAGGGAGAATCCTTTATTGTTACGGAACAGATTTTTGAAAATCTAGTAACCTATGGGAAAGATAATACTGAAATAGAACCATCACTTGCAAAATCCTGGGAAATTTCACCGGATGCCCTGACTTATACTTTTACCTTAAATGAAGGAATTAAGTTCCATGATGGAACGGACTTTAATGCAGAAGCGGTTGTAAAAAACTTTCAGCGCTGGGCAAAAAGCAAAGATGAGGCAAAATTTGCTTACTATCCTTCTATGTTTGGCGGATTTGAAGGTGATGAAGGCCACGTAATTAAAGAAGTAAAAGCGGTTGATGAAAAAACTGTTGAATTTACTCTGACACGCCCTCAAGCTCCATTCTTGAAAAATCTGGCGATGAGCCCTTTTGCTATTGCAAGCCCAACTGCATTTGAAAAAGATGGGGACAATTTCACAAAAAATCCTGTTGGTACAGGTCCTTTTAAATTCAAATCTTGGAAAAAGAATGACACGATTGAAGTGGTAAAGAACGATAAATACTGGAAAAAGGGACTGCCTAAGCTTGCTGGTGTTAAGTTTAAGGTCATAAAGGATAACTCAGCCCGCTTAAATGCAGTGATTAAAGGTGAAATTGACTTGATGGATGGCTTAAATCCAAGTGATATGCCTAAAGTTAAAGAGGACAGCAAACTGCAGTTATTTGAGCGTCCGTCTATGAACGTCGGCTATTTCGGATTTAATACAGAGAAAGAACCGTTTAATAAGAAAGAGGTCCGCCAGGCAATCAGCCATTTAATCAACAAGCAGGATATCATTACAAACTTCTTTGAAGGTACAGCAGAGCCGGCTAAAAATCCAATGCCGCCTTCAGTCAGCGGATACAATGACGACATTCAGGATTATGAATATAGCGTAGAAAAGGCAAAAGAACTGCTGAAGAAAGCAGGACTGGAAAAAGGGTTTAAAATGGACCTGTGGGCTATGCCAGTACCACGTCCATATATGCCTTCCGGTCAAAAAGTTGCTGAAGCTATACAGGCAAGCCTTAAACAAGTGAATATCGATGCAAAGATTGTGACGTTTGAGTGGGGAACATATCTTGAGAAGGTTCAAGCAGGTGAAGCACCAACATTTATGCTTGGCTGGACAGGAGATAATGGAGATGCCGATAACTTCCTTTATACATTACTTGATAAAGATACGATTGGATCAAATAACTATGCCCGTTACAGCAATGAGAAAGTTCATAAATTGCTGGTAGAAGCGCAGTCTACTGCAGATGAGAATAAACGTAATGAATTGTACCAACAGGCACAAGTCCTTATCCATGAAGATGCTCCTTGGGTTCCGCTTGTTCATTCTAAGCCGCAGCTGGCTGGTTCGAGCAGCATTAAGGGATTTGTTCCGCATCCAACTGGGTCTCAATCCTTCGTAGACGTTTCTGTAGACTAATTAAGTGGATCAGGGAGTATGGATCTCTTCATACTCCCTGATCTTATGATGTTTTAGGAAGAGGTGAACGGATATGTTCTCTTATACTATACGGCGGTTAACTGCACTTATTCCAGTCCTGCTCGGAATGACTTTCATAGTATTTATGATGATTCGTGCCATACCTGGCAATCCAGCCCAGATTATATTAGGCCAGCAGGCAACTAAAAAAGCCATGGCGGCTTTAACCAAGGAGCTCGGTCTGGACAGGCCCTGGCCGACACAATTTTGGGAGTATTTATCCGGGATTTTCACGGGTGATTTAGGAGTATCATTAAAATCAAGAGTACCGATCTCAGAGGAAATATGGCCATATCTTGCGGCTACCATTGAACTTTCATTAGTGGCTATGCTGATCGCCATCGTGATAGGGGTTAATGCGGGAATCATTTCCGCTTGGTTCCAAAACTCCTGGTTCGACTATGTGGCTATGGTCGTCGCACTGATTGGTGTTTCTATGCCGATCTTCTGGCTGGGATTAATGGAGCAATACATAGTTGCCATTCAATGGGACCTGCTGCCAACAACAGGAAGGGATAATATACGAGATCCTGTGGAGGCTGTTACAAATTTCTATTTAATAGATTCGTTATTGAATAATAGATTTGACCAATTTATTGAAGTTATTAGACATTTAATTCTCCCGGGTATTGCACTTGGAACCATCCCGATGGCGATTATTGCCCGAATGACACGCTCCTCCATGCTTGAGGTCATGAGATCAGATTATATTCGGACAGCACGGGCAAAAGGAATGAAAATGTTCTGGGTCGTGTACAAACATTCATTAAAGAATGCATTAATTCCGGTGGTTACAGTAATAGGGCTGCAGACTGGCCTTCTTCTTGGAGGAGCTATTTTAACAGAAACGATATTCGGCTGGCCTGGCATAGGAACTTATATATACGAAGCAATATCCTACCGCGATTATCCCGTGATCCAATCCGGTATCCTTGTAGTGGCGGCCATATTCGTACTAATCAATCTGGTGGTTGACCTGCTGTATGCAGCGATTGATCCAAGAATCAAGTATAAATAGGAGGGAATAAAGATGGCAGAACTTGCACACAGCACTCCTCCCGCGGTTCCTCCTATAGCAGAGGAGCAGGCAGTATCCCCCTGGAAAGAGGCATGGAAAAGCTTTAGAAAAAATAAGCTGGCCATTGTTGGATTATCGATTGTGCTATTTTTTATATTGATCGCTTTGTTCGCTGATTTCATCGCACCATACGAATTCGCCGACCAGAAACTTGCGGACAAGCATCTGCCTCCATCATCTGAGCATCTGTTTGGTACAGACCAGTTTGGGAGAGACATCCTGAGCCGTGTTATTTATGGAGCCAGGATATCACTTGGGGTAGGATTCATCTCTGTGGCCGGATCTGTAATTGTGGGTTCATTTCTAGGCATCATTGCTGGTTATTATGGGAAATGGGTGGATACTATTATTTCCCGATTTTTTGATATTCTACTTGCTTTCCCAAGTATTTTACTTGCAATAGCAGTAGTGGCAGTCCTTGGGCCGTCATTGCGAAATGCATTGATTGCCATTGCTATTATCAATGTTCCAACCTTTGGACGCCTCCTCAGGTCAAGGGTGCTAACCGTTAAAGAAGAAGAATACATAACCGCTGCAAAAGCCATAGGAATGACTGACAGCCGGATACTGATCCATCACATCCTGCCAAACAGCCTTGCTCCAATCATTGTGCAAGGCACCCTTGCAATTGCAACAGCTATCATTGAAGCAGCTGCATTGGGATTCTTGGGTATGGGAGCCCAGCCGCCTGCACCTGAATGGGGAAAAATGCTAGCGGACTCACGTGAGTTTATCCTTGATGCCCCATGGACCGTATTATTTCCGGGGCTGGCTATTATGCTTACCGTATTAGGCTTTAACCTGATGGGAGACGGCTTAAGGGACGCTCTGGATCCTAGAATGAAAAATTAATGGATAAAAAAACAGCATTTTAACTGCTGTTTTTTTATGTAAAAATTCGGGCTGGCAAGTCTTTAATAACTAGTACAGGCTCGAATAGAGCAGGTAATGGTTTAATATATATAAACAAAAAAACTGCGGAGGTGAGAGAACACATGAACCTATTACTGAGACTTCTGGGCAGGATAAAAGCGAATTCCTTTACGATCGGAATGCTGGGTGTTCTATTGATTGTCCTTAGTTCAGTATTGATCCATCTAATTGAACCAGAGACCTTTCCTTCTACATTCGAAGGCTTTTGGTGGGTGATGACTACAGTCACTACAGTCGGGTACGGAGATTATTATCCAAAGACAGCAGAAGGCAGGACATTTGGGGTTCTATTATATATCTTTGGGATTGGCTTGATCTCTGTCGTAATCGGTAATGTGATTAGCTTATTTGGCACTTATCATCGTTTAAAGGAGGAAGGGAAATTGAAATACAAAGGTAAGGGTCATGTGGTTATAATTGGCTGGTCTAATAAAACAAAAAAAGTCATAGACGAAGTCTTGCATTCTACGGAAAGAGACATTGTTCTGATGGAGAAGCTGGAAAAGCAGCCAATGAAGGAAGAAAGAATTCATTACATCCAGGGTGATCCGACCGATTACCGAACCTTTGACTCTGCCAATTTATTAGAATCTGATTCAGTACTTATCCTGGCTCCTCCCCAAATTGATGACGCTGTACTGGCAGATGGGCATACATTGTTGATTGCCTCATCCATAGAAAGCTACGGAACTCTTCATAACCGGGAGATTTATACAGTCGTGGAAATCTTAAAGCATACACATAAAAAGAATTTCATCCATGCCAGAGTGGATGACTTTATACTTTCCGAGGATTCGGTTTCCTATCTCATGGCCAAGTCATCCATTCAAAAAGGGTCGAGCAAAATATTTGAACAGCTCTTAAGTTCACAGGACAATGAAGACTTATGGGAAGTTGCCAGGAAGAAGGAATGGGTGACATATAGGGATGCCGACCAGTATTTAGCAGCAAGAGGTGCTAATTTAATAGCGGATGGAAAGGATTTGAGCATAGCGCGGAAATTGGACCTTGCAATTCCTGAGGGTGCCAGGCTGATGGTTTTATGTGACAAAGCCACTTTTGAAAAAATAAAATAAGGCTGTTTTCGCAAACTTTGTTGTTTTTTGATCAAGGGAGTTGATTTCCACTACAGGATGCTCGCTTTCCGCGGGGCGGGCGGCTTGAGCCTCCTCGGCTTCGCCTGTGGGGTCTCACCTGTCCCGCTGCTCCCGCACAGAAAAGCGGAAAGCGGTGCCTGCCCAACATATAAATATTAAAAGCTCAGTGTTAATCCAAATAAATATAAAATGGTAAACAAAGTGGCAGGCAGAGACCCGATAAGCATAAGACGAGCAGGCCGTGAGAAGCGGTTTTTCTTCTCATGGACTGATTGGCTTATGATTCGAGGGTCTCAGCTTGCAGCTGGATCAAGGAGTCTCGCACCTTACGTTCCAATCAACCTGTTTAACAATAGGGTAGGTTCACCGAACTATTAAAAAACAACAATCTTTTAGAAAAGAGCCTTTACAAAAGAGCCTAAAATAAAGATGACCCATCCAGCCATCTTCTTTAGTAGGTCAAACATCCCGCGACAATCAGGCCTATTGCAACTGAGAGAGCCAGCAGTAAAAGGGCTGCTGCCTGATTGTCATTGTTGATTGCATCGTGAACATTGAATTTAGGAGAAAGAAGTTCCGCGAGATAATAGGCCAGGATTTGGGTAATGATGGCTATTGAACCCCATATAATCAAATCATAAATGGAAACTGAATTAGATATTGATGAATATAAAACCACCGAAAGTCCCAGGATTTTCCCTGTTAAAACCAGACTGGCGGCTTTATTTCCTTTGGAGATTAATTCAAATTCCTTTACTTTAGTAGTGATTTCAAATAGCACGATACCTGCTCCTAACAGGACCACTGCTACCCCAAAATAAGCAAAATAATTAAGAATCAGTTCCATGGCTGATCTCCTTTACTCTTTTTTTAGGCTGACGGGCAAAAAGTAGGAATCGTTGTCGATAACAGCTCGGCCTGCCCGGATTCCAATTGCGCTGGCCTTTCCTCCAATAAGGAAGCTTCCCATTAAAAATTTCAGCTTTTCGGGACCCTGAGCTGTCATGATCTCAGCCTCAGGCAGATCGGCAAGTTCCTGATACACTGGCAGCTCTGATTCATAGGTCTGCAGTTTTTCTTTATATTGTGATTTTCCTTGTTCATTAAATATCTCGATGGAGTCACCTTCCCTTCCAAAGCTTGGCTTTCGTATAAAAGCTTTTTTATTTAAGAAAGGATCAGCCTCTAAATAGGTGGGGAGCATGTATGAATGAATCCAATGAAGTTCCTCTGATGTGAATATCTTCGAACCGGCACCACTTTCAGCTATCCCCCATATTAAAGCTTGCAGAGCTTTGGATTGAAGCAGAAAAGCAGATGGCGGATTGAGGATGGCAAGCTTCCTGTTCTTGACCAGTCTAAGAAGCTGGATACCGATTTTTTCTCCGCATTCAGGATCAGTGTCGTGAACTAAATGCTCAAGTGGATAGGTCTGCCTGTATAATACATCAATCCTTTTGCCTCTATCATCGTATATCCCTTCCTCATTGATGGACAGGGAATCTAGAGGACATAGGTATGATTGAAACTGAGAAAGTTCCTTAAGGTAGGAAACCGTGTTCCAGTCCTCGATATTATCAGCGTGTGCTGTAAAAACGACATGTGGATCCATTGAGTGAATGCTTTTGGCACTCTCTATGATCGCTCTTCTTAAAGCCTGTGCAAGGCATTCTTCTAAATGAAGATTAGGATTTTTCACCTTAAAATGATTACAAACCAGCCCATTGACTTTAAAGCATTCAACAATAAAGGTAGGTGTGTCACTATTGATTTCAAGCAGCTTATAGCCTTTGCTGGTTTTTACCAAATCGAGCCTCGCTATGACACTATCAATCCCGATTGCATTGATCCTAATGACCATCAATGCTTCCTTAGGAATTCCAAGCTCCAATAAAGTGGCATCATCTGCAGCCCGTAAGTATGAAGCCATCCTTGTAAAAATCTGTCCGAGCCGGTCTGTGATTTTGTTAATTTTCAGTACTTCTGAATGTGCTATAGAGTATGTACCAAATAAACTATATTCTTTTCCGTATAAATCAGGCCAAAAACCATCGATGCTGCTATAAAAGTTCTTTCGTTTTAACCGGTATGCTTCCAGGTCTATCATTTGTTATCCTCCAAAGCCGCCTTTTCTGCCGCTGCCAAAACCGGTGCTGCCACCTTTAAATGACGGGCTGGATTTATATTTGTTATAAGCTGAACTGGAATGCAGTGCGTTTCTCGAGCCATAAAAAAATCCTCCGTACCAAAAGTGCCCATAATAGTGGGAGTTACGTTCATCGCAGGAATACACACCTTCCTCACTATCCCAATCCCAATCTGAACATTCTTCGGTATCCGGTTTTGGCGGAAGGTCGGCTTGATCAGAAGAACAGCCCGTCATTGCAGTTCCAAGCAAACCAGCAAACAACCCTTTTACGAGTTTTTCGGTTTTATTGTTTTGAGCCATAGACTTCCCTCCACTGAAGATTACCTTTATTATATTTCTTAAATAAGAAAAAATTAGTATTTTAACTATTACATATTATTTAGCATTTAGGAAGGTGTTGGATGTGGAAAATTTAGAGTATCGTCTGAATGACAGCTTTGATGGCTATCCAGCCTTATTTCAGTATAAAAATCTGGATACAGCAGAGTTAGCGTGCCGCATGTCGTGTGAATATTACATAAAGGCCGGCCAGGTATACAGAGTTGTATCGTCTGCAGTAGAGCCTTATGAAAACTGTATATTATACGTTGAAAAAGAAGGAAGCAATATTCCGTTTCCAGACGAAAGAATGTATAAAGGAATCACTCTTGAAATCCGGGAATTTATAAGCCGAGATTCGTCACCGCTAATTGAGGTTCTTGAATTTAAATATCACGCCCAAGCACTGAAATATCTACAAAGTGATTTTATATATACTAAGGACTGCGGAAAACAAGATACCTTTCACGAACTAGAATTAATGTATACCGAGATTGACGAAGATCGAGGGAATTATGTGTTCTATGGAAAGCGGACAGGGCTGAAGATCCATAAATAAAACCGTTAATTTCAAAACCTTTTCCATACTCATCAGCTGTTTTACTTAGGCTCTTTTCTAAAAGATTGTTGTTTTTTAATAAGTTCTGTGAACCTACCCTATTGTTAATCAGGTTGATTGGAACGTAAGGTGCGAGACTCCTTGATCCAGCTACAAGGCTTTAGACCCTCGAGTCATAAGCCAATCGCCATTAAAAGGAAAAATCGGCCTTTTACTGCCGCTAGTCTTATGCCGGGCTAACGCACGAAGCACAGGATGTGCGAGCCAGGCGGGGCCACAGGACGTGGCGGTTGGAGCGTGGTAAGGGCGACTAAGGTTCTGTCTTCGCTGTCGCTTGCCAATCAGCAAGTCTTCTTTATCAGGTGTCTGCTTTTCTTTTAGCGTTTTGCCTCTAATTAAAAAAAGATCATCATTCAGCTTTCGGATGGATCTTTTCTTGAAAAGCACCGTCCTCCGCTTTTCGATCAGGGGAGACCCCACAGGCGGAGCCGAGGAGGCTCAAGCCGCCCGCCCCTAAGGTCCGCGAGCATCCTGAAGTGGAAATCAACTCCCCTATTCAATAACAACAAAGTTTGCGAAAACAGCCTTTACTTAAGACAAACTTCCATCATTAGAGAACAAAAATCCTTCTTACAAAAGAAACCCGCTATAGATTCCCTCAGGCGGCACCACCAAGATCAATATAAATAACCCAGGATTCCTTTTGATAGATCAGTAATATTTCTTCCCTCGAGTTCATAAATTGTATGGATATATATGCAAGCCTTGTAATTTTGGAGGGAGGAAAGATGATGGCCAGTGATCACAATTCACTTTTGCGATTTTCCGTGGAAGAATCCATATGGTTCCAAAAAGGACAGGAAGTTGAAGAGTTATATTCATTATCGCTAGATCCGAATGTAACGGTTCAGGATATGGACCAATATGTAGTTATAAAAGGAGAACTCTTTTTAGCAGGTGAATATAAAAGGGAACAATCAAGCATCCGGGAAGAAGATGAGAGTTTTTCGTTTGTCTCGCCAAAGACTATTCGTACGTTTGAGGAAAGAGAAGATGGGTTATTTGAATTCCAGCATAGTTTTCCAGTAGACATTACAATACCGGCCAATAGGATTTCGTCACTGGAGGATGTATCAGTTACCATCTCTTCCTTTGATTATTCCATGCCTGAAAGGAACTGCCTTACACTCTGTGCAGAGCTCATGATTTCCGGGATATATGGAGAGCAGCAAAATGCACCTGAGCCTCAAGCTGAATTAATAGAAGAAGAACTCCTGTATCGCTCAGCACCTTCTGGAGTCGCCGAAGTGGAGGTAGAAAGCGGAAGCAGTCCCTATTACTACAATTCTTCCATTTTTGCCCCTCCCGATACGGATTTATATACTCCTTTTGAAGCGGAAGCCAAGAAACTTCCCGAGGAGGAGTCAGCTCCTGAAACGATATCCTCTTTATTTAAACGTGAGGAAAATACAGAGCCAGAGCTGCAGGAAATTCCCATTTTTCATGAGAATGCAGTACAAGAGGAGGTTCAGCTAGAAACAGAAGAAGTTCCCGAACCTGAGCCGATCAGGACAATAGAAGCAGCAAGTGAATCTGAATTTCCGTCAGAAGAAGCAGTAGAAGAGGCTGTCAGTCCGACCGAGCGAACAGAGGCCGTGCTCCGGATGGAGGAGGTATCAGCCCAGAACGCACCCGAAACAGAAAAAAATGAACGTTTAACACAAGCGCCGCCAATTGAGCAGGTTTTCTTTTCCGAGGAAAAAAAGGCTGGACGTACATTTGAACTGCCAGTCCAGCAGGCAGAGCCTAAGCAGCAAAAATCAGAAATTGTATCAAGATTGCCTGATGAAGTGCCGGTGAATAGCAAGCCTGAGCTCACAGTGGAGCAGCAGGAGGAACAAGAGACTCCCCTGCCAGCTGCCGTGTATGAACAGGAACCAGAGGAAAGGGCTGACTTTGTTAGCTCAGCACCCGTTCAAGAACTAAAAAAGGAGGATACCGCTCCTTTAGTCCGTGAGCGCTCTCAGGCCGCTCAGGAAAAAGAAAGCCAGTCTTCTAAAGGTTCGAAGGAATCGGTTTCTCTTATTGATTTCTTCGGAAGGAAAGAGGAACAGGAACATATAAAAGTGAAGGTTTGCCTGGTTCAGCAGGGAGACACTCTGAACTCGCTGGCGAGCCGGTATGAAATTAGTGCTAATGCGATTCTTTCCTTAAATGAACTGGATTCGGCAAGTGAAATCTCGGAAGGCCAAGTACTGTATATTCCCTCAAAACCTGTAAGCCAAAAGAGATAATAAGATATTCGGCAGGTGCAGCGGAAGGATCCTGCCCTGCCTTTGTTCCTTTTAGAAAAATGTATTGGTTATACTTCATTCCTTAGTAATAAGTTGTTCTGCTGTTGTTGTGCAAAAAGAAGGGTGTGTGAATCTCGTGACTATAAGCGAGAATTCCAAAAAAGATATAGAAGAAATCATGAGTCATTATCACCTGGAGGTACACTATGCTGAGACATTCGGCAGACTAATGAAAGTGTACACCAACAACGGGGTGTTTGCCCTGAAAACGATACCTCCGAAGCAGGGGGTGGATTTTATCCAAAATGTCCAGCGCATATACCAGCGAGGATATAACCGCATTGTACCCATTTTCCCGTCAAATGATGGCAGATACGCAGTGCTCCACAAAAATAAATTGTATTATTTGATGCCTTGGCTGCCAAATGAGGCAAACAGTGAGAGAAATGAAAAACACAAGCAGATGTTCAGGGAGCTTGCAAGGCTTCATTCTCTATCTGTCAAAGACATGGAAGTAAAGAAGGAGGAACGGGAGGAACATTACGAGAAGACAATTGAAGAGTGGAAAAAGCATAAAGAATTTGCAGAGGAATTCCTGAAAGTATGTGAGCGGAAAATATACATGTCCCCTTTTGAGCTGATGTACTGCTTATATTATTTCGATTTTTTGCAGGCATTAGATTTTTCAATCAAAAAATTCGAAGAGTGGTTTAAAAAAACGAAGGAACTGGAAAAGGTACGAACGGTCATCGCCCATGGGAAGGTATCGACAAGGCATTTCGTCTATGATGACCGGGGGTATGGGTATTTTATAAATTTCGAGAATTCCAGGATAGCCTCTCCGCATGCCGACCTGCTGCCTTTTGTAGTCAACTCATCAAAAACATATCCTGTTATGAATACCGACTGTGTAGAGTGGCTGTATACGTATTTCAAATATTTCACCTTTAGGGATGGAGAAATGGAGCTTTTTATGGCCTATCTGTCTCATCCGGTCCACTTGATTCAATCGGTCAAGCATTTTCATGAAAAAAAGGGAAGCAAACCTGAAATCAGATATCTGCAGAATTTGCAGAGCAATTACTGGCAGCTGAAAAACACAGAGTATGTAGTCATGCGGATGGAAGAAATAGAACAGCAAAAAAAGGCTGCCGAGAATCAGCAGACCGAAACGTGATTCCCGTACACTTAGAAGTGTGCGGGAAATTTTTTGATTTTTTTCCTGAAAACTAGTACGATCCTGTTTTTAAAAAAGGCTGTTTTCGCAAATTTTGTTGCTTTTGAACAAGAGGTTGATTGGAGCGCAAGGCATGCTCGCTTTCCGCGGTGAGCCTCCTCGTCTTCGCCTGCGGGTTCTAACCTGATCGAAAAGAACGGCGTCAATACCTATATCCATTCAAGACGAAGAGCGATAGCAAGGAGAACTAAAATGGCGAGAAACAGAACATCAAAGGTGGTTGGAATAAGAAAAGTCCTTATTCCCTGAAAGATACTAAACGGGATGATTAACTGGCTGCATCCTGCCCTCAAAGACCTGAGCCAAGGCGGCAGGGCATATGGGCTGTATCTCCTTTTCAAAAGGAACCCTCCCTTATTAAGACGTGAATAGATACGCTCTATATAAAATATAAAGATCGCCCTATTTTATGACTAAAGAGAGATAATTGTGCTTAACACCCATCACCCGATCACTGAACTTTCATATAATACGCTTACCTACATTTTTGATTTTGTGAGTATGTTAATTAGTACGGGAGGCGGCTGCCGTATGCTGCAATTAACAGGCAGGTTTAATAGAGCGTAGATTTATGTATATTTTTATTAAAAATCGGAAAAGATTATTGACTATAACTATCTCTTTTTTGTAACATAAGGAGTAATTAAATAAACGAGTAAAGCATTGACAGGGAAAAGTACATGGATTACTGCTTTTAGAGAGAGAAGCCGCTTGCTGAAAGGTTTCTTAAGTTAGTCTCCAATGGAAGTCACCCTTGAGCTGTTGCTGCCAAATGACAAAGTGTCAGAGTAGTGGGAACCGGTGGAGAGCCGTTATATAATTTTAAGAGCCGGATAAGGTGAGTTTTTCTATCCGGAAAAAAGGTGGTACCGCGAAATCAGCTCCTTTCGTCCTTTTAAGGCGAAAGGAGTTTTTATTTTGGAAAAAATTCTGCTGACAAGCAGCAGGGAGAATGAAGGAGGAAAAGACTTTGGAAGAAAATCAATTATCTATGCCGACAAAGTACGATCCGCAGTCAATCGAAAAAGGCCGCTATGAATGGTGGCTGAAGGGCAAGTTTTTTGAAGCTGTACCTGATGAAACGAAAGAACCATATACAATCGTGATTCCACCGCCTAACGTAACCGGAAAGCTGCATTTAGGGCATGCTTGGGATACAACGCTTCAAGATATCTTAACAAGAATGAAACGGATGCAGGGATACGATGTTTTATGGCTTCCGGGAATGGATCACGCCGGAATTGCTACCCAGGCGAAGGTAGAGCAAAAGCTTCGAGAGCAAGGAACAACACGATATGATTTAGGCCGTGAAAAGTTCTTGGAAGAAGCATGGAAATGGAAGGAAGAATATGCGGACCATATCCGTAAGCAATGGTCTAAACTGGGACTCGGGCTGGATTATTCCCGAGAGCGGTTTACCCTTGATCAAGGGCTTTCTAAAGCCGTTCGCGAAGTATTTGTTACTCTTTATCGAAAAGGGCTCATTTACAGAGGCGAATATATCATTAACTGGGACCCGGCTACAAAGACGGCTCTTTCAGATATCGAGGTAATTCACAAGGATGTCCAGGGTGCTTTTTATCACATGAAGTATCCTTTAAGCGATGGCAGCGGCCACATTGAAATCGCAACAACAAGACCTGAGACTATGCTTGGTGATACGGCGGTTGCTGTACACCCGGAAGATGACCGTTATAAGCATATGATCGGGAAGACGGTTATCCTGCCCATCACAGGCAGAGAGATACCGATTGTCGGCGATGATTATGTAGACATGGAGTTTGGTTCCGGGGCAGTTAAAATAACACCCGCACATGACCCGAACGACTTTGAAATTGGTAACCGGCATAATCTTGAACGCATTTTGGTGATGAATGAAGACGGCACTATGAATGAAAAAGCAGGAAAGTATCAAGGTATGGACCGCTTTGAATGCAGAAAGCAGATAACCAAGGATCTTCAGGAAGAAGGCGTTCTTTTCAAAATAGAAGAGCATATGCACTCTGTAGGCCATTCGGAGAGAAGCGACGCTGTAGTTGAGCCTTATCTGTCCACTCAGTGGTTTGTAAAAATGCAGCCCCTTGCTGATCAAGCGATCGAACTTCAGCAAAAAGAAGGCGAAAAAGTCAACTTTGTTCCAGACCGATTCGAAAATACGTACATGAGATGGATGGAAAACATCCGCGATTGGTGTATTTCCCGCCAGCTGTGGTGGGGCCATCGGATTCCTGCCTGGTATCATAAAGAAACAGGTGAAATCCTGGTTGATACGGAGCCTCCTGCAGATCTTGAAAACTGGGAGCAGGATCAGGATGTTCTTGATACATGGTTCAGTTCTGCACTATGGCCATTTTCAACTATGGGCTGGCCGGATGAAGCAGCATCGGATTATAAGCGCTACTATCCGACAAGTGCTCTGGTAACCGGATACGATATTATCTTCTTCTGGGTGTCCCGAATGATTTTCCAAGGGCTGGAGTTTACGGAAGAGCGTCCTTTCAAAGATGTGCTGATTCATGGTTTGGTTCGTGCAGCTGATGGCCGCAAGATGAGTAAGTCACTGGGTAACGGTGTGGATCCAATGGAGGTTATCGACCAATATGGAGCCGATTCACTCCGCTACTTCCTGACAACTGGAAGCTCTCCAGGCCAGGATCTTCGCTACTCAACTGAAAAAGTAGAATCTGTTTGGAACTTTGCGAATAAAATCTGGAATGCTTCCCGCTTTGCATTGATGAATATGGAAGGCATGACGTACGAAGAGATTGATCTTACAGGAGAAAAATCCGTAGCAGATAAATGGATTTTAACCCGCTTAAATCAGACCATTGAAACGGTAACAAGGCTTGCTGATAAATACGAGTTCGGTGAAGTGGGCCGTGCCCTATATACCTTCATTTGGGATGACTTCTGTGACTGGTATATTGAAATGGCGAAGCTGCCGCTTTACGGTGAAGATGAAGCAGCCAAGAAAACAACCCGTTCCATCCTGGCACATGTACTTGATCACACCATGCGTCTATTGCATCCGTTCATGCCGTTTATCACTGAAGAGATCTGGCAGAATCTGCCGCATTCCGGTGAATCGATTACAACGGCTGCTTGGCCAGAGGTTAGAGATGAGCTGACGGACGAAGAATCAGCAGAAGAAATGAAGCTGTTAGTGGAAATTATCCGTTCTGTCCGCAATATCCGTGCTGAAGTGAATACACCATTAAGTAAAAAGATTAAGCTGATTTTGAAAGCGAAGGATGAAAACATCGCTTCCATCTTAAATAAAAATGCCGCATACATTGAAAGATTCTGTAATCCTGAGGAATTAATGATCGGAACGGACGCCGTGCCGTCTGAAAAAGCAATGACAGCTGTCGTAACCGGAGTCGAATTAATCCTGCCTCTACAGGGCTTAATTAATATCGATGAAGAAATTCAGCGTCTGAATAAAGAACTCGACAAACTTAACAAAGAAGTGGAACGGGTTCAGAAAAAGCTGAGCAATCAAGGCTTTGTGGCCAAAGCGCCGGCAAAAGTAATCGAAGAAGAAAAAGCCAAAGAGAAAGATTATAGTGAAAAACGTGATGCAGTGATCAGCCGCATCAATGATTTAAAACAAATGTAAGGAAGAAAGCCGCCAGTATCTATTGTATGGCGGCTTTTTTCATGGTTGTGTTAGAGTTCAAGAATGATTTTGCCGGCGGTGCAACAGCCCTCCTGTGCGAGAAGCGGGTATGCCTAGCGGCGGACTTACACCTTCGCTGCCCCAGACATTCTTTTAGGCAGTATTTAACTAACACCCGAACTTTGATAAGATAATAGAAGTTTATGAACCAATATATATATATAGGAAGGGTTTTTTCATGTTCAAAGACTTTTCGGAGGTCCAAAGCTTTTTTAAACAAAAAGAACTTCAGCTCGGCATGGATTTTGGCTTGTCCAGAATGGAACACATTCTAGATGCGCTGAATCATCCTGAGAAGGAGTTTCAATCTGTACATATTGCGGGTTCCAACGGCAAAGGCTCCACACTAAATTATTTAAAAGAAATATTGATGTCTGCCGGAATTACTGCCGGGTCATTTACGTCTCCTCATATTGAACGGCTGAATGAGCGAATCATGATCAATAATCGGGAGATTTCAGATCAAGAAATAACAGGATTAATGAATCGGCTGGTGCCAGCACTGCAGGACTGCGGCGAAGAAGAACATATCACGTATTTTGAACTATTAACCGTATTGTCGTTCATGTATTTTGCAGATGAGAAGCCTGATGTCGTACTTTTTGAAACAGGATTGGGCGGCAGGCTGGACTCCACCAATGTGATTCATCCGTTGTTGTCCATCATTACAAATATCTCACTAGAACATACAGATATATTAGGCGGCACACTTGATAAAATTGCATTTGAAAAAGCGGGAATTATTAAAGAAAATACTCCTGTGATAACAGGGGACCTAGCAATGGAAGCTTATGAGGTTATCGCCAATAAAGCTAGAGAGACCCATGCACAAATGCTTTCTTTATCCAGAGATTTTGTGATGGAGAAAGTCTCTTTTTTACCTGAGAAGCAGATATTCAACTTTAAGTTTGGCAAAACTGAGTGGAATTCCTTAGAAATCAGCATGCTGGGTGAGCATCAAATAGAGAATGCTTCACTTGCAGTCGCTGCGGTTGAATTACTGAAAGAAATGGGATTCAGCATAAGTGAAACAGCAGTGAGGTCAGGGCTCTCAAATGCAAAATGGAAGGGCCGGATTGAAGTAATCAGCGAAAATCCCTTTGTCATTTTGGACGGGGCTCATAATCCGGATGGAATGACCGTCCTGGTGGAGACTCTGGGTAAAACATTTCCTGATAAAGACTTTACCTTTATTATGGCAGTACTAAAGGACAAGGATTATCAAGAAATGCTTTCGATCGTTGAACCACTGGCAAAAGAGCTGATTTTTACCCAAATAGAAATGTACAGGAGTTTATCTGCTGAAGAACTGCTTTCACATAGCTGCCACCAGCGAAAAAAGCTTTTCCCGGATTGGAAACAGGCCGTGGATTCGTCTATAGATCAGCTTGACCGCGATCAAGCCCTTGTTATAACAGGTTCTCTTTATTTCATTGCAGAGGCCAGGGGCTATCTGCTTGAAAAGCTATAAGTGTTCAAAAGATAGAAAAACCAATTTTTGTTTATGTTCCTCTGAGAATTACTTGTATTTCTTATGATCAACTTACTGGCTGGATTTTTTTATCTCACTCGAATTTACTCAATTTGACCTGCTGCCTTCTGTCGGCGGTGTCTAAATTAAGAATGTGAAGTAAAACTTTTTAACTATATTTTAATAAAGATGTATGACAAAATTGAGAAAATTTGTTAAAATTACTGTAAAATTAAGACTAAAATCCTAAGAAAATGTAATGTGGTGTTGCCATTTGCATCAGGGGGTGCAGTGTTGCGGGTATCAAAAAGAAATAGAATGATTATATGGATTTTGTGGTTCCTGCTGATACCAGCGAGCTTTTGGCTAGTTTATGCTGCATTTCCTCCACAAGTCACTGGTAAAGAACTGGATGTAATTGCATTTCTTATTTTAATGAGCATTGTTTCCTGTATCCCAATCATGATTAATAAAATACCGGTAGTCGTTTCTCAGGGAGTTTCACTGGCGGTATTTCTCATTTTTGGATTAGCTACAGAGCTTGTTCTGACTCAGATCGCCACCATGGTGATGCTGATTAACCTTAGGGTTCGAGGCGAATCTATTTATCGATATCCTTTGAATTCACTTATGTTTTTCTACATTTCACTTGGCAGTGCTGTCACATTCTATATGCTTGGAGGAAACCATAATCCGAATTTTGGAAATTTAGGAGAATTCATTCCGATAACTGGATATGAAGCAGCAGCCTTTATCTTAAATCAGATTTTCCTGTCATCCATCCTTTTCTTTGTTTTTAAAGATCGAAAGGTATTTGGGATCAGTGATTTCCTCTGGGATGTTGTAACTTCTGCTGCTGTAGCGTTTCCGATAGGCCTTGCGCTTTATATGCTTTATAAGGAGCTCGGTATTATCTCAATCCTGCTAGTGGGCATTCCGTATGTGTGCCTGACAGGAGTTTTAAGGCTGTATAATTCGACAGGAAATATGAATAGGGCCCTGCAAAAGACCAGCGACATCGGTCACCAAATAACAGGAATTCTCAATGTCGAAAAGGTGCTTGATATTTTTCTGCAGAAAATAACGGATCTCCTCCCGATTGACTACGCCTATGTATATGAATACCAGGATGAGGACTTGGCGCTGATTTGTTCGTCTGAAAGTGAAGATCGTGCTGATACCCTGTCTGTAAAGCCGTATACGGGAATCAGCCGGTCTGTCTACAAATCTGGCAGACCCATTATCTTAAACTCACAGACACAAGCAAATAAATTGGAGACTTCTAATGTTCCGCCAGCGGTAGAAAGTATTCTTTCCGTACCTATCATGAGAAAGAATAAGCCTTGCGGGGTGATTACATTAGCTTCCCATCAGGAAAAAGCCTTTGAAAAATATCATCTCACACTGGTTGATATCTTGTGTTCCCATTTATTCGTCGCAATTGAAAATGCAAGGCTCCATGAGGAAACGAAGAAAAACAGCGAAATTTGTGCCCTTACAAGAGTCTATAATTACCGTTACTTCGAAGAACTTCTCCAAAAGGAATATGGACGGATCGAGACAGGCAACATACATAACTTAAGTTTAATCCTATTGGATCTGGATCACTTTAAATCAGTAAATGACACGTATGGACATCAAAGCGGAAACGACATTTTATTCCAGATGGCCAGCAGACTGAAGGATATTATAGGCACAAACGGAACAGTAGCCCGTTATGGCGGCGAGGAATTTGTTATCCTGCTTCCAGACTATATAAAGAGTGAAGCATACGTACTTGCAGAATCGATCCGTAAAAGCATAGAAATGAAGCCTTTTAAACTTCACTCCGACCTAAACGAAAAACGGACGGAGCTTGAAGTATACATAACAGCCAGCATCGGAGTTGCCTCAGCACCTCAAGACTCAGAGGATCCGCTGTCACTCGTCCGTCATGCGGACAGAGCCATGTATATGGGGGCTAAAAAAGCTGGGAGAAATCGTGTGGCAGAGTATGTGAAGTAAATAATTTATTAATAATCATCCCGTCTTTGGCGGGATTTATTTATAAGCAAATATTATAGAGATCTATTATAGAAAAAATGTTGAAATTCGGGAATCACTCCTTGAGTTTCATTAGGAGCATAACACATGATAAAAAAACCTTCTATTATTGCCTAACTTTAATAATTATCTTTTCTTTCCTATCTCCTAATCCCATCAAGTCAATAGCTTCCGTTTCCTATGGAAACGGAAACGATATTCCAAGTTATACCCCGAAGCTGAAGATCCTTGAAATTATCGACAATGGCAGCTCTATATTAGCTCCTATATTAGGCAGTGAGCTTAACAAATTTGATCATAAGGTTATGACAATGAAAAGGTTTGTTGCATTGAGAGATGAGCTTGATGGCCAGTATGACATTATTGCTATAATGGAGGGCAGTTACAGCTCAGCTGAAGTCAGCGGAAAAACTCACAATACAACAAATGTAAAGAATGATATCACAAATCTGCGAGCAGATGAGATTATTACGAAATTTATAGAAAAAAACCAGCCTGTTATCCTTGATAGTGTAACAATGAAAGCAAAAAGTTCCACTATATTAAGAAGTAAATTTGGAGATATTGACAAAGAATATAAATCTAATATTATCTATTACAATTCAAATGGGAATGATAAAGACCAGGAATTGATCTCTCATTTGCGTAACTTTTTAAAGAAGGATTATATACCTAGGCCGAGGTTTGAATTAACGCAGAAACCAGATCCAGAAAAAACATTTACTCCTGGCGAAAGTTTGTCCTTTACGCTTAACGTATTGGAACCTGAGGATGTCAGGACAAAAGATCTAAAGGCCAGGCTTTATATAGACTCCGATTTCAATGACCGTTACGAACCAGATGAACTAGTTGCAGAGAAACCAATCACCACTAAGGCGTCCATGATTTCATACAAGCTCCCTAAGGGATATTCCGGGCTCCGATATTGGAAATTAGAGCTTATTGATAACTCAACCAATCTAAAAGAATATCAGAAAGGTTTAACAAAATTTAAAGACCAATTAGTTGATCTCAAAGTTTTACAGATCATGAAGGACACCAATACAAGCAGCAGCCTGAAGTATGAAAGTAATATGAAGCAAAGCAAGTTATATAGAGACGGTGAATATCGCATATCAATAGATACAACAAATATGAGCACATTTAACGGAAGCACGGGAAAATACTCACACAGTAATATTAATGGTTCATATGACATGGTTATTTTCGGATTTGCTGATGTATATAATGGAGCAAATATTAATAACAATGCAGTAGCTTCCTTGAAAAAATACATTGAATCAAAACAAAGTGTAATGTTCACCCATGATACTATATACAGCTCAGGGAATAATTGGGTTAATAATTTTACAGCTATTACTGGACAAAAGACACCAAGAACTGACTTAGGGGTTGGAGCACCAAATACTTCTACAAAAACAGCCAAAGTAAATGAGGGTTTAATAACCAATTATCCATTCAGGCTGGATGATAATGTCCAGATTGCAACGACTCACAACCAGTATTATACGCTCGATCTGGAAGACCCTGAAGTGATTCCATGGTATAACATCATAAGTGAGGATAGAAGCTCCGATAAGCGTGATGTTAATGACAGCTGGAACCACTATTATACGTATTCTAAAGGGAATATCACGTATTCTGGGACAGGCCATACTAGTACAGGGTTTCCAATTGAGGAGCAGGAACTGTTTGTCAATACAATGTACCGGGCCTTTTTAGGATCAAATCATGCACCTGCGATAACTGTTCTCTCGCCGGCTGACCAGGCAGTGATCCCTTCTAATCAAAACATTGAGCTTTCTTATCAGGTGCAGGATTATGATCTGAAGGACAAGAAGATTAACACAAAAGTATACTTGAATGATAAACTGGTAGATTCGAAAACAGGTATTCCGAGTGGAACCACTCTGACAAATTCTATCCAGCATTCTATGCCTGATGGAGGCAATGCGGTCCTTAAGATTGTCGCTTCTGATGACAGAGGTGCCGTAAGTGAAAAAACGGTAACCTTGAAAGTTGAAAAGCTGCAGACCCATTTAGACGTTAATAGAACCGTTAATAAAACCGGAATCATCAAAACTCGTGAGGAACTCGTCATAACGTATGAAGTAACTCCCAAAGATATTACGGGCCTTGTTGCTGCTGCCGTTAAAGGAGACACTATCGTTATATCTGGCCCTGTATTCAGGGAGGAGTTTCCGAAGGGGATTGAAGTCTTATCCAATGGAGTAAAAACAGGGACTGCTGCGTCAGGAGTAATTTATACAAAAACGCTGGAAAACATTATTTATAAAAGACAGGGAACTATATTTAAAGCTGAGCCTGTTACCTTTACAGTCGGAATCCGGCCAGCTGAAAAAGAGACATATATATTGAAAGACTCATCACTAAAATATAACGATGCAAATAACAAAAGTATCACTGCTGAGTTCAATCCGTTAACTATAACTACAGATATAGAGCTGAGAAACTTGATTTTCCCCGAAAGCTTTGTGCTGAATAAAGGGAATACGAAGAATTTTGCATTGGATTTACAAATGGATCCTGGTAATGCAGGTATAAAAGATGTCCAATGGAGCGATGAAAGCAGCGGCAGTATTATAAAGCTTGACCGAGAAACAGGTACAGCAGAGGCTGTACGTGAAGGCAGTACGTATATCAGGGTAAGAGTTACAGACGTGTTTGGAACTGTTAAAGAAATACGCTCTCTTGTAACTGTCAGGATCCCTGTTGAATTTAAAGCAGAAGACATTACACTTCATGTTGATGAAACGAAGCCGCTTCCGATTAAGGTTCTTCCAAATGATGAAGCGAGAAACTCGCTTGAACTTGTACCGGAAGATGGACAGAGTGTCGTTAAGATTAACAAAACTGATTTTACTGTTACAGGGCTAAAAGAAGGAGAAACTATTTTGACTGTCTCTGGGGTGAATTCTGAGGGAGTTAAGGATACCCAGAAAATCACGATTACTGTGAAGGAAGTGCCTGTTACAAAAATTAATGTGGACCCTGACAAAATAGATATGAACAAATATGAAACAGCAGAAATAAAAGCTTCCGTAGAACCAAGTAATGCTACAAACAGACAGCTCAATTGGGAAGTCGCCGACAGCACCATTGTTGAATATCTAGGTGATGGAAAAATCAAAGGCATCGGCACAGGAAGTACAAAGGTGATTATTTCTACCCCAAATGGGAGAGTGAAGGCAGAGGTTACTGTTAATGTAGGACAGCCATTGCTTGGAATCTCTTTACCGAAAAAAATTGAAATCGAAAAAGGAAAATTCACTTCCATAACAAATTACCTTGTACGAACGCCAAAGGATGCTACTAATGTTAACGAAGACAGCTTTCAGTACGTATCCAAGGACCCTTATTATGCAGAAATACAAGAGGACGGGAAAATTTTAGGGAACCGAATTGGCTCGTCTGAAATATGGGTATCTGTAAAAGATGATAAAGGCAAAGAATTTAAGGCAAGCTGTATGGTGCAGGTTGTAATGCCTAAAGAAGAAGATCATGGAGATTCATTGTATTAATATAGCTGACAGCCATAACGCACAGTTATGGCTGCTTATTCGTTTACTGCAGAGTGCAGACTATAAGGAGAATATATGAAAAAGAAGCTCATAATAGCGAGTGTTTTACTAGTGATGGTCTTGCTCTCGGTTGGAATATTCCTGAACCAAATGAAGCCAACCTTGGCGACAAAGGATTCTGTTACCAAGCAGGAATTAATAGAATCTATCATAACGGGGAATTTAAAAAAAGTCAGGGAGGCAGCCAAGGATTTAGATACAGTTAATTTTGTAACGAAAGAGGAAGCGAAAACTCCTCTTGAATATGCATTTCAATATCAGCAATATGACATTGCAGTTTACCTTATCAAAAAACAAGGAAAAATAAATGCAAAATCCCAAGTTCCTATAGTAGTTCAGGCCGCCCTGTCTCTTCCTGATTATTTACAAACTGTGAAACAGACAAAAGACCAAAGAAACAAAAGGATCCGAATGATTGAAGCGGTCCTAAAGAATTTTCCCGAGGCAATAAATTTAACCGATATAGAAGGAAATAATGCTCTTCATATTGCAAGCGGCAAGGGAGATCCTGATGTCATCCGAATGTTAGAAGAGGCAGGTATAGATGACGATATGGCTAATAACCTTGGAAATACTCCCGTGGAACTTGCAGCTTTAAGCAATCAGCCTCTTGCTGTGGAAGCAATCGCAGCTAAAAATCCAGAAAGATTCACTAAGTTGAATTCCGAAAAAAAATCATTAATCATTCTGGCGGCAAGCAACAGTGTGCATGACATGCTGAAGTTCCTGCTTAAGATTAATCGGGACCATATCAATGATCAAGATATTCATGGACATACAGCCCTTATGTACGCAAGTGAATACGGTGATACAGAGGCGGTTAAAATCTTGCTAAAACATGGTGCTGCTGCTGGCCTTAGGAGTAAAGAAGGAAAAACAGCGGCTGATTATGCTCGTCAATGGAAGCATAAAGACATAGTGGACTTATTAAGTTAATAAAAAGGCTGAACCCTAGGATCAGGGTTCAGCCTTTTTATTAGTTTTTTCAAGAATTTCGGGTATCACTTCAAGTCCATTCACTCGGGGAAGTCCCTGAAGCTGGTTTAGGAAAAGACGTTTGTTATTGCTTATGGTGAGCCTGGAATCTTCAGCCTCAGTATGAGCGGTGAAGCTTAAATCGGCAGTCCCTCCTTTTGCATCCCCTCTATAGCTGTTAACAACCAAATCCTCATTCGAAAAAACGCCGCCTTCCACATTTAATAAAGATCCGACAGCGAATATATCAGCTTTCGAAGCCGTGTATAAATAGCCTTTAATTTTATTTGTATTCTTTTGAAGAACATCAAGGAAGCTATTAATTCGAGAAATCTGGAGGTTCCCCTGTGTTATTAAGATAAGGACAGTATCCTCATTATTATTTTGGTCTTGATCTTTACAGGAATCCTTGTAACAGGAAATATTTACGTTCATGAGTGTAGTATCTCCAAGGGCATAAATGACGGAATTAAACGTTACATGTCCTGAAATAACCAGGTTACCAGTTATTAAGATATTAGCCTTAACATCCATTCTATTTAAAAGGCTGCTTTCTATCGCTGCATCACCATCAATGATCATCCATTGATTAGAATTGATTTCAAGGGCATCTGTATCAATTTTTGCATTTCCTTTGTATATAAATCCTTTCGTATTCGGGTAATCTTTAAGGTTACGGAAATTGGTAATAACACTAATATCCCCTGGCACAGGATTTGCAGCCACAGCATCCTTCAAGGCTGAAATTTTCTGCGTATCTGTGAATGACTCCCCAAATGGAGCAGGATTATATCCGCATTCAATTAATTTATCCAAAAAGGTTTTAGGAATGTCCACGTCTACAAAATTGCTTTTATCGCTTTCATATACAGGCGCGTGAGGACTGAAAGCATCCTGAATTTGACCAGGACTGATCGATGTCCAGCTGCTTTCATTCTTATCCCAGCCTGCAGAGGTAGGTGTATAACAGCCTGGGCTTTTGCACAGGTTGATAGAATCCGCCTCTACAGTCACTCTTGAATTTACTGGATCTTTCATCGATGGCAGGTCGGTCGAAACAGTAAAATATTTGGATTCGTATTTATAATTTGCATCCCTGCTTATTTGAAGGGGCCCGGAAGAATATAAGTTTCCTTCAAGGATCGGGGATCCGTTTATAGTGAGTGAAGAACGCGAACCAAGCGCATATTTTAGGAAGCTTGGCATGGCAGTAATATAAACCTTTTGCCGATGAGCATCACTTGAGACCTCCAAGACTTTTGTAAAACTGTTCGTACCAATCTGATTTTTGTAGGTTTCTGAGAGATCATTTACCTTAAATGGCAGATCACGTCCATTTATTTCCTGAATGATATCCGATTTGAATTTTGAATTAAAATGGGTGACGTCCTTTGATACAAGCTCTGCCTCATACTTATCAACATATGCCTGTACCAAAGACGTGCCTTCTTTTACTGCTTTGATAGATTCCAAATTTCCGGTTATCTCTGTTTCCCTCACTTCTGTCCGCTTGGTTCCCCCGATGGTAATGGACATCAATGTAATTCCTAGTACAGTAAATATTAAAAAAACCAGCATCACAGTCACTAGGGCGGTTCCGGATTCATTTTTTAATTTCTGCATTCTTTCACCTCGTTAAAAACCAAAAGAGCTTTCTAGAACAAGCGGTTCCGTTTTTATTATAGATCCTTGCTGATGAGGGCTGTCCGTTAGTATAAGGGTTAAATCAATCGTTCCATGAGTACATTGAGTTACTTCTATTCTTTCACCCATCGCATTTTTCTTTGGCACCTGCCTGCAGTCCCGCCCTCCCCGCACCTCGAGGGATGAAGAACGTTCATTAGATTCCCCCTTGTTCATACTGGTCAGTTGAGCAGTTAGAGAGTCAATGATCGTCTCTCCTTCACTTCCACGTTGAATGATTAAATTATTTTGATTAATGGATATATCAGTCGTTTTTTGGGGAGCAGCAGAATCTTCGACCAAATAGCCTTCAATGGCTTTATCTTGTAAACGCACTAGCTTAATTAAGTTTGGTTTAGATTCTTCATACTCTACATAGGAAGGAGGGGTTGTGTACATTTCATTTAAAATCATTGCCGCTAAATAATCTGCATCATCTCTTATCTGTCCCTCCACTTCGATCTTCTGATACAGCTTGATCCCGGTAGCAAAAACGGAATAAATCAGCGTCAAGGCAATAGCTGATACTACGATGGTAATCAGCACCTCGATAAGAGTGATCCCGCGCTGGCTGAATAGCGATTTATTAGTCATTTTTTAGTACTCCTCTTACCGAAGTCTGATGGCCGCCCCAGGTAACCTCTACTTCTACTGGCATATAAAAATAGTTTGGATCCGGTTCGTTCTCACTGTTCTTCTCAAATAGCGGCTTGTTAAGAATCACTTTTGCCTCATACGTGACATTATTGACCTTAGATTGGAATATAGATTGGCAGCTTCCTTGAAAGACTTTAGTATCTTCTAGGCAGTTCTGTAAGGTAAGCTGAACGCTGGCAGTCGATTTTGCTGGAAAGTAAGTCTTTTTTACAGCCTCGTAGTCCTGGCGTTCGATATAATTCAACACGTTTCTCGCTACGTTAATTCCCACAGTCTTGCTTTCATTTCTTTTCGTATAATCATAGGCCTGGTTAAAAAAACCCATAATCGATAAAAGAAAAATCCCTAAAATGGTTATCGCTATCAACACCTCAAGGAGGCTGAATCCATCAGATTTATTTAAAATTTTCATAGATTTATGTACTTCCTCTTCTTTCAAAATACTTGACTTTATTATACAATAACAAATAGTCGATAATTGTATTTTTAGGAAGAAATTTAGTATTAAAGGTAGAATTTGATAAAAATAGAAATAAAAGAGGTGGGTCGATTGACATCCTTTTTGCTGGCGTGTGCATCCCTCATTGTGCTTATTCCGGTCCTGGTATTTTTGAAAATGGGAATGAGTTTGAAAGGAAAAATGCTTATAGGAGCGGCCGCTTTTTTTATATCAAATATTGGGCTGCTTGCTGCCAATTCCAGTTTTCCCTTGCAGCAGACGATATTACTATCCCTGCTTCTAGTTATTCTGACCGCATTTCTTTACGGAAAAAAGCTCAATCTTTTTTTCTCTGTAAAGGGAGCCGAAGACAGCAAAGCGGAGGAACAGTTTGCTCCTGCAGCAGCCGTTTCATATCCAGCGAGCATTCAGATAGATCCTGCAGATCAAATAGATTTACAGTATGATTCAGATGCAGAAAATGAAAAAGAACTCATAGAAATCGATATCGATAGAATTGTAGAAGAACATAATGAAAAGCAAGAGAACGCTGCGGAAGAGAGTAATTATGAAGACGGCTGGCTGGATACTCTAGTTTTTGCTGAAAACTTTAAGACAGAAGCCACTGGTGAAACGTTTGTAGAAAGCAGCGGGGAGTCAGCTGTGGAGGAATCGATCAGCCCACTTTCTGAAATTGAACAGCTCGTGGAGCAGGCAGAAGCTCAGGCTTCTAAAGAAGCAGCAGCTGGAAACCAGGAAGATCTTCAACAAATGGAAATTCTTGAAACAGATAACTTCCAGGAAGAAAGTAACAATGAACTTGACATTATATCCCTTGAACCAGCTCAACAAGAGTCTCTTTCTAAAGAAGATAATGTTCAGTTAGGGACTGAGGAGTTCCTGGAGATTTTTGACGAAAGAGAACTGCAGCTGGAAACTGAAAGCTCCTTAGAGGAAAAAGTATTTCAGAATGAATGGGGCCTGGAAGAGATTGAAGAAACTGATCTTAAGGGCAAAAACGAGGGTAAGCTTCAAACTAAACAGATCCATCAGCTGGAAATGACCGCTGATATAGAACAACTTGAATTGCCTTCTCAAAATGCTCAGCTTTATGATAACCAAAATGCTTCTGATGAAATAGAAACTGTTCACGAACAGGAAGATGAAATATCTTCTCAGGATGACGAACATTTGGTTAAACAGGAAGCTTCTGCTGAGACAGAAATGGTTGTTGAACATCCAGAGGCTGAGGAATTAAACTCGCTGGAAACTGCAGCGCTTCCTGGTATTCGTGAAGTGGAACCAGAGGAATCAGCTCCAAAACTTATACAGAGAGAAATACTTCAGACGATGCTTGAACAGCTTGCTCTTTCCAAAAAGCAGCTGGATTCCGATTCGTATCTTAATCTTATACGCCAGCATATGCATCCCGGACTGGCACAGGTTGATTACTATGTGTTTGCCAATCTATTAATAGAAGAGCTTGTTCAGCAGAAGAATCGTGACAGTTTAAGTGATTTGCTTGAGGATCTGTCTTCGAAATACAGCCAGTTCCCGATTATCCTGAGTGAAATAAAATTTTTAAGAGAAACGTATTGCATGTAATGACAAAAATAGAAGACAGGTGTGGTAATGATGAAAAAAAGCGCGGAAATTGCGGGGCTTCCTATAATCAGTATTAATGATGGAGTTCAAATTGGATCAGTCGAGTCACTAGTATTAAATCCGGAAAAAGGGACGATTGAATTCCTTACCATTCAGCACGAGGAATGGGAAGAGAATATCAAGGCAATTCCGTTTAAAAAGGTAGTCGGCATAGGAGAATTTGCTTTAACCATAGAAAATGCAAATGCTGTAATTGACCTTACCGAGGTTCCTGTAGTCAACCAGCTCGTTACAAAAAACATTCAAATCAATAATACCCGGGTCATGACAAGAAAAGGACAGCTTTTGGGTGAGGCAATTGAGTTCTTTACGGATGAAGAGGACGGTCATGTGATCGGCATGATTTTAAATGTCCGAGGTGAAGAGAAGCTCCTTCCCACAGAATGGGTCCTGACTTATGGAAAAGACATTATTATTGTTCAGGAAGAAGCTCAGGATAACTTCGTCGAGGTAGCCGAGAAGCTTGATCCAGCCTATGCAACCCTTGCTGAAGACAGCCAAATGGAGCAGACTGGCGAAGACCTGCAAACAATAAGAGAAAAACAGATTGAACTGTTAAGCGGTAAAAGAGTAACCAAAACGATTTATTCTGGCAGGGGTGAAGAACTCTTCCCAGAGGGAACGATCTTAGAATCAGGGGATATCACAAGAGCTCAGGAAGAAGGTCCTGGAGTTATAGTCGAACTCTCAATGAATGTCGAAGGCTAAGTAAAGCGGGGAGTAAAGCGTGAGAAATCAGGATCAGATTAAAATTTTTGCAGCTCTTTTTGTGGCAACTGCCTACATTTTTTGTTTCTCACATTTTGGCGCCAGTGCCTATCATTCATTGATTGACTCCACCGTAACCTACGAAAAGGGAACATACATAGGGACTGTGGATGTATCAGGGAAAAGTGAAGCACAAGCTGAAAAACTGGTAACTGCAAAAACAAATGAGTGGAAAAAATCTACAAAAATCTTTTTTTCTTTTAAAGAGAAAAAAATCTCTGTCAGTAAGAAGGATTTCCATTTCAATATTCCAAAAACAATTTCTGGAATACAATCTGGCAGCAAAAATCTGGCATCTGTCAGTCTGCCGGAATCCAGCCTGGATAAGATGATCCGTAGTGTTTCGGAAAGCCTATCGGCTGATAATCTGGAAAAAGACAGACTAAAGTCAGATCTGCTGGTCAGTTCGACCATGCTTGAGCCGGGAAGCTATGTATTTGGCCTCGAGAGTTATATTCCGGGCTCCGATAAAGAAGAAGTAATTAATAAGGCAGCAGTAGATGGAGGGCAAAACGCGACTGAGCTGGCAATCTTCGCAAAATCTATGCCGGAAGTGGAAATTGGAAGCCAGACTCCATTTTCACTCCAGGACCATCTGCTTAAGAAGCTGGATAAAAAGCTGACAACTGAGGCGCAAAGCAGGCTGGCTACAGCGGTCTATGAAGCAATTTTGAAATCAAATTTTGAAATCATCGAGCGCCATATCAGCAGGGAGCTGCCAGATTATGCACAGCTGGGTTTCGAGTCGAAAGCCGATTCAAAGAAAAACCTAGATCTCATGTTTGCCAATCCGAATAAATACACCTTTACATTGGCCTTTGCGATGGAAGATGATCGTTTAACGGTTAAATTACTGGGAAGGCCGTTTTTATACAAGTACGATCTAACGAAGACTGGTGAAAAAACCTTTGATCCCAAAACGATTGTTCATTTTAAGTCCCAATTGTCATTCCTTCAGACTGCAGTAGAAGATGAAGGTAAAGCGGGACAAATCATTAACATTTATAGAAAAACTTCGGACGAATCAGGGAAACAGCTAAAAAGTGTATTGATCTCAGAGGATTTTTACGCACCCCTTTTCAGTATAGTTGACACAGGTTTATTCATCCCGCTCCCAGAGCTTGAAAGCGAAGGAGAAATTTCGGAAGATGATTCTACAGCTGATAGTGAGTCACAGGACGAAGAAATAAATGAAGAAGATTCAGAGGATGAAGAGGGGTTAGACGAGCAAGAAATCCCTGAAGATGAGCAAGTGGAAAACAACCAGGATTCAGAGAATATAGATCCGCAAAGCGGCGTGAAAGAAGAAGAGGAAACAGAAACAAACAGTCCACAAAAATAAAAAAAGATAAAGGCGGGGATAAACAATGACACAAACCCGAAAGCGCCTTGGAGATTTATTAGTTGAAGCTGGTCTTATCACTCAAGATCAGCTTCATTCCGCTTTAAAGGAAAAAAGCTCGGGACAGAAGCTGGGCGATGTGCTGCTGCAGAAAGGTTACATTACTGAACAGCAGTTAATTGAGGTTCTTGAATTCCAGCTTGGAATACCTCATGTAAGCCTTTACCGATTTCCCTTTGATACAAAGCTTTTTTCTCTTGTCTCAAAGGAGTACGCAAAGCGGAATCTGCTGATTCCCCTTAAAAGGGATGGAGAAAAACTTTATATTGCCATGGCAGATCCAATGGACTTTTATGCACTCGATGATTTAAGGCTTTCTACGGGATTTCAAATAGAGGCGGCTATAGCTACAAAAGACGATATTCTCCGCGCTATTCAAAAATACTACGACACGGATGAAGGCTTTGAAGAATTACTGGGAGAGACTTCTGTCCCGCAGGAAACGGTTGAAGAAGATAAAATTACCGATCAGGACTCACCCATTGTCAGGCTGGTCAACCAGATTATTTCGGATGCCGTCACTCAAAAAGCCAGTGACATTCACATAGACCCGCAGGAAACAAAAGTAGTCATACGAAATCGAGTGGATGGAGTTCTGCGGGTAGAACGAGTTTTGCCGAAGCACATGCAGAGTGTGCTGACTGCAAGAATCAAAATCATGGCTAATCTGGATATTACAGAGCACAGGACACCCCAGGACGGGAGGATTAAGATCAATCTTGATTTCCATCCAGTGGATCTCCGGGTTGCGTCGCTTCCTACGATTTATGGTGAAAAAATGGTGCTTAGGATCCTTGATTTAGGAAGTTCCCTGAATGATATAAATCAGCTTGGGTTCAATAAGCTGAATCTCCAGCGTTTTATGAATATGATTGAAAAACCAACTGGCATTGTCCTGATTACAGGGCCAACCGGCTCAGGGAAATCCTCAACATTATATGCAGCGTTAAACCGATTAAATAGTGAAGAAGTAAATATTATTACAGTTGAAGACCCGGTGGAGTATCAGCTGGAGGGAATTAACCAGATCCAAGTAAATCCGAATGTAGGGATGACGTTTGCCGCTGGACTGCGCTCCATTCTGCGACAGGATCCGAATATTATTATGGTGGGTGAGATTCGGGACAAAGAGACCGTTGAGATCGCAATCCGAGCCTCATTGACGGGACATCTCGTCTTGAGCACCATCCATACAAATGATTCCATCAGTACCATTACCCGGCTGATGGATATGGGTGTTGAACCCTTCCTCCTCGCATCTTCTCTGAGCGGCATTGTCGCACAGCGCCTTGTGAGACGAGTCTGCAGGGACTGTTCCAAGGAGCAGATTCCCACAAAGCGGGAAATTGAAATTTTTGCAAAACGAGGTATGACCATACAAAGCATCAACCGGGGAAAAGGGTGCTCGTCCTGCAATATGACTGGCTATAAAGGCCGGATTGCGATACATGAGATTCTTGTTTTAAATGATGAAATGAAACGGGTCATCATGAATGGAGAAGCATTCACGGGGCTCAGAGATCTTGCAGTGAAAAATAAAACGATTTTCTTAATAGATGACGGACTGCTTAAGGTAAAGCAGGGCCTGACAACAACAGAGGAAATACTAAGGGTTGCTATACCTGAGTAGAGGAGACATAAAGTGGTGGCTATTGATATTGAGCATATACTCCGAGCAGGCTTTGAACTAAAAGCATCTGACATTCATCTTACGGTTGGCGTACCCCCAGTTATGAGAATCAATGGGGAGTTAAAAAAGTATGGGAAAGACTCTTTGACGCCTCAGGATACGGAAAGAATGGCAAAAGCGCTTGTTCCAGAGCCTATGTGGGAAACATTTTCGGAAAAAGGGGAGCTTGATTTCTCCTACGGGTTAGCTGGCGTCTCCCGATTCAGAATCAATGCATATTTTCAAAGAGCATGCATCGCGCTTGCTATCAGGATCGTTCCGAGACGAATCCCATCCCTTGAGGAACTAGGCCTTCCGGAAATTCTGAAAAAGGTGTCAGAGAAGCCTCATGGTCTAGTGCTCGTTACAGGTCCTACAGGCAGCGGAAAATCCACAACACTGGCTTCCATGATTTCTTATATGAACCAAACGATGAGAAAACATATCATTACCCTTGAGGACCCGATTGAATACTTGCATAAGCATGGGAATTGCATTGTTGACCAGCGGGAAGTCGGATTTGATACCAATAATTTTTCCAATGGATTAAGAGCGGCCTTACGGCAGGATCCGGATGTAATTCTCGTTGGAGAAATGAGGGACCTTGAAACGATCCAGACGGCGATTACTGCTGCTGAAACCGGACACTTGGTTTTCGGAACCCTGCACACCTCAAGCGCCCCATCAACGATTGATAGAATCATCGATGTGTTCCCTGCTCACCAGCAGCCGCAAATCCGGATCCAGCTCGCTTCTGTATTGGTTGCCATCGTTTCGCAGCGTCTGTTTCCAAATGCTGAAAAAGATGGGCGGATTGCGGCCACAGAAATATTAATTAATAATTCCGCCATAGCAAACTTGATCAGAAATGAAAAGATCCACCAAATAGTAAGTATTCTACAAACGTCAAAGGCACAGGGAATGCATACCCTTGAGAGCCAAATTAAAGAGCTGCTTGCAGGAGGAAGAATATCAAGAGACTCAGCAGCAGCCTTTTTGCAGGAGAGAATGGAATAATGGCTAAATATAAATATAACGGGCGGGACCGGAGAGGACAAAGATCAGGGACCATGACTGCTGCGAACAAACGGGAGGCAGTAAGCAGGCTCCGTGACAGCGGAATCAAAGTTATGGATATTACCGAGGTTCCTGAAACGGTGCTCACTAAGGATATTACGATAGGGAATCCTGTAAAATTGCAGCATTTTGTCATTTATTTAAGGCAGTTTTCCACATTATTAAAGGCCGGTGTATCGGTAGTGGATTCCACGAATATTTTGTCAGAGCAGACGGAAAGCAAATATTTAAAGAAGGCACTTCAGGACATAGAAGCGGATCTGCGCGAAGGGAACCCTTTATCAGATGCCGCTGCAAGGCATAAAAAGATTTTCTCGCCGCTGTTCATTAACATGGTTAAAGCCGGGGAGATAGGCGGTAATCTAGATGATACTCTCGAAAGGCTAGCCGACCATTTTGAAAAGCAGCATAATACCCGCCAGAAAATCACGTCTGCAATGGCTTATCCTTCTGTTGTCGCTGTAATAGCAGTAGCGGTAGTTATTTTCCTTCTCGTTTCGGTAGTGCCGACATTTGTCGACATGTTTTCCGATTTTGGCGGAGAGCTTCCGGCGATTACGAAATTTGTATTAAGTGCCAGTGAATTCATGCAGAAAGCATGGTACCTAATCATCTTATTTACTGTCCTTATCGCAGTCGCAGTTGCCGCTCTACGAAAAAATCAGCAAACGAAATATTATCTGGATTACTTTGTGCTGCGTATCCCTATCTTTGGGAGCATGCTTCAAAAAGCTGTCCTGGCCCGCTTGACGCGTACTCTGAGTTCTCTGTTTACGAGCTCTGTTCCAATTCTTCAGGCAATGAGCATTGTTGAAAAAGTAGTTGAAAACGAAGTAGTCGCACGGGTAGTGAGACAGTCCAGATTCTCACTCGAGCAGGGAAGATCCATTACAGAGCCTATGAAAAAGCACTGGGCCTTTCCGCCGCTGATTACTCAGATGATTTCCATCGGTGAAGAAACAGGGTCGCTTGATGCAATGCTCGGCAAAGTAGCCGACTTTTATGAAAAGGAAGTCGAAAACAGCACGGATAGGTTGAAATCCTTGATCGAACCTCTGATGATAGTCGTGCTAGCCGGATTGGTCGGTACTATAGTCATAGCCATCATGGTTCCTATGTTTGAAATATTCAATCATGTAGGCAATTAAAAATGCGACAAATTCCCTATTAATTTTGCAAAAAAATATATCTTCCAAATATGGTAATGTTGTATAATCGGAGATAGATTATACAAATCTAGTAAAATAATCCCAGGGGGAATAGAACGTGCTGCAAAAAATGAAAAAAATGTTGAAAAATGAACAAGGTCTCACGTTGATCGAGCTTTTGGCTGTAGTTGTAATTTTGGGGATTATTGCTGCGATTGCAATTCCGAGTATTGGCGGACTTATTGATAACTCTAAGAAGGATGCGCATGTTGGGAATGCTCAACAGATGGTTAGTTCAGCAAAATTGGCTGTCACTTCAGATCAAGCTTTAGCTCAAGGAACCCAGTACCTGCCTTTAGCTTTTTTGGAAGGGCAGAAATACTTAGAACATATAAAAGATCCAGACAAGACTACAGCAGGTTATACTCCGGGATCGACTACAACATCAACCACCAAACCTAATTCTGGGTCATATGTAACAGTTGTAAATGGAACTGTTACTGAAGTAAAACTTGTAAATGCAACTAGAGGTATTCAAACAAGTAATAAGGCTGCTGTATTGGTAGATAACTTGAAGAGAAGTGCAGTAAATTAGTATTAATACTGTTATGTACAATCAATTTATTATTACTTTTATTATTTTATTTACATTTGGGCTCATCCTTGGATCCTTCTACAACGTAGTAGGACTCCGGGTCCCAATAAAAAAATCAATCATCTACCCGCGCTCTGCCTGCCCGAACTGCAAGCACCAGCTTAGGCCGATTGAGTTAATTCCAGTTCTTTCATATCTATTGCAAGGAGGGAAATGCCGGAGCTGCAAGAGCCGGATTTCTCCTCTTTATCCTATTATGGAATTCATGACAGGTGTTCTGTTTGCCTTCAGCCCGCTCATCTTTGGCTGGACTTCGGAACTGTTTGTTGCCTGGACTTTGATTTCTCTGTTTGTCATTATTTTTATAACAGATGTTACATATATGATTATTCCTGATAAAATACTGCTCTTTTTTGCAGTAATTTTTTTATTTGAACGGACTCTTGTGCCATTGTACCCGTGGTGGGATTCCATACTCGGAGCTGCCGCTGGGTTTCTTACTCTTTTGGCGATTGCGATTGTCAGCAAAGGCGGAATGGGCGGGGGAGATATTAAACTATTTGGCGTGATCGGCTTTGTTGTGGGCACCAAAATGGTTTTGCTGTCCTTTTTTTTATCTACGTTTCTCGGAGCTGTATTAGGGCTTGCCGGCATGAAGCTTGGATATGTCAGTAAAGGGAAACCCATTCCTTTTGGGCCGTTCATTGTATTTGGGACATTGACAGCCTACTTTTTTGGACAGGATATTTTAGCCTGGTATGTGAGGTTGTTACATTAGTATTTTTAAAAGGGGAAAAGCAGCATGGGCCTTACATTATTCTCTCGAAAACATAAAATAGTCAATCTTGTGATAAAAGACCATGTATTGAGATATGTTGAGCTCAAGCAGACAAATCCGCTGATTGTCCAAAAATGCGGTGAGTATTACCTGCCTCCCGGGCTGATAAAAGATGGCAGAGTTATAGACCGTGAAACTCTGTCTACCATCCTGGAGCAATGTGTCGCTGATTGGAAAATCAGAAAGAAGCAGGTCCGGATGATTGTTCCCGACCCCTTCATTGTAGTGCGGAAATTGGAGATTCCAAAGGATGTAGAAGGAGACGAAATTACAGGTTATCTATACATGGAACTAGGATCCAGCATCCATCTGCCTTTTGAGGAACCTGTATTTGATACAGTGATTTTAGGTGAAGCGAAGGATAAAAAGGAAATTCTTTTGTTTGCCGCTCCTGAAGACATAGTCAAAGAATATAGCAGCCTGCTTGAAGACTGCGGCCTTATTCCTGTCGCTGCCGATATCTCTCCTCTTTCTTTGTACAGATTTTACCACGCGCTTGATAAATCCCGGACTGAAGAGCATCTGCTGATGATTCAGCTGGATGTAGGCAGCATGGGGATCTGTATCTTTGAAGGGGAGAAGCCCATTTTTATGAGGCATATCCAGCTGCCAGGTACGCTCTCCTCCTGGGAAACTTCCTTAACTGGAACTGGAAATACCAGTTTAGTATATGAAGAGAATCATGGAGATATAGAAGCTGCTTTTAGCGATATATTTAATGAGCTAGACCGGATCATGAATTTTTACCGATATACTCTTCGTCAAGGCCAGCAATCTATTACTAAAATTTTATTAGCTGGAGACAATCCTTTTAAAAACAAAGTGTTTGAAGAGCTGGTTGTCCGGTTTAATTTGTTTGTAGACAGAATTGATTCTCACGAGGTACATACCGTAAATCAAACTCCCTTACCCGATTCGTTTTATGTGACGCTTGGGCTGGCTTTAAAAGAGGTGTAACAGATGCTTGCAGAAATTAACTTATTGCCTCGTAAACAACCCAGGAATTATACGTTTCTTATAGCTTTGGCTGTACTGGCCCTGGTAGTTGCAGGAGCAGCCTCCTTCCTATTTTGGAGCTGGAAGTCGCAAACCTCTAAGCTGGCAGACATGAATCAGCAGATACAGGCACAGCAGGAGATAAGGGCAGCACAAGAACTGAAAATGGAGAACTTGGCTAACTCTAATTCTGCTGTTCAATTAGAAAGTACAATTGATTGGGCAAAGAATTACGAAGTAAAGACGGTGCCCGTACTTCAACATGTAATTTCTTTATTGCCTGAGAGGGGCTATATCCTTAATTTTGAGTTTTCCGATGACGGTAAAATCACTCTGGGAACACAGTTTGATACAAGCAGGGAAGCGGCTTACTATTTAAGTGAACTTACTTCTTCCGAGTGGCTGAAAGAAGTTAAAATGATTACACTATCTACTACACTCGGGAAATTTAACGCATTAACCGGAGAAGATGCTTCCGACCCGGATAAGAATGATGATAAGCAGAAGCTGGAGAACTCTATGTTTGTTCCAAGATATGCAGCTGTCTATGAATTTGCCATCAATCAGGAAAAGGCAAAAAAGGCGGCTGCTAAAGCAGAGAAAAATAAAAATGTCCCATCCTCTAGTCAGGGGGGACAAAATTAAATGGCAAACCGTGCATTCACAAAAAAACAAACGATTATTTTTTTACTGGCATTGCTATTGGGGGCAAGTCTGGTTGCTTTCCTTTATTTTAAGCTGCTCTATCCGGTACAGAATTCTGTCGATATAAAGAGATCTGAACTAGAGTCAGAGAAGAAAATGGCTGAGGTGCTGATGTCAAAAGGAAATTCAGCACAAGAAACTACTTTCGAATCTACGATGGAGCTGCAAAAGCATCTGCCTGTAAAGCCGCTGGTGGAACAAATCGTGCTGGAATTAGAGAAAGCAGAAATTACTTCGAACAGCTTTATTGTATCAATGAATGTGCATGAAGACGAAGAAGCTGCACCCGGCGAAGAACAGGAAGCAGCCGAGGCTGAAGAGGACTTGAATCATCAGGACACCGGGGGCGAGCAGGATGAAAATTCTAGCGAAGTTCTCCCTAAAGGTCTTAAAAAGGTTGATATAGAGATGACCGTCCAATCTCTAACCTACCAAGATCTGGAGAATTTTATCGCTGCCCTTGAAAATTCTGTACGTATCATGAAGGTTACAGATTTGAAGTTTAATGGCGGGGTAGAGATTATGACGATCGAGCAGAATCCGGAACGCCTCAGCTATAGTGTCACGGTTTCGGCATTTTATCATCCAGGACTAACCGACTTGATAAAAGAGCTTCCGCCAATGGACTCCCCGGCCCCTGCGAAGAAGACGAATCCTTTTAACAATGATTCAGAACTGCCCGAACCAGGCAACAGCACCTCAGAGACCAGCAGCATAGAACCTTAAACGTAAAGATGGTGCTTATGGACATAGCGAATAAGAGAGACCGTGAGGCAGGTTTAACCTTAATTGAATTATTAGCAGTAGTAGTGATACTGGGCATAATAGCAGGCATTGCTGTGATCTCTATTTCGCAGCTCATCCAAACTTCAAAGACCAAAGCGTTTCTTGCAAATGCTTATACGCTTCGTGATGCGGCCCATTTTTATTTAAAAGAAAAACTGGTCCGTGAAGAGGAATATGATGGGGAAATTTCGTATAAGCTTCTGTTAGAAAATGGCTATATTGAACCGATTAAAGACCCGGATACCGGTGAACTATTAGAACCGAGTGACGAGTCGTTTGTTGAGGTCAAGAATGGTAAGCTGTATGCGGTCATGCTGATTGGGGTGGAACGTATGCTGTCTAAAAAGTCAGATCGTGCAGCGAGTCCTGTTCCACTGGACGAACTGTCAGCAGATGATATAGTGACAAAAAATTAATAATTTGACGAAACCTATTCATAACAAGACGACAAAAGTCTTGTTATTTTTTTTTGCCAATATGATAGGATGGAAAAAAATTGAATGATAGGAGGTGCTGGATACTGTGAAGAAGGATGAGAATACGAATAAAATTGTTGTGAAGTTCAATGGGGGAGAAAAGTATATTTTCTCAGAGGACAATGAGGCTGTATTATCGATGGATGAAACGGCTGCAGCTTCTGAGTCCGCAGAGGAAAGCTTTGACTGGATCCTGCCCGATCCCGCCGGCAGTGATGATAAAACAAAAAGTTCCTTGTCTCCCTATGTGGTGAAAACAAAAAAAACAAAGGATACAGGAAAACTGAAGGGATTTAAGAAGATTACCTTTATTCCTTCGATGTGGATTTCTATTTTATTAGCTGTGGTTGTTGGGACAAGTCTTGGATTCATTGTGCTTAAAACGGTGACTGGCCAGGATATGGCGGAGCCGGGGGCAGTCCCTGCAAGTACGCCTTCTAATTCTGTACCGCTTAAAGACGAGAGCGGCGGAGGGACAGCTTTAGGCGTGTCAAATGCTCCTGCACTGAAGGCATTTGTGGTCCAAGGCGGAATCTACAGCAAGGAAAAAGCGGCGCAGTCAGTCCGGGATTCTTTAAGCGATACCGGCGTTCCTGTGAAAATTACCCAGCTTGAGGATAAATACGTGCTGCTGCTTGGGGTTGCAGAGAGTATGGAGGCTGCTAAGAGCCTCGCAGTTTACATGAAAGGACAGAACATAGACTCGTTCTGGAAGGAAATCAGCTTTTCGGGTACATCAAAAAAAGGGCTGACATCCAAAGAAATTCAATATTTAAAAGATTTAACAGCTGTCTATCAGATGTTATCGGAAAAGACGGCTAGCAGTATTATCGACACGGAATCTTCTATTAAGGGAGAAAAACTTAAAAGCGGGATTGAAAAGGTTGAAAAGCATAGCGCAATCGAGAATAAAAATCTTGCACAAATGGAAAAGGCGATTAAAGAGGCCTCCTCTCTTTATCTATCATCCACAGATACAGCTTCCCAGTATAAAACGCAATCGAAACTTCTTGATTTCCTTGGTTTGTATTCGAACTTATAATATCGAAATTTGTATTTTCCGGGAAATATAACGGCCTGTTTAAATAGGCATGTTGAAGAGAGCAAAGGACACCGCTTGTTCGCGAACGGTTCGTGACGCGGCCCCTGCCAATCCTTCTGGAGAGGCTCTTAGCCCCTTTTCTGCTAAGAAGTATCGGGTATCCGTTTCAAACAACATCGTACTTTAACAACACTGAACTGCAATAAAAGGTGAAAAAGCCTTTTATTTTTTTTGCCCAGAGATCATATAAAGCGTTATACTTGTAAAGCTGCCTGTGCATATTAAGGAAGGCCAGAAAGACCGAAAAATATATCTGTCGATTTCTTGTAGCATTTGATGAATTTTGATACGATTGAGCTGTATCTCCCTAAATTGCATGTAAAAAAGGTAAGGTGAATGAAAGTGGAACCTCTAATTTTAGCTTCTTCTTCTCCCCGGCGAAAAGAACTCCTGCAGCTATTGCAAATCCCATTTCTCGTGATAGTGAGCGATGTGGATGAGACACTCCCCAATCATATATCTCCAGAAGAGGCGGTAACAAATCTAGCCCTGTTAAAAGCAAGTGCAGTATCCAGCACAAATCCCGGATCGTGTGTAATCGGAGCTGATACTGTGGTAGTATCCGGCAGCAGGATCCTCGGTAAACCTGCTGACAGGCAGGAGGCAAAAGAAATGCTGCTGAGCTTATCAGGCCGTAAACACCAGGTGTTAACGGGTGTATGTATAAAGAACCATGAGAAAGAAAAAATCTTTTACGAAAGAACCGAAGTGACGTTTTGGGATCTCACTGAAGATCAGATAGATAGCTATTTAGATACCGGCGAGCCCTTCGATAAGGCTGGGGCCTACGGAATACAGGGATTTGGCTCACTGCTTGTGAAAGAGATCCACGGTGATTACTTCGCGGTTGTGGGGCTGCCTGTGTCCCGTTTATCAAGAGAGCTGCAAAATTTCCTATAAACACCCGTGCTTTTTGTGATATCCCCTGCCTTCGGTAATAGGAAAGCGGGGAATCATTTTGACTGAAAATTTGTTAATAAGAGATTATCCAGTGGACGACAGACCGAGAGAACGTTTTATTAATGAAGGGGCGAAAGCGCTGTCTAATCAGGAGCTTCTTGCACTGCTGCTTAGAACAGGTACCAGGAATGAATCTGTCATCCAGCTGTCTAACAGGCTGCTTACCCAGTTTGAAGGCTTGAGGCTGCTTACGGATGCGTCTCTTGAAGAGATGATGGCGCTAAAGGGAATCGGCGAGGCTAAGGCTATTCAGGTTCTGGCTGCTGTAGAGCTTGGAAGAAGAATCAGCAACCTGAGTTTTGATGAGAGATATGTGATTCGTTCTCCGGAGGATTGCGCTAATTACTGTATGAATGATATGCGCTTTTTGACTCAGGAGCATTTTGTATGTCTTTATCTGAACACTAAGAACCAGGTTCTCCATAGGCAGACCATTTTCATCGGGAGCCTGAATGCTTCGATCGTACATCCCCGAGAAGTATTTAAAGAAGCCTTCAGGAGATCAGCTGCTTCTATTATATGTGTCCATAATCATCCTTCGGGAGACCCTTCCCCGAGCAGGGAGGACATAGAAGTTACGAAGAGGCTGACGGAATGCGGGAAAATCATCGGGATCGATCTCTTGGACCATATTATTATCGGCGAAAAGAAATTTGTCAGTTTAAAGGAAAAAGGATATGTATGATGCTAGGAAAAACACTAGCGATACGATATAATATAATTTATGATTTTTAAGGGATATTTATAGTCCTATTTAAATGGAATGATAAAAATAGACCATTGAAACCTACTTCAATCTTACTATAAAAATGCATGTGTTCGGAAAGGGAGATACAGAAAATGTTAGGAATCGGAACAAGAGATCTTGGAATAGACTTGGGAACTGCTAATACGCTTGTATATTTAAAGGGAAGAGGCATTGTTTTAAGAGAGCCTTCCGTCGTGGCCCTTCAGACCGATACAAAGTCCATTGTGGCTGTGGGTAATGATGCGAAAAACATGATCGGCCGTACACCGGGGAATGTAGTGGCGCTGCGTCCAATGAAAGACGGCGTTATTGCTGATTATGAAACCACTGCGATTATGATGAAGTATTACATTAAACAGGCTACAAAGAATAAAGGCCTGTTTGCCCGTAAGCCTTATGTAATGGTTTGTGTTCCGTCAGGTATAACAGCTGTTGAAGAGAGAGCTGTTATCGATGCGACGAGGCAGGCTGGTGCACGGGATGCGTATACAATAGAAGAACCGTTTGCAGCTGCTATCGGAGCTAACCTTCCAGTATGGGAACCGACTGGAAGCATGGTTGTTGATATTGGCGGCGGTACAACAGAGGTGGCCATCATCTCACTGGGCGGAATTGTTACAAGCCAGTCTATCCGTATAGCGGGTGATGAAATGGATGATGCCATCATCAACTATATCCGCAAAAATTATAACCTCATGATCGGGGACCGTACGGCAGAGAGCATTAAAATGGAAATTGGTTCTGCAGGCGATCCTGAGGGCATTGAAAATATGGAAATCCGCGGCCGTGACTTATTGACAGGACTTCCAAAAACGATCGAAATCACTGCCGGGGAAATTTCTAAGGCGTTAAATGATACCGTTTATGCGATAGTAGATTCTGTTAAGAACACTCTTGAAAAAACTCCTCCTGAACTTGCGGCGGACATTATGGACCGCGGAATTGTCCTTACAGGAGGCGGGGCACTTCTAAGAAATCTTGATAAAGTAATCAGTGATGAAACGAAAATGCCTGTTCTTATTGCCGAGAATCCGCTTGACTGTGTCGCTATCGGCACTGGAAAAGCATTAGATCATATTCACTTATTTAAAGGAAGAACAAAGGAATCCCGTTACTAAATCACACGAATAGATTTTACTCTTACGGCTAAATAGTAAATGACAAAAAAAGAATGCTGTTAACCTGCCCTGATGCTTCTTTGGTGGAGTATTAGGGCTCGCTAATGGACTGAATTAAATAGAGGTGAAATCATGCCGCAATTTTTTCTGAACAAAAGGCTGATTGTGCTGCTGGTTAGTATTATCATCCTGGTGGCATTGATAGGGTTTTCTGTAAGAGATCGGGAAAAACTTAGCTGGCCGGAACAATTTTTAAAGGATACCACAGGCTTTGTTCAAAATATTTTTCATCAGCCCGTTCAGTTTGTTGCAGGTTTTGTTGAAAATGTAAATGATCTTCAGCATACATACCAGGAAAATAAACGATTGAAAACACGTCTGGACGAGTATGTAAAACTTAAATCAGAGGTCCAGGTGCTTGAAAAGGAAAATGTTGAATTAAGAGAAATACTAGATAAAGAGAAAAGTTTACGAAAGTTCGATCCTATTGAGGCCACCATCATTGCCCGCAATCCGGACATGTGGCATGAAAAGACGATCATCAATAGAGGTAAAATCCATGGTGTACAAAAAAACATGGCAGTCATTACATCCAAAGGCCTGATTGGAAAGGTGAAAAGCACGACTCAATTTACTTCGACTGTGCAGCTCTTAAGTTCATTGGATCCAAAAAACCGTATTTCTGTCGGAATTTATGGGAAGAAGACGATTTATGGCTTTATTGAAGGCTTCGATCAAAAAGAACGGCTGCTGTTGATGAAGAAAATCCCTTATGATGAAAAAATCAAAAAGGGGTCTGAAGTCGTGACTTCAGGTTTAGGGGGAGTTTTCCCGCCTGGCCTTCCAGTTGGAAAAGTGGAAAAGGTTGAATCCGATCAATATGGGCTGACTCAGGTTGCCTATGTTAAACCTGCTGCTGAGCTTTATGATTTAAACCACGTGATTGTGGTGAAACGAGAACAGACAGTTGATTCATCGGATGGAGCTGGTGCAGAGGGGGATGATTTGTGAGCCGCTTAATCATTCCGCTCTCCGCCTTTTTCTTTTTTTTGGCTGAAAGTACGTTCGCCGATTTGTTCGCAGGGGAACATTTTCACAGCTCCCGTATTTTCGTACCTCATTTTTTATTTATCTTTATCCTTTTTATCACCATATTTGGTTCTACTAAATATGGGATTATTTATGGTTTAATATTCGGCTTTCTGTTTGATGTCGTATATACAGAGATATTAGGGGTTTATGCCTTTTTATTCGCCTTCTTGGCTTTAGTAGTTTCGAAATTAATGAAACTTGTCCATTCAAACGTCTTTGTGGCAGCTTTACTATCAACCGTTGCTATTGCCTTGTTAGAAATACTTGTGTATGAAGCCAATGGTCTGATTAGAGACACAGGAATGAACTTTACTCAATTCGCAGCGATCAGGCTCCTGCCTACTCTGATTTTAAATTTCGCTGCTGTTATCATTCTAGCTTTTCCTATGAAGCGGATTATTGAAAAAGCGAATTTTGATGCGGAATAAATGATTTCCTTCTGCTTACAGTGCCGAGTCTATTAATTACCGCCTGCAGAGAAAAGGATTATGAAGAACAATGTCGAATATGTAATCATTGAGGTGAAAATTGACCGCCATGAGTAATAAATTACTGCAAAACGTTATAATTAAAGGAACAAAACAAGGGCTGACGCTCCATCTCGATGATTCATGTTCATTTCAGATGCTTATGCAGGAACTGGATGCTAAATTATCTGCGAATATCCGGACTCAGGAGAACAGCCCGCTGATTAAAGTGCGGGTGCATACAGGCAATAGATATGTAGATGAAAAACAGGAAGCGGAACTGAAAGAACTTATTTTAAAGAAAAAAATCTTTCAGATTGAAGAAATAAAATCCAATGTCATTACATTGGAAGAAGCCAAAAGGATGAAAGAGGAATCTGAAATGACCTCTGTCTGCGCGATCATTCGTTCCGGGCAGGTCATTGAAGTGCCAGGTGATTTACTGCTGATTGGAGATGTAAATCCTGGCGGTCAGGTTTCCGCGGGAGGCAGCATCTTTGTTTTAGGCACACTAAAAGGCATTGCCCATGCAGGCAAGCACGGAAAACTTGAAGCTGTCGTCACTGCTTCTGTGTTAAAGCCATCCCTGCTTAAGATCGGGGATATCATAAACCCCACACCTGAAAACTTTATGCAGGAGGCGCATGAAATGGAGTGTGCCTATGTAGAAGATGGGCAGATTATAATTGATAAATTGCAAGTGTTAAAGCGAAAAAGACCACATTTACATAAATTTGAAGGGGGTTTCTGATCGTGGGAGAAGCGATAGTGATCACGTCTGGAAAAGGCGGAGTAGGTAAAACGACTACATCAGCCAACCTGGGAACATCCTTGGCGATTCTTGGCAAAAAGGTATGTCTGGTTGATACCGATATCGGCCTGAGAAACTTGGACGTGGTAATGGGCCTTGAGAATAGAATTATATATGATCTTGTCGATGTAGTGGAGGGCCGCTGTAAACTCCATCAGGCACTTGTGAAGGATAAACGCTTTGATGATCTTCTCTACCTCCTCCCTGCCGCACAGACAAGCGACAAGAATGCGGTAACTCCGGCACAGATGAAGCAGCTGATTGATGGTCTGAAGCAGGATTATGATTATATTATCATTGACTGTCCCGCTGGAATTGAACAAGGTTACAAAAATGCAGTAGCGGGTGCTGATAAAGCTATTGTCGTTACTACTCCTGAGGTGTCCGCAGTAAGGGATGCAGACAGAATTATCGGGCTTCTGGAAAAAGAAGAAAATGTAGAACCTCCTAAGCTGGTCATTAACCGCATTAGAAGCCATATGGTCAAAAGCGGTGAAATGCTTGATATTGATGATATTACATCACATCTGTCCATTGATTTAATCGGAATTGTGGCGGATGACGACCAAGTCATTAAAGCTTCGAATCAGGGTGAGCCGATTGCTTTGGATCCAAACAACAGAGCATCGATTGCCTACCGTAATATAGCACGCCGGATCCTCGGTGAATCCGTGCCTTTAAAACCTCTTGATGAAGAGCCAAAAGGCTTTGTTGCGAAAATCAAAAAATTCTTCGGCGTCCGTGCCTAATCCCTTAACAGCCTGTCACAGTGGGCTGTTTTTTATTTTGGAACCAAATATGGGGACTGTCCCCCATTTCCCGATTATTTCCCACACTCAGACCTCACAGGACTCCTTCCTCCCAAGTACTTTTAGCAGCCTCCCCAAAAACACTGGAATATATAGGACAAGTAGCTCATACATTTTTTACAGGTATCGCTGTGTAAAGGGGGGCTTAAAATGAAGGACAGGCAAAAGGAAATCAGAGATAAAATCGCTAAAAGAAGAAAAATGCAGGGGCAGAAAAGAGACAGCTGGTCGGTTACTTATAATGAAGATCAGGACGGATTCCATAGTACAGCCAGCTATGAAATTCCTCCGGAAACAGATCATCCCTTATTTCGGAAAGAAGTTTTCTATTTTAAAATTCTTGTTTCAATCGTTCTTTTTCTTATGGTGGCCATCATGTTTAAAAAGCCGATTCCGAGGCTTGAGGAAACGAGGGATGTGGTCAATCATTATATGAAGAAAGAATTTCAGTTTGCTGCTGCTAAAGATTGGTACCAGGATACCTTTGGCAAGCCTCTTGTTTTTATTCCGTCCGACAAGGAGCCAGCAGTTACAGCGAAAAAGGAAAATCAGGAATTTGCTCTGCCGGCTGCAGGAAAGATTTCTGAGTCCTTCGAGGTTAACGGACAGGGAATGATGATAGAAACAGATAAAGATCAGCCTGTTGAATCTACCAAGGAGGGTGTCATCATCTTTACCGGGGAGAAGGATAAGCTGGGAAAAACGGTTGTCATTCAGCACAGTGATAAAAGTGAATCCTGGTATGGACATTTAGGTACCATTGATGTCCGCTTATATGAAACCGTGAAAAAAGGGAAAATTATTGGGAAAGTTTCCAATACAGAGGATGGAGCAAAAGGCACCTTTTATCTCGCTATCAAAAAAGGGTCTCAATTTGTAGACCCGAAACAGGTGATAGAGTTTGAATGAATACTTCACCCTGCTTACGAAGATAAAAATTCATTCCACTTTTTGGCTCGTATTAGGAATAGGGATCCTTACAGCGCAATTTATCCCAATCTGCCTGCTATTTTTAATCGTATTGATTCATGAGCTGGGCCACGCTGCTGCAGCCCAGTATTATTCTTGGAGAATTAAATCCATCAAACTTCTTCCTTTTGGCGGTGCATTAGAAACAGAGGAACATGGGAACAGAAGCCTTAGAGAAGATCTCATTGTGGCACTTGCCGGACCGGCACAGCATATTTGGCTGTGTGCAATAGGGTTTGTTTTGTTTCAATCGCAGCTTATCACTCATGAAGCGTTTTATCAGTTTTTCTACATGAATCTGGTGATTTTCCTGTTCAATCTTCTGCCTATTTGGCCTCTTGATGGAGGTAAGCTGGTTTTTGTTTGTTTATCCCAGAGGTATCCCTTTTTAGATGCTCATAGATTGACGATTATCGCTTCTACGATATTAGCGGGGCTGGGACTGCTGCTTTTTTCAATAGTAGCTCCTAATAATCTTAATATGTGGGTGATGGTTCTTTTTATCCTCTTTTCGCTCTTTATGGAATGGAAGCAGCGCCACTTTGTATTCGTACGGTTTCTTTTAGAAAGACATTATGGACGGAATGAACGGTTTCAAACACTAAGACCGATCCATGCAGATGTCAGCGAAAGTATTACCGATGTTCTAGGAAGGTTCCAGAGAGGCTGTAAACATCCGATCATTGTATCGAAGGAAGGCAAAGAACGCGGTGTTCTTGATGAAAATGAGATTCTTCATGCTTATTTTACAGACAAGCTGACAAATGTCAGAATGGGCGACCTGTTATACTCCTATTAACTATGGTATCCTTTCTTCAAGCGGAACAGGGCTTCGCCCGTTCCTTTTGAAGAAGGGATTTTTATATGAAGAAAATAATTGTTAATGCAAAGGGCAGAGAAAAAAGATTTGCGATGATCGAAAATAATACAGTCACAAAACTTGAGGTACACCAGCCCGGACATGAGAGTATAGCAGGAAATATTTATTGGGGCACTGTAACAAAAGTGCTTCCCGGCATGGATGCCGCCTTTGTCGATATTGGCGGGGCAAAACAGGGGTTTTTGCATAGAGATCAGCTTCCTTCCTATCAGCTTTCTGAAATGGATGTTAAAAAGAAGAAAAGTCTACCGATAGGACATTTTATCAGGCAGGGTGAAAAACTTATTGTACAGGCAGTCCGTGACCCGGAAGGAGCAAAAGGGCCAAAACTGACAGGCATTATTGAAATGACTTCTGATAAAATGGTTGCAATGTTTGGCACAAACTATATAGGTGTTTCAAAAAAAATGTCCAGTCTGGAAACCCAGAAGTATTGGAGAGAAAGGGCTTTTTCCAAGAAAAAGCCGGGAGAAGGCTTTATTATCAGAACAACTATGGAAAAAGCTTCAGAAGATGAATTTGATGCTGGACTGGAGGAAGTACGTAAGCGCTGGGAGAGTGTGTTGTCTAGAGCATCTTCGATAAACAAACCTGGGCTGCTTTTAAAAATGGATAAATTCCGGGAAGCGGTGCTGAGCCAAGCGGCACAGCTGGATGCAGTTATCATTGATGACTTTTCATTTTATCAGGATATAAGGAAAGAATTGACGGATCAAGCAGTGGAAGTGCATTTCGAACGTGGAGCTGAAAATATTTTTTCTATATTCCACATTGAAACAGAAGCTTCATCTGTATTTAAACAAAACGTTATGCTTACAGATGGCATTTATCTCGTGATTGAAGAAACAGAAGCATGTACCGTTATTGATGTAAATACGGGAAGCTTCACAGGGAAATCTGAAAAGGAAGCCACTCTTACACAAGCCAACATCATTGCAGCAAAGGAGGCGGCACGGCAGCTTCGGCTTCGTAATATCGGCGGCATCATTGTAATTGACTTTATGAATATGCAGGAAGAGCATAATAAAAGAAAGGTCGTGCAGGCATTGAAAGAAGCGCTGGCTGCAGATGAGATGCCTACACATATCGCAGGATTTACAGGTCTGGGCATGCTGCAGCTTACGCGCAAAAAAACATCGCCGTCCATCCATGAGAAGCTTATGGTCCCATGCCCAGTCTGCAGCGGCAGCGGAAGTATAGAAAGTGCGGAAACATTAGCATTTCGTTTGGAAAGAGAGCTTTTAGAAGCTCGGGGAAATGATTCAGAGGCAGTCTGGATAGAAGCCGCAGTAAATGTTATTGAGGCACTGGCAGGCTCTAAAAATGAACACTTGGAATTCGTTGAAGGGCTTGCAGCAAAAAAATTGATATTTACTAAACAGGACACCTCTATACCTCATTACCACATCCGTCACATGGGAAGTTTAGAAGAAATCCAGGTAAGAATTAAAGGTGAACACAACGTATAAATCTGTTCTCTAAAATAGTATTGACACATAGTCCAGGTATATGATAATATTTTCTATGTTATGTTTGTAGCACCCGTGCTACAACCGCGCAGATCAGGTTTTTTAAGAGTTTGCTAAAAGGCAGAACGCCTGTGATGGCGAGTCTGAGTTAATTAGAGGAGGTGCAAGTATATGTACGCAATTATTGAAACAGGCGGTAAACAAATCAAAGTTGAAGCTGGCCAAGCTATCACAATTGAAAAGTTAAACGCTGAAGCTGGTGAAGTTGTAACTTTTGATAAAGTTTTATTCGTAGGCGGAGACAACGTGAAAGTAGGAAGCCCGGTTATTGAGGGAGCTACTGTAACTGCTAAAGTTGAAAAACACGGCCGCGCGAAGAAAATCATCGTTTTCAAATACAAAGCGAAGAAAAACAACCGCAAAAAGCAAGGTCATCGTCAGCCATACACTCGAGTAGTTATCGACGCGATCAACGCGTAAGGCTAACGAATGATAAACGTTATTTTTGATTATGCCCGTAACGGTAAGATTCAATCTTTTACCATGAGCGGACATGCTGATTTTGCTGAACATGGTCTGGATATCGTTTGTGCAGGTGCATCGGCTGTTTCGTTTGGAACAGTGAACGCCATTATGGCGCTCGCGGATGTAGAACCCGAAATTGAGATGGAAGGCGACGGAGGTTACCTTAAATGTGTAATGCCCCGCTCTATCACCGGAGAGACATCTGACAAAGTTCAGCTGCTTCTGGAAGCCATGCTTATTTCCCTGCAGACGATAGAAAGAGATTACGAACAATATATAAAAATCACCATTAATAAATAGGAGGTGGAACATATGTTAAGACTAGATCTTCAGTTCTTCGCTTCCAAAAAGGGAGTAGGTTCAACAAAGAACGGCCGTGACTCTATCTCTAAACGCCTTGGCGCTAAGAGTGCAGACGGTGAATTCGTATCTGGTGGTTCAATTCTTTACCGTCAGCGCGGTACAAAAATTTACCCAGGTCAAAACGTTGGACGCGGTGGAGATGATACTCTATTCGCAAAAGTTGACGGCGTAGTTCGTTTCGAACGCCTAGGCCGTGACCGCAAACAAGTTAGCGTATATCCAGCTGCTCAAGAAGCTTAAATCCTGCATCTAAGAAAACTCTAACCTCCTGGTTGGAGTTTTCTTTTTTTAGCTTAAAATTCTGTTATACTTAAAGGAAACAATGAACAGGCTTTACGCCTCTTTAATATCAATTTGCGAAAACGGGAGTCTTCAGATGGAAAAAGAGTGGAATATAATTGACGCCATGAGACACTCCAGACATGATTGGCTGAATAAAATACAGCTGATTAAAGGTAACCTAGAGTTAAATAAGATAGATCGGGCCAAAGCTATCATTGAAGAAATAATCATTGAATCGCAAAGTGAAGCAATGTTGTCTCAGCTTAATATGCCCCTGTTTTCTGAACTGCTGCTTACCGGAAACTGGAATGGGTACTCGTTTAAAATTGAATATGAATTGCTGGGAAGCGGGAATGCAGGCCCTGAGCTGGACAAGTCTCTGACACATTGGACAAAAGAATTATTTTTGAACATTGAGACGGTGATTGAACCCTTTCTGGAAAGTACATTAACGATATCAATTTTTAAAGAAGCGAAAAATATACGATTTCTCTATGAACTGCAGGGTAATATAACATCAGAAGAGAAAATAAAGTCATTTAGTAAACAAAAGCACCATGGCTTACAGATAAATTTGTTAAGTATGAAACGTGGAGAACTGTCCATAGAGGTTATGGCAGACTGCTAAGAAGAAAAGACAACAGCTTTGTTTATACATATATGAAAAAGGAAGTGATGGAATGTTCGTCGATCAGGTCAAGATTTATGTAAAAGGCGGAGATGGCGGTAATGGATTAGTTGCCTACCGCAGGGAGAAATATGTTCCTAAAGGAGGACCAGCCGGCGGTGACGGCGGTAACGGCGCAAATGTTATCTTTGAAGTGGAAGAGGGCTTGCGTACGCTTATGGACTTCCGCTACCAAAGGCATTTTAAAGCACCTCGCGGAGAGCATGGTATGTCAAAAAACATGCATGGACGTAATGCCCAAGATATGATTGTTAAAGTCCCTCCGGGTACAGTGGTCATGGATGAAGATACAAAAGAAGTCCTTGCTGATTTAACGGAGCATGGGCAGCGTGCCGTTATCGCAAAAGGCGGACGAGGCGGAAGAGGAAACAGCAGATTTGCGACGCCGGCCAATCCGGCTCCGGAGATTTCTGAGAACGGCGAGCCGGGCCAGGAGCGCTATATCATCATGGAGCTCAAATTACTTGCAGACGTAGGCCTTGTAGGATTCCCGAGCGTTGGAAAATCCACCCTGCTTTCTGTCGTATCTTCAGCAAGGCCAAAAATTGCTGAATATCACTTTACCACCATTGCCCCAAATCTGGGTGTAGTGGAAACGGAAGACAATCGGAGCTTCGTTATGGCCGATCTTCCCGGACTCATTGAAGGAGCATCTGAAGGAGTGGGCCTTGGCCACCAATTCTTAAGGCACATTGAGCGGACACGGGTTATTGTCCACGTGATCGATATGTCCGGTCTCGAAGGACGTGATCCGTATGAGGATTATGTAACGATTAACAATGAGCTGAAAGAATACAATCTAAGGCTTACCGAGCGTCCTCAGATTATCGCGGCAAACAAAATGGATATGCCGGATTCCGAGGAAAACCTGAAATCATTTAGAGAAAAAGTGGGCAGCGATCTGCCAATCTTCCCGATTTCTTCTGTTACCAGAGAGGGAATCCGTGATCTGTTATTTGAAGTAGCGGATAAATTAGAAACAACACCTGAGTTTCCACTTGAGCATCAGGAAGAAGCTGAAGAAGGACAGGTTAACCGTGTTATGTACAAGCATGAAACACCGGATAAGGACTTTGTCATCTCCCGTGACTCGGATGGAACCTTCGTCATTTCCGGCTTCAATATAGAGAGATTATTCAAGATGACGAACTTCAACAGAGATGAATCAATCAAGAGGTTTGCACGACAGCTCCGCGCTATGGGTGTGGATGAAGCACTCAGGGAAAAAGGTGCCGAAAATGGAGATGTCATCAGACTTCTCGATTATGAATTTGAGTTTATTGAATAACAGGGTTAGGTTTAGGTAAGTTTTGCTCTTGTTATGGCCAATAATGTGCGGGGGAGAACATGAATAAAACAGATAGAAAATTTTATTTGGTTCGCGAAGACGTCCTTCCTGAGGCAATGCAAAAGACTCTGGAGGCCAAAGAACTGCTGGACCGCGGAAAAGCCGATTCCGTTCTTGAAGCTGTTCAGCAGGTGGATATCAGCAGGAGTGCTTTTTATAAGTACAGAGACACAGTCTTTCCGTTTCATACGATTGTAAAAGAACGGATCATCTCGCTGTTTTTTCATCTGGAAGACCGGTCGGGAACACTTTCGCAGCTTTTGGGTGTCGTGGCTTCTGCCGGATGCAACGTTTTGACCATCCATCAGACCATTCCTTTGCAGAACAGGGCAAACGTCACCCTGTCACTGAACACAAACGGCATGAAATCCGATATCGATCATCTTCTGTCACAACTGAGAAAACTTGAATTCGTAGAAAAAGTTGAGATTCTCGGGACAGGAGCATAACAAAAAGCGTGCAGCTAACTTGGCTGTGCGCTTTTGTTTTAGATGGGGACAGCGGTATCCAAGCTTTGAATAATTGAGTTGCTGCTTGGGAGCACGATAATAGTAATGATTGATATTATACAATTTTTTATGGCTAAGCACTGCTCATAATGTAAAATTTTGGGCCGGCATGCAAATTTACGCTGGAATCCACATAAAAAGGCTAAGCCACATAAATCAGTAAAACAGCCACATAAAAGTGGGGGAAAGCCACATAAAACGATGAAACAGCCACATAAAACGATGAAACAGCCACATAAAAGTGGGGGAAGGCCAATAAAACGATGAAACAGCTACATAAAAGTGGGGGAAACCCACATAAAACGATGAAATAGCCACATAAGTGTTACATTGTGAATTGAATTGGCTCATTCTCTTGTCGATACTTAGCCGCCCCCTTTAATCTGTATACTTCGAGCCTGATTTATAAAACGTTTAACAGTGCGAGTTAATCACTACCTGTTGGTCAATATTCTTGGTTGAAGGAAGGCTTTTCCACAACATAGTCCGGCAAAAATACATAAATTTGTTGTAATTATCAAAAAAATAGACTAAGATTAACAGTAATTTTTATTGTAGGGGAGAGACAGACTTGGGATATAAGGTAGCTTTTCTGGGACCTAGAGCGACATTTACAGACTTGGCTGCGGCAAAGCTGTTTCCTGATGAGGAAAGGATGCCTCTTCAGACCATTCCGGCGTGTTTTGAGGCGGTCCAGGAGAATCAGGCGGATATTGCGCTTATTCCGATTGAGAATACTCTGGAAGGCTCAGTCAATATTACATTAGATTACCTGGTTCATGAAGTGGATTTGCCGATCCAGGGGGAAGTAGTGGCGCCGATCAGCCAGCATTTGATGGTGCATCCGGCACATAGGGATCACTGGGAGAGTGCTGAAACGATTTTTTCTCACTCACATGCCATTGCTCAATGTCACAAATTTTTGCATAAAAACCTTAGAGGAGCCGCCTGTGAAGCCATGACTTCCACTGCAGCGGCCGCACAATATGTTTTGGCACATCCTGAGCTTAAAATTGCAGCGATTGCAAATGAACTGGCGGCAAAGGAATATAACCTCGAGATCGTCAAGCATAATATACATGATTTTGCCCACAATCATACCCGTTTTATTGCTGTTTCCAAGAAAGAGATTGATTTCGGGAGTCACTCTGAACAAGAAAATGGTGCTAAAACAACCCTGATGGTTACGTTGCCAGCGGATCACCCTGGAGCTCTGCACCAGGTACTCTCTGCTTTTTCGTGGAGAAAATTGAATTTATCCAAGATTGAATCCCGCCCCATGAAAACCGGGCTCGGGAATTACTTTTTTATCATTGATATCAATATGGAAATGGACCATGTGTTAATTCCGAGCACAATTGCCGAACTTGAAGCGCTGGGATGTTCCGTCAAGGTTTTAGGCAGCTACCCAAGCTTTTTAATTACCAATCAAGCGAAATCTTTTTGTTAAATCCAAAGAAGGTCTGACAGCGGTCAGACCTTCTTTATTAGTATTCGATTAAAAAACCGGACTTCTTTAATACCTGTTCTGCCTGGTTCAAAGTATTTTCATTGGATGCCGAAATGGTATGCAGGTGGATTCCTTCTGTCAGCTCGGAAAGATAGGCTGCTTGGGTCTGCCTGATTTTTTCAAGAAATTGGTCTACCTCATTGCGATTGGAAACCATGATGGATGCGGTTAAATCCCCATAGACAGGATGCTCCACTTTTACATCTCTAACAGTAACACCCAGGTCTACGAGTAAATACAGTTCTTCTTTGGCCTGGCATGGTGTGTGGCGGCATGCGATTGTCCTTTCTTGCAGGGCGGGTGAAACAGGGGAATGTAAATATAAATAGCCCTGGCTTGTTGCGATAATGGGTTCATTTCGTGCTTTTAATAATGTTATATCGCCAACGATGATCTGCCGGCTGACGTTAGCTTGGCGGGCAAGCTCTGAACCGGTGATAGGAGCCTGGGCTCCTTTCAATAATTCAAGCAGCCGGTTTCTTCTATTTTCTCCAAGCAGTTTTTTATCTTCTTTCATGCATCAACGCTCCTTATTTACCAAGGAAATTATTTTACTATTTTATCATAGGGTTTTAAGTAATGGCTAAATTGATACGTGGAGCTCCCGTGCAATATCTGAAACCGCGTGGGCAAGCGCCTGGATGTCTGCTGCCTACGTGACTTTCAAATGAAATTCGTATTAGCTCCTTTGCCTGATCAGCATCTTGGCAGAAACGCAGCCTATGAACTTGGGGTTCCACTGTCATAGATGGCGGTCCGGGATCTTTTGCTAAAATGCTAATAACAGAGGAAAATATCGAGGACCTAAAAATTTTATTATGGAAAGGACACTGCTCGGTTCACGAAAACTTTACCATGCAAAATATCGATCAAATCCGCTCGAAGAAGAAGGACATGAAGATCATGGTCCATCCGGAATGTTCTCGTGATGTAGTAGAACGGTCAGATTACAGCGGTTCGGCTCTTACATTTTTAATAGGATCGAAAACGCTGAGCCTGGAACAGAGTAGAGTGGACAGTCGGAATGAAAATGAACCTTGTGAACCGCCTTGCAACAATACATACAGACAAAACGATCATATCGCTAAATTCCAATATATGTCCATGTCTTACGATGAATAGAATCGACCCGCCGCATTTTTTGTGGTTCTTGGAATCTATTGAACAAGGACGGCCTGTTCATTCTATAAAAGTAGACAAGGAAACAGCAGAAGAAGCGATCCTGGCTCTTCACAGGATGATTGCAATTGGATAATGATTTGCCTCCTTTCCTTTGCAGAAAGGGGTTTATGTATGGAGCGGATGATGTGTTTAATTAATCTTGAAACTTCTGAAGAATTCTTGGATAAAAGGACCCTGATCGAAAAAGGTGATTATGTAAAAGAAAGGATTCACAAAGATAGACGCCGTTCTGCAGTATTGAAGGAATGTTGTAAAACGGATCAATAGTGGAAGAAAGGCAGCAGAAGCTCCGAATGAGCTAGAAAACACTCAGAGTTTTTATACATATTTCCATACATTATGTCTTTACTCCCTCCGTTGCTGATTGACTCGAAAGCAGCACGCCCCTCTGTACCAGAAAGGACTTTATCCTCCCGATCCTATAAAACTGCCAGACATTTGCCCCGAAAAGAAACTGCACTATAAAGAGGAAATTCCTATATTATTTCTGTCTTTCTCTTCTAAATAAATGTTTTCAGGCATAAGTTTTCATGAAAAAAACGTTAGCACTTTGCCCAGACCTTCATAGGATATAAGGACATTTGCATAGGAGGGAAGACAGCGTGAAAATTCATATAGCAAAAAAAGGGGAAACTCTTTGGAATCTGGCTAAAAAATATGGCGTGAATTTTGAACAGCTAAAAAAGCTGAATTCACAATTGAGCAATCCGGATATGATTATGCCAGGGATGAAAATAAAAATACCTGGTACTGCTAAACCGTTAAAAGCGGAAACAGGGTCAGGCGCAAAAATTACCTATAGCGCTAAGGAAGCTCCTAAAGGTGAACCGATTCCGTTTATAAAAGAGTCTGTAAAGGAAGCACCCATTGCCGCCGCTCCAGCAGAACAGGCGCAGCCGGCAGAGCTTCCGCAGGCACCGCCATCGGTAACACAGGCAACCCAGCCCGAAGTGACGGAAGCTGAAATTACTAATTACTATACGGCTAATATGGCTGATATGTCTGCACAAATGCCTACTCCGGGCCCGAGTATTCCAGAAAAACCACAAAATGTGCTTCCCGGCTTAATGATGGAACAGTTTCAGGATATGCCCATCACCGAAATGCCAATAAAGGGGCAGGCACCGGTAAAGGAAGCGCCAGTGCAGCAGGCACCGATGAAGGAAGCACCAATGAAGGAAGTACCAATACAAGAAGCTCCTGTCATGGAAGCACCGCCACAAGTACAAGGTGCTGCAGTTCCAGCGGAGGACCAATGTATTCCCATTTCACCTGTAATGCCGGGGACCGGCTATGATGAACCGATAAATATGGCGAATTTCCCATTCCCGGCAGCACCTATGTTTCCACAAATGCCGTTCTACCCGCAGCAGCATTTCATGCCGGAACACGGGGCATTTATGGAGCAGCCGAGTGTTCCAGAAGCACAAGGAATATATATGCACCCCCCTGCCCCCGAGCAGGTGCAGGGAACATACATGCCGCCTGTCCCCGAACAGGTGCAGGGAACATACATGCCACCTGCCCCCGAGCAGGTACAGGGAACATACATGCAGCCTCCTGTCCCACAGCAGGTACAGGGAACATACATGCAGCAGCCGCCCCTGGCTCAAGTGCAGGGAATGTATGCACAGCCGTCTCATATGCAGCAAGATGAAAGTTCTTTATTTGAATCTTCTTCCTATGCACCAGGAACGCTGCAGCCGTTTCCGGCTGCTGGATACGGGCATCAGAATTACCCATTATATGGAGGAGGCCAGCAGATGCCATTTATCCCGCACCCTGGTACACAATCGTATACAGGAGCTTATGAATCACCAAGTTCAGCTTTCGGAGGATCTAGCAGTATTCCGCATTCCTTGTATTACGGGCATCAGGTGCACGCGGGGCAGCCATGGGAGACACCGCAGCCCGCTCCTCAGCAGGTAATGGGTCAGTTTACGGCTCAGCCGTCGCTTGAGGCTGCAGCAGATGACTGCGGCTGCGGAGGAGGTCAGCCTATCCCTTTACATCCGGCAGTACCTACTCATGCCCAGGTACCACAGCCTTTCCCTCAAGGTCAAGGAGGTTATCAGCAAATGCCTGCCGGTTATGGGGTGCCTGGCGGATTCCAGGGAACATACCCTCAAGGTACGGGCTATTACGGGCAGCAGGTTCCCGGAGGATTTCCGCAGCAAAGCTTTCCGTCAGAGGAATCTCCTCAAATGGGAGCTTATAGCGGGGAAAGCCAGCAGTATCTGCCTGAATCGCCAGTTGATTCTCAGTCAGGAGGCGGATTTATCCAGGATCAAATGATGCAGAGTCAGCCGGATTATTATGCGCAAGGCTATGGCGGCCAGGGTCCAGCCGGATATGGAACGCAGTACGGCGGCCAGGGTCCAGCCGGATATGGAACGCAGTACGGCGGCCAGGGTCCAGCCGGATATGGAACACAATTCGGAGGGCAGGGTCCAGCCGGATATGGAACGCAATACGGAGGCCAGGGTCCAGCCGGATATGGAACACAATACGGAGGGCAGGGTCCAGCCGGATATGGAACGCAATACGGAGGGCAGGGTCCAGCCGGATATGGAACGCAATACGGAGGGCAGGGTCCAGCCGGATATGGAACGCAA
>NZ_PGUY01000026.1 GCF_002863585.1 Peribacillus deserti | reverse complement strand
ATTTTGCCTTTTAATGGCGATTGGCTTATGACCGAAGGTGTCAGTCCGGAGCTGGACAATACCCGCTACTCCCGCAGGAGTCTCGCACCTTACATTCCAATTAACCTGTTTTAAAATAGAATAGGTTCACAGAACTTAGTAAAAAACAACAATCTTTTAGAAAAGAACAAAAAAAATAGAGAGCTCAGCTCTCTATTTTCATTCCCTTGAACAATCAAAGGGATCAGATTAATTATGGCTAATCACGTCCGCACATCGTTTGCAAAGCGTCGGATGTTCAGGAACGGAGCCCACTTCTTCTTTAACATTCCAGCAGCGCTCACATGTTTCTCCTTCAGCCGCAGTAATAACAAGGGAAGAATGCTCTAGCTTCAATGCATTTTCAGGAGCTTCATCTACATCTCCTGCAATTTCAAACTTCGATACAATAAACAACTGATCAAAGCTTTCGTCGATGCTTTCAAGCAGCTCTCTGCCTTTAGCGTTCACATACATTGAAACTTTTGCATTTAGTGATTTACCGATTATTTTTTCATTTCTGGCCACTTCCAATGCCTTAAGGACATCGTTTCTAAGCTTCATGAATGCATTCCATTTTTCTTCAATTGCGTCTGCATTAGGCAGTTCCTTCTCTTCTGGCATATCTGTCAGCTGTACGCTTTCCTCTGCTGCTTCAGGAACGAATGCCCAAACTTCGTCTGCAGTATGGGAAAGAATTGGAGACACAAGTTTTGACAGGGAAACAAGAGATTCATACAGGACGGTTTGAATCGCTCTGCGCTCGGCGCTGTCTGCAGCTTCACAGTAAAGAATGTCTTTTGCATAATCAAGATAAAATGCACTTAGGTCTAATGTACAGAAATTATTGATCGCATGGAAAATTCCTGCGAATTCATAATTTTCATAAGCCTGTTTAACCTGTTTAGTCAGCTTATTCAGCTTCACAAGCATATACTGGTCCACTTCACGAAGAGAATCATATGCAACAGCATTCTTAGAAGGAGTAAAATCAGCCAGGTTCCCCAGCAAGAATCGGAAAGTATTACGGATCTTTCTATATACTTCCGCTACCTGCTTAAGAATCGCATCTGAAACCCGTACGTCTGCCTGATAATCCACTGAAACTACCCAAAGTCTGAGGATATCAGCCCCAAGTTGATTCATGACTTTGGCAGGAACCACAATGTTGCCAAGAGATTTACTCATCTTTCTTCCTTCTCCGTCAAGGACGAAGCCGTGGCTTAATACTCCTTTATATGGCGGCTTTCCTGTCACAGCCACTGCAGTGGATAGAGATGAATTAAACCAGCCGCGGTATTGGTCAGAGCCTTCAAGATATAAATCCGCTGGACGCTGCAGGTCATCACGTTCTTCAAGTACGGATTGGTGAGAAGAACCAGAATCAAACCAAACATCCATGATATCTGCTTCTTTGGTGAACCTGCCGTTCGGGCTGTCAGGATGAGTATAGCCTTCAGGAAGAAGGTCTTTTGCCTCTCTTTCAAACCAGATGTTAGAACCGTGTTCACGGAACAGATTTGACACATGTTCGATCGTTTCATCCGTGATGATCGGCTCGCCATTTTCCGCATAAAATACCGGGATTGGAACGCCCCATGCACGCTGTCGGGAGATACACCAGTCACCGCGGTCGCGGACCATATTGTAAAGTCTTGTTTCACCCCAGGCTGGAACCCATTTCGTTTCTTCGATTCCTTTTAACAGGTCATTTCTAAAATCTTTGATGGATGCAAACCATTGTGCAGTAGCACGGAAGATGGTTGGCTTTTTCGTTCTCCAATCATGTGGATAGGAGTGAGTGATGAAGCTTAGTTTCAATAAAGCCCCTGCTTCTTCGAGTGCCTGTGTAATCGGCTTGTTAGCTTCGTCATAGAATAATCCTTCAAGGCCGGGAGCTTCTTTAGTCATGACACCTTTCTCATCAACCGGACAAAGCACGTCAAGGTTGTACCTCTGTCCGACAATAAAGTCATCTTCCCCGTGGCCTGGAGCCGTGTGGACACATCCTGTTCCTGCTTCAGTCGTTACATGGTCCCCAAGCATCACTAATGAATCACGGTCATATAAAGGGTGTTTAGCTACAATGTATTCGAGATCTGCGCCTTTTACTTTCTTTTCAACTACAGCGTCTTCCCAGCCGATCACTTCTGCTGCCTGCTCGCGCAGTGCTTCAGCAACCACATATTTTTTCCCGCCTGCAGCCACTACACTGTACTCAAGGTCCGGGTGGACAGAGATGCCAAGGTTTGCAGGAATGGTCCATGGTGTTGTAGTCCAGATGACAATTTCGGTGCCTTCTTCAAGAACACCCTTTCCTTCTTTTACTGCAAACCCAACATAGATGGATGCAGAGCGCTTGTCATAATATTCAATTTCAGCTTCAGCAAGTGCCGATTCACTGGATGGTGACCAGTATACCGGTTTAAGCCCTTTGTAAATATAGCCTTTCTTTGCCATTTCACCGAATACCTTGATTTGCTGTGCTTCGTATTCAGGCTTCAATGTGATATATGGATTATCCCAATCTCCCCTGACTCCAAGGCGCTTGAATTGTTCACGCTGGCTGTCAATCTGACCGTAGGCATACTCCTCACATAATTTGCGGAATTCCGCTACAGTCATTTCTTTTCTCTTAACGCCTTTCTTTGTCAGCGCCTGTTCAATTGGAAGACCATGTGTATCCCAGCCGGGCACATACGGTGCATTAAAGCCGGACATGGATTTATATCGGACGATCACGTCTTTAAGGATTTTGTTAAGAGCGTGTCCCATGTGAATATCGCCATTAGCATACGGCGGTCCGTCATGAAGAACAAACATAGGTCTGTCCTTAGTACGCTCTTGTACCTTTTTATAAATATCAGTTTCTTTCCATTGGCTTTGGATCTGAGGTTCCCTGTTAGGCAGATTTCCTCTCATAGGGAAGTCAGTTTTCGGCATTAGGAGAGTATCTTTATACTCCATTTTTCTTTTCCTCCATTCAAATAACTGGCGTTTTATAACAATTATTAACCAAAATAAAAAAGCCCACTCATCCCAAAAAGGGACGAGAAGGCTTTATAATTTCCCGCGGTACCACCCTAATAGACAAAATAAATTGTCCTCTTAAGCATTCGTAACGTGAATGATGCGCCTCATCTACTGCCTTACAGGTTCAATTCGGTACTCAAGGGTGATCTTCGGTTTTCTTCCTTCATACCAGGCTTTCACCGTCCCTGGCTCGCTTCATGAATGTTGAAGAAACTTACTGTCCCTCTCAGCGTATTAATCATTATAAGTTGTATCGTTAAAAAATTATAAGCGAGTCGGAAGCTTTCGTCAAGGTGCGTCTATTTTTCTCTGCTTAACTCTAGATCGGTTGCATCAATTTCATACTGCATAAGCTGATCCCAATCATCTGTCCTCAGCATGTCGAGCTGTGCTTCGATCAGCATTCTAAAGCGGGTACGGATCACTTTGGACTGTTTTTTTAAATCTTCAATATCCAAGGCAATTTTCCGTGCTTTAGATAACGCTTCATTGACGATCCGGTCTGCATTTTTTTCCGCTTCTTTAAGAATCAGTTTTGCTTCCTTCTGTGCATTTCGTTTAACTTCTTCACCGGCTTCTTGGGCAATCACAATGGATTTATTCAATGTGTCCTCGATGTTCGCAAAGTGCCCCAGACGATCCTGGAGGACCTCCAGCTTTTCTTCCATTTCCTTTTTTTCACGAAGAATCATTTCGTAATCTTTAATAATCTGGTCCAAAAACTCGTTTACTTCATCTTCGTCATAACCACGGAAGCCTTTGCTGAACTCCTTGTTATGTATATCCAGCGGGGTTAAAGGCATTTTCGCACCTCCAGAGCGTTTTCAGTCTAATATAATCATATAATACTATACTAAATTTCGACAGCCTATTTGTAAACCCTTCTGCTGTCTATTATTTTTGCCTGCCTGCTGTAACCCGCCATTTTTCCTTCTTCGTTCTTCCCTCAATCATCATGATTTTAAAGCGGCCGAAGCCCCGGGCAGAAATCACATCGCCTTCCTTAAGTTCAAACGCAGATTGTTCAGCAGGTTTCCAGTTGACTTTCACTTTGCTCTGCTCAATCAACATCTGCGCCTTTTGTCTCGAAAGCTTTGTTAACGAGGAAACAAGAGCATCGAGCCTCATGGAACTAACTGTGACAGAAAGTTCCTCCCAGGAATCTTTCAATACAATAATATCTGAAAAAGGGATCTTTCTAAGTGTGATAGATGATCTGCCGATTTTTTCAAGGTTGGCTGTCAAATAGGATTCAATTTCTTCCGCGGCTAAAAATTGAACGGTATCTTCATCAATCAGGACATCGCCAAATTTTTCCCTTTTTAACCCCAGAGACATTAAGCTGCCTAAAACCTGTCTGTGCTCAATTGCCACGAATTTTTTCGGATATACAACCTCGAATAAAGAAATATGAAAATCGACGTCAGCGGGAGTAAAATAGGATGGGCAAAGAAGCGCCCTTTTTCTTTCGGCATTCTCATTGCCGCCAAACGTGTATACCTTTACGTCTTCATCCTGGCCAATAATCGAATGTAATATATTCACTTCTCTTGGGTCTAAAAAATCCGTAAGCTTTGGAGCATAAAAGTCCTGAACTTGTTCTCTCCATCCCAAAAACAAGTCGATGAGCTCCTTTTCTTCCGGACGAAAGTGCTGATAAATACTCATAAAAGACTCCTTACCTATTTAAATCTTTGTGGGCATGCATATAAAAAAACCTTGCCAAATACAGAAATTCTGACAAGGGTCGTTCGCAGTATTTACTGCCTACAGCCTATGTTAACCAATCATAAAGCTGGTTAAGCCCGGATGCAGCAAAATTAAGTACCATGATGGCTATGATTGGAGAAATATCAATCATGCCGAGCGAAGGTATAAATCTCCTGAATGGCTCCAAATATGGTTCACATATTCTGGCAAGGAACTGGCCGATCGAGGTCTGACGGGCACCCCCGAACCATGACATTAATATATAGATGATTAATGCATATGAGTAAAAATGAAGCAATTTTCCAATTACACTGAAAAGAACATCCATTAAGACCTACCACCTCGCTTCTTCATACTCTTGTTCATGTCCAAATGCAGTGATCGTACCTGATACATCTACATTATCGGGTGTGCATAAAAAGATATTTGTCCCAATTCTTTGTATATCTCCGCCTAAAGCATAGACCGTGCCACTTAGGAAATCGACGATTCTTTTGGCCTGGTCATGATCAATTTTTTGAAGATTTACCACTACAGCACGCCGGTTTTTTAATTCATCGGCAACGGTCTGAGCTTCCGAATAAGCCCTCGGTTCTGCAAGGATCACTTTAGAATTTGGCTTTTGTACACTTTGAAGGCTCACCACATTCTGGTTTGGCTGCTTAAAGCCTCGAGATGGGCGTCTTTCTTCTATTTCTTCCTCCATGATTTCTTCCCTATATTCAACTTCATCATCAAGAGCAAAAAAAGATTTAAATTTTGAAACCAGAGTCATTGTAATTCCTCCTTTGAATTTTTAGCCAACTAAAGCAGTACCGATACGGATAAAGGTAGCCCCTTCTTCAATGGCAATATGAAAATCGTTTGACATGCCCATAGACAATTCTTTACAAGGAGAGTTTTCAATACTTAGCTGCTGTATTTTTTCACGGAGGCTCTTTAACTCTTTAAAACAATTCCTGATCCTATCTTCATCATCTGTTAGAGGTGCCATTGTCATAAGGCCCTCCACTATGATCTTATCATGGCTCTTTATAGCCCTTATAAAGTCCAGTACGTCGGAGGGGGACATTCCATGCTTTGATTCTTCACCAGATACATTCACCTGAATAAAGCATTTAATGGGTTTCACGGCCCTTTTTTGAATTTCGTCTGCCAGGGACAGCCGGTCCAGGGAATGTATGTACTCAGCCACATCAATAATGGATTTTACTTTTCTCGTTTGCAGAGAGCCGATAAAGTGCCAGACAGGCCGATCCTTTAACACTTCCCATTTTGCAAGCAGACCTTCATCACGATTTTCACCTAGATGGACCACTCCCGCCTCTAGTGCTTCTTGGGCCCTCTCTACACTCACATATTTTGTTACAGCAACCAGTTTAACCTCTTCTGGATTTCGTCCGCTTTTTCGGCAGGCGTCGTTTATTTTTTCTTGTATAGTCTTTAAATTGTCAGTTACCCTCAAATGAAGTATCCTCCTTCCAGCCGATTAAGCCCATCATACGGCCAGTTTTCCCAAGATCTTTACGATGGGAGAAGAAATGGTGATGGTGGCAGCTTGTACAGAGACTGGATATCTGAATGTTTTCTTCTGGAATCCCAGCCTTTTGTAGAATCAGGGCATTTAATTTCTTCAAATCTAATGCATATTGACCCTCTTTTATTAGATTATAGGGCTTTTTGTCAACTTCTTCTAGTCTATTTTTAGCGAAATTTATCACTCTATCGTCGACAACATAACAATCACTGCAAATAGAAGGACCAATTGCCGCAAAAATCTCTGATGCTTCTATGCCCTCCTCCTGCCAAATTCTAACCATTTTTTCCCCTATGCCATGCACTGTCCCTTTCCAGCCTGCATGGGCAATGCCGATCATCCCTGTCCGAGGTGCTGCAAAATAAAGCGGGACACAGTCTGCAAAGCACAGCGTTAGCAGTATGCCCTTTTGATCGGTATATAAGCCATCCGTACCTTTGAAGGATGATTCATATTCTCTAGCACCTTTCCCCCGCCCGTCCGGATGTACCTTTACAATTTGAGTCTCATGAGTCTGCTCAGCACCAGCCCATTGATCGAGAGGAAAGGAGAGAGCGCCAGCAAGCAGTTCCCTGTTTCTAACCACATCAGGCAGACTGTCCCCTACATGAAAACCGGTATTCAGCGTCTTAAATTCCTGACCGCTGACTCCGCCGTTTTTTGTCGTAAAGCCAGCAGTAAAAGATGGATTTTGATGGTCAAAAAACTCTGCACTAAAAAATCGTTCATTTATATGTAAAAATGGTTCCGCCATAGAAAAACCTCTATTTCCTAATGTTTTTTTTCAGTGTAACACAGAAAAGCGGAGGACGGTGCTTTTCAAACCCTTCTTAAATACACACTGCATGAAGATCCAACTATTAGTAAGAAATGAATTTTGGAAAAGCAGACACCTGATAAAGAAGACTCGCTGACTGGCGAGCGATAGCGAAGACAGAAGGGTAGTCGCACTTATGCGTTAGCAAGGCATAAGACGAGCGGCAGCGAAAGGCCGTTCTTGCCTTTTGATGGCGATTGACTTATGACGGAAGGTGTTAGTCCGCAGCTGGACATCCAGAAAAACGGAAAGCGGTGCCTGCCAATACCTAACTAATTTTAATCTGAATGAAGATGGTTTAAGTTACTACAACTATACAGCTAAGGCAGGCAGAGACCTGATAAAGTAGACTTGCTGATTGGCGAGCGTTAGCGAAGACAGAAGCTTAGTCGCACTTATGCGCAAGCAAAGCATAAGACGAGCAGGCCGTGAGAAGCGCCTTTTCTTCTCATGGACTGCTTGGCTTATGACTCGAGGGTCTCAGCTTGTAGCTGGACAACACAGAAAAGCGGAGGACGGTGCTTTTCAAATCCTTCTTAAATACACACTGCATGAAGATCCAACTATTAGTAAGAACTGATTTATTGAAAAGCAGACACCTGATAAAGAAGACTCACTGACTGGCGAGCGATAGCGAAGACAGAAGGGTAGTCGCACTTATGCGTTAGCCAGGCATAAGACGAGCGGTAGCGAAAGGCCGCTCTTGCCTTTTGATGGCGATTGGCTTATGACCGAAGGTTCCTTTTACACTTATAATTCAATCTTTACACTTAAATCTTAAATTTCACTCTTAAATTCGTATTTTCACTCTTAAATTCGAATTCTGACTCTTAAATTTCAAATCTCACTCATAAAAGGAGATTTACGAAGTTTAATGCACGGTGCTTCTTCTTCATTCTATGAAAGAGCCTGTGAATGAAGGAACCGCTGATTTAACATTAAGATAATTCCACTTATATTTCATGAGCTTTTGCGGTGCCCGGTAATATATTACTCTCCAGGATCGATCTTAAAAGGATTGATGGAGGTTCCCGGATTCACAAGAATGACATCAGTCCCAATTTTAATAATCTGGCTCCACGGAATGATCAACTGCTCTTCTTTATTGAACAGACCTGCTATTTTGCCGCTTCCAGTCACAATCAGCGATAATACTTTCCCTGTTGCTGTGTCGATTTCCAGATCCAGCGCCGTTCCGAGCTTTTTTCCGTCATGTATGGTAATAATATCTTTACTTTGGAACTCAGAGATTTTAAGCATCCAATTCAACTCCCCGGACTTTTTACAAGTATATGTACGATGAGCAAATTGAATGAAAAAGAAGGCTGATCCAGAGCCGCTTTTATTTTTAAGAGACCTCCACCTTCAAAATAAGTACAGTTTAGATGAGGGAAAACGAAAGAATATGACTAGACTTAAAGAACCTGACTTGGGAACCGGTTCCTCCTGTTTACAAGTGGAATCTGATCTTAGAACAACCTTTTGACCCATGCTGGCAGCTTTTTCACAAAAACAACTTCAGTTTACGGGCTCATTCACGCCGTTTGCAGCCATAATTTGTATTGAGAGTGCTTTCTTCGTGTGGTGATTATGACTTTTTTAAAAAGCAGCTTTATTTCCAATAAAAAAACCCGCTCCAAGATTCAGAAGCGGGGTTTTACAAGAATCGCACCATACGATCGTTAGTGCTGGATATTTTTATTCATTTGTTTGATGGCTGCTTTTTCAAGCCTTGATACCTGTGCCTGGGAAATACCGATTTCTTCCGCAACTTCCATTTGCGTTTTTCCTTGGAAGAATCGTTTTCTAAGGATCATCTTTTCCCGCTCATTCAGGCGGCGCATACCTTCTTTTAAGGCAATTTCATCTATCCAGAAGTTGTCCTTGTTTTTTTCATCACTAAGCTGGTCCATAACATAAATCGGATCTCCGCCATCATTATAGATCGGTTCAAAGAGTGATACCGGGTCCTGGATGGCATCAAGGGCGAATACGATTTCTTCATGTGGAACCTCTAAAACTTTTGCTATTTCCTCTGCCGTGGGTTCCCGCGAGGTTTCACTCATCAGCCGCTCCTTGACCTGGAGTGCTTTATAAGCTATATCCCGGAGAGAGCGTGATACTCTGATCGGATTATTATCACGCAGATATCTTCGGATTTCTCCGATGATCATGGGTACAGCATACGTCGAAAATTTTACATTTTGACTTAAATCGAAATTATCAATGGATTTCATAAGTCCAATACAGCCTACCTGGAATAAGTCATCTACATATTCACCGCGGTTATTGAATCGTTGAATAACACTAAGAACCAGCCTGAGGTTCCCATTTACCAGCTTTTCACGGGCATAATCATCGCCATCTTGCATTTCTTTGAAAAGTTTTCTCATTTCGTCATTCTTCAGAACCGGTAATTTGGATGTATCCACACCGCAAATTTCAACTTTATTTCTAGTCAATTCATTCCCTCCTAACAGGAGTGCTGTACAAAAAACAGTATCTCCTCGGGAGGGAAAAATATGCACTGGTTCCATTACCTAGAAAGGCGCTCAAAGATGCTACTACCGTCCGGAACCATATTTGGTAAGGGTTTGGACCTTAAAAAATTTTTGTTAAAATCGGGCTCGGGATTATGTTAAACCATTTTGTTAAATTCTTTCCTCAGTCTTTTAATAATTCTTTTTTCCAGCCTAGAAATATAAGATTGAGAAATGCCCAGCATATCAGCTACATCCTTTTGGGTTTTCTCTTCACCGCCAACCAGGCCGAAACGCAATTCCATAATCTGTTTTTCACGGTCTGTTAATTGATGCAGTGCTTTATTGAGAAGTTTTCTATCTACGTTCGCCTCTAAGTCCTTTGTAATAATATCCTCTTCTGTCCCTAACACATCGGATAACAGAAGCTCATTTCCATCCCAGTCAATATTGAGTGGTTCATCAAAGGAAACTTCAGATCGAATTTTATTATTCCTTCTGAGATACATAAGAATTTCATTTTCGATACAGCGGGAGGCATATGTTGCGAGCTTGATTTTTTTTTCAGGGTTAAAGGTGTTTACTGCTTTAATCAGCCCAATCGTACCGATACTGATCAAGTCTTCAATGTTAATCCCTGTGTTTTCAAACTTTCTGGCAATATACACGACCAGCCGCAGATTCCGTTCGATCAGCATAGACCTTGCTGTTTCATCACCGCCAGGAAGCTTATTAATTAATATCTCCTCTTCTTCCTTGCTTAAAGGCGGAGGCAGAGCTTCACTTCCCCCAATATAATAAATTTCATCGGTCTTTAATCCCAGTTTCATTAATAATTTATACCAATAGTAATTTAAACGGAGCAGCCACTTTCTCAATGTTTTTTCCTCCTTATTAGATAATTCTGATATTAAGACACACTTTTTATCGCTCCTGAAACCATCATCTTCGGGTGAATAATTGCGGCATACTCCATCTCAGGGGATAGCTGCTGAAGTGTAAATGAGACTAAGCACTTCTTCACATCTATCCTTTCATTGTCAACATATATCTCTACAATGTCGGGTCTAAAAGCAGGAAGCATCTGCTGATCGGATCCTATAACTTTGCTTGGAATCAGGCGAAGTCTGCCGGCCCACGGCAGATCATATACCGCGTCAGATTCCATGATTGCATTGGGATCCTTTAGCATAGTAAGCATCTCCGTTCCTATTTGATCTTCATAGCCTGTTAAAGAAAAGATCATGACGGGTGCCTGTGTTAATGGATCATAAAGCTGGTTTCCGCTGTCCACAAGACCGCTTGCCGATACTGTAAAATCATCGATTCTAATAACGACCTTTACCATCTTGTCAAACTTAATCTTCGTCATTTCCAGACTGTCTAAATTGCGTTTAGAAAACATCCATGCGACTGGGAAGCCTACGATTACAAAGAGCCAGCTGACCGGATCGCCAAATCCGTTCATTAGGTATGTAACTTTGGTCTGCATTGAGGTCATGTTGGATTGAAATAGAAAATGGACTCCCAGCATTGTCCCTCCTACTAAGAAGGTCAAGAGATACAAAGCCATTAAGCCTTTTATAAAGTATTTCAGTCTTCTATAGCCGAAGGCTGCCAGGGTCATAGCAATTGAGAATAAGAGCTTTGTTACAGGATGATCTGCCCAGGCATACAATGGTGTGAAATTTAATATGATGATGATAGAGCCGATGAATCCTCCTGCCCCAATTCTAATTAATGATATTTTTCTTTTTAGCAAAAGGGCTGCCCCTGTCAGGAGCAGTGAGTCAAATAGCAGGTTTAACAGCCAGATGACATCGAGATACATTACCAAAAACCTACCACCCCGTTCGGACATTACCGGTATGTTTTATTAGAAGTATATCGTACATCCCTTTTGAAATATGTCACTTCATGGGAGGGAAAGCAGGGTTTTTTTCGGACTTTTTTACGTTTATTGTCAGTAAAAAATGTGAATATCTTTTCAATAGAGCTGCCTGACATAGATGAAGGTCTCTGAGGGTCTCTTAAATCGGACAGGTACAGGGTTTTGCCCTATAGAAGAAATAGCGACTTTTTGTTTACGAGGGGGAAAAAACAGAGGGAAATTTAAAATAAAGGCTGTTTTCTCCAAACTTTGTTGTGAGTGAACCGGGGGGTTGATTGGAACGTGAGGATGCTCGCGGACCTAGGGGCGGGCGGTGAGCCTCCTCGGCTTAGCCTGTAGTGTCTAACCTGATCGAAAAGCGGAGGACGGTGCTTTTCAAGAAAAGATCCATCCAAAAGCTGAATGATGATCTTTTT
>NZ_PGUY01000025.1 GCF_002863585.1 Peribacillus deserti | reverse complement strand
TTCGCTATCGCTAGCCAGTCAGCAAGTCTTCTTTATCAGGTGTCTGCTTTTCTTTTAGCGTTTGCCTCTAATTAAAAAAGATCATCATTCAGCTTTTTGATGGATCTTATCTTGAAAAGCACCGTCCTCCGCTTTTCGATCAGGTGAGACCCCACAGGCGAAGCCGAGGAGGCTCACCGCCCGCCCCGCAGAAAGCGAGCATCCTCACGTTCCAATCAAGCCCTTGTTCAATAACAACAAAGTTTGCCAAAACAGCCTAATTTATAAATAGTATCTCGTTTTGAATAAAAATTATTAAAAATACCTGAAAGAGTAAGGAGATTTCAATGGACCAGGAAATGATGGAACTTGCTACATTCGGAGGAGGATGTTTTTGGTGTATGGTTTCCCCTTTTGAAGAACGAAAGGGAATCCAAAGCGTAGTTTCAGGATATACAGGAGGGAACAAAGCAAATCCAAGGTACAAAGAAGTAAAATCTGGAGCCACAGGCCATTACGAAGCTGTTCAAATCGTGTATAATCCACTTATCATTCCATATAAAGAGTTACTGGAGATATACTGGCAGCAAATAGATCCCACAGATTCTGAAGGGCAGTTTACAGACCGCGGAAGTTCTTATAAAAGTGTCATTTTCTATCATAATGATGCACAGAAAAGTGAAGCAGAGGAGTCTAAACGGTCATTATCAGCAAGCGGCAGGTTTGAAAAGCCAATTGTCACAGACATACTGCCTGCTTCAGATTTCTTCCCTGCTGAGGAGTATCATCAGGATTTCCACAAGAAAAACCCTTTCCGTTATGCTTTATACAGGCAGGGATCGAAACGGGACGCATTTCAAAAGCGGTACTGGCCAAAAGACCGGACAGCCCTGAAGGAAAAGTTAACGGATTTACAGTATTTTGTGACTCAAGAAAACGGAACGGAACCACCCTTTCAGAATGAATATTGGGATACGTTTCAAGATGGGATTTATATTGATATTATTTCGGGAGAACCACTATTTACTTCTAAGGATAAGTATGACAGCGGATGTGGATGGCCGAGTTTTACGAAACCAGTGATGTCTGCGAGTGTGACCGAGCACCTTGACGTAAGCCACCACAAAACAAGAACCGAAGTCAGGAGCAGAGAAAGCGATGCGCATTTGGGTCATGTGTTCGAAGATGGTCCCGGTCCTAGAGGACTAAGATATTGTATTAACTCTGCTGCTTTACGGTTCATTCCTAAGGAAAAATTACAGGAGGAAGGATACGGGGACTTTTTAATGTTGTTTCCCGGATCCTGACTAGATGATAAATCGGGAGAGATCAGATGGAACCAGGAAAAGAAACCTATGAAGTGATGGAGCTATGTTTGCTTGCAGGCAAAATCATGCTCCAAAACGGCGCGGAAACATACCGTGTAGAGGATACAATGGAGCGGATCGCTGGTTATTATAACATTGGCCGGCCCCATAGCTATGTCACTCCGACAGGCATTATATTTTCATTGGATGGGGTCGTTCCAGCTAAATTGATCCGGATTGCAAACCGAAATACAGATTTGCACAAGGTCACCGCTGCGAACAGTATTTCCCGAAAAATAACGAACGGCGAATTGACCTCTAAGGAAGCCTACAAACAGCTTCAGGAATTAGAAAAACAGGATTTATCCTATCCATTTGTTATTCAGTTGCTCGCAGCCTCCATTTCCAGCGGCTGCTTCGTCATCATGTTTATGGGAGGCTGGCACGATTTCTTGCCGGCATTGTTATGCGGAGGCCTCGGATTTACGTGCTTTGTTTATATACACAAGCTGGTAGAAGTGAAATTTTTCGCCGAATTTCTAGCTGCTTTCGTCATAGGACTTGCAGCTTTTTCCCTTAAAGCATGGGGAGCAGGCCATGAAGCAGATAAGATCATCATAGGATCGGTCATGCCGTTAGTGCCCGGGCTCCTTATAACAAATGCCGTTAGAGATTTAATGTCGGGACACTTAGTTTCCGGTCTCTCAAAGGGTGCAGATGCTTTTCTGACCGCATCAGCCATAGGAACGGGAATAGCGGTCGTATTCTCTATTTTTTAGACCAATGTTAAGGTGCACTGTTGATCTCCGCTGCAGGTGTGAGTTTCCAGCGGGAGCTCGGGTTAAGGTAGACCATAGGCGTATACGGTTAGAAGGCTCTCGACCGGCCTTACGGTACATTCAACAGGCAGGTCTAACTGAGCTATTTTTTAAGAAAGGGGCAGACTATGATCGGACAGCTGATTACCAGCTTTTTTGCCACTGCTGGAATAGGGATCATTTTCAACATCCCAAAAAAGGCACTTGTAAATTGCGGTATTGTAGGGATGGTTGGCTGGTTTATATATGTGGTTTTATTCGAAAATCACTTTGATCCTGTGATTGCAACGTTAATTTCTGCATTTTTTATAGCGATTATGAGCCAGTATTACGCAAAAAAATATAAAATGCCTGTGATCATTTTCAGTGTGGCAGGTATGATTCCGCTTGTGCCTGGAGGAATGGCCTATTACGCCATGAGAAAATTTGTAGAAAATGATTATAATGAAGCCCTTCAATTAGCAGCAAAGGCCTTTATGCTGTCTGGGGCGATTGCCGTGGGGATCATCCTCTCGGAGGTTCTCAATCAAACCATTAAGAAAATCAATAAAAATCCATAATAAAATCCCTTGTCAGTCGATCTGGACAAGGGATCTTTTATGAATTAGACGATCCTGGCTCTGATAATTAAACGCTGTTTATTCGAGTTCAATGGATGACAGGTGATCAGTGTTAACATTTCCTGCTTGGCAGGCTGGATTACCGAGAGGTCTGCCGGGTCAACGATAATCCTGTCAAACACCTGATATGTGAATGACTGGCCATATGAATTCAGAGTTATTTTGTCTCCATTTTTTAGTTCATTGAGTCGGTTAAAGAACTGTCCGTACGTATGGCTCCTATGGGCAGCTAGTACCACATTGCTATGTTCACCGGGGAGGGACGTAGAAGGCATCCAGCCTACCGCATGTTTCATGCTTTTTTGATCGACACCTTGAACGATAATGGCCTCAAGATTAATTTTAGAGATAACAAGCTCTCCCACTATGCCTTCTTTCTTTACAATATCACGGGTGGAAAGCGATTTCTTTATTTCTGTTTTTGCTGTCAGCTGCTTTCTTTCCGCGGTGGGAGGACGGGCCGTTGTGGGCTCATCAAGCATTGCTGTTTCTGCCTGTACGGTCTTATTTAGCTGGATCCAATCCTGCTTAAGAGCCGACTGTGCTTCGTTTACCTTCCAGCTTGTGTAATAGGGATAAGCTAAAAGGAGCAGCCCGGTCAAAACAAAAATACATCCGGCAAGTTTTTGTAAAAGCTTCATATCAGCTCTCCTAGTTTTTAGCTCCTTTTCTGCGGAATAGGTACAGCCCGGCTCCAACAGCCGCTAATCCTAATAAAATAATGGCCTTGCTGTCCACTGCCGATCCTGTAATCGGCAGAGTAGATGACCTTGAAACTGTTTGGCTTCCATCTGTACGGCCTGCTGAAGAAGGATTAGGACTGACAGGTGCTGTCCCGCTATTGACAGAAGTATCCGTACCTGCAGAACTGCCTGGATCACTAGAGGTTTCTCCAGAAGTACCAGGATCAGCAGAGCCGCCTGCCCCAGGGCCCACTCCGCCTGAAGGGTTTCCGCTGTTATTCAGTGGAACCGTGAAAGGCTGCTCGATAACCGTTTCGTTATCAGATTCCAGAATAACTGGGAGTGTAATTGGTTTTAGCTCACCAGCTATTGCTCCAACCACTTTAAGTTTACAAAGTACTTTCCCCTTCGGCAGCTCTGGAAGCATGATTTGATACATGCCATCTGCACGCTGTGTAATAGTTCCTTTCACTCCGCCAATCCAAATGACGTTTTCAATTTTGAATGAAGGTGGAGCTTTAAATACTAAGCAAATATTTTTAAGTGTTATTCCAGTATAATTTTCAATCCGGAATTCAGGAGTAAATTCCGCCGTCTTTCCATGTACCTTCAGCCAAGCATGCCCATTGAGCTTTACTTTCTGTTTCATTTCTTTAGTAAATACAGGGTTTACTCGGCTCTCCAAGTTGACCGCAACAGACTTGTCGCAGATTGTTTCATTATTGAATTGTAGACTGAATGGCATAGTGAACGTTTTCATTTTTCCGGCTGCTGTACCAGTTAATTTAATTTTTAAATGGGTTTTACCTTTTAAAATTTCCGGAAGAGACACCGTACAAGTACCATTTGTGTTCTGAACCAGGCTTACTCTTACTCCATTGATCCAAACAAATTTTTCAAGCTTTAGGGAAGCAGGATTGCTGAAGCATAGAATAAAGTTTTTAAACGATGTAGAGTTGCTGTTTTCGATAAACAGCTCATGATAGAACTCAGCTTTGTTCCCCTTCTGCATAAACCAGGCGCTGCCATTCAGCTTGATTTTTTTCTTCATTTCTGCTGTAAAGTCAGGAAGGTTTAAATCTTTTACATGTACCATTAAGGATTTTTGCAAGATGAATTCTTTCCCGCAAATCAGTGTGAACGGAAGAGAGAAGGACTTCGCTTGTCCGACGACCATCCCGCTCAGCCTTAATTTAAAGTGAGTCTTCCCTTTTAACAGTTCAGGAAGTTTTATGACGCAGGTTCCATCCGCATTTTGAACCAGATTGACCTTAATACCGTTAATCCAGATAAATTTTTCTAATTTAAGGAAATCTGGCGCCTTAAAGGTAAGACTAAAATCCTTAAATGCTGTTAGATTGCCATTCTCAATATATAAATCCTGGGTAAATTCAGCCGTCTTTCCCTTAAAAGTAAACCAGGCATTGCCGCCAAGCTTAAATTTTTCTTTTACTTCTTTATTGATAATCTGCTCAGCTGCCGGTTTAACAAGGAAAAACTTCACATCAAAATGCATACTTTCTGCGGCATCCATATTTGGAATCGAGAGGATAAGTCCATTTTTTGCATCATTTAATTTCCACGTGATATTTTCCATGTGTGGATTTTGATTGTTTGGTGTTATTAACACAAGCTGCGGAAAGCTTTCATCCAGTACATATCCCTCAGGAAAAGCAATGGTCGTAGATAAGGCATCCAGTTTTTCTTTACCAGGATTGGTTAGGTCAAATTTATACACTGGGTGAAGCTGTTTATCGCCGATTTTCGTATCGCCATTCAGTTTAATAGTACCGGCAGCCTTCAAAAGATTCGAGCTTGCCTGAAAGCTGCTGAATGAAGTAACAGAAGAGTCAATCGTAAGGCCAGGCAGGATATCATCCTTTGCTGGCGGCGTAGGGATAGGTATTTCTGTTTTTGGTGTAGTCGTGGTGGTCTTAACAGAGGTGTCAGCAGTTAATGATTTTTCGTTAGTTGTAGTAGCAGCAGTCGTTACTGCAGCTAGTTCCTTTTTATTAGAGTCTTCGGTTTTGGTTTCTTTTGTTGGATTTGCTTTTATTTCTGCAGATGTTTTAACTACTACAGATGAGGCAGCTTCGGCTGGTGTTGCTGTATTGGCTGTAGGTGTTGTGGTATTGCTCTCCTCTGATGGGGCTGCTGTTTGAGCTTTTTCAGGGGCAGGACTTGTTACAGCTGCGTCTGTTGGTGCAGGACTGTTTACCGCTGGTTCTGTATTTGCTGCTGCAGATTCAGTAGCGTTCACCTCAATTGTAGCTGATTGGTTTTGATTCTCATCTGCAAAGGCTGATAAAGGGGCTAAAGTGACAAGTGCTGCTAGTGAAACAGGTAAAACCACATGCTTTTTTGACAAAATACTCCATCCTCCTAGAACTAAGTTAATAGTTAAAAAGTATTGCTAAGAGAGAAATACCCAAAATATTCTAATTAATAAACATATTACCAATAGAAATTTTAAAGATTTGGGGTTTAATAGAGTAATTTGTCGATGAACCATTCCTTATAGTTCAAAAACCCTGAAAATTCGTTTGAAACACGTATGAGTCATAAGAAGCAAAATTTTATCGATATAAAGGTTGAAAATTGGCGCTTGCTCAACTTTGTATGGGTCTTTATGCATATCAACTATTGGAAAATATTGTAGAAACTTAGTCAAATAGACGCTTCATTCTGAAAATTCTGTATGTTAGGATGGGAAAGTCAATAAGACTACTTTATAAAATAAAAGGAGAATTGCCAGTGAAAAAACAACTTTTTTCTGTATTAGCCTCAAGTGCTTTAGCTCTTTCCTTATTTGCACCATCAGCATCACCTGCAAAGGCAGCCACCGCTGCTAATACCTCGCCTGCAACTGAAAAATGGGATGTAGAGCGTTACGGGGATCGTGTGGACGTTGATGGGTATTTGAATAAGCTGTCTCAGGATGAAACGTTTAACGAGAATGCTCTTAAGAAAATAGAAGAGCAGGCTAAGAATATTAGTTTTAATGAGACATCCAGCAGTACTGCTAGTAGTGAATCAAGCACTTTTACATATGACGGCGGGACTAAGAAATTTTTAAACAGACAGTTAAAATTTAAGGATTTTACCCTCCGAAGCGTCGGGGATAATGTAGAAATCTGGGTGGCGAATGATATGTCATTCCCAGCTGGTGACCCGCGTCCTGCGCAGGTTGTTACCCAAGCACAAGTGGACAAGTTAAAAGCAGAGTTTGATAAAAATATCTATCCAAAAGATACTGAATTCTTTGGCGATCCTGATAAACATGATGGTTCACAATCGCCGCTTGCTGGTAAAAATGTTCCTGCCGGATATTATGAAGGCAGCGATAAAGTCATCATGCTTGTCGATAATATTATTGATGATAACTATAATAATCCTGCCTACCCTTTCTTTGTAGCTGGTTTCTACTGGCAGACACTAGAAAATCTTATGGATAGAAATATAATTACCATTGATTCAAGAGATTGGGATACCCGCTTAGAGAACACTTTCTTTGGTACAACGATCCATGAACTGCAACATTTAATTCATGCAGACAATGATGGAGATGAGGAAACATGGATTAACGAAGGGATGTCCACTTTCTCTGAATATCTTGGAGGATACGGTCACGATGACAGATCTATTAATTTCTACCTGGACCACCCTGAAAACTCTCTCGTAAACTGGGATGAGCATGTTGGTGCTGCCACTGGTCCAGAAACCATTGCGGACTATGGACAAGTCTATCTATTCACTCTTTACATGAATGATAAGTTTGGCAGAGAATTTATCCGTGACCTTGCACTTAGTGAAGATAACGGGATCGAGGGTGTAAATAAAGCTCTTGCAGAAGCAGGGTATGATATGGATTTCACGCAGCTATATCAAGACTTTATAACAGCCCTAACGCTCGATAGTGGCAAGGGTAAATACAATTTTGACAGCATCAATCTAAGAGACCTTGTAGTTGATACTAAAGGTACAAAACGCGGTAAAACGGTAGACTTTGAGTCTGCAAAAACCTTTGAAAAAGAAGGGGTTCCGGCATGGGGCGGGGACTTCAAGCAGCTGGATTTCCAGGATAAAATCCGTACGATTAAATTTGATGGAGTGGATTTCCTTCCGACTCCGTGGACATCAGTTGCTGATCCAGCAAATGCTGCTAATAAAGTACTTTGGGGCGGTAGTGGTGATGAGGCAGATAATGCTACTATTTTTGAAGCTGACTTAACTGCAGTGACAAAGGCTACTTTGAAATTTGACCATAATTATGATATCGAAGAGCAGTGGGATTTTGGTATGGTACAGGTTTCTGAAGATGGTGGTAATACATGGAAGAGCCTTTCCAACGAAAATACACGTTCAGACGTTGTAGAGGAAGGGTATCCAAAGATAAAAGAAAATGTTCCTGGTTTTACTGGCAAAAGCAATGGCTGGATAGATGAAAGTTTTGATTTATCTGCTTACGATGGCAAAAAAGTGTTAATATCATTCAGATACCTAACAGACTGGGGCCACACTGACGCTGGTTGGTACATTGACAATATTGAAATTGGAAACTTTGCAGTAGACGGTTCGTCAACACAAGCATTTATGTCTATGAACGAACTTCTAGGTAAGTACGTTGAATACACAGTAACCTTTATTAATGAAACCGTAAAAGGTAAGAAAACTCATACTAAAGTAATTACTGTTGACCCATTCAATGTTACAGACCAAAAAGCACTTGAACTCCGTCAATTGTTCAAGGAAGGCAAGAATTATATGATTACTTCCTATGCAGCACCTGTGGATGACAAAAATCCAGTAGATTTCACATATGAGGTAGTGCTGAAAAAAGATTCTAAGAAAAAGAAAAAGTAATACAAATGAGCCTGTTTTCGTATCCTTCGAAACAGGCTCTTATTTTGTTCTTCTAAGTTAACGTTGGGTACTATTGTAAGCATATCCAATTAAATTTAAGCATAACACCATATAGGTAGCATATGTACACAGTTATAAGCATTCATAAGCATAAAATCCAAAAACTTAAGCATAAAATGCCAAAACAGAAGCATAAATCCAAGAAACCTAAGCATAAAGTTTCAAAAAATGCGCATAAGCCTTTAAAAGCTTAGGTAATCTTACTGCCAGCCATCAATACCCCGGCGATATGTGCCTGGATTATTCTTTTATGTGGCTAAACAGATAATTTATGTGGTCAAACCAGCCATTTATGTGGCAAAATTGGTATTTTATGTGGCTACCTAACCAGTGTATCGTATAGCGCTACAATAAGGGCTGCTAGAAAAATTATAAGGCAAGATATCGCTGTTTTATATGCTTCCTAACCAGCATATCGTATGGCGATACAATATAGAAGTAATATCAACCACTAGTGCTGCACGCGGTCACGGATAAAACAATACCACTTAGTATAATAAAGAGGCACGTAAAGATTTGCCGCATATATGACTTTAATCAATCTGCATAAATAACACATGTGAATGAACTGCCAGCCATTAAAAACCATATAAACACTAGGTGTAATCAGATAATAAATCTACCTAAATAAATGTCTATAGCGATACGACAAGCGATACAATAAATAACACAAAAAACAGCCGGCCCAAATGCCGGCTGCTTTCTTTTACATCCTGAATGAACTTTTCAGGGACACAATGAGATTAAAGACCAAACGATCCTCTGTTGTATCTTTTGGATCGACATTAAAGTATCCATGGCGGAAGAATTGGAATTTATCCTGTGGTTTGACATCCTTCATGTTTGGCTCTACAAATCCGTTGACGATCTGCAGGGAGTTTGGGTTCACATGGTCAAGGAATGACTTGGCATCTTCTTCATTTGCATCCTCGCTGTCTGCATCCAGAATCAGCGGCTCATAGAGCCTGAATTCTGCAGGAACTGCCTGAGTGGCTTCCACCCAGTGGATGGTTCCTTTGACCTTTCTGCCTGTAAAGCCTGTACCGCTTTTTGTTTCAGGGTCATAGGTTGCACGGATTTCAATGACATTGCCTTCTTCATCCTTGATGACTTCTTCACATTTAATGAAGTACGCGTGCTTTAAGCGGACCTCATTGCCAGGGAACAATCGGAAATATTTCTTCGGCGGATCTTCCATGAAGTCATCCTGCTCGATGTAGATTTCACGGGAGAACGGAATCTGTCTTGTCCCCATTTCTGGATTTTCCGGATTGATTTCTGCTTCAAGCATTTCAACCTGGCCTTCAGGGTAGTTGGTAATAACTACTTTCAGCGGTCTGACGATGCCCATTGTGCGCGGAGTGGATAATTTTAGATCTTCACGTACAAAATGCTCCAGCATCCCTGTATCCACGGTTCCTGCGCTTTTGGAAACACCAATTTCATGAATGAAGGCACGGATTGCTTCAGGTGTATAGCCTTTCCTTCTTAATCCGGAGATCGTCGGCATGCGCGGGTCATCCCATCCATCCACATAGCCTTCATCTACCAGCTGCTTCAGCTTACGCTTACTCATCACCGTATTGGTTAAGCTCAAGCGGCCAAATTCATATTGACGCGGGCGGCTTTCCATTTCACAGTTTTCTACAATCCAGTCATACAGGGGGCGCTGATCTTCGAATTCAATCGTACAGATAGAGTGTGTAACATCTTCCATGGCGTCTTCCAATGGATGTGCAAAAGCATACATCGGGTAAATGCACCATTTGTCCCCTGTATTATGGTGGGTTGCGTGAGCGATACGATATATAACTGGGTCACGCAGGTTGATATTCGGGGAGGACATGTCAATTTTCGCACGCAGTACTTTTTCTCCGTTAGCGAATTCGCCGTTTCTCATCCGCTCAAATAAATCCAGGTTCTCTTCCACGGAACGATCGCGATGTGGGCTGTTTTTACCAGGCTCAGTCAGGGTGCCGCGGTATTCACGAATTTCGTCTGCTGATAGATCGTCGACATAGGCAAGGCCTTTTTTTATCAATAGAACAGCTTTATTGTACATTTCCTCAAAGTAATCCGAAGCAAAGAAAAGCCCATCCCATTCATAGCCAAGCCATTGAACATCCTCTTTGATTGCATTAACGTATTCAATGTCTTCCTTCAGAGGGTTGGTGTCGTCAAATCTGAGGTTGGTTTTTCCGTTAAACTCGTCCGCTACTCCAAAGTTCAAAATGATGGATTTAGCATGGCCTATATGTAAGTATCCATTAGGCTCTGGAGGGAAACGGGTAATCACGTAGTCACGTCTTCCTGTTTCGAGGTCCTCTTTAATGATATCTCTAATAAAATTAGAATTCGTGTGCTCCACTTTCACTGCCCTCTTTCTTTTAAAATCGTAATAATAATTTTACTGTAATAAATACGATAAATACAGGATTTTTGGCTATTCCATGATAATAAAACAAAAAAGCAGGTTGAATCGGCAAATGCAAAAAAATTCTTAATATTCATATACACAAGCAACTGAAAGTAATACAATAATTAACATATTTTACATAAGAAGGAGGAGATATACATGCCTTTATATTTTCGGTATATCATGTTCTTTAGCGGGCTGACACTATTTGGACTTGGTATCGCGACCGCAATCCAGGTAAAGCACCTTGGACTCCACCCATGGGATGTGCTGAGTGTAGCTTTATATGACCATTTTGGCGTCTCGATTGGATTCTGGGGAGTTGTGGTGGGCCTCCTTCTGATAGGCGTTTCGGCCATCACTGCCAGAAAATATATTAGTATCGGAACGTTTTTAAATGCTCTCTTGATCGGGCCGATCGTAGATTTTTTCCTATGGTCCGATATTCTTCCTTCTGCCACTGATACATGGACAGATTATCTGGTGATCCTGTGCGGGATTATTCTTACCGGTATTGGCGGCGGCATGTATGTGGCAGCCGGAATCGGAGCCGGCCCTCGTGACGGGTTCATGCTTTCCATTTCTGAGAAAACAGGCATATCAATCAGCAGTGCCAGAATTCTAGTAGAAAGCGTCATATTGGTGGCAGGTCTGCTGCTTGGAGGACCAGTCTTTATCATGTCCTTTATTTATACACTGATCCAGAGCCCTGTTTTTCAAAAATCCCTCCTCTTTTTCAGAAAAATCAATAGCAGCACCTCTGTAAAGAAAGCTGCATAATCCATAAAGAACCAGCTCCTTTTTTTATATAGGGGCTGGTTTTTGTTTAAGCTGCGGGACGAAAGGATATAGCAAACATAATAGTGGTTGATTTATAAAATACTAAAGGCAGGGAAAGCCGATATAAGCCTTTAGGCGGGAGGAAGTTTGATATGTTCTACGAAACGATTATCATCGGCGGCGGAATAGCAGGACTCCAAGCGGCCATTCAGCTTGGACGGGCTCAGCGTAAGGCGCTTGTTATAGATGCTGAAGGAGGAAGGTCCACACTATGCAGGAACTATCATAATATTTTGGGATGGCCTGATGGCATCAGCGGGGAAGAGCTTCGAAGGCTGGGCCGGCAGCAGGCTGAACAAGTGGGAATAGAGTTCGTGGAGGATACCGTTTATTCTGCGAAGAAAGTGAGTACAGGGTTTGCTCTGGCAACAGACAAAGGAATTCAATACGAGGCAAAAAGAATCCTGATTGCCACAGGGATTATGGACCGCATCCCCGATATGCCGGAGATTTATGATTGCCTGGGCAATAGTGCATATATTTGTCCGGATTGTGATGGATATGAGATTAAGGATGAGCTGACTCTAGTAGCAGGCTCGGGCAATCCAGGAGCGAACATGGCGCTGACGCTTTCCTATTGGACAGACAAGCTGATTTATATTAATCATGAGCGGAAGAAAGTAGATAAGGACCTTTTGGAAAAGCTGAAGGACAATAATATACAATATATTGAAGAACCTATTAAAGAGGTTGTGAAAGAGAGACAATCCTTTCAGGGCTTTATCCTGGAAGGAGGAAAGCTTCTTTCAGCAAATAAGTGCTTTCTTGCCTTTGGCGGCAATCAAGTAAAATCTCAGCTTGCGAAACAGCTGGGTGTGGAAGTGATGGAGAATAATCATATTAAAGTAAATCCGCGCACTCAAATGACCAATGTTGAAAATGTATGGGCTGCCGGCGATGTGACGGTCCACTCTGAACAGGTAGCGATTGCCATGGGTGATGGACTTCAGGCGGCCATTTGGATTCATAAAAGTCTCCTGAATGAAAAATAGTTGTTTACAGATGTAATGACACCTGTTATATTTCAGGTGTCATTATTTTGAAAAACTAGGAGGGCAATATGGCAACCAATGCAAAAGCATTCGATAAAAATAATAATAAACTCTTAGGAGTAGCAGGCCTCGGCTGGCTGTTCGATGCCATGGATGTAGGTATGCTTTCATTTATTCTGGTAGCGCTCGCTGCTGATTGGGGGCTCACCTCAGAACAAGTAGGCTGGATAGGAAGTGTGAACTCGATAGGGATGGCTGCTGGTGCACTGCTGTTTGGACTGATGGCAGACCGGATTGGCCGGAAAAACGTTTTTATCATTACCCTTTTACTATTTTCAATTGGAAGCGGTCTATCGGCATTCACCGGCTCGCTGACTGTATTCCTAATCCTGCGTTTCCTGATTGGAATGGGACTCGGCGGCGAGCTGCCGGTCGCATCGACCCTCGTTTCTGAGAGTGTGCCTGCAGAGAAAAGGGGGAAGGTCGTTGTTCTGCTTGAAAGCTTCTGGGCAGGAGGCTGGCTGCTTGCAGCGTTAATTTCTTACTTTGTAATTCCTGAATATGGCTGGAAGGCTGCTTTATTGATCAGTGTCATTCCTGCCTTATATGCTTTGTACTTAAGACTGAAGCTGCCGGATTCCCCAAGGTATGAACGAATAAAAGATGTGAAAAAGCCGTCTGTATGGGAGAACCTTTCTGGAGTATGGGCCGCAGAGTATCGCAAACAAACCATCACGCTCTGGGTACTATGGTTCTGTGTTGTCTTTTCTTACTATGGTATGTTTCTATGGCTGCCAAGCGTAATGGTCCTTAAAGGCTTCACGCTGATTAAGAGCTTTCAGTATGTCTTGATCATGACACTGGCACAATTGCCGGGCTATTTTACCGCTGCGTGGTTCATTGAACGGCTGGGAAGAAAGTTTGTCCTTGTGACATACTTAATTGGTACAGCTATAAGCGCCTACTTTTTTGGTGAGGCTGAATCCCTTGCACTCTTGATCACATCCGGGATTTTTCTATCCTTTTTCAACCTTGGGGCATGGGGTGCTTTATATGCTTACACTCCTGAACAATACCCGACTATTATCCGAGGAGCGGGTGCAGGGATGGCGGCTGCTGTCGGCCGAATTGGGGGAGTACTCGGGCCGCTTCTTGTCGGATATCTGGTTGCACAGAAAACATCCATTACCTCAATCTTTACGATTTTCTGCATAGCGGTGCTGATAGGAGCTGCCGCAGTATTCTTTTTTGGGAAAGAAACGAAGAACACGGAGCTGCAGGAGAAATAAAACGGTTTGAAGGAGCCTGGGACGTGAGAGGGCTCCTTTTTCGTTTTTGAAATGAAGGTGGATGGTTTATACTTAAACTATTAGAAACGAAAAGAGGTAAAGTTTTATGAAGCTAGGAACAATAGGAACCAGCTGGATCACAGAATCATTTATCGATGCTGCCAAATCCGGTGATCAATTAACCTTAACATCTGTTTACTCACGCTCTATGGATGCAGCTGAACAATTTGCTGAAAAACACAACGCCGGGCGGGCCTTTGATTCTCTTGAAGAGATGGCTGGGAGCTCTGACGTGGAAATCGTATACATAGCTTCACCAAACTCTCATCATTATGAACATGCAAAGCTGTTCATTCAGAATAAAAAACATGTTATCTGCGAGAAACCCATCTTCTCTAACCTAAAAGAGTGGGACGAAATTTATCAGCTTGCAAAAGAGCATGGTGTCTACGTATTTGAAGCTATCCGCAACTTCCATTCTCCTAATTTTTCCATTCTTAAGAAGAACTTGGAGAAAGCTGGTGTCATCCGCAGTGCAATGCTTCATTATCTGCAGTATTCTTCAAGATACGATGCTTTTTTAAGAGGTGAAAATCCTAACGTATTTTCTCCGGAATTTTCAGGCGGTGCCCTCACTGATTTAGGAGTATATCCGATATATGCAGCGGTCGGCTTATTTGGAGCACCGAAAGCTGTCTCCTATCACCCCGTCCTGCTCCGCAATGGCATTGATGGAAGCGGAACCCTGGTCTTAGAATATGATTCATTTGTTTGCACTGTTTTGTTTTCAAAAATTGCCGCGTCCTACATCAGCAGTGAAATCCACGGCGAAAAGGGAGCTTTCCTTCTCGATAAAGTCTCGCCGATCAGTAGTGTTGAATTTATCGACCATAAGACTGGTGAAAAAGAGAGCCTGGGTGTAAAACAGGCTGAAAATGATATGGTTTACGAAATCAATCAAATTGTCCGTACCATAGAAACGCAAGACCTTGAGACATATGAGAGCTGGAAAGAAGCCAGCCGAATCGTACTGTCTATCACAGAAGAAGCCCGCAGGCAGAACCAGATTGTCTTTGGCACAGAAAAATAAGGAAGGTGTCCTCCTATGGGGGACACCTTCTTTGTCATGGTTTAAGCGGATTATCATGATCTGAGATATTAAATTGATTCTCTGCATCTCCATTGAAGTCCTGTTTGCTGTTCCGCTCGTTCCTCTTGGCATCAGTGGAATCTGTGCTGCTATTTTGTTGAGTCTCTTCCTGTTTGTACTCCACTTTTTTCAATGGGTTTTTAGCCGGTCCGTCGATTACATCTCCATTCACGGCAAAGCGCGAACCATGGCATGGACAATCCCATGTGCGGTCGCCCCTGTTCCAATTCAATTCGCATCCCATATGTGTACAAGTAGTATCTACTAAGAATAATTCGCCGTTTTTATCGCGGTATGCTCCGGCACGCTTTCCGTTTACCGTAACAACATGTCCCTCATCAATGCCCACTTCCTCAATTGTATGATTAGGCTTGTCCAGTTTCCCTTCAACAAGGTGCTTGGCCACATTTGCATTATCTTTGATGAAGTTCATAATGGACGGATTCGGGTTAAATCTACGAGGGGTAAAGACCTCTTCATAAGGATTATCGGCGCCGATAACCAGGTCGCGCATCAGCAGTGCAGCATTGGTTCCATTAGTCATTCCCCATTTTGCATAGCCGGTGGCCACATACACGTTCTCATAATCATCGGTTAAGCGGCCGATGTATGGAATGCTGTCAAGTGTATGAATGTCCTGAGCTGACCATCGATAAGGAATTTCTTTAACTCCATACGTTTTTTCAGCGAAAGGCACTAATTCTTCATAATAATCCTTTGTGTCCAAATCCTGTCCTGTTTTATGGCTGTCACCACCGAAAAGGACCGCTTTTTCCCCGTCAATCATGGTGTATCGCAGGGATCGGGTGGGTTTCTCAGCATTTATATACATTCCGCCGGGAAACTCTTTCTCTGTCTTAACGGCAAGCACATAGGACCTCGATTGATGCAGTCTTGCAAAATATTTTCCTTCTTTATTGTAAAAAGGATAGTGAGAGCATATCAGTACTTGATTGCAGGTTATTTCATTTTTATTGTTGTTTTTTATGGTAATTTTCGTAGGAGGACCCTTCTTTACGTCCCCTGCCACGGTATTTTCATAAATCGTGCCGCCCATTTCCACAATCCGGTCGACTAAAAAGGAAAGATACTTAAGCGGGTGAAATTGTGCCTGATCCCGCATTAATACCGCTCCTTTAACAGGGAAGCTTAGAGGAGTTGTTTCTACGAAGGTCCCATCAATACCTAATCGTTCATAGGCTCTTGTCTCATCATGAAGCTTAGGCAGATATTCGCTGGTTTCCGTGAATACATACGCATCCTGAGTGGAGAAATCACAGTCTACCTGGTGCTCATTCACTAGATTCCTAATAAATTGAAGAGCATTATGATTTGCTTCATAGTAGAGCTTCGCGTTCTGTTCGCCGTGCTGCTCAATCAGTTTGCTGTAAATTAATCCGTGCTGAGCGGAGATTTTTGCAGTCGTATGGCCGGTTGTTCCATTTAGGATGCTGTCCGCCTCAATAAGGGTTACCTTTCGTCCTTCTTTAAGCAGTAAATATGCGGCTGTAATGCCGGTAATCCCGCCGCCCACAATCGCAATATCTGTTTCAATATCTTCATTCAAGGCTGAAAATTTCTTAAGCTCGGCGGAATCTCTCCAATAAGGTTCGGGAACCTGCGGCATACCTTTAAATTCAGTCATAAACAATACCCTCCTCCTAGGATAATCAGAAAAACAGAAATGTGTTATTTTCTGGATTAGGTTCTCCAAATATAGGCGACGAATACCTTTCTAACAAAATTTACCCTGACTATGGGCAGAAAAACAGGAATCTTAAAATTATATGCGAGGGGAAGGTGTGGCCATAAATAAGAGGCTCCCCATATAAACCTATCTGCGCACAAGCGTCATCCCTGCCGGATTGGTTTCAAATGAAGAAGAAGATCCCCCAGCTTAGATAAGTTCCGTCCGATTTGGCGTTTAAAACAAGGATGTTTAGCCTCAGCTAAGCCTCAGGTCTTACCTCAAAATATAGCTGGGGTACGTTATGAGAAATCCTCGTATTAGCTAAGATAGAACTATGAAAGGAGGAACGCACAATGAAAAAATTTGGCTTGGCAGCAGCGGCTGTAATAGCAGGTGTCGTTCTATTGGCGAATTTGGGGCCTATGGTTGGTCTGGCGGTAAGTGTAGCCATTCTCTACTATGTGGCTAAGAAGTTCATGAAAGCAGAAACAAAAGGGATGAAGATTTTATGGGGAGTTCTGGGGCTGATCATGATGGCGGCATCCATCTCGAATGCTCCTGCGATCATTGGTGTTGCAGCAGCTTTTGTTCTCTACCTGATCTATAAAAACTGGAATAAAGCGAAGAAAACAGAAATGGATAACGATCCGTTTGTGAATTTTGAAAGAGAATGGGCTAAATTAAAATAATTTTGTAAGGAGAGATACTAAATGGCTAACTTATTTACACGTATTAAAGACACTGTAGTTGCAGACTTTCATGGGTTGCTAGACGAAAAGGAACAAAAGAATCCATTGGCTTTACTGAATCAGTATCTAAGAGAATGTGAAAAGGAGGTAGAAAAAGTCAGTAAGCTTGTGGAACGCCAATCACTTTTAAAAGAGGAATTCAACAGGGAATATCAGTCCGCTGTGGAAATGGCCGAAAAGCGCAAAGTGCAGGCAGAAATCGCGCTGCAGGCTGGTGAGTCCCAATTGCACGAATTTGCTTCAGAGGAAGCCCGTCAGTATGCAGACCGCTCCTCTTATATCAAAACGGTCTATGACCAGGCCGAAGGACAGCTGAACGAATTGGAACGAAAGTATGAAGAAATGAAACATAAGCTGAAAGATATGCAGATTAAGCGCATGGAGCTTATGGGCAGGGAGAATGTGGCGCGGGCCAGCCATAAAGCAAGCCAGGTGTTGAATGAAAACACGTACAATGATCAAGTTTTCTCCAAATTCAATGAGCTTGAAGGGTACATTGACCGCCTGGAGCAGAAAGCATCTGCCTCTTATTACCGCAGCACCATTGACAGCAAGATTGCTAAGCTGGAAAAAGACCTGAAAAATAAAGAAACTCATTCTATTTCATAGGCTCTTTTCTAAAAGATTGTTGTTTTTTACTAAGTTTGTGAATCTATTCTGTTGTTAAACAGGTTGATTGGAATGTAAGGTGCGAGACTCCTGCGGGAGTAGCGGGACAGCTGAGACCCCGCAGGAGAAGCCAAGGAGGCTCGGGCGCCCGCCCCTAAGGTCCGCGAGCATCCCCACGTTCCAATCAACCCGCTTGTTCAATAACAACAAAGTTTACGAAAACAGCCATTTCATAAGATGTTCATGGTATTCTAGTAGAGACTGAATTTAAAAGGGCGCAGGGGCTTTCTGCGCCTTTTAGAGCGGCTTAATGAAAAAACGAAGGGAGGAAAATCCGTGCTGAATAAACTTAAAACCGATCATATTAATTTGCTGATCTGGGTTCCCATATTCTTGATCTTCGTAGAGCTGTTATTTTTTCACAGCGGATTGATTTTCTCCCTTTTATTCTCTGCCGGACTGATTTATGTAGGCCGGAAAAAATTTAATAAAACGTTTGGCGTTATATTATTTTGGTTTGGGATGTTTAGTCTTGTAGTCACGATTTTTAATATGTTTGCTGCCAAATTTTTAGTTCTCGCAATGCTTATATATTTGTTTGTGATTTATAATCAGTCTAAAAGAAAACCAAAAAAGATCAGGCCTATCGTCTTAGAAAAAGGACCTGTAATAGAAGAAACCATGATTAAGAAAACGCCGCTTTTTCAAAATCGTTTTTACGGTACAAAATCAACAGGCGAGCATGTATATGAATGGAATGATATTAACATCCAGGGATTTATTGGCGATACAGAAATCGATTTGAGCTATACAGTACTTCCTAAGGGTGAGTCTGCCATTTATATCCGCCATGGAGTGGGCAACATCCGCATATTGGTTCCGTATGATATTGAACTGAGTGTGAATCATTCTGCATTCATTGGTTCAGCCAGGATCCTTGATGAACAGGAGCCAAGAATATTTACGCAGAATATGATTTACCAGACCGCTGATTATGACCAGGCTGCACAAAGGGTTAAAATCTTTACCTCTCTATTTTCTGGTGAATTAGAGGTGAAGAGAGTATGAGCATTGTCAGCCGTCAGACTGCCTTTGGCGCTCTGCTGTCACTGGTCTTTTTTATCGTGTTATCAGCTTTGTATTTCACTTTTTTTCCGCTTAAGTCCTGGAGCATCCTATGGGAAAGAGAGATATTCGATTTCCCCGTTATTATTTTCTTAGCAGGATTAAGTCTGTTGATCGGCATTATTTTTGGAATGGGTTCCGGTATATTTTTAAAGAAACAAATCAAGCTGGTTAACGATGCATTGTATGATCTAGAAGCGGGGAATGAAATGACGGAGGCGAATGCAGCCCTGACAGAAATGCAAGTCATCCGTAAGAGAATTAACAGCATTCACTCTCACATGAAGGAACAGATCAAACAGTCTCAAAAGCTTGCCAATGAAAAAGCGGAGGTCCAGGAGAAAAGGATCCAGGAAATCGTCTCGCAGGAACGAAACCGATTAGCACGCGAACTGCATGATTCAGTCAGCCAGCAGCTCTTTGCCGCCTCTATGCTTATGTCTGCGATCAATGAATCCAAAGATGATTCCAACACCCTCGAAGCCTCTCAGCTAAAACTCGTGGAAGGGATGATCCACCAATCCCAGCTTGAAATGAGGGCACTATTGCTGCACCTGCGCCCTGCCCCTTTAAAAGGCAAATCACTTGATGAAGGCATACAGGAATTATTATCCGAATTGGAGAATAAAGTACCTCTGGACATACAGTGGAAACTCGAGCCCGTTGGAGCAGACAAGGGAATCGAGGATCACCTCTTCAGAATTCTCCAGGAATCTGTCTCAAACACGCTCAGGCATTCCAAAGCTTCTTCGTTGGAAGTCCTGCTAATCAGAAGAGATGAGTTTATTATTATGAGAGTAGCGGACGATGGAGTAGGCTTCGATGTGGAAGAAGCGAAGTCCGGGTCATATGGCGTTCAGAATATGCAGGAACGAGCTCTGGAGATAGGGGGCACTCTGAAGCTGGTGAGTGTCAAAAATAAAGGCTCCCGTCTCGAAGTAAAAGTGCCAGTAATGGCTCAGGAGGGATGACACTATGATTCGAGTATTGCTCGTGGATGATCATGAAATGGTAAGACTGGGTGTCGGTTCCTATTTAGCCGCACAGCCGGATATAGAGGTAGCCGGAGAAGCAGAAAACGGACTGCAGGCTATTAAACTGGCTTTAGAGCTGAGGCCGGATATCATTCTCATGGATTTAGTCATGAAAGAAATGGACGGCATAGAAGCTACCGGCCAGATTATCGACGCATGGCCAGAAGCTAAAATCATTATTGTAACAAGCTTTTTGGATGATGAAAAAGTTTACCCTGCGCTTGAGGCCGGGGCAACCAGCTATATGCTCAAAACCTCAAAAGCAAGTGAAATAGCGGCCGCTGTCAGAAATACATACCATGGCCAATCCGTGTTAGAGCCCGAAGTAACCGGCAAAATGATGGTCAAAATGAGACAAAAAGCCCTGCCGCACGAACAGCTGACTCTCAGGGAAAAGGAAATCCTGCTCCTCATGGCACAGGGAAAAACCAATCAGGAAATCGCAGATGAACTATTCATCGCCCTCAAAACGGTCAAAGTCCATGTAAGCAATGTCCTAAGCAAGCTCGATGTCCAGGACCGGACGCAGGCTGTGATTTATGCATTTAAGCATCATATTGTAAAGTGAAAAGCCGGTTTGAACAGCGCAGGCTGTTTGGGTTGGGCTTTTTTAGTTTGAGCTGGGGGCTGGGTTTATGATATGCAGTAGGGATCCGCTGCAGTAACCGGGTTGGGTAAGCAGGAGCTGAGGGGTATTGAACTTGTAATGGTGACTGCGGATGGTTAACATTCATTTAATCTGCATAACTCGAGTACGCATCGGATATAACATTTTGCTTCACTATAAGCTGGGCTATACTTCAATTGGCATGAAGGGGTTTCCAGGAGTATTTCTAGTGGAATGGGCATATTCCCATGACAAAACCTTGGCCCGTTTGCTTTTATCTGAGCGTGCAGCTGATTTCATTCAGACACCGTTGGCGCAGATTTCTTGTGGCATAAGACCATTGAGTTCGGCGTAAACCTCCACCATTAGAGCATATGTCCGCTTAAACATGAACTCATTTAAAACTAAAACAATAGCCGATTGAACAACCGTATCAAAATTTGAATTTATCATAGAGTGTTTTAAAAGTTCCATATCGGGGCTAAACTGTAATTGAGTCATTTTTAATTCCTCTTTTCACTTATTGTTTTTGTCGTTGAAAACAGTGTGGCCAAGAGTGAATAAAATAACTCTTTCATTTACACAATTACATGAACTTAATCGCGATTTAATCCATACGTCCGCTTACATCAGCAAAAACCCTCTACCATAAGCATATGCCCACTTAAATAAGCATAAAGCCTTCTAGCTAAGCATATAGCTTATAAGATAAGCATACTTTTTTTGAACATAAGCAAAAAACCAGTAAACTTAAGCATAAACCTCCCAAACATAAGCGTAAATCACAAAAACATAAGCATAAAACCATAAAACATAATCATAAACTTTCTGATTGTTTTACATCTTGAGCTTTTGGACTGTTTAACAGCCGATTTTAGTTAATGTAAGGAGTTTTTTAGGTGCAGGAGTGCAGACAACCCATCATTTTGATGGCATTTTTGTCAAAATGAATAAAATTAGCACCTTTTTTAATGCTTTATAGGCAGTTCCTGGCCAACTAGAGCGGTCTCAGTTAATTAACAGTACATGTAAGGACCACTATAAATAGATACATATACAGAAGCCTCATTAAACCAATCCACCCTTAACGAGGGCACGGATATCCTCATGCTAAAAACAGGGTGAAGGAGTAATATGAAAATGATTATATAGACAACTTTATGATTCCATTACCGTTATTTTTAATCGTATTTGCAATTGGCATTATGGGGGGATTCGGATTCGGCCAGCCTATTAATCATGTCTGCTTAACAGCATTTTTATTAGGAGGATGGAGCATGGCATAATTTTATTATTCTTTAAGAAGGCAATCTTTGTAGGCTTTGGTTTAAATATTGTATTACCATTCATCATTAACTTTATATCTATAAATTCTTAAAAATTTCATTAACCCTAAATCGCGTAAAAAAGCACCTGCTGAATTCAGCAAGTGCCTTTTTCTTATGCCTGGCTATTCGCCCAGTCTTCTACATTCCATACTTTAGTTACCCAGTCTTCATAGAAGTCCGGTTCATGGCAGACTAGGAGAACGGTGCCTTTGTATGACTTTAATGCACGTTTTAGTTCTTCTTTTGCTGTTACGTCTAAATGGTTGGTCGGCTCATCGAGGAGCAGCCAGTTGCTTTCGTTCAGCATCAGTTTGGTGAGGCGGACTTTTGCCTGCTCTCCACCGCTGAGCTGGCTCATGGGGCGGGAGATATGTTCATTCTTCAAGCCGGATCGTGCCAGTATTCCGCGTACCTGGCCCTGATCTAAGGATGGGAATGCTGCCCATAGCTCGTCAATCGGCGTGGTATTTCCAGCTTTTACTTCCTGCTCGAAGTAAGAAGGGAAGAGGAAGTCACCCTGTACAGCTGAACCGCTTAGCGGCTGGATTTTTCCAAGAATGGTTTTGAGAAGGGTAGATTTCCCTACTCCGTTACAGCCGACAACGGCAATTTTTTCGCCGCGTTCGATCGTCACATTAAGTTTTGGCAGAAGAGGCTCTGAGTAGCCAATCTCTACATCTGTGCCTTCAAACACATAACGGCCGCTGCCGCGGGACTCTTTAAATTCAAACGTCGGCTTCACCGCAGTTTCAGGACGGTCAATCCGCTCCATCCGTTCAAGCTGCTTTTGGCGGCTTTTCGCCCGGCCGGTTGTCGAATAGCGGGCCTTATTTTTCGCGATAAAGTCTTCCTGCTTCTTAATGAATTCCTGCTGCTTCTCGTAAGCATTGATATGCTGGTTCTTATTGATCTCAGCAAGCTCAAGGAATTTTTCATATGTGGCTGTATAACGGGTAAGCTTAGAAAATTCCAAGTGGAAAATGACATCTACCACGCCGTTCATGAATTCCGTATCATGGGAGATCAGTAAGAAAGCATACGGATATTCCTTCAGATAACGGCCCAGCCAGTTGATATGCTCAACATCGAGGTAGTTGGTCGGCTCATCGAGAAGAAGAACCTTCGGCTGCTCTAGAAGAAGCTTGGCAAGCAATACCTTTGTACGCTGGCCGCCGCTCAGTGCAGACACATCGCGGTCAAGGCCGATGGCATCCAGTCCAAGTCCTCTTGCTGCATCCTCTACCTTTAAATCCAGAGAATAAAAGCCGCCGGCATCCAGGTTATCCTGGATTTCTCCCATTCTTTCTAAAAGAGCTTCTAGTTCCTCTGGTGAGGCGTCTCCCATCTTCGCGGTAACTTCATTTAACTCTTTTTCCTGCTCGAAAAGTGGAAGGAAAGCATCATTCAGTACATCACGAATCGTTTTCCCCTTGGATAGAACGGTATGCTGATCTAAGTAGCCATACTGAGTTCCTGGTGTCCACTCAACACGTCCTGTATCATGGATCAACTGTTTCGTGATGATATTCATCATGGTTGATTTACCAACGCCGTTTGCGCCTACAAGACCGACATGCTCTCCAGGCAATAGGCGGAATGTAACATCTTTAAATAATGTGCGGTCACCAAAACTATGACCTAATTTATCTACAGTAAGTACGCTCATTGTGTTTTAATAACCCTCCGCTGCTAATCTATAAATTCCTATACTACATCATACTAAAATCTGGGACGTAACACCATCCCCCATATTTTTCCCAGCGAGCTTGAAGAGAGGCAGGCCTTTATATAAAAAGGTTGGAGTTGGTTTGTAAGATTTTGTAAAAGCGAGATTTAACCTTCTGGAAACGTGTATTTTCTCCAAATTTCAGTTAGACTTATGATAGGAACTTCATGGATTGTTCCAATGGTTTTTTTGAAAGGATGTTTAACATTATGCCTAAACAGCTGGTATTAGCTGAAAAGCCATCCGTGGCTAGAGATATAGCTAGAGTATTAAAGTGTACAAAAAAAGGAAACGGCTTCTTGGAAGGCGATAAATATATTGTGACCTGGGCGCTGGGTCATCTCGTTACACTGGCAGACCCGGAGGCTTATGATAATAAGTATAAAGAATGGAAGCTTGAGGACCTCCCTATGCTTCCGGGTTCGCTGAAGCTTGTGGTTATTAAGCAGACAGGAAAACAGTTTCAGGCTGTTAAGTCCCAGCTTATCCGCAAAGATGTAAATGAAATCATCATTGCGACAGATGCGGGGCGTGAAGGCGAGCTGGTGGCGCGCTGGATTCTGGAGAAAGCGAACGTCAAAAAACCTGTTAAAAGGCTATGGATTTCGTCTGTAACAGACAAAGCCATTAATGAAGGATTCCGCAAATTAAAGAATGGTAAAGAATATGAAAATTTATATGCTTCAGCAGTGGCCCGTGCCGAAGCGGACTGGATTGTCGGCCTTAATGCTACAAGGGCGCTTACAACCAAATATAATGCCCAGCTTTCGTCTGGAAGAGTGCAGACTCCGACTCTGGCAATCATTGCGAAGCGGGAAGAAGACATTAAGAACTTTCAGCCAAAAACCTATTATGGGGTAAGTGTGACATCAAAAGGCTTGAAGCTTACCTGGCAGGATGCGAAGTCTAAGGAAACTAGAACATTTAATAAAGAAAAAGCAGAAGCTGTTCTAAAGGCAGTTTCTCATAAGAACATTGAGATTGCTGAAGTAAAAAAGACACTGAAAAAAAGCTTTGCCCCTGGATTATATGATCTGACTGAACTCCAGCGGGACGCGAATAAACGCTTCGGATATTCCGCTAAAGAAACCTTATCCATCATGCAGAAGCTGTATGAGCAGCACAAGGTGCTGACCTATCCGCGTACAGATTCGAGATTCATTTCATCGGACATCGTGGAGACCCTGAAAGACCGCGTTAAAGCGGTTAGCCATAAGGAATATGCGGCTTCAGCCTCCAAAATTCTTAGAAACGGGATCCGTGCCAATAAATCTTTTGTCGATGACAGTAAGGTGTCCGACCACCATGCGATCATTCCGACAGAACAGGTTTTTTATATCGGATCACTGAGCGATAAAGAAAGAAAAATTTATGATCTTGTCATAAAGAGATTTCTGGCGGTATTAATGCCTCCATTTGAATATGAGCAGACAACGGTGCAGGCTAAGATTGAGAAGGAAACCTTCACTGCAAAAGGCAAGATTGTAAAAGCAGCGGGCTGGAAGGAAGTGTACGGCAGTTATGAAGACGAAGACGCCGAGTCTGATGACCAGCAGCTGCCTCCTATAAATCAAGGAGATACACTCGAGCAGATTTCTGCAGTGGTGACTAAAGGAGAAACGAAGCCGCCGGCTCACTTTAATGAAGCGACCCTGCTGTCAGCCATGGAAAATCCCGTTCAGTATATGGCAGGAGAAAATAAAGAGCTGATCAAGACTATTGGGCAGACAGGCGGCCTAGGTACAGTTGCCACAAGGGCGGATATCATCGAAAAGCTATTTAACAGCTTCCTGCTTGAGAAGAAGGGAAAAGATATTTTCATAACCTCAAAAGGGCGCCAGCTGCTGGATTTGGTTCCTGAAGATTTGAAATCACCGGCCCTAACGGCTGAATGGGAGCAAAAGCTCGACCGGATTGCGAAGGGATCGCTCCAAAAGAATGCTTTTATTCAAGAGATGAAGAGCTATGCCAAAACAGTGGTGCAGGAGATCAAATACAGTGAGAAGAAATTCAAGCATGACAACGTAACCGGCAGCAGATGTCCGGATTGCGGCAAGCTGATGCTTGAAGTGAATGGAAAAAGAGGCAAAATGCTGGTCTGCCAGGACCGAGAATGCGGACACCGCAAAAATGTCTCAAAGACGACAAATGCGAGATGCCCGGTCTGTCACAAGAAGCTAGAGCTTAGAGGGGAAGGCGAAGCCCAGATTTTTGTTTGCTCCTGCGGCCATCGTGAGAAGCTGTCTGCATTCCAGAATAGAAGAAACAAACAAAAAGGCGGCAAGGCAACCAAGCAGGATGTTAATAAGTATTTGAAAACCCAGCAAAAAGATGAACCGATCAATACCGCGTTAGCTGATGCACTTGCGAAGTTAAAATTTGATTAATAAGGTCAGGTAAGAGAAATGGTTCAGGCTAAAACTAATGCAATGAGAATCCTGGATAAGGCAAAGATAGAATACGGATTTTTTACCTATGAAAACAAAGACGGAAAAATTGACGGTGTTTCTGTCGCAGATAAGATTGGTAAACCCCGCGAGATGGTATTTAAAACATTAGTCACCATCGGCAAGGGCAGCTCTATACATGTTTTTGTTATCCCTGTAGAAGCGGAGCTGGACCTGAAAAAAGCCGCCAAAGCGGCAGCGGAAAAAAACCTCGATATGCTGCCAGTGAAAGACATCCAGAAATGGACGGGATATATCAGGGGCGGCTGTTCTCCGGTTGGAATGAAAAAGAACTATCCAACCTACATTGACAGCAGTGCAGAAAGCCTAGAGAAGATAATAGTAAGCGGCGGAAAGATTGGGGTACAGCTAGAACTGGGTGTTGGTGAATTAATGACTGCAACCCGGGGGTCTTTAGTGGATTTAACAAAATAAAATGCAAAAGAGGGGCAGAGGAATTCTGCTCCCTTTTCTTTTTAGATGGAAGTATATTGGGAAATAAGGGACAGTCCCCACAAAAAATCACTAGAAAGCCTTGGAGAGCTTGAGTTATGTATTTTGGGAAATGGGGGACAGTCCCCAATGCTACTCCCGCTACCAAAAGGAAATAATATCCTATAAAATAAAACTAGCTATTAATAACGAAGGAGATTCAAAATATGGAGTTGGCTCAAAATCTGTACAAGTTAATGAAGGAGCATGCGAACGAAGAGAATCGTGTTCCTATGGAAAACTATATGAAAAATCAGTTTCCCTTCTTTGGAATAAAGTCCCCGGAACGCAAGAAGCTGGTTTCCGTTTTTTTTAAAGAAGCGGGTGTATTTAAGGAGCCTTTTTCACATCAGCTGGTCAGGGAGTTATGGAGCTTCCCCCAAAGGGAGATGCAGTATGCCGCGCTGGATTACTGCGGCAAATTTATCAAGAAGTTTGCTAAGGAGGACATCACATTTTTTAAAGAGCTTCTGATCAGCAAGTCCTGGTGGGATACGGTGGATTCCATTGCTCCGCCGATCATAGGAGCCATTGCAATGAGGTTCCCGGAAACAGCTGAGGAATATATGGAGGGCTGGGCAGTTCATGAGAACATGTGGCTGCGGCGGACGGCTATTTTATTTCAGCTGAAGTATAAGAATAATACAGATGTAGAAAGACTATATCGATACATATGTTTAAATGCGGACAGCAAGGAGTTTTTTATCCAAAAAGCGATCGGCTGGGCACTGCGGGAATATTCTAAGACAGATCCAGCTTCAGTCAGAAAGTTTATCGAAAGCACTGATTTGGCTAAACTTAGTGTTCGCGAAGGCAGTAAATATATTTAACAAGCACATCCCTTCTGTATCAGACCAGGTTTGATAGAATGGGAAGGTGGTAAAAAGAAGAAGCAAAGAAAGTTGGTGCATTATGGTTAAAAGTATTGCCATCGATATGGATGGAACATTAGTCAATAAAAAACAAAGCGTAAGCAAAGAAAATAAAGAGGCTATAGAAAAAGCCATCTCGCAGGGAATAGAAGTCATCATCGCTACAGGAAGGTCCTTCGAGGAAGCCAGGTATGCGCTTGATGAGGTGGATATCAAGACGCCTATAATAGGAATAAATGGAGCAGTTGTGATTGACACAGAGGGCAAAGTGGTCGAAGCCAATACGATGAGCTATGAGGCGGTGACACAGGCTGCGCATATCTTGAGCCAGCATGATCTATATTATGAGATTTATACAAATCAAGGGACTTACACGCAGGATAAAGATAAATCCATTGCCTTGCTTGTGGATATTTTCTTAACGTCCAATCCGGGTGCAGATCCACTGGTCGTTACGGAAGAGGCACGAAAGCGGTTCGAGGTGAGCCAGATTAAAATAGTGGACAGCTATCAAAGGCTGTTTGAAAAGCCAGAGATCGAGTATTACAAATTTCTGGTATTCTCAGTTGATTTTAAAAAGTTAGGGGAAGCTGCTTCTGAATTGAAAAAGCTAGGCACTCTTGCTGTTACCTCCTCTGGACGCGATAACCTGGAGATCAATGCTCTGGATGCACAAAAAGGTGTAGCTCTAGAAAAATACCTGACAAAACGCGGGATCTCGATGTCGGATGCTATGGCAATTGGGGATAATTATAATGATGTTTCCATGTTTGAAAGAGTAGGAAGAGCAGTTGCAATGGGAAATGCCCCTGCAGACATTCAAAGAATTTGCCACTTTGTGACGGACACCAACAATGAAAATGGTGTGGCAAAGGCCATATTGAAGGTTTTAGAAGATTAATTCAGCATAGATTTCCCTTTGACGTTATAAAAAGGAGATCAATTATGAAACGATTGTTTTTGGCTGCAGCCGGCGGATTGTTATTTTTAATTGCTTCAGGATGTTCAGGGGATTCAGGAAACCAACAGCCTGCTAAGGAACCGCGCAAGCCTGCAGAAACGGTTAATAGGCCTGCTGCAAACGCTGAAAAGGCAGCTGAGAGGTTAAGCATACCCTGGTCCATCGAAAAAACAGGGAATACCTTCTACATATCAGAACGGACGGGTACAATTGCTAAAGTAGAAAATGGAAGAACCACGAGGCAGAAGGTCACGATCACGGCACCGCTATCCACTAAGCCGGAATCGGGCCTCCTTGGATTTGTTCTTGCCCCTGATTTTAATACAACAAAGCGGGCCTTCGCTTATTATTCCTATGACAAAAGCGGAACGACCCTTAATCGAGTAGTGATTCTTACGCTGAAGGGGAATCAATGGAACGAAGAGAGAATTTTAATCGATAACATTCCAAGCGGTAATTTCCATCACGGAGGAAGGCTTGAAATCGGTCCCGGCCAAAAGCTCTATATCACTACAGGTGAAGGGTATGTGACGGAAAGGGCGCAGGATCTGAATTCCCTGGGCGGCAAGATACTGCGGATGAATCTGGATGGATCGATACCTGCTGACAATCCATTTAGAGGATCTTATGTCTATTCTTCTGGCCACCGTAATCCCCAGGGGCTTGCCTGGACGGAGAAAGGGGTGCTTTATAGTACAGAGCACGGTCAGTCGGCACATGATGAAATAAACCTGATTAAGCCCGGCAAAAATTATGGGTGGCCGCTTATCGAAGGGAATCGGAAGCGGCAGGGATTGGAGACTCCGGTTTTCCACACGGGGAACGACACATGGGCTCCATCCGGAACAGCCATTTACAAGGGAAAGATATATATAGCATCTCTAAGGGGAGAGGCAGTCAAAGTGTTTGATCCTGAAACAGGGCAAGCTGATGATTTTATCACTGGTTATGGAAGGATAAGAGATGTCCGGATAGAGGGTGGCATTCTTTATTTTGTAACGAATAACACAGACGGCAGAGGAACCCCGAGAAAGGAAGACGATCAGCTGTACCGAGTTTTTTTAGACAGGATATAAAAATTTTTTAGTGCAGGTATACACTTGCTTGAATCTGGTCAAAATAGGAACATGATTGTTTTTCCATAATATCCCCTTTTTAATCCACCCTGTTGGGTGGATTTTTTTTATACAAATATATGCCGGTCACAGGTTAGCCCAATTCCGAAGTGAGCGGGTCAGAGGAAAGTTCTTCTGCGGGTGATGCAGGAATGGGGAAGAGGTTCTATCCATTATCTAGAAAAGTACCCCCTTGATAAAAACTGCTTTATATTTTATATGTATTGTTTCATGAAAAATTAAAATGATTTTATGTGCGAAATGTATCCCCTGAATATACATCCCCCGGAAGAAAGGTTATTTTGTCAGTTTTTTAAAGATAAAGAGTACGGAGTTTGGGCAGCTGAAGGACAAAGGGTGCGCTTAAGGCACCGGCAGATTTGGAGCGCAAGGCATGCTCGCTTTCCGCGGGGCGGGCGGTGAGCCTCCTCGGCTTCGCCTGCGGGGTCTCACCTGTCCCGCTGCTCCCGCAGGAGTCTCGCACCTTATGCTCCAATCGACCTGACTGAACAATAGAGTGACGAGTGACGTAACAATTAAAAAGCAATATTCTTTTAGAAAAGAGAGCCTTTATTTATTGAAAAACTGCCATTTTTTGCGTCTAATAAATAAATTTTGGTATATTTTATAGAAATCTTGGCTGTCATCTGTTAGGAACATGCATTTTAAAGAGGTTTTTACTAAATCTCACGCGCGTAGTTTGATGAAGCATGGTTTATGCTTACCTTTAGGGGAAATATGCTTATGTTCAGAAGGTTTATGCTTTGGTTTATAGGTTTTATGCTTATAGTTTCTGCCTTTATGCTGATCTGTCAAAATTCAATGCTTATGCAGGCTGCTTTATGCTTATCCCGCTTCATTTATGCGTATCCCAAGCGGAATATGCTTATTGCTGATACAGATCTTTATCTAACCGCAAACACTCGTTAGGCACAAAGAAAAAGAACCGCCGAGAAAGCCTCGGCGGCCTAAGCAGATCGAATCATCTCATGTTATACTTCTTGTACTTCAGCCTGCATTTGGCGGTCTTTTGCTGCTGCATTTACCTGCTCATCTGCATGGTAGGAAGAACGGACAAGAGGTCCTGCTTCACAATGGCTGAATCCTTTGGATAATGCAATGGCTTTTAATTCAGCAAATTCATCCGGGTGGTAGTAGCGTTCTACCTTCAGATGCTTCTTAGTCGGCTGCAGGTACTGGCCGATCGTGATGATATCCACATCATGTGCCCGAAGATCATCCATAGCCTCAATAATCTCTTCTTTTGTTTCTCCAAGTCCAACCATAATGCTGGATTTAGTTGGTGTTTTTGGGCTTAGTTCTTTCACTCGCTTGAGAAGGCTGAGTGAACGGTCATACGTAGCCACGGCACGGACGCGTTTCGTCAAGCGTCGTACGGTTTCGATATTATGATTGAAAATATCCGGCTTTGCATCCATCAGAGTCATGATGCTTTCATCATCGCCCTTCATGTCTGAAGGAAGTACTTCGATGGTACAGAAAGGATTTCTTCGGCGGATTGCACGGACAGTTTCAGCAAAAACGGCTGCGCCTCCATCTTTTAAATCATCCCGGGCAACGGCTGTGATAACTGTATGCTTCAATCCCATTGTTTCAACGGATTCAGCCACGCGTTCCGGCTCCTGCCAATCAAGCTCTGTCGGCAGTCCCGTTTTTACGGCACAGAAACGGCACGCCCTTGTACAAATATCTCCAAGGATCATAAAAGTCGCTGTTTTTCTTACAGCCCAGCACTCATGGATGTTTGGGCATCTAGCTTCTTCACAGACCGTATGTAATTTTTTCTCGCGCATCATTTTCTTAAGGCCATTATATTCTTTGTTCGTGTTTAATTTAATCTTCAGCCATTCTGGTTTCCTGAGATGTTCCTGATTATTAGCCATTTACTAATGCTCCTTTATCGCGAATAATTCCATTCGTCAGATAGATATTTTTCTTCGATGTTTTTAACTTCAGCCAGTTGTTCCGGAGTGAGCTTATAGGGCTCAAGTATGATGTCCAATCCTTTTTGAAACCCTTTATAAAAAGCGTCCTTTACTTCTTTCATATCGCTCTGCTTTCCGGTAAGTTCATTGATGGATGCGGCTTTGCCCTGAAACGCTTTACGGGCTCTTTCTTTGACACGTTCATTCGCATAAATAAAGCAGTCAAATAAGATTTCCTCATCGATTTCCAGCGGAATGGAACCATGCTGAAGAATGACGCCTTTCTGGCGGCATTGCGAGCTTCCCGCTGATTTCCTTCCGCCAGCGATCAATTCATACCAGGACGACTCATCAAAACAGACAGCAGAATTGGTTTTGCCAATGATCTTGCCTTTGTCTGGAACCGCTAGTTCTGCATCAATTCCTAATTCTCTGAATCCTTCAAGCAGACCCTGGGAAATCACACGGTATGCCTCCGTCACTGTTTTAGGCATTTTCGGATGCTGTTCTCCGACAATTACACTGTATGTAAGTTCTTGGTCGTGGAGGACAGCTCTTCCTCCTGTCATCCTTCTCACCAGCTGAAATCCTTTGTTATGTACAGCTTCCACATCAATCCTTCCATGAACCTTTTGAAAGTAACCGACAGACATACCGGGGGGATTCCATTCGTAAAACCGGATCACTGGTGGAATAAGGCCTTTGCTGTGCCAATTAAGCAAGGCTTCATCTAACGCCATGTTAAAAGATGGAGTGTTCACTCCTGAGTCTATAAATAACCAAGTTTCCTTTTCCAATGCTACAACCTCTTTCACGTAAAAAAGACAGTAATGGAGAACTCACTATCCCTAAGTTTACCGCTCCTGCATCTTGAACGCTCTCAAAAAGCAGGAAGGGACGCAAAAAAACCGCTCCTTAAAAAAGGAGCGGGGAAATACAAAAAAACAGCTAAAAAAGCCTGATATATTCCGGCTCCACTTTCCTACGCTGGGGTTACCCATATCAGGTTCAAAGGGATTAAGTCTACATCCTTATCTCAGCCAGAAGGCACCCCTAGTGGAATATTTTATAATCGACCTAAGGTTAAGATATTTTCTGAGCACTGTCAACCATTAACTTAGGGAACAGGTTGTTTTAGTCCAGGAAATTTGACAGTTATTCCATCATGTACCTGTCATCTAAACCTTCTGATTTTCTTCTGGCCACTGATACGTCCAGAACCGCTCATTGTGAATCCAGGCAAGGAGCTCGGGATCCTGCGTTTCTAGTTTATCGCCCCAGGCTGCGACCATATATTGTGTTTGCGAGCGGTGAGCCATAATGGCGGCAATTTTCTGTTTTTCCACTGATTTTACGTTATATCGGATATCTGCTTCACCAAGTTCTTCGACACAGTTGTTGGAAAAAGCCACACAATGCAGCTTAGGCCTCTTATCCTTTGGGATGCGGCCGACTGCACGTACAACGGCACGGCCTGTTGCTTCATGGTCAGGATGTACACTGTAGCCGGGATAGAAAGTGATGATCAGCGAAGGATTCAACTCTTGAATCATGGCATACATAAGATCCGCCAGCTTTTCATCATCTTCGAATTCGATTGTTTTATCACGGAGTCCAAGCATCCGCAAGTCCTGTATCCCAAGAGCCGAAGCTGCATCCTTAAGTTCCTGTCTGCGGATGATCGGGAGGGACTCTCTCGTGGCAAAAGGGGGATTCCCCAGGTTTCGGCCCATTTCACCAAGTGTCAGGCATGCATACGTAACAGGAGTTCCATTATTTACATGGGAAGCAATGGTGCCGGAAACTCCGAAGGCCTCATCATCCGGATGAGGAAATATGACTAGTACTTGTCTTTCTTTTTCAAATGTCAACGTGTTCCTCTCCTTTATTCAAATGGTGTTTTGCTGATTTGAAGGGCAACAGCAAGCTTCCCGGCCGGATCAAGCCCAGCCATCAAGAGACGCCCTTTGGCATCTTGTTCATAGTGGGTTAAGCCTTCTGCATACACCCAGCCTATTGAAAGCTTAAGGCCGACCCTGTAAGGTCCCATACCGACAATCTTGCCAAGCTCATACTGAAGAAATGCATTCCTGATATAAGCGCCCACTGAAAAAAAGGACTCATCAAAATGTGTAGCATAGGCCCCGTTTGTTGTTTCCAGATGCAGATATACATCTTCATTAGCATAAGAATTGATCAGAGCCTGCACATCAGCCTGAATAATAGGTTCCATACAAATACCTCCTCGAACTACTGCGAAATTCATAACATATTCTAGGCTGTCTGCCTTATCATCCATAAGTAATAGTATTTCGAACAATTCCTTATCTTACTATCTTACTAAAAATTATAAAAGAAAGCGAAAGATGCATTCTGTAAAATTTCTCTTAGTCTGAGTCGTTTGGATAGGTAATTGTATAAAAAAGAACCGGTCTGCACCGGTTCCTTTCAAATATATATTCAGCCTGATGGATTAGTTAGTAAGCTGTTCTGCTTCTAAACGTCCAGCGCCAAAACGGCGGTATGCTCCATGCATAGTCGGGCCTACATACTCATTCAGCTTCCATGAGTGGCGGATTGCTTCAGTGATAAACTCTTTTGCAGTCAGCACAGCTTCACGGACATCTTTGCCTTTTGCAAGTTCAGCTGTGATAGCAGCTGAATAGGTGCAGCCAGCGCCGTGAGTATACGCAGTGTCAATCCGTTCAGATTCAAGCTCAGTGAATTCTTTTCCATCGTACAGCAGGTCAATGGCTTTTTCATGCTGCAGTTTGCTGCCGCCTTTTATAAGTACATACTTAGCGCCAGATTCATGGATCTTTACAGCAGCCTGCTTCATGTCTTCAACCGTCTTGATCGGGCTTGTCCCTGCTAACTGAGCAGCCTCAAAAAGGTTTGGTGTTGCCACAAGAGCTCTAGGAACCAGGATATCTCGCAAAGCTACAGCCGTTTCCGGATGAAGAACTTCATCTTCACCTTTGCAGACCATAACAGGATCGATAACCACGTTGGTTAATTTATTCTCATCTATAATTTTAGCTGCCAGCTCAATAATTTCTACAGAACCGAGCATGCCAGTTTTCATTGCATCAATCCCGGTAGAAAGAACGGTATCTAACTGAGTTTCAATTGTGCTTAATTCAATAGGGAACACATTATGATGCCAATGGTTCTTGGGGTCCATTGTGACGATGGTTGTCAATGCCGTCATCCCATAAACGCCCAGCTCCTGCATCGTTTTAAGGTCAGCCTGGATGCCAGCGCCGCCGCTTGTATCGGAACCTGCTAAAGTTAATGCTTTTTTCATACTCATAGGTAAATAACCCCCTTAAGGCCTGTAAAATTTGCTGCTGCTTGTTTAGTATCCCTAATTAACGGTAAATAGACAATAAAAGTTAATAATCCGACTTTCCTTTAAGGATATAACATATTCTGTGTTAGAACAAGAATTTGATATGGGATTAAGATGTCAGCAGGAGACTTGGTTTACGAAATTGCAATAATGTTGAGATAATTTATTATACCTATTATCCTGTTACTATAAGACTCCTTAAAGCTGCACTTATTTTTACCGTATGACCAAAAAATATTTTATCAAAGGAAAACGGCCATGAATTATGAAATTACTAGAAATGCAATTGATGTACAAGAAGTAATTGATAAAGTCATATCACGCAATGCCGGGGCAGTGACCACCTTTATCGGGACAGTTCGCGAACTGACTTATGGAAAGAAAACACTATATTTATTCTACGAAGCCTACGAAGCAATGGCGGTTAAGAAGCTCGAACAAATAGGAAGAGAAATTCAAGAACGCTGGCCGGATAGTTTAACAGCGATAACTCATAGAGTTGGAAAGCTCGATATCACAGATGTCGCTGTCGTGATAGCCGTGTCCACCCCGCATCGGGATGATGCCTATCAGGCGAATCGTTATGCGATTGAACGCATTAAAGAAATAGTCCCTATATGGAAAAAAGAGATGTGGGAAGATGGAGAGGAATGGATCGGGAACCAGAAAGAAACGGTAGCTTACCCTAAAGGAAAACCAGAGGAGAAGGACTTACATGATTAAAGTATTGTTTTTTGCTCATTTAAAAGATGTTATCGGCTCTGAATCTGTCACGCTTGAAATGGGCGGAGAAAACATCATCAGCTTAAAAAAACGAATCTCAGATCAATACAGGATAGACTCCCTTCATACAGTGATGGTGGCAGTTAATGAAGAATTTGCAGATGACAGTACGATTCTGTCTGACGGCGATATCGTTGCATTCATCCCTCCGGTGAGCGGAGGATAAAGAGAGAAAGATAAGCAGGGAGGCAGAGCATGTCAGAGAGATATTCCAGACAAATTCTCTTTTCAGGGATAGGTGAGAAGGGGCAGCATACATTAGGTGAAAAGCATGTCCTCCTGATCGGTGCGGGTGCACTGGGCTCTGCTAATGCTGAGCTCCTTGTCAGGGCAGGCGTCGGAAAATTAACGATTGTCGATCGGGATTATGTGGAAGAAAGCAATTTACAGCGGCAGCAGCTTTATACAGAAAAAGATGTAGAGCAAAAGCTGCCAAAAGCTGCAGCGGCTAAAAAACATCTCGAAGAAATCAATTCAGATACGGAAGTAAAGGTTCATGTTATCGATGCAACGGCCCAAAGCCTTCAACCGCTGGTGCCTGATGTGGATTTAATCATGGATGCAACCGATAACTTTGAAACAAGGCTCATCCTTAATGATTTGTCCCACAAATATAACATCCCCTGGATTTTTGGGGCCTGTGTCGGCAGCTTTGGAATGAGCTATACCATCATCCCGGGGAAAACACCGTGTTTAAACTGCCTTCTCCGAACAATTCCGCTTCAGGGCATGACCTGTGAGACATCAGGAATAATTGGGCCGGCGGTTCAAATGACTGTAGCCTATCAATCGGCCGAAGCTCTTAAAATCCTGACCGAGAATAGGGGAGCGCTCAGGGAGACCTTTGTCAGCTTCGATTTATGGAGTGGTCAATTTCAGAGCATCAAAACGGGGCGGTCGAAGAAAGAAGACTGCTTAACCTGCGGAACTGCCGCATCCTACCCGTTTCTCCAGCCGGAAAACAGCACAAAAACAGCGGTGCTCTGCGGAAGGGAAACGGTACAGGTCAGGCCGCCAAACCCGGTTGACCTAGAGCTTGAAAGGCTTGGCAGAGATTTTTCTGCCATGGGCTATGAAGTAAAAGCAAATCCCTATCTTGTTTCTGCTCAGAAAGATGCTGAACGGATTGTCGTTTTTAAGGATGGCAGGGCATTAGTGCATGGAACAAAGGATATTGTCCATGCGAAGTCCGTTTACCAGAGGCTTATGGGGTAGCGGGCGGCTTTTAGGTTCAGACGGATATAAAGAAATCTGTCTTTTTTTTAGGCTGGGTTAGAATTTGCTGTTCATTTATACCCTGGGTTGTTTGGGAACGGATAAGCGGGACTGCCGCGGGAAAGGCGGGAGGCACAGCGAAAATCAGCAGGAGAATTCCACGGGATCTTACAAAAAGAGGTAAAAGGATACCCCTGTCGAATGTTATATTCAAAGGGGGATTTTTTTATCTTGCGGAAACACACCGTACAATTTATATTGAATTATTTCATTTTTGCTTCTTATTTTTATGTATTGCCCATTCTAATTCAGATGAACGATATTCTTCGCTTCGTTCATTTAGTGATGTTCTTTCCATTAGCCTTTTTTTTAACGAAAAAATGGAGTGGAAAGGGATTGGATTCCTACGGGATTGTATTCTTTCAAGGCTGGCAAAGAAATTTAATGCTTGGATTCCTGATAGGGGCAGCAGGGTGGGCTCTATTATTTTTTTTGAGGATAGTCCTGGGGGACTATCACATAACTGGGATAAAATCTGGTGTTGAAGCTGCCCCGATTCTTGTAGTGGTGTTTGTCGGATACGGGCTGGGTTCTATCATTAATGATGTGATTGTCAGGGGGCTGGTCTTCCACTTTTATAGGAATAGACTGTCCTTTAAGGCATTAATGCTGTTATCCGTCGTAGTCTATGCGGCTGATGATAGCTGGAATGAAGGATTTAGCATATCCAATACCTTTTTTTCAGTGGCACTGGGATTCAGCCTTGCTTATGCGTTTTATAAAACACATTCAATATGGGCTGATACAGGGATCCACTTAGGGTTGAATGTAATTTATGGGTTATTTTATGGAGTTTCTGGGAACCGTGGAGACGGAATATTTTTGTTTCAAGTACACTCTTCTTCCAATTTGTTACTGGGATCCTGGCTCTCAACGATTACAGCCGCTTTGATATTTTTGGCATTATATCTTTTCATCCACTCATTTCGTATACCTTCAAAAATAGAACCGCTTACCAATCGTATTGAAAAGAGTGCAATCTAAATCAAAAGGCCGTGCAAGGTTAAACCATTGTACGGCCTCTTACATATTTCTTAAAAAGCCCAGTTTCCATTGCGGAATACAGGCTCAGTCTTGCCATCCGCCGTTTCTCCATCAATATCAAGTTCAGCAGAACCGATCATGAAATCCACGTGAGAAAGGCTGTAATTAGCCCCAGCTTCAGCTAGCTCTTCCTGGCTCATAGCTGTTCCGCCTTCTAATGTCATTGGATAAGCGCTGCCTACAGCAAGGTGGCAGGATGCATTTTCATCAAATAGAGTGTTATAGAAAATGATATTTGTATTCGAAATCGGTGAATCGTGAGGAACAAGTGCTACTTCTCCAAGGAAAGCAGCGCCTTCATCGATATCAAGCATTTTCTTAAGTGTCTCTTCTCCAGTTTCTGCTGTAAATTCGACAGCTTTGCCATCTTTAAAGGTCAGGGAGAAGTTGTTAATGGTCGTGCCATTATAATTTAACGGCTTTGTGCTTCTGACGACTCCGTTTACTCCGTCCTTTTTAGGCATTGTAAATACTTCCTCTGTAGGAATGTTAGGTGTATATTCCACACCTTTTGTATTCTCAAGAGAACCGCCCACCCATTTATGGCCCTCTGGCAATTCAATCGTTAAGTCTGTTCCAGGCCCTTTATAGTAAAGCTTTTTATATTTCTTTGTATTCAAGTAATCAAGCTTCTGATGAAGGTTGCTGCCGTGTTCTTTCCAAGCTTGAACTGGATCTTCCTCAAGGATGCGGGTTGCCGAGAAAATGGCATTCCATAGCTTCTCCACAGCTTCCTCTTCAGAAAGCTCCGGATAGACCTTTTGAGCCCATTCCGGCGCTGGAGTAGAAATAAGGTTCCAGCTTACATCGCCCTTCATCATGGTGTTCTTAAAGTTTTCCAATGCTGATGCGTTTGCCTTATTTCTTATGGCCATCCGTTCAGGATCAACACCTGTGAATGCATCAGGATTTGGAGAATATATCTGTAAAAACGCAGCACCCAGCTGCTGATATTCTTCCATTAATTTTACGGAATGCTCAGGTACAAATTTTAAAGCTTCAACCGGGGCATCTTCTGTTTTAATTCTCGTGAAGGCTTCATCTCCCCATTCAATAAACACATTGCCTGCACCTGCTGCAAAAGCTCTTTTTGCCAGCACACGCGCAAAATCTGCCGCGCTGATTGGTGATTGAATAACTAAAGGCTGCCCAGGCTGAACATTAACCCCGATTTTTAATGCAACATCTGCATATTTTTCAAATAAAGCAGCTTTATCTGTCATATGAAGTCCCCCTAAGAAAATATTACTATTATCTAAATATTCTATCATAGCTAAATAAAAGGGTCATAATTTTTTGTTTTTTACTCGGTCTTCTCGTCAGGCGGGCCAATGATATCGATGCGCCTGGCAGTCGTGACGGGAGGGGCATGAATTGCTTTCTCTAATTGGCTGATTGAATTGTCCATCTCATGCTCGTATGTATACCTTCTTTAACAAAACGCCTTATTTGGGTTCTCCATAACATGTGTAGGTCATTTAACAAATTCATTGCTTGAACTGTCCTAGCCAATAGGAAGGACCTTTCTATCATTCAATAACTCAATTTCGTCCTCATCAAGGTTATGAAGGCCGTTTCAATGACCAGCTGCCTGGATTTTGTCCTTCATAGCAAATATGAAGGACTTTTCTTTCAAGGATTAACTGGTTTTCGTCCTTCACCAAGGTCATGAAGGACGTTTCAATGACCAACTGCCTGGATTTTGTCCTTCATACCTAATATGAAGGACTTTTCTTTCAAGGATTAACTGGTTTTCGTCCTTCATCAAGGTCATGAAGGACGTTTCAATGACCAGCTGCCTGGATTCTGTCCTTCATACCTAATATGAAGGACTTTTCTGTCAATCATTAACTCAATTTCGTCCTTCATCAAGGTCATGAAGGACGTTTCAATGACCAGCTGCCTGGACTCTGTCCTTCATAGCTAATATGAAGGCCTTTTCTGTCAGTCATTAACTCAATTTCGTCCTTCATTAAGATCATGAAGGCCGTTACACGGGCCTGCTGCCTAGGCTTTATCCTTCATATCAGGTAGATTTTTGATTTAACAGATTCCAACCGTGGCTCCTCGGGAAAATTCTCTGGCTAAAAAGCCTAAAAATTTTATTACCCTTATCATGATTAGAACAAAAATAGGGTATACAAACAGTAAAACTCTAGGTAAGCAGGTGGCAGCGTTGGATTTTTCCACGGATCAAATCATACTGTTATCCTCGGTCATGTTAATAGCGGGAGTTACGGCGGCTAAGTTTTCCTCTCGGCTGGGGCTGCCCTCGTTAGTTTTGTTTGTGATTGTGGGATTGCTTCTCAATCAATTCATCTTCTTCGAGAATACCAAGATTACTCAGATTGTCGGGATTATCGCGCTGATCATTATCTTGTTTGACGGCGGAATGCAGACGAATTGGAAACACATCCGCCCGGTTATAGGGGTTTCTCTCAGTCTGGCGACAGCAGGGGTATTAATTACGGCTTTCCTTGTTGCGGTGTTTGCAAAATTTATACTTGATCTCACGTGGCTCGAGAGCTTCTTGTTCGGTGCCATCGCAGGTTCTACTGATGCAGCTGCAATATTCTCGGTTCTAGGTAATAAAAATATTAAAGAGAAAATGACGTCCATCCTTGAAGCGGAATCGGGAACGAATGACCCTATGGCCGTTTTTTTAACCCTCAGTTTTATTGAAATCATTGAAATTGGGCGGGTGGATTTCTGGTCACTTTCCTTAACGTTTTTGTGGGAAATGGCGTTTGGCCTGATAGCGGGTCTAGTACTAGGGGCTTTAACTGTTAAAGTGATCAATAAAATTCAGTTAGCTGAAGCAGGATTATATCCTGTTCTTGCCCTGGCCTTTGCCATTTTCACATACGGCTTTACCGTATTGCTTCACGGGAGCGGCCTCCTTGCCGTTTATGTTATGGCCCTGTATGTAGGAAATAAAGAGATAAGATATCACTTTTCAATCACCCGCTTTAATAATGGGATTGCCTGGCTGATGCAGATCCTAATGTTTGTTCTGCTGGGATTATACGTGTTTCCAAAGGATTTATGGGCGATTCTTGGGAAAGGAATTATCTTATCGCTGCTCTTGATGCTGGTCGCCCGTCCAGCAGCGGTCTTTATAAGTACCATGTTCTTTAAGCTTACAAATAAGGAGAGAGTCTTTATTGCGTGGGGCGGTTTAAAAGGGGCAGTTCCGATCGTGCTTGCTACATATCCATTATTCGCGGATCTTCCCAAAGCCGGCTATATGTTTGATGCGGTCTTTTTTGTGGTCCTATCCTCGGCTCTCATCCAAGGGGCGACGATGAATCCGCTGGCTAAGAGACTGGGCTTACTCCACGACCATGAGCGGGCAGCACCACAGAGTATAGAACTATTGGCTGAAGGACGGAATAATGTTGAAATGATGGAATTTGACGTAGGTGCAGATTCTGATATTGCAGGGAAGGAAATATCGAGCATGGGGCTTCCTTCAGACGTACTGATCGCCGCTATTATCAGAGGGAAGGATTTTGTTATTCCTCAAGGAAACACAAAAATTGAACAGGGAGATGTACTGTGTGCTTTAGTACCAGCAGATCAGGAAGAAGAGCTAAAGCAGGTACTTTTACCTGACAAAATAAAAGGCAGATAGGTAATGGTCCTATCTGCCTTTCATATTTCATACCATTATTTAGCTGCATCATTTCAAGGCCATCATTTAGCTTCATCAGAGGCTACTAGTACAACCTTGCCTTTATCAAGTTCCTTTTCATACTGATCCGCTTCTTCCTTTGTAAGTCCTAATGACTGCATTTTAGAACGAAGCTCATCTCCGCGGGAGTTGAATACATTTTTTACCGAACTAAGGAAGCCCTGTTCCTTCATTCCGATTTCCTGTGTATTCGTGTTTTCAGTCAAATGCTCTGAACGATCCTTATCATGTGCAAACAGATAAATGTTCTCTTCACCAAAGCCAGTTCCTGATAGGCTGTCGATCTGTTCCTTAGCCTGGACACCATTTTCAATTACATGTACTTGATACATAAATAATTCCTCCTTGTCGTTGTTAGGTAAAAGTGATTACCTGGTATATTTTTTATATAGCCCTTCTAGATAAATTTAAACTTCATTTTTTGAGTTGAAGAATCTAAAACCACACTCAAGGTTTGAAAAATGTGTAAAACAGGAAATGGAAATGTTGAGACTTGACGTGTATGAGGGTATTAAGTAGTCTGGCTTTTTAGTGAAAGGGGAAATAAATATGCTGGGAAAACCAATAGATAATGAATGGGGTCGACTTCTGGCGGAAGAGTTTGAAAAGCCTTATTTTACTGAGCTTGAACAATTTCTTCAAAAAGAATATGAAACAGAGACAATTTATCCGGCCTCTGAAGATATCTTTAATGCGCTCAGATTAACTGATTTTAATAAGGTGAAAGTGGTATTGCTCGGGCAGGATCCGTATCATGGCCCGAATCAGGCTCATGGATTAAGCTTCTCGGTCAGGCCGGAGGTTTCCGTTCCGCCTTCTTTGAAAAATATCTTCAAAGAACTTCATCAGGATGCAGGCTGTCCCATCCCGGCTCATGGCAACTTAACGGAATGGTCCAGGGAGGGCGTCCTTCTTTTGAATACGATCCTTACGGTAAGAAAAGGACAAGCTCATTCACATAGGGGGAAAGGATGGGAGATATTCACGGACCGGATTATAAGCCTATTGAACTCTCGCGAAGCTCCTCTTGTTTTTATTCTTTGGGGCAAGCCTGCACAAAGCAAACTTCCCTTGATTGATGCGAACCGGCATTTTATCATTACATCACCGCATCCAAGCCCCTTTTCAGCACATAAAGGGTTTTTCGGAAGCAGGCCATTTTCTAAAGCCAACGAATACCTGGAGAAGGCTGGGCTGCTAAAGATTAATTGGTGTATTAAATCTTGATAATAAAAGTCTGCTAATGTTTCACATGAAACATTGACCCTCAACATGAGATGACCGTGATTAGGGAAAAATAGACTATATTCCTCATGTAATGATAAGGAGCGCCAAAAATGGATTATTTTCGGTTTAAGCATGTATATAATGCCATGTTTGCTATGCTGGCAGTTACAGCATTTGGAACAATTGGATTTTATTATACAGAGGATCTGAGTATATTTGATGCTTTCTGGCTTACAGTCATCACAGTCCTGACCGTCGGTTATGGAGACGCTGTGCCGGAACACGCTGCGGGGAAAATGTTTGCCCTTATTATCATTCCTTTAGGCATAGGAATTGTATCGTATGCAACAGGCGCCCTAGCAACGGCTATGATTGAAGGGGAATTAACGAAAACTTTTGCAAAAAGGAGAATGAGCAGGGTGATAGCCAAGCTTAAAGACCATGTGATCGTGTGTGGATATGGGCGTGTCGGTGAGCAGGTTCTCGAACAATTAATACATACTGAAACTCCAACAGTCGTTGTCGATATGCAGGAACAGGAACTCCCTGTAAATCTTCCGAAATATGTGCACTATATTGTAGGGGATGCTACCGATGATGAAATATTAAAAAACGCCGGTATAGAAAGAGCCTCAGGCTTAGTTACAACATTGCCGACGGATGCAGATAATGTTTTTGTCACATTAACGGCCAAAGGGATGAATAAAAACCTAAAAGTCATAGCCAGGGCAGAAAAAGAGCAGACCGAGGACAAACTGATCAGAGCCGGAGCATCGAGGGTTATCAATCCTTCCTCAATCGGAGGCAGGCAGATGGTATTTTCGATTCTTAAGCCGGTCAGTGTTGATTATGTAAATGCTATGCTGCATGCCGGAAAACGCAACTATGGGATTGAAGAAGTGAAATTAGACAGGGATTCACCCTTTATTAATAAAACAATTGGAGACCTCCAGATCAGGACTAAATATGGAGTAATGATTCTTGCCATTGTGAGGAAGGAAGAAACGAACAGCAATCCTGAACCGGAAGAAAAACTGCTCGAAAACGATGTTATGGTGATTTTCGGTTCTAATGACTCTTTAAAAGAATTTGAGAAAGATGCCCAAGCCATGTAGAATAAATAGGGAAACCGATTCAGTGAACGGAAAAAAGCAGTTAAAGAGGTGAATGCCGTGGAAATTTCTTCTCGAAAGATGCTGGACAAAATAGAAGATCTTCTTCATCAAGCAAAGGCTGCCGAGACGGAACCAGAGGCAGTAAAATACATAATCGCCATACAGGCAGTCTGCGAGTTGATGACGGATGGCAAAAGCGAAACATCAGCTGCCGCTGAACCCATAACTATGCCTTCTGCCGGTCCAGTCTTCTCAAATGTGCCGGAAACAAGCATAAGACAGCCGTCCTTGCCGCAGGGTAAACCAGCTCCAATTGAAGGAGCGAATGGAAATTCACTATTTGATTTTTAATATAGGCACTTATGTCTTTTTAGCTTAAGGAAAGTCTATAAACAAGTGTGCGTCGGTCAAAATGGCTGAAGTAAAGATGAACCAGGGGGAAAAGGAATTGAAAACATTTCTGCTGCTAGGAGCAATCAACGCATTTCTGGCTGTTGCATTGGGAGCTTTCGGAGCTCATGGACTTGAAGGGAAAATCTCGGATAAATATTTAGAAACCTGGAAAACGGCTGTCCACTATCAGATGTTCCATGCTTCAGGGTTATTGATTATTGGCATACTCGCAAGTACCTTAAAAGCGGGGAACCTGTTGAACTGGTCAGGCTGGCTGATGCTGATCGGAATCATTCTTTTTTCCGGAAGCTTGTACATATTAAGCGTCAGCGGGATTAAAGTCCTCGGAGCCATTACTCCGCTTGGAGGAGTGTCGTTTTTGGCGGCATGGGTCTTATTGATGGTTGCTGTCTATAAGCATATGTAATAGAAAACCACCGGGAGGTTCATTTCGTCCGGTGGTTTTATTTGTATTATCTCGGCGGATATGTGGATAACGCGGGGCCCTGTGCTCCCGCATACGGATATTCATACTCAATTTCTTCATCAAACGTTACATAATCAACGTACACCATCAGAATAAGGTATCTCATACCTGTCTGCGGGTCGCTGAGGATAAGGTGGTCCCTTCCTGCAGCTTCGATAATCCCTTTAAAAATCTTCGCATTCCACTCCCGGTTGTTTTCAAAGGTGGCATACACGGTCGCGAGCTTGCCCCGGTTCAGCCTGAGTATATTTTCAACATAAGACTGTTCAGGCGGCAGCCCTCCTCCAGGTACTGTCGGCCCCATTCCTGGGCCGGCTCCGGCTCCCATTCCTGGCCCCTGGCCTGTGCCTGGGAAGTCCTGTGTCGGCGGCTGGAATGCCGGGCCAGGCTGTGCTCCGGGCAATTGCTGCTGGTACGGAGACGGCTGCTGGAACATCTGCTGCTGTGGCTGAGCATATGGATTATACGGGGGAGTGTATCCAGGGTATTGAGGCTGATTAGAAGACTGTCTCATCATTAAGAAATCCCTCCAATAATACGTTTTACTTGCTTAAGAAACCATTTGCTTCAGTAAGTAATTTATTCATCTACCCAGGCTCCTTCACCTGGATAAACGTGTCAACATGCTAATTTCTCACTATTCCATATGTATGTGGGATGGGCTTTTTTATTCCAGTTAACACAAAAAAACCCTCCGGAAAAGGAGGGTTGAGAGTGTTATACAGTTAAAAATTGCGGGAATTCTTCTTCTGTCAGGATGTTTCCTACAAAGAAAGAACCGAATTCGCCATAGCGTGCACTTACTTCATCAAAACGCATTTCGTACACGAGTTTCTTAAATTGAAGAACATCATCTGAAAATAGGGTGACTCCCCACTCATAATCATCAAAGCCTACAGAACCAGTGATGATTTGTTTTACCTTGCCTGCGTACTGGCGGCCAATCATACCGTGCGAGTGCATAAGGCTGCGGCGTTCTTCCATAGGGAGCATATACCAGTTATCATTGCCCTGGCGGCGCTTGTCCATTGGGTAGAAGCACACATACTTAGATTGCGGCAGTTCAGGGTACAGGCGGGCGCGGACATGCGGATTCTCATATGGGTTTTCTCCTGAAGCCAGGTAATTGCTTAGCTCGACAACGGAAACATAAGAATGTGCCGGAACAAGGAATTCAGCAAGCTTGGATTTATTGAATTCTGTTACAATGACATTCAGCTCTTCCATCGTAGGACGAAGAAGCATCATCATAAAATCAGCTTTTTGACCGACAATGGTATAAATCGCATGGCTGCCTTCCTTATTTTCCTGGGTCTTATTCCACTTTTCAACCAACCCAAGGAATTCATTTACCGCTTCCTGGCGCTCAGTTTCAGGTAACATTTTCCAGGTTGTCCAATCCACAGTTCGAAAATCATGCAGACAGTACCATCCGTCTAGTGTTTGAGCTGCTTCACTCATGTATCATCACTCCATTACGTCAATTTCTACATTTTTACTATAGCATACGTTTACAGCAATACCACCAAGGAACAGCTCCAAATATGTATCGGTTTGGTGAACGCTGTTTATTCTGTCACAAAGCGTTCAATATGACCCTTCTACTCTGTAATATTCCCAATAACAAAAGAGGTTTATAACCTCTCAAAAAGGAAATCAATAAGAAAAGCGGAGGACGGTGCTTTTCACTCAAAATCTAATTACAGCACTATGATATACAAGTTTTTAAAAATGCACATCATTTAAAGAAAAGCAGGCATCCGAAAAGCATAAGACGAGCAGGCCATGGAAAGCGTTATTCTTTCCATGGACTGATTGGCTTATGATCGAGGATGGCAGTCCGCAGCTGGACACCAAGAAAAGCGGAAAGCGATGCCTTCCAGAAACCGCCATTAGATTGATCAATGTTCAGGATATACATTTAAACTTCTTCCCCAAATGGAAGGCAGAGACCCGAATGGCATAAGACGAGCAGGCCGTGGAAAGCGTTTTTCTTTCCATGGACTGATTGGCTTATGACTCGAGGGTCTCAGTTTGGTGCTGGACACCAAAAAAAGCGAAGGATGGTGCTTTTTGGCACAAAGCCCTTTGCAAACACGATGATTGCAAAACTATTATAAAACACATTATTTAAAGAAAAGCAGCCTTCAAGAAATTGAAAATTAGATGGATCCATGTTCATATTTTCTAAGACGAACAGGCAGGATATGAAAGACCAGTGTTCGGCGCCAAGAAATTGGGGAGTTTGTTAATTTTTTATTGAAAAACTGTGATTTATGTTGTTGAACCGTCCAGTTTGGGTATTTTCTTATATGAAAGGCAGTGCACAAGCTTCAAAAATCATACCTTTTGAAGAGATTTTTATAGATGTGAAGCATGCAGCACGATTTATGCTTAACTTTGCCGGAAATATGCTTATGTTTAGAGTATTTATGCTTAAGTTTTCAGATTTTATGCTTATGTTTTCAACATTTATGCTGATCTGCCTTCATCCAATGCTTATGTGAGAGGCTTTATGCTTATCAAACAGCCTATATGCTTCTCCATCGTCGGATATGCTTGTAGACGAGTAAGATCGCCCGCCCGGCAGTAGCTAAGTCGCTTAGATATCATAGACGGTCTGTATTTTATCGTATTTCTTAGGTTTTTCAGCAATAATGCATTCAAATATTTCTGAATAAAAGAACATTTATTATGTAAGCGGTATTTTTGTTTTGCAAAATAGTAATTTTTAAAAGATAAGAGTATCCTATACAAGAATTAAGCGGAAAGAAGGTATTTAAATGAGTGATTTATTTACGGCTTTAAAAGAAAGAGTGTCTGGAAATAACATTAAGATTGTTTTTCCAGAAGGAATGGACGAAAGAATCCTAACTGCGGCTGGACGACTTGCTGCTGAAGGAATCATTACTCCCATCCTAATCGGAAACATTGAAAAAATTCAATCCAGAGCAGAAGAATTGGATGTGACTTTGGACAGAGCTGAAATTTATGATCCTAACAACTTTATCATGATGGACGAGCTAGTTGCATCATTCGTGGAACGCCGCAAAGGAAAAGTAAATGAAGAACAAGCAAGGACCATGCTGCTTGATGAAAACTATTTCGGAACTATGCTGGTTTACGCTAATAAAGCAGACGGCCTTGTAAGCGGAGCAGCTCATTCTACTGCGGACACAGTCCGCCCTGCTTTGCAGATTATCAAGACCAAAGAAGGCGTTAAGAAAACATCCGGTGTGTTCATCATGGTTCGCGAGGACGAAAAGTATGTATTCGCTGACTGCGCCATCAACATTGCTCCTGACAGCCAGGACCTTGCTGAAATCGCTGTTGAAAGTGCAAGAACAGCAAGTATGTTCGATATTGAACCGCGCGTTGCGATGCTGAGCTTCTCAACAAAAGGTTCTGCAAAGTCTCCTGAGACCCAAAAAGTAGCTGATGCTGTTCAAGCGGCACAAGTATTGGATCCTTTATTAGTCATTGACGGAGAATTTCAATTTGACGCAGCATTCGTACCGGCAGTAGCTGAGAAAAAGGCGCCAAATTCACCGCTTCAGGGAAATGCCAATGTATTCGTATTCCCTAGCCTTGAAGCTGGAAACATCGGCTATAAAATCGCTCAACGACTTGGAAACTTCGAAGCAGTTGGACCGATCCTGCAAGGCCTGAATCGTCCTGTAAACGATCTATCCCGCGGCTGCAGCGAAGAAGATGTCTACAAATTAGCATTAATCACAGCTGCACAAACACTGCACAGATAAGTAACATGATGAAAGGCGGCTCCTTTTAGGAGCGGCCTTTTTGTTACATTAAAAACGATACGAGGATAGCGGGCGGCCGTTCTGCCGTCTTCTGGTTTCCAGCTAGTTCCCATGATTCGTGATAGCACCTAAAATTTTCAGGGTATATGCCTGAGCTTAAGGTTTAAAAGTGAATTTAAATTCAAAGGTGATATTTAAGGGGCAAGAGCGAAAATCAGGACTTTAAGCTGGCGATCAAAATGTAAGAATGAGACCTAAGTTTCACAAGTTACCAAAAATTAAATGGCTTCCACAAAAGCCGCACCACGACGCACCTGCCACCGCCATATGCTATAATAAGGCATATTTCAGTGTTTGAAGGAGTTAGTTATTGTGGCAGAGGAAATCTCCCTGCTGATGCAGGATAAGTGGAGAGTTATTGATCAATCTTCTCTTGGCCCTCATTTTAGAGCGATCCAGTCTTTTGCGATGGATGATACCCTGTGCCAGTCTGTCGGGGCGGAACTTTCGCCGGCTGCGGCGAGAGCCTGGGTCCACCATTCGACCGTTGTTCTTGGTATACAGGACACTAGGCTTCCGCACCTTGAAAAAGGGCTGGATTATTTAGCGGATCAGGGCTACGACTATATTGTCCGGAATTCTGGGGGTCTGGCGGTTGTATTGGATGAGGGTGTGTTAAATGTATCGTTAATTTTCCCAGAAACCGAACGCAGGAAGATTGATATTAACCGCGGCTATGAGACGATGTATTCATTAATTAAATATATGTTCAGGGATTTCCCGCTGGAGATCGAAGCGCGGGAGATTACAGGGTCATATTGCCCGGGAAGCTATGACTTGAGTATTCATGGTAAAAAGTTTGCCGGCATTTCACAAAGAAGGATCCGGAATGGGGTAGCCGTTCAGATTTACCTGTCGGTCGAAGGAAGCGGAAGCGGACGGGCCCAATTAATTCAAGAGTTTTATAAACGAGCAAAGGGCGGTGCACCAACCAAATTTGACGTGCCTGACATCCGGCCTGAGGTAATGGCTTCATTATCTGAGCTCTTACAAGTGCCTTTAACGGTGCAGGATGTGATGCTGCGCTTTTTAAAGACTCTGCAGGAACATAGCTCGTATATGTATAACAGCGGGCTTCAAAGTGAGGAAACTGCCTGGTTCGAAGCTTATTTGAAGAGAATGGTAGACCGTAACGAAAAATTCGGGTTCAACCTTTGATAATCAACGAAAGAACAGCCATCCGCACGCGGATGGCTGTTCTTTTTTATGGCTCTTTTCTAAAAGATTGTTGTTTTTAATAAGTTTTGTTACATCACCCTATTGTTAAATCAGGTTGATTGGAGCGTAAGGTGCGAGACTCCTGCGGGAGCAGCGGGACAGGAGAGACCCCGCAGGCGAAGACGAGGAGGCTCACCGCCCGCCCCGCGGAAAGCGAGCATCCTGGAGTGGAAATCAACCTCTGGTTCAATAGCAACAAAGTTTGCGAAAACAGCCTTTTTTATATATCAATCGAGAATCCTATGCTGCCAGTTTCTCTCTCAAAAGCGTTTCTTTTTATTCAGCTACTTTTTCCAGATTGCCGTTACGGTCCATCTTAAACTTGGTAGCCGGGCGGTCATCTTCATCTAATAAAACATGCTTTCTCGCACGATTCATGATCTTCATAAGTGTTTCATAGTCTTCCTGCATCATGCCGGAATTTTGTTCAAGATCGTTGATTCTCTTTTGCAAATCTATGTTTTGCTGCTTTAAATCTTTAATTTCCAGACGGAGTCTCTCATTTTCAGACTTCAATACCTGATTTTGGAGCTGGCTGCCGGTAAGAGACTGCAAATAGGTAATGACCATATCCATGGTGATTTCGGTCCTCATGGAAGGCACTGCGGCGGGTGCTGTATAAGTAGCAGCCGGTGCGGTGTAAGCAGGTATTTCTTGTACGGGTGCTGTTGTAAAAGGCTGTGTTTCCAACTCTACCATTTCCGCCATTTCAAAGTCTTGGGAATGGAAAGTATGTACCTCTTCCAATGGCACTGGATTTGTGATCTCATCGATTGTAGGTGCTGGCGGGTTATATAACAGTTTTTTCTTTCCGCCCTGTTCTTTTCCAAGTATGCGATTCCGCTGTTTCCGCTGCTTCTTCGCCAATTGAAGTGCTTTTTCATAATTGTGGCGGACCACGGCATTCCAGCGGAAACCGCAGGCTGCAGATGTACGATTCAGTTTATCCCCAATTTCTTCGAAGGCATTCAGCTGTGTGCTGCCTTCTCTTACATGTCTTAATACTGTTTCTGCAAGCAATAAATCATTTTCTTCAGTCCATGCATCTTGTCGAACTTTCATCCTATTACTCCCTTTCCTGCTAGATGGATATATTAGCATGATTTTAGAAAAAAACCGGTCTGTGTAATGGATTTTCTGTACCGGATGGTAACCGTTATTTTCACATGTGCCAGAAAAGCTCTGACCTTGCAATCACGCCGTTTCTTACAAACAGTGTGGACAGTCTTGCGGTTTTTTATACAGGTTGGAAGGATAATAGTTAATAGATAAGTAAAAACCTTGGCGGAAAGTGAGGAGGACTGGGTCATTTAGTTCAAAAAACTTTTGTTTAGGAGGATTCACATAATGGGAAACATAATGGAGAGAAGCTGAAGGCTCGTGCTGCCGTACAACACTGTGAGTATGCATGGGAAGGCACGCGCCAGGGAAAAACATTGCCCTATGCTATAATCCGACAGAATCTCCAGCAATTCGTCATTTTTTTCTTTTTCCAGACGATGGATGGTAGGATTTTGGAAAATAACAAGCTATAATATAAACATGGTAGATTACGAAAATGAGGGTCAGCCAATGGGATATTCCGAAGAAAAAATGTATGAAGAAAAGGTATTTAAAGATCCTGTTCACCGCTATATACATATCAAAGATAGAGTCATCTGGGATTTGATAGGCACCAAGGAGTTTCAGCGGTTAAGGAGAATCCGGCAGCTGGGGACGACCTTTTTGGTCTTCCATGGAGCAGAGCACAGCCGGCTTAATCATTCCCTGGGAGTATATGAAATAGTCAGGCGGATTGTGGATGACGTGTTTGACGGGCGTCCGGAATGGGACAAGGAGGAACGGCTGCTGTCTTTATGTGCTGCGCTGCTTCATGACTTGGGCCACGGTCCTTTTTCCCATTCGTTTGAAAAGGTATTCGATTTGGATCATGAGCAGTTTACACAGCAGATTATTCTTGGTGATACAGAAATTCATGAGGTTTTGGCAAAAGTGGATCCCGGTTTTCCAAAGAAAGTGGCTGACGTGATTGCCAAAACATATAGAAATAAACTAGTAGTCAGCTTGATTTCAAGCCAGATCGATGCAGACCGTATGGACTATCTGCAAAGGGATGCTTATTTTACAGGGGTAAGCTACGGACATTTTGATATGGAAAGAATTCTTCGGGTAATGAGGCCGAAGGAAGATCAGGTAGTCATCAAACATAGCGGGATGCATGCAGTTGAGGACTATATCATGAGCAGATATCAGATGTATTGGCAGGTATATTTCCACCCGGTGACCCGCAGTGCGGAGGTTATACTAACGAAGATTCTTCACCGGGCAAAGCACCTTTCTGAAAAATCGTATACCTTTAAGCTGCCTCCCATCCATTTTTATTCCCTGTTTGAAGGGAAGATTTCGCTGGATGATTACTTAAAGCTGGATGAGTCGGTCATGCTTTACTATTTTCAGCTCTGGCAGGAGGAAAGTGACCCGATCCTAAGTGATCTGTGCACTCGTTTCGTAAACAGAAAGCTGTTTAAGTATGTAGAGTTTCACCCATCGAATGAACAGATGAGCAAGCTGTTAGAATTAAATAAATTATTCCATAAAGCGGGTATTGATCCGGAATATTATCTGGTCGTCGACTCATCGTCAGATCTTCCTTACGATTTTTACCGTCCTGGCGAAGAGGAAGAAAGACTGCCGATCCATTTAATGAAGAATAATGGTGAAATCCGCGAGCTTTCCAGAGAATCAGAAATTGTGGATTCAATATCAGGAAAGAGAAGAACGGACCATAAGCTGTATTTTCCTGCGGATATTCTAGAAAATGATACCGGCAGGCGGAAAATAAAAAAGCAGATCAGACAGCTGCTTGATTTAGATTGAGATTAAGGCAGGACCTTATAGACAACAAGGTTCTGGCATCAGCAGCGAAAGCCTCGTGGAATGATTGATAGATTTAAGGAATACCAAGGAGTGGAAAACTGTTGTTTAAAGATCACGCAAATATAATGAATGCGATAGCTTCAGCTGGAGAAGTAACCGGCCGCAAAAAGCTGCAGAAGATGATATATATAGCTAAAAGGATTTCTTTCCCTTTTCAGGAAAAATTTCAATTTCATTTCTATGGGCCGTATTCCGAGGAGCTGACACTGAGGGTGGAGGAACTTTGCAATCTAGGCTACCTGCATGAGAACAAGGAAAAAAAGAGCGGGTATTTTCAGTATCGTTATACGCTGACTCCATCTGGGGAAGAGTTTTTAAAACACTATGAGATGGACATGCCCGCGCTGCAGCCATGCATGCTTGACATGAACGAGCAAAGTGCCAGATTCCTTGAATTGGTATCGACTGTACTGTACTTTTATGAATTGTCCAAGGAAGAAGTCACTGAAAAGATTCATACGTTGAAAAGCAAACAGAAATATACGTTAGAAGAAATCGATGAAGCCTATGAATATATTGTGCAAATAGAAGAAAAAGCTAAGCTCCAATAACAGAGCCTAGCTTTTTTTAGTATGTATTTCTTATTGGTCGCTAAGGCGTTTCCCGGCCACACCATAGTGGTTTGTGGACATTTCCTCAATAAAGACAACAACCTTTTCTTTTGGAGCTCCAGTTGTTTCGGTTACAGCGTCCGTAACTTTTTCTACAAGTGCTTTCTTCTGGTCCTCGGTACGTCCTTCGAGCATTTTTACAGTTACATATGGCATATGGCATTCCTCCTCCTATATCTTGACAGTAGTTTTTCATATTTTGGATATAAAATCAAGTAAATGAGCCAGTTATAAAATTCCTGTGACAATTGGTGAAGGCAATTCAACTTTGAACACCAATGGTAAAATCCTGTATACTATAAGAAAAGCGGAGAACGGTGCCTTCCCAAGAATCTGTTTTTAGAGAAGAATGTTTAGCAATCT
>NZ_PGUY01000024.1 GCF_002863585.1 Peribacillus deserti | reverse complement strand
GTCTGCTTTTCTTTTAGTGTTTTGCCTCTAATTAAAAAAGATCATCATTCAGCTTTTGGATGGCTCTTTTCTTGAAAAGCACCGTCCTCCGCTTTTCGATCAGGTGAGACCCCACAGGCGAAGCCGAGGAGGCTCAGCGCCGCCCCTAAGGTCCGCGAGCATCCTTACGTTCCAATCACCCCCCTTGTTCAATAACAACAAAGTTTGCGAAAACAGCCTTTTTTTATGGAGTGAGGTTAAAGATCATTCTAAATTAAGGATCAAATTTTCGGAGACCTTGCGGGATATGCGGATCAAGTTGCCCTCACCGCTGGCGGAAAGCGAGTGAAGGTTTTGTCAGCACGCAAGTTTAATAAGTTTTTATTTTAATAGGCAAGGCTTATTCACTCATAATGTAAAGCTGCAATTAATACATAATTAAAAAAGGATTTAGGACAAAAAAGAGGAAATTAGTTAAAGCAGTCATAAAAAGGAGGGATAAAATGGCACAGCTTGAAAGGAAACCTTCTAAAGCGTCAAAGAGAGCAAGCCTGTATTTTACACTGCCCATACTTTCATGGGCGCTGTACGATTTTGCCAACACCATATTTTCTTCCAACATCAACACCATATTTTTTCCTTTCTATATACAAGAGGCTATCGGGGATAACGAGGTGCTTGACCAAATTGCCAGCACGTTTATTTCCTATGCAAATGCCGCAGCCAGTCTTTTGCTTGTATTATTTTCCCCTCTTTATGGAGTGATGATTGACCGCAGCGGTAAAAAGAAAAAGTATATGATCCCATTTACGATTATCGCGGTTGGTGCGACTTTCATGATGGGGGTATTTGGCAATTGGGATACTGGAAGCACATGGGGGAATCTCCCGGTTTCGCTTGGATTGGTCATTTTCTTTTTTATCATTGCGAAGTTTTTTTACCACTCGAGTCTCGTCTTTTATGATGCCATGATTGGCGATATCGGAAAGAAAGAGGACCTGCCGCTGATTTCAGGATTCGGGGTAGCGGTGGGGTATATTGGCACCTTGGTAGGCCTTGCCGTTTATCCGATCGTTGGAAAAGACGGAAACGAAGATGCGTTTATTCCAACAGCTATACTGTTCCTTTTGTTTTCGCTTCCGTTATTCTTCTTATATAAAGACCCTGAAACCAGCCAGGTGAAACAAAACCAGACATTCTTTTCAGGATATAAAGACATTATACAAACGTTCAGAGAAATGAAGAGCTATCATACTATTTTTACGTTTATGATTGCGTATTTCTTCTTAAATGACGCCATTTCGACCACAATAGCTATGATGGCCGTCTATGCCGGGACGGTTGTCGGATTCTCATCAAGTGCTTTTATTCTTTTATACCTGGTCTCCACCATTTCCAGTATTATAGGCTCGTTTATTTTTGGATACATTACAAGGGCCAAGGGAGCAAGAAAGTCGATTATTTATGTATCTATTTTACTTCTGGTTGCACTAGCCACAGCTGTTCTTGCACAGGACTCTATATGGTTCTGGGCTGCAGGAAGTATGTTTGGAATTGCTCTTGGGTCCCTATGGGTGACGTCCAGGACCTTCATCGTACAGCTGACTCCTGAGGAGAAGAGAGGCCAGTTCTTTGGTCTGTTTGCCTTTTCAGGAAAAGTTTCCTCGATCATCGGTCCCTTCATTTATGGAAGCATCACGCTGATATTTGCAGATTTAGGCACTATGGCAAGCAGACTTGCACTCGGTTCGTTAATGATCCTCACCTTAATCGGACTGATCATTATGATTAGAATGAAAGATGAAGTTCAGGTTCAATAAAAGAAACCCTGCTGTCTCTGCAGGGTTTTTCTATACTCAAAATAAAGGACGCAGCCAGGGAAGGATGCGTCCTAATCAGACGTTATAATGTATATGTTTGGATTATAGTTTTACAACGTTTTTAGCTTGTGGTCCGCGGTTGCCTTCTTCGATTTCAAATTCAACTTCTTGGCCTTCGTCAAGAGTTTTGAAACCTTCACCTTGGATAGCTGAAAAATGTACGAATACATCGTTTCCGCCTGGTACTTCAATGAAGCCAAATCCTTTTTCGCCGTTAAACCATTTTACTTTACCTGTTACTGTCATTCTAAAAATCCTCCTAAAAATAAAACAAAAATTTAATATGCTTTTTTTTATTTCCTTGATAAAAATAAAAATTCACACATTATCAAGCATCATAGCAAATTACCAATCTCTTTGATGTTTGATAATATGCAAATTCGTTATTATCTGGTTATTCTGACTAAATTATATAATAAATGCCTAAAAATAACAAGGAATCAATGCCATAAAAATCAGTTAGTCAGCCTTTATTTTCTATAGGTTTTCCTGATAATGAAACAGAAATTGAAATGGCTTTCATCTTTGGTGTAATAACATTCTTGGCGGATGCTTTCGTTTAAGCAATCGACATAAATGAGTCTTACTGGCTAAAGATTAACTAACATTAACAGAATATTGTGTTTACTATAACTGTAGACTTTTTTTCAGCATAGCAAAAATGTGTTGGGTATAAAAAAATTCCAGGAATAATTGAAAGATACTGGCCGAATCCTGTCAGGAATATAAACGTATTTATGAGTTACAGCGCTTTCCACAATAGGGCGGATGAATCGAACATGAATGAGCGGATAGGGAGCTGGGTACTGGAATGAAAATGTCCTCTTCAGTCATTTAAACAGGACGGATGAGGACCAAAATGACCCTGGCATATCAATTCCACAGGGTAAGTGCTGCCGGTTAAGCAGTTTCTTTGACTTTTAGAATATAGTTTTATATTATTTATCTTGTATTCGAGATAAATAGTTTAAAAGTTTTTTCGTATACAAAAAATGACTAGAGGTGACCACCATGACTAAGCTTTTATATGTAAAAGCAAATCCGAAAGAAGATTCATATTCGTTTTCCGCGCGTGTTGCGAACGAGTTTATCAATACTTACAAAGAAAGCAACATCAGTGATGAGGTAGAAGTGCTGGACTTATACAACACGGAACTGCCATTGATTGACCGTGATGTATTGAATGCATGGGGCAAGATTGCTGCAGGTACCGAATTAACTGAAACTGAGAATGCAAAGGTTTCTAGACTAGTTGAATTAGTGGACCAATTCTTAGCTGCGGATAAAGTGGTTTTCTCTGCTCCTATGTGGAACTTTGGATATCCTCCATTAATGAAAGCATATTTAGATTCCTTGTGTGTAGCGGGCAAAACGTTTAAGTATACAGAAAACGGTCCAGTTGGTCTAGCTGGTGACAAATCTGTAGCGCTGATTGAAGCACGGGGCGGAATTTATTCTGAAGGCCCTGCTATGGAAGTGGAGCATACTGAAAGCTTCTTTAAAACAATCATGAGCTTCATCGGTATTAACCATGTACAAACGGTCCTTATTGAAGGTGTGGCTGTTGACCCATCAAAGGCAGAAGACATTGTAAGTGAAGCAGCTTCTAAAGCCAAAGAAATTGCCAGCCAATTTTAACTTTTATTAGAATTCGATGCTAAATTTCATTATGAGTTTTAGCAGCTCTATGTTAATTGAAGTGGAAGGTGTGACCCTACTTGGGTACAAGCAGGTTATGGGAGTCCCGGCAGGTTTTTGCTAAGGTTGTCGGTTAGACCGCCCAAAGTGTGTGCCTTCGCTGCAATCAACATTCAGGTTCAACAGATCGTTTTAGAAGAAAAAGCAGTGGACTGAGTTCACTGCGCAGGCTGCCGGGAAAGTCTCGGCGGCCTTTCTTACTGTCCTGATACACAAGAACGGCCAAGCTCAGCGTGATAATCTGGTTCCTCCAAGAAGGCAGGCTGAAATTGATAAAATCGCTGCCATTGAACAGATGATTCCCGCTCGGTGATCCGCATATTCTTAATAGAACAGCGTAAAGGCTGCTGAGTAAGCATACATACCACTGGATAAGCATAAAGTACCTAACATAAGCATAGGAAGAAATTAGATAATTATAAACATGGAAAACATAAGCATAAAACCAAGAAACATGAGCATAAACCTTCAATATATAAGCATATCCTCAAAGAACTTAAGCATAAGCCCTATTGCGTGGTTCTGCTCCCTTCATATTTAATAAAAACCTTTTCCAAAAAGCCTGTTTTTGCAGAGCTGGGAAGGCAAGCTGCAAAAAAAGTTACCAGAATTACGATTCATCCTCTAAAAATAGTGGTTTTTTAGTAAAAAATTCGCCCCGCATACACCCCGCTGTTGTCTAGTCTGGCAATATAAGTGCAGCGGCATGGATTACACAATGAACTGAAAAAAATCCACTAAAATCATTAAAAGAATTGCAAACCTTCCAATTAAATTAAAGGCTGTTTTCGCAAACTTTGTTGCTATTGAACAAGAGGTTGATTTCCTCTCCAGGATGCTCGCTTTCCGCGGGGCGGGCGGTGAGCCTCCTCGGCTTCGCCTGCGGGGTCTCACCTGATCGAAAAGCGGAGGACGGTGCTTTTCAAGAAAAGATCCATCCAAAAGCTGA
>NZ_PGUY01000023.1 GCF_002863585.1 Peribacillus deserti | reverse complement strand
TCAGCTTTTGGATGGATCTTTTCTTGAAAAGCACCGTCCTCCGCTTTTCGATCAGGTGAGACCCCACAGGCGAAGCCGAGGAGGCTCAGCGCCCGCCCCTAAGGTCCGCGAGCATCCTCACGTTCCAATCAACCCCCATGTTCAATAACAACAAAGTTTGCGAAAACAGCCATTAGAAAACTACCTTGATTAAAAGTAACTGAGGCTAATTACCTTATATGTAAACCAGATACCTCAGAGTTAGAATTATTCCGTATAAATGGGTAAAATACCAATATGTTTCTTAGAGAGGTGGATTGTGTTTTGATCATACAGAAAGAGAAGTCTGTGAAGGAAAAGAAATTCATTTTAGGAAATGAAATTTATTATGAATACTACCCGCATCCTCAATCAACAACCACCATTCTCCTGCTGCATGGTTTCCTGTCGTCAACTTTTAGTTTTAGAAAGTTAATTCCTATTGCAGCACGGGATTATAATATTCTTTCGGTGGACCTGCCTCCTTTTGGCAACAGCGGCAAAAGCAGCTCATACATTTATTCACATAAAAATCATTCTAAAATGATTATTGAATTACTAAAGTCACTTGAAATTAACCAAGTCATTTTAACAGGCCATTCTATGGGAGGACAAACCTGTTTAAATATCATGAAGGATGCCCCAGAATTAGCAGCTAAAGGAGTGCTGTTATGCAGTTCCGGTTATTTGAAGAGGTCGAAAGCATCCCTTATCTTCTCCAGCCGCCTGCCGTTTTTCCATGTATTCGTAAAAAGGCTGCTTGCAAAAACAGGGGTCGAAAGGAATCTGCAGAATGTTGTATTTAATCACGCTTTAATAGACCAGGAAATGGTTGACGGCTATATGCAGCCTTTCCTAAACAACGAAATTTTTAAAGGGCTGACTAAAATGATACGTGAATGGGAGGGAGATTTACTTTCAGAGGATTTAAAGCAAATTGAAACTCCTTGTCTGCTATTATGGGGCGAGCATGATAAAGTGGTACCGCCCGAAATCGGCCGAAGACTGCATGAGGATCTGCCAAACTCTACTCTCAGAATATTTGAAGGTATAGGCCACCTCTTGCCCGAAGAGGAGCCTGAAAAGGTATATACCTCCATGAAAGAGTTTATTGACGGCGCCTGATTGTATTAAATCGAACAAGAAGAATCATTTTTGAGTAATAGCATCGTATTAGCGGCAGCAAGACATTTCTCCATGCTAAGGGTTTCCTCAAACGAAAACTCAATGATTTCCTTTATTTTTGCCGCAACGGTGCGCGGGTTGTCTGTAATGTATAGAATCCCCATAATATCGGCTTTCTCGGTATCATAAGAAGATGGTCCTATATTTAGGGGATCCCATTCCTCCAGCCACTGGTTCAATGGGATGGATTTATCTTGTTTATTCAAAATATTCACTCCATTTTGTTGATTTTGTGATAATTCTCGTAACTTTTATAGTATCATAAAAAAATGATTAGAAAAACGGGATAGAATGGAGTCCTTTCCGGGATGCATTCTTTACTCAATAATACATAATGGGGTGAATCACATGTTAGACATCGCTTTTGATCAAGTGATCGTTAGAAAAAATACGTCCTGTTTAAAGTGGGATCTGGTCGGTGAGAGGTTCGGTGATAAGGAACTCCTGCCAATGTGGGTGGCTGACATGGATTTTCCCTCTCCGCCTGAGGTAACAGAAGCTTTGGAAGCAAGAATCAAGCACCCGGTATTTGGGTATACTTCGCCTTCAAAAGAATTATATAATTCCATCACCCTCTGGATGGAGAAACGGCACAATTGGAAGATCGATACGTCGTGGATCACTTTCAGCGCAGGAGTCGTTTCTGCGTTAGCGGCAAGCATCCAGGCGCTGACGGAGCCCGGAGACGGCGTTTTAGTCCAGTCTCCTGTATATGCCCCGTTTTATAACATGGTTATAAAAAATGACAGGACGCTTGTAAATAATGAATTAATTTTGGAAAACGGCCGCTATGTAATTGATTTTGAAGACTTTGAGGAAAAACTAAAGTCGGGCGTAAAGTTATTTCTATTCTGCAGCCCTCATAATCCAGGAGGCCGGGTATGGACGAAAGATGAACTTAAAACGATTGGAGAGCTGTGCAGACGCTATAACGTTGTGATCATTTCTGATGAAATTCACTCGGATCTGGCACTGTCGCCCAACCGCCATACCCCCCTTGCGTCTATCAGCCCAGAAATTGCTGATATCACGATAACAGCCATGGCTCCAAGTAAAACCTTTAATATTGCAGGTCTTCAAGCTTCTGTGGTTATATCTGAGAACAAAGAATTGCTGCAGAAATTCAACGATGTGCATGACCGCAGAGGCTTTGACGGACTCAATATATTCGCATTGACTGCGATGGAGGCTGCTTACACTAGCGGTTCCTATTGGCTTGATTCTATTCTGGCCTATATTAAGGACAACGCAGAATATGCGATGAGCTACATAAGCAGAGAGCTTCCAGGCCTTTCATGCATGATGCCCCAGGCTTCCTTTTTACTCTGGATCAACTGCAGCAGTCTAGGCATGACCGACAAAGAGTTAAATGAGAGACTCACAAAAAAAGGAAAGCTTGCGCTCGATCCTGGCACAAAGTTCGGTCCTGGAGGAGAAGGGTTTGTCCGGATGAATATCGGCTGCCCCCGCGAAATTCTGGAAGACGGACTGCACCGATTAAAAACTGCCCTTACATAAGCAAAAAAGAGCATCGTTCACATGTGTGAATCATGCTCTTTTTTTAAAGGTAAAAGCCATATTATTGTCAAAAATTCTACCTGCCTAACGCTCCTTTTATTGTAAAATAACCTTAATGGAGTGATGAAAACATGAAACTGGCTATTATTTTAGTGATTATTATTGGCATTTTTTCATTAATTGGGACAATTTTGTTAGGCGGCAAAAGCGATGAAGACTACAGCACCGCAACACGGGGCAATTTATCCCGGCTCACATGGATGTATGTTGTTTTAGCTTTTGTATTATTAGTTGGAATTGGTATATATGTAATTATATAAGAAGGAAAGACCGGTCCTCGTGATCGGTTTTTTTCTTGGCATTGGATATGTGGGTACGAGAGGTAAGGGAAATGTACAGGAGTCCCGGCTTAGAAAGACGGCCAATGTAAGAGGCCAGGATACATAAGGGCATATATCATAATGCCAAGGGATAATTAAAAACTCAATCATAGGAGGTATAAACTTTAGTATAAAATTTTATGATCAGCATACATGACAAAACCTAAGCAAGGTTTCATACATTGCCTAGGTCGTCAAAATCTTCTAAATGTGCCGGTTTTCCATCAGCAGCGGGTCATGCCCTTGGGCATAACGCCCTTTGAATTAAAGATGCCCCTAGTTTCCCACCAATACATCCCTAATCGCTAAGTACGCACGGGAAATAAGGACTGCCCCCGCCACAAAACTATCTATGGCGCCATTCTCACCCCCGGGAAATGGGGGACAGTCCCCACAATCAGATGATTTTTCTTCCGGCCTGGCCTAATGCGTAGTAAATCCCGTGCTGGAGTGTTTGGAAGCAGTCGTATTTGGCCAGCCCGATGTTTGAGTTAGCGATGATGATGGATAATTCAGGGGATATGCCCACCAGGATGGTTTTCATACCGATCAGGTTGGCAGCTGAACCAAGTTTCTGGATAAAGTGAGCCGTATAATCGCTAAGATCCTTATCAAGCCCTGTCAGATCGAGGATTAGATAATCAGCCTGATATTTGGGCAGATTGTTTAAGGTTCTTTCAATCAGGTCCGTAGAGCGTGCTTCGTCATATCTGCCCAGGAGCGGGACCACAACTACGCCTTCGAGAACGGGTATGATAGGGGAAGATAGTTCCTTAACCAAGCCCTGCAGCTCCCTCGTTTTGTCCTCTACTACCGCCTCAAGCATCTGAATCTGCTCTGTTTCCTTGCGTCTGGCAAGCTCGTGAATGTTAGTAGTAACGGAAATGTCTGAAGGGAAGTATTCCACTATATCCTCTGCATGACCTGAAATCTGGCTCTGCCGGATGGAATACCAGATATTCGTGCCAAAAAGCCCTGTGAATATTCCGGCATAGTGGGCAGGCATAAAACTTCCTGCCGAGGTCTTGCCCTGTGCCTTATTAATTTTATATTCCCAGCTGTTTTTCAGCTGTACGAGAAGAGACTTTTTACCTGCATCCAGTTCCTTAATGACAATTTCGCCCCAGCCGGCCGATCCATACGTATTCGGAAGGACTTTTGCCACTTCGTTGACATTTAAGTTCATCCTTTGGAAGTATTCACCTACTACAAGGCCCTGACGGAACCCAGTGGTCTCCAAAACAAGACTTGCTGATTCAGCCCCTGAGATTTCCTCAATGGAATCAAATAAGGTTTTCATGGCAGAACTAATCCAGAATAATATTGCGTCTTCCCCTTCATAGAGGAATTGACCTTTATCTAGGTTCCATTCAAAGGAAAGTCCTCCTATATTAATGCTTGATTCTTGGCTCATTTATTATACTCTCCCTTATTTAACAGAATCGGTAAGATGGTTTTCTAAATTAAGTGACGGAACCGCCCCTTGTTTAGGATTCCTTTTAAACATATAATTAATCACGTCATTGGCCTCTGTATATTAAACGACGGACAGCCCCTATTTTCCACGATACGTCAGTCGAGAGCAAGCCATACGTTTCCACTGCCATTAAATCGGGGAAGTTTCTCACCAGCTTTTTGGATATCTACCCTCAAGCATAAAAAAAGCAGACCCAAATGGGTCTGCTTTCGGACAATCAGTCCATTACGCTTTATTTACGTTAGAAGCTTGAGGTCCACGGTTACCTTGTTCTACGTCAAAAGTTACGCTTTGACCTTCTTCAAGTGTTTTGAAGCCTTCGCCTTGGATAGCTGAGAAATGTACGAATACGTCGTCTCCACCTTCACGCTCGATAAAACCAAAACCTTTTTCTGCATTAAACCATTTTACTTTACCTTGTTCCATTTTTGTTGCCTCCTAGTGTGAAAACACCATATTACTATCCTTGCTCTTAGTGATCCAAGACGAAAAGTTAACACTTGCTATCCTATACACCGAACAAAAATAATTTATTTTAGATTAACAGAATCTAAGGAATTTAGCAAGTAAGTATCCCTTCAATTTTCCATTTTTAAGGCTTTGTGCTTACAGCCTCTTTCTTCTAGAAGGCTCAAAAGGATCCCATCGAGGAGAATTTTTATATATTAACAGGAATTAAATATTCACATAGATCGATAATAGGCTATACTGAACATATTACGATGAGCAGGAGGGTATATAAAATGACTGAGTCCAAGCAAGATCAAACATCAGAAACTTCTAAAAAGAAAATCAGCCTTCAGGATGCTATAAAACAGCAGCTGGCAAACAAGAAGAATCAATCCACTGGCAATAAATCCATGTCCGGCAATACGCAGGAAGGGAAAAAGATGAAAAGCCAGCAAACAAAAAAAGTCAGCAATCAGCGCAGAAAAATGGGAACATGATGAGCGGACAGAATAGAAGTGATATCAAGCCGGGAATGTCTGTCGATATTGTTTTGAAGGCAGACCAAAGGACAGGTAAAACTACGAGCGGGATTGTTAAGGATATCTTAACAAATTCAAGTTTCCATCCTCATGGTATAAAAGTGAGGCTTACAGACGGACAAGTCGGCAGGGTCAAATCGATCCATGCCGGGACTAAATAAAGAAGCATTGCAGACCTGCAATGCTTCTTTTATTTGTGTTAAACAGCTATTGTATAATGATTTCCTGCAGCCGCTTTTGCAAAAATTCACTGATCAGATGCGCCGGTACGGGTCTGCTGAAATAATAGCCCTGCCCTATTTTACAGGCATTCTCCAAAAGAAATGCCACTTGTTCTTCTTTTTCTATTCCTTCTGCTATAACAGTAAAGTTCATATTTTGTCCCATGTCTATGATTGCTTTAGCAATTGAACCAGGACTGGATAAATCTAAGATATCATCGATAAAGGATTTATCAATTTTAATAATGTCGATCGGCAGATGCTTCAGATAGCTCAGCGATGAGTAGCCCTTACCAAAATCATCTAATGACAATATAACTCCAAGGTCTTTTAATTCGTCTAAAATGATGGTAGATCTCTCGATGTTCTGCATAATGCTTTCGGTAATTTCAAGCTCAAGATAACGAGGGGCCAAACCAGTCTCCTCTAAAATCTGTTTAACGTCCTCTACAAGTCCGTCGTCCTGTATCTGCCTGACTGAAACATTAACGGCAACCGGCACAGGCGGAAGCCCGGCATCCTGCCACCTTTTATTTTGTTCAGCGGCTGTCCTCAGCACCCATTTCCCCATTTGCACGATCAGCCCGGTCTCTTCTGCAAGAGGAATAAATTCTCCAGGCGATATGATGCCAAGTTTAGGATGCTCCCAACGTATCAAGGCTTCAATGCCTACTACATTCCCGGACTCAACCTGTACCTGCGGCTGATAGTGAAGTACAAATTGGTTATAAGCCAGGGCCTTTCTTAAGCCTTTTTCCAATTCCATTTTACGCAGAGACTGACTATCTAAATCAGGGGTATAAAACTGGTAATTATTCTTTCCTTTTTCCTTCGCGAGGTACATAGCAGTATCTGCATGCTTGATTAAGGTGTCCTGGTCAGCTCCGTCCTTGGGATAGACACTGATTCCAATACTCGGAGTCACAAAGAATTCATCACCATTCAAGGCAAAAGGCTTTGCGAATTTACTGAGGATCCTCTGTGCCACCTTCTCTACATAATCAAGGTCCATATCCTTTAATAAGATAATAAATTCGTCACCTCCCTGCCTGGAGACCAGCCCCTCTTTCCCTACGGCAGTTTCCAATCTCTGGGCCACTTGTTTAAGCAATGAATCACCTATCGTATGACCTTTGGTATCATTAATGATTTTGAACCGGTCTATATCTAAAAATAAAACGGCCAGACCTTCCACGGCGGAATCCTGCATCAAGCTATCCAATGTATTTCTGAACATATTCCGATTGGGCAGACCGGTCAGAGAATCATGATATGCCATATGCTCAATCGTTCTTTCAGCCTTCTTCCGTTCAGTAATGTCCCTGCCGACTACCTGCCTGGCCTGCCTTCCCTCATAAAGGATAGGCATGGCGGACATCTCCATCTCAATGGTTCCCCCGTCCAGACGTTTCACTTCCAATTCAAAGCGAGTCATTCCTGACACTGATTGCTCCGATGCATTCAATACATTCCTGATGTCTCTAATGGATTCCGGAGAGACAAAGGTAGAGATTGGCTTCCCGATAAGTTCACAGGGAACGGCTGCACCCACCAGCCTGCTTCCTGTTTCATTGACATAATCAATTTGTTTATTGCTGATGACAGTTATAATGTCTGGAGACATATCAATCAAACTCCGATATAAATCTTCACTTTCCCTTCGATCGGTTATATCGAATAAAACACTGGTGAAGTACACCATTTCCCCTTTACTGTCCAGTGTAGGAATTCCTCTGTCCTGGATCCACCTTACTTCACCATCCGGCCGCTTTATACGATAAACACTGGTCACGGGCAGCCCAGATTGAAGCCGTTCGGCTCTTTCATCCAATATATAGGAATCTTCAGGATCAATGACCTTATTCCATAAACTAAGATCCTGATAAAATTTCTCTTTAGAGTACCCATACATTTTTTCGATCTCTGGGGAAATAATCAGTGTATTAGCTTTCATATCATGAGACCAAATGGCCACATCCAGAGTATCCAAAATATTTCTTAGTTTTTGGTTGCTTTTATGTAATTCCGCTGATATTTTATCAGACCCTCCGAGTAGTCTAAGCAATAAAAACACCGTTAGAATACTAAAGCAAAAATGAACAAACCATAATACCAGCTTGCTTTCTGGTATAATGAATGACCCTGCATCAAAGAGAATCTCTGATACGATAATAAAGATACATATAATCGCAATCCGGTTCCGTTTTTGTTTTCTTAAAACCATTTTCATTTCCTTTTAGCTCCCATAAAAGATAACTAATGATCAACCGCTTATTGTTAATATCGGCAATAAATTGAAAAATGTAAGAAGCTTTAGCGGAAATAGAAAACTTAATCGTTGTTGGATTACTCCCGGAAACCAGGACCCGGGGCAGCAGTAAAAAAGCTTTGGGATTACTGGCGCGCCGGCAAAGCTCTGTTTTTGTTGAAAAAATTTGATGAATCGAAACCAAGCTTTAACTCCCTGAGACGGAACTATGAAGAAAAGCTCCCAGCCAAAATGACGGCTTTTCTTTACATCTTGTTTATTATTCTCCTGAATATCTGCAGATTACTTCTTTTAACTTCTCTCTAACTTCTACTGTATTAAAATTTGAATTATTGATTTTAACCTTAGCGATGTGAAGCTCATCGTATATGGAATTCTCTAATCTCCTTCTTTCCATCAGAACCTCTAATGCACCACCCAGCCCCTGCATTCCGTGTTTTTTACCATATCCCTGTTTTGTATAATATTCAGCAAAGCCTTTTGACCATTGAGGGGATCTTTCTTTTACCGCCTTTTCAAAGGCATATCCATAATGATCCTGTTCGATATATATCAATAACGGCCGCAGACTAGATACTTCGTTAGCCAGTCCTTCAATATAATTCAATACTTGTTTATCTGATACGCCGTACTTAACCATCCCTACTGTAACCGGGTTTTGTATAAAACAGCATTCAAATATATAATAATAATTCTCTGTATAAGCTTTTTGAGCAAACTGTTTCCACCTCTCTGAAATAAGCTGTTCATTTAATTCAAAGGGCAATTCATAGATATCATGTGGATACAGAGCTTGAAGCAGACCGCTTGGGAACTCCTCTCCGTACTCCTTTTTCAGTTTTCCATATGGTATCACAAGACCCTCACCGAACGGAAAAATATATTCACTTTTTAGAAATGGCTGATATTCCGGTTTTTCTTTAAGCCGGAGATATTCTTCTTCACTTACGTAAGCGGTACTTTCATAATCTGCAGGATGATTGACATCACCCTCCTGAAACAACACCGGATTCAAGCTCATGTCTCCAGCAATTTCATGAATAAGCTTTGCGATAGTGGACTTTCCGGACCCGGGAAGTCCTTCCACTAGAATTAATCGGCTCACCTATGATTCCCTCTTTCCTATATATGTAAATGATTTTCCATATAAAAAAGCCCCCCTAATACAACCTAGAGAGACTTGAACAGTCAGACATAATCAAACCAGCTGCCAATGATTCTCACATAAGGTGAGAATCATGCGTACATGATCACATACGGTATGCAGTGCAAGTTAAAACTAATCCTATTTCTCCAGGGAAGACTTTTATTAAAAAAGTGTTCTAGCATAATAAGATTAGAAATGCATGTGCTGATACCTGTACCTTTCACATTCTTTGTTATTTTCAAATAAATCTTACTATATTTAAACGAGATTTCCCACACATTTTTTCTATATTTCTAAGGGGAAATTACCTCTTCAAACAAAATGTCCATGATTTTCCTGTTAATTTTTCTATGCAGGCTGCTGTCTGTATTCATTAATACCACTATACCCAGCTTCCTTCGGGGAACCAGGGATATCAGGGCTCTTACAGCCATTTGACCACCTCCATGCTCGATGATCGTTTCATTCTTATATGTTCCTGTAAACCAGCCAAGTCCATACTTCCATCCTGCTGGATACCAATCTGAAGAAACCCTGCTTATGGGCATTTGCATTTCCTCAACGCTGGACATAGATAAAACAGAAGGCTTTCCTGATAAGTGGAACGCCAGATACTTTCCTAAATTATTTGCCGTTGAATAAAGAAAACCGATAGGTGCAGCTATAGGATTGATTGGAAAAGGAGTTTCCTTTCTTTGAGGTCCCATAAAATATCTGCTGCTATCAGCATCATTCTGGGTATAATCAGCATCAGCAGTTGTCCGGTCCATCCCTATTTCCGTCAGTATATGCTCTGTCAAATGCCTTTCCCAAGTCTGCCCTGTAATCTTTTCAAATACATCAGCAAGGAGTACGTAACCATCTGTGCAATATTCCCATTGTTTACCTGGTTCAGTCTCAAGTTCTACTTTTTTAAACCATTTGGTAACATCTTCACGTTTTTTGATATTCTTCAATTCATGTTCTGTTAGACCATAATGGTTTAAAGCTTCCTGAAATTCATCAGGAGTATCAGAAAATATTTCACGGACATTGGGGGCGATCATATTAGCAATACCTAAATCAGCAGGAAATCCAGCTGTGTGGCTTAAAATATGGCGAATGGTAATTTTATCACTTTGTTCTTTATCAGTCGTTCTAAAATACGGCAAATACGTTGAAAGCGGGGAATCTAATTGCAGCTGTCCTTTTTCTACCAGCTGCAATATGCTAACGGCCATAAAGTTCTTTGATACACTTTGAATGCTCATGATTGTGTCAGGTGTCATGGCCCTTGGAACCGGCCACAGCTGAGCCAGACCAAATCCCTGGGAATAAATAGTGGAACTGCCTTCTACTATACATACACTCACGCCTACTGTTTGATCTTCATCAAGAAGATCCTGGATATACTCTGAAATTCTCTCTGCCTTAACCATTAGATCTTTCATATGTATCACCTCTCTAAAGAGTGTTCGCATGCATTATTTTCTGGTCTGTCAGGCTGTTTTTTGCAGTCAAGGGGACCAGTTTTACGTATGGCGGCCCAGGAGTCTTTCGGCTTCTTCACCTGCGGGTTCTTCCTTAGGAAATGCTTTCCAAGCACTTCTTTTGGAACCAACTGCAGCATTCCGTAAACTTTTTGCTATATCTTTGCATAGCCTTATTGAAAAAACGATGCATTCAAAAAAAGATCGGGTTCAGTTTTAAGATGCAAAAAATCAATTAACAGCGCTTTTCGTATAGAGCAGGCAATTGGGTAAGTAAATTAGCAAATATAAATGCTTGTAGCATCGGGTCCAAACATTTTTTCTACCCGTTTATTCTTTACTATCAGCACTCATTAGCTTAATTTCATTGCCCCACAATTAATAAGTAATCGTTTTTATAATCTTTTGTGTAAATTTCTCCAACTCCTCATAGTTCGGAGAATGAGCAGATTGTTCAAACCACATCCATTCTTTACTAGGTGCCTGAAGATGTTCAAAGAATTCTTGTGTTGGTCGGTGAGGAACCGTTAAGTCATATCTGCCCATTATAATGGTAACTGGAACAAGGACGGTTTGTACTTCATTGTTTAAGTCAAATTTTCTTATTTCACTAATCATGTTACTCATACTGAACATTTGACCTTTCACTTGTCTTATCACATCGAAAAACGTGTATTCTTTACTTCTGATTAACTTTTTTGCCAACTCCTTGGTTTTCGCAAACTTTGTTGTTATTGAATAAGGGAGTTGATTTCCACTTCAGGATGCTCGCTTTCCGCGCGGGCGCTGAGCCTCCTCGGCTCCGCCTGCGGGGTCTCACCTGTCCCGCTGCTCCCGCAGGAGTCTCGCACCTTACGTTCCAATCAACCTCATTAACAATAGGTAGGTTCATAGAACTTATTAAAAAAACAATCTTTTAGAAAAGTGCCATAAGAATAATACTAAGTTTACCCCTAGGTAACCGCCCGATAGTTGAGTAAGCCCACCTTCACCTTCAACTTTAACATAAATAACCAATTAACCCATCTGTCATTTTCAGCACACAAATTCGCATAGCAATTAGCACACTTACAATAACTTCTGTTATCCTGTTGGAAGAGTTGCGAATTATGGTCCTAATTCACCACTAATATGATTAAAAAAACTGCTTTATTAACAAAAAGAAACAGTCCAATTCGGTTGCGAATTGGACTGTTAATTGGAGTGCTAACTAAGTTTTTGTACTCGGAAAACCGAACCCGTTATTCAAAAAATGCACCACTTTTTTATATTTTTCGTTCTTTAATAATCCGATCCTCTATCTCTTTGGCCTTTTGTGCTTCTCTCCGTGACACCTTAATGATAAGGCGCATTGTCAGAAAAGCCGCCGCCAGAAAGATGATACAGGTAATTGCCGCGGGAATATACTCTGATTTATCCTCAGGAAAGTAAAGAAATAGCCCTAACACCTGGCTGTAAATAGATAGCATGGCCGACATCCCTTTCTAATCAAACCGTTGTTATTGTAATATCCAGATGAGTACCAGGCTTTATGAAAACCGCTTACTGGATCACTTTGATCGTTTTAATGGTTACAGGTTCCGCAGGCACTCCTTGATCATCAGTCTTTACTTCCGCTATTTTATCAACGATTTCCATTCCCTCGATAACTTGTCCGAAAACAGTATGCTTCTGGTCAAGCCATGGTGTTCCGCCTTTATCTCCGTAAGCCTTAATAATTTCTTTTGGATAGCCCGCATCTTCCATTTGATCTTTCAGGCCCTGGTCAATGGCGCTGTTCTGCACGATGAAAAATTGACTTCCATTTGTGTCGGATCCGGAATTTGCCATAGATAACGCACCCCGAAAGTTGTAGAGCTTAGCAGAGAATTCATCCTCAAAGGGTTTGCCCCAGATGCTTTCTCCCCCCGTTCCATTTCCCTCGGGATCGCCTCCCTGGATCATGAAGTCCTTAATCACCCGATGAAAAGTCAGTCCATCATAGTATCCCTTTTCACTATGAGTCACAAAGTTTTCAACTGCCTTTGGAGCCAGTTTCGGAAATAATTTAATTTTTATACTACCCATATTAGTCTCCATCACTACCACTTTATCACTTTTTTGAACATCCATAAATTGTGGATATTCTTCAATGGATAAAGATTCTTGCGCACCCCCGGAAGAGTCAGCCTGCTTAGATTCCTTGTTATCCTTCGGCTTTGTTTCCCCGCTGCTCGTCCCGCATCCAGCTAGAAACGCAAAGCAGGATAAAATCAGCAGTATCGTTTTTAGTTTCATTACATCCACCTCTTGGTTCTAACTTTACAATATATCAAAAAAAAAATCACTACTTCATAGAGGTGCTGGAGCTTGTGAATGGAAACGCAATTTATGTATCATTAATATATTCGGGTAATTAGGGGGTGACGGCATTGGCAGAAAATTCATGTAAAACAGGTGACCTGGTAACGGCATTTTACAAAACAGGGAAGTATATCGGGGAAATCACGGATGATTCGAGGGCACAGAGTTATGTGGTAAGAGTCCTGGCAGTTGAAAAACATCCCATGCAGGGAGATCTGCATAATCCTAAGGAAGCAGATGTACTTATGTTCCATCAAAGAAGAGCACTTGCTTTCCGGGAGCAGACGAATGTGCCAAGAAACATGGTTAAGCCTTTCAGCGGTACAGTTCCTTCTTATGAGCAATCCCTGAAGGATTCCGTGGCACGTGCAATGGAGGAGTTAGAAGGCAAGGATGATGCCTGGAGCAAAAAAAGTCTAGAAAGTCTCAGAGAGCTTGAAAAAGAATATTCGTACTGAAAATGATAAAGCCAAATCAACTTAGAAAGATTTGGCTTTATAAGGCAAATTTATCAAATACTTTTGATAAATCAATTCTATCTCCAATTGTAGTCGGCTCCGGTTTTTTCAAATATCTCTTATCCTCTTCTACTAATTTAAAAATATTATAAGTGGTTAACGCATCATCGAGTGCCCTGTGGTGTTTACCTGTACCCTGTTTCCCATATTCCTGGACTGCTTTCCACAGTCCGGTCTGGTTTTGATCACCAAAGAACCGTTTATATTCCATGGACAAATCAAGCTGTTTTCCACTAAACGGAAACTTCACATCGGCTTTAAGACAAGTATTGCGCAGCACCTTCATATCCATGTTACCCCAGGTTACAATAGTGCTCCCAGGATGCTTCTGCTCAAATTCACTCAGTAAATGGATCAGGTCCCTGAATGTCATACCGCCATTCACTTGTTCCTGGGTGATGTTCAAGAAGGTTTTACAACGTTCTGTCAAGGCGGGAAAACGTTCTGGAGAAACAAAAGAGGAGAATCTTCTTGTAATTTTATCGTTTATAACAGAGACAATGCCAACCTCTACGATCTCAGGATAAAACCCTTCAGGCCTAGCTTTTCCTTCAGGCATCGTAAATTCAAAATCAATGAACAAATATTGATGATCAACTTCCATATACATACCTCCCTTACCTAAAATGATACATAAAAATCCGTTGGGATATAACACTTTTTTTCCCTTTATTATATCAAATATTTATTACGAAACTGATATTTTTATATTGTTCTCGTTCCTTTTTTTACTCCTTCAGCTAAATCCCCGTTCTTATATCGCAATTGCAATTTTTAAAAAATTCCACGATATGGATAACCAGGCATGGTAAGATAGTTTCCTAGATTATTTAGGGATGGGAAGATCAACATGCAGCGTACCTTTTTTGGATATATAACAATCGTTTTACTTATACCTATGCTGGCTGTACTTACGCAATTAACATACAAAGAGTGGCAGAGTGCAGAAACTGTACAGGATGCTATTCAAACAAAGATCAGGAGAGATAAGATAAGTCTGCCTTTAACCAGTACCATTACAGCGGGAGACGGGTCGGTCATTATGGAAGCAGCCGAACCCCAGAATCGTATTTACCTTCAGGATCAAGACATTCCTAAGCTGCTCAAACAAGTCTTTGTAGCCATCGAGGACCAGCACTTTTACGAACATAGCGGCATAGACATTTCTGGAATTTCAAGAGCGGTTCTCGCCAACGCACAGGCTGATTCCCCAAGTCAGGGGGGAAGCACGATTACTCAGCAGCTGGCACGCAATCTTTATTTGACTCAAGAGAAAACGTATAATCGCAAGCTTTCCGAGCTTCTTTATGCATACGAGCTAGAACGAAGATTCACTAAACAGCAGATTCTTGAAATGTACATTAACGCCATTTATTTTCAGAATGGGGCTTATGGAATAGAAGCTGCAGCTAAGCTGTATTTTAATAAGCCTGCCGCCAGGCTTTCGAAGGCAGAGCTCGTCTTTCTAGCAGGAATTCCAAATAACCCTTCCATGTATGACCCTTTTACTCATTATGAGGGTGTTAAGAAAAGACAGGAAAGAATTCTTCAGATCCTTACTGATAAAAAGATTTTATCCGCTGGAGAATCGAGAAACATTAAAGCTGCGAAAATCGTCCTCAACCCTCGGCACCGGGTGGATCTTTATCCAGATTATACGTCGTATGTTGAAGCGGAATTTAAGGAACTGATTGCCGTTTCTGAGGGCTATGCGGTTAATCTGGAAAAAGCCAAAGTGAGTGAAAGGGAAGCAATAAATCAACGATTGACGAATCGGGTGCAGGAACTTCTTGAATCCGGAATAGTGATTCAAACCGGGCTGGACAGGAACATCCAGGAGTCCGCCGTCAAATCTATCAGAATGCACCTTCGTAAAACAGATATTGAGAGTGCAGCTGTAGTTATAGAACATCATACGCATGAGCTTGTCTCTTTGATTGGGGGAAAATATTATAAAAAATATTCTTTTAACAGATCCTTTCAAAGCTATAGACAGCCTGGTTCGGCCATTAAGCCTCTGCTGGTTTACGGCCCTTATCTGGACACGGCCAAGCACTCTATTCTGGAGAAAGTCAGCGCAGGTCCGTTCTGTCAAAATGGATATTGCCCTAAAAATTATGGAGAAGCAGTGTATGGTCTAGTCACAATAGAAGAAGCTTTTGCCCATTCTTACAATACACCGGCTCTAAGGTTATTCAATCAAACAGGCATCAATAAATCATTCAGCTATTTACAAGCATTTGATTTTAAGAAGCTTCCCAAAGAGGATTACAGTCTGCCAGCAGCTATAGGAGGGTTTACTTATGGTATGAGCCCGCTTGAAATCACAAATGCATATACATCTTTTAATAACGGAAGTTACCAGCCTGCACGGGCCATCAGAAGCGTTAAAGATCGAAATGGTAAAGTGCTGTACAAGTGGAATGATTCATCGATTAAAGTTTGGAATGCTGAGACGGTTAAATCAATGCGCCTTCTTTTAAACAGGACCGTTACTGAAGGAACGGGGCGGAAAGCCTATTTCCCCTCTTCATATATCGGGGGGAAAACAGGAACAACGAATGATTATAAAGATCTCTGGTTTGCAGGGCTGACGGAAAAATATACCGCTGCTATCTGGGTGGGGAAAGATATTCCGGCAAGCATTGAGTCTCAAAAGGCAGGAGCTCCCCATCTGCTCATCTGGAAGGATATTATGAAGGAAAACAAAGAATAATGTTTGTAAAGAGCAGGTCAAGTTAACAACGGACTGCTCTTTTTGCTCGTTTCTAATAGAATGTTGCTTTTTAATAAGTTTTGTTACGTCACCCTATTGTTAAATCAGGTTGATGGGAGCTTAAGGTGGGAGACTCCTTGATCCAGCTGCAAGCGTAGACCCTCGAGTCATAAGCCAATCGCCATTAAAAAGCAAAATCAGCCTTTCACTGCCGCTCGTCTTATGCCGGGCTAACGCACGATGACAGGATGTGCAAGCCAGGCAGGCCCACAGGACGTGGCCGTTCGAGCGTGGTAAGGGCGACTAAGCTTCTGTCTTTGATATCGCTTACCAATCATCAAGTCTTCTTTATCAGGTGAGACCCCGCAGGCGAAGACGAGGAGCTCACCACCCGCCCCTAAGGTCCGCGAGCATCCTGGAGCGGGTCTTTTCTTTCCGTCCCCTTTTCTGTTTACCCCATGCTTTCTGCATTAAATTGAACAACTACTTTACAGGGGCAGGCTGGCCAATATACTGTTATATAACTTTAGTAATGAAAATCCGACGATTAACAGCAACGTGGACCAGACCAAAGTATGAAAGAAGATCATACCCGTAAGTCCTGCAGTAGTTAATACCGGACTAGTTTGATAGACCATATAGACAAATGCGGTTAGAGTTGATGCCAAAAAGATGAGGATAATACCAGGCAGCCAGCCTGAACTCCCTATTGATGCCAATCCCCCTATAAAAAAAATGATGGAACATTTTCGAATTCCTTTCAGCGACTTTCCTTCTGAGTCCTTTGAAAAGAACAGCAGCGATAATTCAAGAATGGTATCTGATATAAGCTTCAAAGCTGAAAACACCATAAAGAAGACGAGAAGGAAAACGATTAAAAGGGTAAGCTTCAGTCCTGCTTCGGAAAAGAACTCCCGCATGCCGCTGTATATGCCGATTTGTTTTAGAAGGGTGATCGATTTCATTTCCGTACATACTGCTAAAGATAAACTAAAAAGAATGATTGCCATTAAAGGAAAATAGCCCGTAAAATATGTATTTTTCATGATTGCCTCTTTTTGTAATGGAAATTGTGCGCCCGGCTCACTGTGCGTAAAGCAGCCGGCATACCGTGGTGTTTAAAAGGTATTAAACGTGATTTGCTTAGTTATGCGCAAGTTTGATGACAGCAAGCGTACACCTGGATACAGAAATTAGCCGATCCTGCTCATCCGTAATCTTAACTTCCCAAACCATGGTTGTCCTCCCTTGATGCAATACCTGGCCAGCCGCATAAACGATTCCATCTTTTTTTCCTCTTATATGGTTAGCGTTAATTTCCAGCCCCACTACTCCCTCATGTTCCTTATCAACTAATTCATAGCCGCCAATACTGGCTACTGTTTCGGCAAGGGCAACCGAGGCCCCGCCATGCAATAATCCAAAAGGCTGACGCGTTCTGTCATCTACAGGCATTGACGCCTTGACTGAACCGCGGGCAACCTCCAGTATTTCAATACCAAGTGCATGTAAAAGCGTTTTAGATGTATCCATTATTTCCTCCTCATTTATATTTTATTTTTAAAGGCTCTTTTCTAAAAGATTGTTGTTTTTTAATAGTTCGGTGAACCTACCCTATTGTTAAACAGGTTGATTGGAACGTAAGGTGCGAGACTCCTCGATCCGGCTCCAAGCTGAGACACTCGAGTCATAAGCCAATCCGTCTATGGGAAGAAAAGCACTCCCCACAGCCAGCTCGTCTTATGCTTGGCTAACGCACGATGCACAGGATGTGCGAGCCAGGCGGGGTCACAGGACGTGGCCGTTCAAGCGTGGTAAGTGCGACTAAGCTTCTGTCTTCACTGTCGTTCGCCAATCAGCAAGTCTTCTTTATCGTGTCTCTGCCTGCCAATTTTGTTAAGTATTTTATATTTATTAAATCAACATTGAGCTTTAAAATATCAAATGATTGGCAGGCACCGCTTTCCGCCTTTCTGCGCGGGAGCAGCGGGTATTGTCCAGCTCCGGACTGACACCGCGGGTCTAGCCAATCGCCATTAAAAGGCAAAATCGGCCTTTTACTGCCGCTAGTCTTATGCCCGGCTAACGCACGATGCACAAGGATGTGCGAGCCAGGCGGGGCCACAGGACGTGGCGTCACAAGCGTGGTAAGGGCGACTAAGCTTCTGTCTTCGCTGTCGCTTGCCAATCAGCAAGTCTTCTTTATCAGGTGTCTGCTTTTCTTTTAGCGTTTTGTCCTCTAGTAAAAAAGATTATCATTCAGCTTTTGGATGGATCTTTTCTTGAAAAGCACCGTCCTCCGCTTTTCGATCAGGTGAGACCCCACAGGCGAAGCCGAGGAGGCTCGGGCGCCCGCCCCTAAGGTCCGCGAGCATCCTCACGTTCCAATCAACCCCCTTGTTCAAAAACAACAAAGTTTTCTGCGAAAACAGCCTTTTTACAAGAGCTTTTAGCCTTCGATTGCGAAGCATCCGAAACGGGACTCCGGCTTTTTGCAAATAATTCGATGCGCACAGCTTTACATGCCATCCGTTCATCTTTAAAAATCCAAATAAAACTGCAGTCCGATAATCTCTGCCATTATATTTTCAGCATAATACAATTTCCAGTCGTTAGCATAGAGAAAAGGGTAAAAAACTGCTGTTTCCCCCTTATGTATATCAGAAAAACCTTTTTCTGCATCATTTGTGTTATAGCACTTAATTAACGAATTGCAGGCAGCTTCCTTTATACAGTTGTTGCTGTTACCTATTCGCTATCCACTGCGTTGTTCCTTCAATTTTGCAAAAAAAAGTTATGTGGCTTCCATTTGGCAATCTGGAGTACGAATGAGGTTTCAATCGAAGGGGCGCTCCGCTCAGAAGGCACCCCATTCAATAGGTAGTGGTTCCAACCCTCTTACAGCCTGAATGATTAATAATATCCGCCTGGTCCTACTCCATATCCTCCAAGTCCTGCTCCATAGCCTCCGTACGCTCCATATCCTGGATATGCTCCAAGTCCCGGGGCCGGAGGAATTGCGCCTCCATAGAATGGATAAGGCCGGGGCCTCAAGATTGCACTCCCGATCAAGCCGCCTACCAGGCCTCCAAGGAACGGTGCACCTATGCTCCAGCCGGATCCCCCATAATACGGCCGCCTGCCATAGCCGCCAAAACCGTAAACCGGTCTATAGCCCACAAGAATTACCTCCTCTTTGTCTGGCTTAGTATTCTATATTATGTATGCCTGATAAGTAGGAATTGAGTGGGCTTAAAGGACAAAAAACTACTGGACTGGGAGATGATATCTTGTGCCGGCACAATCTTTAAAGCATGCATTCTTTAGTATGTTATATATATAGCTTTATAGGTTAAAAAGTAATCAGCATTTTTGTGGAGGTAAAATATGAAAATCACTAAGGCAGTGGAGCAGGAAGATAGGAATTTCATTCGAAAAAAGGTGATCGAACATAATGCTTCTTACATACCTGATGAAGTAAAACATCCAATCCAACAGATAAATTTTATCCTAAGAGATGATAAAGAGAATATTTTAGGCGGCATAACGGGAACGATTTTTTGGTATCACTTACATATTGATTTTTTATGGGTCGATGCATCCATCAGGGGCAGAGGGTACGGGAATAAGTTATTAAATGATATTGAGGAGTTTGCAAGAGAAAATAGTTGCAACCTTATTCAACTGGATACATTTAGCTTCCAAGCTCCAGATTTCTATCAAAAAAACGGCTATGAAGTAGCTGGTGTAATAGAGGATCACCCTGTTAAGGAACTCAGGCAGTATTATCTTTTAAAAAGGTTGATTTAATAGGGTAAGACGCCGGGGCTTTAGGTTTGCTGCAAAACAGGATGGGCGGCATTGAATCCTATTTCTCCCCCAGCACATAACAAAACCTAAAGAAAAAGCCGAGGCTCTGGCACTCGGCTTAATCGGTTTTATTCAGCTGCAGATTCAAATCTTTCAACTAATAGGGCTAGAGTTCTGGTCATGACTCCAGTAGCGCCGGACGTTCCAAGCTCTGAGTCTCTCTTAGCTGTCGAAGTACCTGCGATGTCCAAGTGGACCCATGGTGTTTCTTCTGCAAATTCCCCTACAAAAGCACCTCCCATAATGGCATGGCCTTCTCGTCCGGGAGAATTATTTAAATCAGCTAATTTACTATTTCTTACACGTTTCTTATCTTTTTCTGTAATTGGAAGCCTCCACATAGGTTCTCCGGCTTCAGCGGAAGCTTCCAGCACCTGTTCAAATAAGGCTTCATTATTTGTCATCGCACCTGTCATTTCAGAGCCAAGAGCGATGATAACTCCGCCTGTCAAAGTTGCTACGTCTACAAGATAATTGGCTCCATGCTGCTTAGCGTACGTTACCGCATCTGCCAGCGCAAGACGGCCTTCAGCGTCTGTATTTGTCACTTCAATGGTTTTACCGCTCATAGACGTAATTACGTCATCAGGCTTGAATGCTTCAGCACTTACCATATTGTCTGTCGAGGCAATTACGGCTACTACATTCTGTTCCGGTCTCATTTCACCTATGATTTCCATTGCCCCAAGAACAGCCGCTGCACCGCCCATATCCGTTTTCATGCCTACCATGCTTTCACGCGGTTTTAGGGAATAGCCTCCTGTATCGTAAGTAACTCCTTTACCGATCAGGCCGATAACATCTGTCCAGTTCTCTTTGCCTTGATATTTTAAAACAATCATCTTAGGCGGCTCAACTGATCCCTGGTTTACAGCCAGAAGCGCACCCATCCCAAGCTTTTGCATCTCTTCTTTATCTAAAATTTCAGTTTCGAAACCATATTTTTCACCGAGGCTCCTGGCATATTCGGCAAGATCACTTGCTGTCAGCATATTTGGGGGCAGATTGACAAGATCTCTTGCAGAGTTTGTCGCCTTGCCGTAAACATAGCCTACTGTCAGGGCTGCTTTAATGTCAGCCTCATCAACAGCCGTGAACACATGTAATTCTTCAATCTTTTTTTCAGGTTCGTTTGGCTTTTGTTTATATCCTTCAAATTGATATGACGCAAGAGCAAACGCTTCACTTATGGCATTTGCGGCATCCGTCGCACTGATTGTTTCGATCGTGAAGGATTCAAGATCGATAGCCGCACCCGGTGCTTTTGTACCTTTTAGCTGTTTGAAAGCTTTACCGGCCGCCTCCTTTAAGGTCTCAAAGGATAATTCTTTTTCTTTTCCCAGACCTACAAACACTAATTGCTTAGCACCCAGCTTTCCTAATGTATGGATTTTGGAAACCTTCCTAGCTTTTGCAGAAATTTCCCCATCCTTTAACAGCTCGGTAAGCTGGCCGTCCAAGACTTCATCCGCACTTTTTGCATACTCAGAAAATTTAGCTGGTTTGTCATATATACCTACAATTACTAATTCAAGCTGCTGATCAACAGATAAATGGTTATGTATATGAAACATATAAAAGCACCTCCAAGTTTTAACCATTTTATTATAACTAATTTTTCAATTTATTTCGAATTAAAAACTTTATAGTTGCTAAATAAAACCTCCTTTTTCATGTGAACCGGGGGAGTAACGTTTTACCAGGGAGTCAGAAGTTTATCTTTCTATAGATTGGTTTAAAGGAATACATATATACAAAGGATAAAAACATGAAGAAGATGTTGTACGTTTGACATATGCTTCTACATGTATCACTTAGCTACCTTCCAATAAGAGTATGCTGCCATTATGGAAGCGGCTGAAACACTATAGAAATTACGATGTACAGGAGATTTTTGAGGGGTAGGTTGATTTTTAGGGGGTAAATGGATAGTACGATTACGACTCTTTTAAAGACTCAGCCTGCCCATAATATTAATAAATATGGAATTTAAAGGAGATTATGAATGGAGATACTGTTAAACTTTCCCTTGCTCTCGGCACTTCTCGCTATTTTCTTTGCACAGTTTATAAAAGTCCCCATCCATTATATTGCACTTCGAAAGCTGGATTGGTCTTTGTTAAACAGTACTGGAGGTATGCCAAGCTCTCACTCTGCAGCAGTCACCTCACTTGCTACAGGAGTTGCGATTGAGAGCGGCCTTCACTCAAACGTATTTGCTGTTGCTGCGTTATTTGCTATTATTACTATGTTCGATGCTACAGGTGTCCGAAGACAGGCTGGGGAACAGGCTGCTGTACTGAATAAACTGGTCATTGATTTCGGCAAATTTACAGCAGAAGCAAAAAATTGGCAGCAAAAAGGCCCAAAAGAGAAACAAAAGGAACTGAAAACACTTCTTGGCCACAAGCCAATCGAGGTATTTTTTGGCGGTTTGACAGGTATTTTTTTAACTTTACTTTTATACAAGTTTCTATTTTGAGGGTGAGAGCATGAGAATTATTTCGATATGTCCAAGTAACACGGAGCTTTGCGTTTTTCTTGGCGTACAGGAGCAGCTGATTGCTGTGGACGACTTTTCAGACTGGCCGGAATCAATTATCAGCCTTCCGAGGCTCGGGCCGGATTTGTCCATTGATATGGAACGTACGGAAAGCCTGAAGCCTGATTTGGTACTGGCTTCTTTAAGTGTTCCAGGCATGGAAAGGAATATTGAAGAATTACAGAAGAGGAATATTCCCCATGTAGTACTCAATCCACAATCTCTTGATGATATTGCAGAAGATCTCCACACTGTGGGGAAACTGCTGGGTATTGAAGAACTAGCAGCAGAAAGAATACGAGTTTACAAGTCTTTAATCAGTACGATCAAGGAGATCTCTGACACCATCACTGAGAGGCCTTCCCTCTATTGGGAATGGTGGCCAAAGCCTATTTTCACTCCCGGAAAGATAAACTGGCTGACTGAAATCAGCCGGCTTGCAGGAGCACAGAATCTCTTTCAAGATGTAGAATTGGCAAGCGTCCAGACAAGTGATGCAGATGTGGCGGAAAGGAACCCAGATGTCATTTGTCTGGCATGGGTTGGAGTGCCATTGAGGAAAGTACAGCCTGGCATTGTAAAAAAAAGGCCGGGATGGGACCGCCTGAATGCAATTAAAAATGACTCTATACTAGTTCTTGAAGAACCCCTATATTGCAGACCTTCCCCAAGGCTTCTTGACGGGCTGATCAAGCTGGCAAAGATTTTGCATCCGGAAAAATACAGGGATATAAACAGCGATGGGTTATGGAACACAGAAACAGCAAAAAGGAAGTCCTAAATCATTTTGGGACTCCCCTTTTTCTATTCATTATTCTTTTTCATGAGCTCCTGCTTAACCACCTGGAGTTCCTTACTCTCATTTAATGCTTTCAATGTTGTTTCCTTTAGTTCACCTTTGCCGCGCTTTATGATATATATGTCTAATGTTTTCTTTCCCCAATATGTATAAACGTCTTCAACTGTATCATAAAACAAGTCCAATTCGTTACCTCTTATGGCTCCGCCCTTATCGGCAACAACTCCATACCCATATCCTGGGATAAACAAAATTGTACCGAGCGGGAACACGTTTAAATCAGCAGCAATCGTTGAAAATAAATCCCGCTTCACTTTCACACCTGAATAGGTAATTCCAAAGCTTGGACTTGATGCCTGTTTGCCAGTCGATTCGTACCCTGCTGTATAGCCAGTTGCTGTTACGGTGGTTTTAGGGTAATTTTTATAATTTGCATACTTGCCTAAACCTTTAGCCCCGGCAGAAGAAGCTTTTACTGAACTTGACGATATTTTAAGAGCGGCGGGATATGCATGCTTTAAACTCTTAGTACTCAGACCGAGATAACGGAAAGTATGTGTGATTCCCTCCTGGATATTCCTTGAACCATCGGATATCCAAATGGTTTCTGCTTTTACTCCTGTTATACTAAAATAGGTCGAGTGCAGGGCTAACATGAATAAACATAAAAATAACACTCTCAAAGAAATGTTTTTTATTTTTATCAATATAATCATTCACTCCTCTCATCCACTATTTCTTCCCCATTCCAGAGAGAAATATTCCTTTAAGGAGTGACCTGTAAGCAGCCTGAGTTAAATAAACCCCATCATAGCTGCTTTTTTTATACTAAATAAAAAAAGCCTGAATCCAGGATTCCCCCTGAATTCAGACCCTCGTTCCTAAAAGCCGGCAATGTTTGCTCAACTATGCAAACAAGCTTCCTTTAAAACATTCTGTATCCTCTTTCACGCAGCATTCTAATGGTAATCCCTGCCCCTAATGCACCCAGCAATCCGAAACTTAAAATTAAAATATCAGCCAGATGCAGGGATAGGATTTTATCCCAGAGCTTAGGGAATGCAGCACCCGGTTCAGTAAAATAGACTGCTAATCTTTGATCATTGATAAAAAGTGCCGCAATGATTGGATAACAAATAGCAACCAGCCAGGTTTTTCTCAAAAGCATGTTCATAATGAAGCCAATACCAAATAACAAAACAAAAAACAATACCATCGATATAATTAGAATGGCTATATTCATGGAAAATTTGTCCTCCCTAGAAACATCACTTTCTAGTGTACTTAATGTACAAGGACTCGTCAATAATACATCTTAGCAGCCGTCTTTTTTGTTAACATAAGAAAAACTCCACAAGGATGGTGGAGTTTTATGCTTCATTTTCAACCGTGCCGCTTCCTTCACAGCATGAACAAGTTTCCGATCCTCCTAAAAGGAGCTGAAAGTAGCCTTTACCTGAACAATACGTACATTCATTTTGATTTCTCTTCATTTTTTATATCCCTCCGATATTTCCTTTGTTGTCAGATAATATATCAAGGATAAGAAAAAAAATAAATCTCATTAAGAGCCGATTTCACCCCATGTAAACGGATACATACGGCTTTTCCTTTTATTATCTAACTCAATGTCAAAAATACAGAAAATTTAAAAAACTTTTTCATTTTTAGTACAGGATTATTATGCGGTGAGAATGCGAAGAACATTCATCTTTCTGTACTCAAGCTTCTTACTTGATTGTACACAAAAAAGACTGCCTTTCCAGGCAGCCTCTGATGTACATTATTAAAAGAACTTAAATTTACCTTTTTTAAGTGTTAGACCAACGCCGCCTATCATGAATAAAGCGCGGTTATCAACCATTTTCTTCATGAAAGAAGCTTTGCTTCCCGTTACCTTTTTACCAAAGACAACACCGATCGCATCATCTTCCCCTAAAGAACATACCGTTCCTTTATTATCGAAATGGAACGTGTCTAAGTGTTCCTGCTGGCGGACTAGTGCTGTAATGTTTTTAGCGACCAGTTCACCTTGCTGCATAGCAATTTGGGCAGTTGGCGGATACGGGCGGTTAATTTCTTCGTTGATAACTAAAGAGCTGTCACCGATAACAAAGAGATCTTCATGTCCTGGTACTCTTAGGTTAGGGTCCACTTTAACACGTCCACGCATAGCTTCAATTCCGGATTTCTCAATAACGGAGTTTCCACGTACACCGGCAGCCCACACAACTGTACCAGCTTTGATTTCTTCTACTTCTTCTTCGCCTTTTCCAACAATGATACCTTCAGGAGTAGCTTCTTTGATGGCAGTTCCAATTCGGAATTCCACGCCTTTTTTCTCTAATTGAGAAGTGGCATAGGAAACCAGTTCAGGATCGAATCCAGGCAACACCATTGGAGCTGCTTCCACACAGATAATGCGTACTTTATGGAAATCTACATCAAACTCTTTGCAAAGCTCAGGGATACGGTTCGTAAGCTCCCCAAGGAATTCTATACCTGTGAAACCTGCTCCGCCGACAACAATAGTCAGGCGCTCATCCCGTTTTACTGTTTCGTTATGATAAGTTGCAAATTGTAATTCAATATGCTCTCTGATCTGGCGTGCACTGTTCACGTTTGAAATCGTGAATGCATGCTCTTTAAGGCCTTGAATACCAAATGTTTCAGATTCTCCGCCTAAAGCTACGACAAGATAGTCATAAGAGACTTCCCCGTTTTCAAGAATAACCATTTTTTCAGATGTCTTAATCTCTACAACTGAATCCTGGATGAAATCTACTTTATTTTTATCGATTACATCACGGATGTCATAACGTACACGATCAGGGCTGAGAGTCCCAGCTGATGCTTCATGCAGCCAAGTTGTTTCATAATGGTAATCATTTTTGTTTACTAGTACGAGATCTGCTTCATTTACTCCTAAGCTTTTCTGCAATCTGGTAGCAACCATCAAGCCGCCATAACCAGCGCCAAGAATAACAATTTTAGGCTTTCTCACGAGTATCAAATCCACCTTTTTTATATTGTAATGTTCTTATGTGTCAAATCACAACAATTCTTACCTTTATAATAATTGTATATGAAAGCATGAAGTTTGTGATATAATTCACGAATTAGTTCAAAAAAATGTTAGAGATTTGTCACAGAATGTTAACATGTTCTACACTACATATTATTCCTTTTTAAAAGACATTTCAAGTCAAGAAATCGGAAATTTTACGTTAACAGATTTTATCAGTCCTTCCATTTGAGTAATTCCCTTTTACAACGATTGTAAGCGTATACCAAGGTGAAAAGTTTTAATTTTCCGTTTTTTCTTCTTTTTCTAGTGATATCAAGGGCTTTCCGCAGGACTATCATTTTTAATTTGTGATAAAATAATAAAAGACTGAATTTACTTGGGAGGTACCAGAGTGAAAGAAAACCAAACTGTTTATGACATTACCATTATCGGAGGCGGGCCAACCGGGCTTTTCACGGCTTTCTACGGCGGCATGCGCCAGGCTTCCGTTAAGATTATAGAAAGTCTTCCTCAGCTGGGCGGACAGCTGTCTGCTTTGTATCCTGAAAAGTACATATACGATGTAGCAGGCTTTCCAAAAGTAAGGGCACAGGAACTTGTTGACAATCTTAAAGAACAAATGTCAAAGTTCGAACCGACTGTATGTCTGGAGCAAGCTGTTGAAAAGGTTGAGAAGCAGGCTGACGGCGTCTTCAAAATTACAACGAATGATGAAATTCATTATTCTAAAACCATTATCATCACTGCCGGGAACGGTGCATTCCAGCCCCGCAGGTTAGAGTTAGAAAATGCAAGACAATATGAAGGCAAGAACCTTCACTATTTCATCGATGACCTCAATAAGTTCGCCGGTCAAAAAGTAGTCGTATTCGGCGGCGGCGATTCCGCAGTCGACTGGGCTTTGATGCTTGAACCCATTGCAGAAAAAGTAAGCATCGTGCACAGACGAGACAAATTCCGCGCCCATGAGCACAGTGTGGAAAACCTTCAAAACTCTAAGGTAGAAATTAAAACTCCCTACATTCCTTCTGAAGTGATTGGGGACGAAAGCGGCATCAAGCAGGTTGTTCTAGAAAGTGCAAAAGGCGAAGAGAAAGAAATCCTGGATGTAGATGCAGTCATCATTAACTACGGCTTCGTATCATCTCTAGGGCCCATCAAAGAATGGGAACTTGAGATCGAGAAAAATTCCATTGTGGTTAATTCCAAAATGGAAACAAATATCCCTGGTATTTACGCAGCCGGCGACATTTGTACCTATGAAGGCAAAGCTAAACTGATTGCTACGGGCTTTGGAGAAGCACCAACTGCTGTAAACAACGCAAAAGCCTTTATCGATCCAAAGGCTCGAGTGCAGCCGCTGCATAGTACATCCATGTTTTCTTAAAACTATTGTAGACAGCCTTCCTGTTTCGTGCAGGGGCTGTTTTTTTGTACCTTCTTGGAAGGAAATATCTCTTCCCATGCAGTATAAGTATGAGGGAGTGAAAAACATGAAAACCTTTCTGATGAAAATTAACGATATATAGCCAAGCCAGATCTATTTGAACCAGGCCAAGTTAGACCATTTAACAAACAGCTTTACCTATAACAGCCCGCTGCCTATAAGAAATCTGGACGGAACCATTATATTTACTGACGGACATACAAGAGCATTCCTATATCACTCCAGAAATCACTCAGAAATTCCGGTATACTGGGATGAGGATGAACTGGATGAAGACTTATATAAAGCCTGTCTTCAGTTATGTGAGAGTGAAGGCATCAAAGTTATTGGAGACTTAAAGAATCGGCTCCTGCCGAATGATCAATATGAGGTAGAATGGATTCAAAAGTGTGTGGCGATTAGTTTAGAATTAAGCGAAAAAAAATAACCAGGCTTTTGCGGCCTGGTTGTTTTGCTGTATTGCAATACGGGAAATAATTTGGGAAATGGGGGACAGTCCTCCTTAAGCATATACTCGCCACAATAAGCATAATGGGACTTTTATAAGCATATCCCCTCTAAAATAAGCATAGAAAAGATGAAGATAAGCATAAAACCTAAAGAGATAAGCATAAACAGTTAAAACTTAAGCATAAAACCAAAAAGCCTAAGCATAAAAGGCAAAATCTTAAGCATAAAAACTCCAGGTCAGTACCTAAAGAGAACTTAATTCAGCTAAACTCAACGATATCTATCCTTTTATATGAGGTTGAAGGACCCACAGTAGACTTTTTCATGAAAAATCCAGCTTTATAACATAAGAACGGACCTCAAAAAGAATATTTTCGTACCCTGGTATCCAAACAGTCCTGTTCCCTTCATCCATCTTTTTACTCTTATTAGCTCATAATATATAAAAAGGATGCTCTCATCCAAAAAAGTCACTATCCCACGGAGGAGGATATAGGCTAATTTCCATTCCCAAACGAAAGGCACCGCTTAAGTATGTTACATAACTTAAGCGGTGCCTTTTTATTTATCCAAAGCAACACTTACCGCAATTTCACCTTAACACTCTTCCGGTTTTCCCGCATTTACAGCTGTACGGAAAGAGGATCCGCATCCGCAAGCAGCTATCGCGTTAGGATTGTCGATGGTAAATCCGCCCCCCATTAGGGATTCTTTGTAATCAATGACTGTTCCCTTCAAAATGGAAGAACTTTCATCATCTATTAGTAAAGTTAGTCCATGCTGTTCGAGCTTAGTATCGGATTCGCCTATTTCATGGGCAAATCCCATTCCATATGAAAGGCCGCTGCATCCGCCGCCGTTAACAGATACTCTTAAAAAAGCATCTTCTTCTTCATTTTGTTTCATCATATCTTTAATATGGAGCGCAGCAGCTTCTGTTAGAGTTATTAAATCACTCATCATTTTTGCCTCCTAATTATATTTCTTTATATTGTATAGTATATATCAGTTTATTTATTGTGCTCAACTTTGCAGTTTACTCCGACAAATAAGTACATATAGTATTTTTGTACCATTAGTCCTATAATGATACTTAACAGGGTAAAATTACCTATATTTTCTACTAAGGGGAGCTGCAGATGGAACAGATTACGCCTTTTTACGAAAAGAAAGCTGACTGCATTTTCTGCGGCAGAAATTTTAGTTCAACAAAGCTCCGTTCGAGATTTATAAAGATTGTGAGTTATGATACAGATTTTCGTCCAATTTATTCGCATCAAGAAGCGAATTCATTATTATATAAAATCCTGGTTTGTCCCCATTGCGGTTTCTCCTCTACGGATGAGTTTTCCGCCTCTTTTCCTCCATTCACAAAAGAATTAATCAGAGAAAAAGTCACAAGCGTGTGGGTACCGCAGGATTTTGGCGGTAAACGCACTCTCAAGGACGCCATCAATACGTACAAGCTTGCTTTATACTGCGGTCAGCTAAAAAAGGAGAAGCACGTCACTTCCGCAGGATTACTGCTAAGAATTGCCTGGCTGAACAGAGATACACAGCCTGAGAGCGAATTCCGATTCCTTTCTTTGGCCCTGAAGGAGTATGATGAATCCTTTTCTTCTATGGACTATAGAGGCACACAGATGTCAGAAATTAAACTGCTTTATTTAATAGGAGAAATTTCCCGCAGGGTGGGGGATATTTCAAAAGCAACCAGACATTTCTCAATGGTGATAGAGCGGCAGAGACAGACAACAGAAACAAAAATTGTAGAAATGGCGAAAGAACAATGGCATCAGATTAGGCAGCTGCAGTCTCATTAACTATACAGAAAAAGGAAATCCGCAGTCGGATTTCCTTTTTCTAGTGTAAACCAAGTATACAGTTTGAGTATATATAATGGTTGAGCTTCGGACTGCCTTCTCCCTTCATCTGCCAATTATAGGAGGAAGCACACTTCCTGTTGATTGCCCGACTTATGCTTGGCTTACTAAGGCGGTTATGCTTCTGTCTTCTTATCAGGAGTCTGCTTTTCTTGTAGTGGATGAAGAAATACAAAAAGCTAGCCATTATAAGGCCAGCTTTCTTAAAAATGAAGCAGAAAAGCACCGTTCTCCGCTTTTCTTTGTGTCCAGCTCCGAACTGCCATCCTCCCGTCATAAGCCAATCAGTCCATGAGAAGAAAGAGCGCTTCTCACGGCCAGCTCGTCTTATGCTACTCGGATGGCTGCCTTCAATTAAAGCTCATTTATAACTTAGATAGCTAAACATTCATATAAAAAGCAGTTTTTTTGAAGGCACCGTTCTCCGCTTTTCTATTAGAACATTGGATTTTCTTCCAAGTATGAATATATATTTTGAACAAGCTCATCTGGACTTTCTCCTGTTACGACATCGCCGTTCACCAGGGCGAAGAAGCTGGCTGCACATTTACCGCAATAACCAAGGCAGCCATATTCGACGATATCCAGATCAGGATCCCTCTCCAGTTTTTCTAGAGCTTCCTGAGATCCGCTCGCCAGATTACTTATGCAGAATTCTATGATCGGTTGCATACCTTCACCTCACTGTTAACGCCATAATCCTACCTTTTTTTTCAAATTTAGTCAATCTTTCGGCTCATGGTAAAACTTGTTTCCTTTGAAGAAATTGGGGTAGTCTACTTATGTATGAAATGATTCCCCTTTGTCTCTTCCTTAGTATTGCCAATAATTTAAAAATACGTAATTATATAATTCTATTGAGATTTACCATTAATTTCGCTATACTTTTAATGGTATTTAAATATAACATTATGAACCTTTTCATTTAAAAAATCTATTAAAATCGCTGCATCCGGTTTCAATATGACATATTGATTGCCTTATGCTGGTCTGTAACCTTTGTATACTTGTTAGAAGCTATTTTATACGCAAAAGGGGTTAACGAACATGAAGAATCTTGTACTACTTGGCGGGGGCTATGGCGGAATGAGAATCCTGCAGAGACTGCTTCCAAATCAGCTTCCAGAAGATACTGCCATCACCTTGATAGACCGCTCGCCTTATCATTGTTTAAAAACGGAATATTATGCACTTGCAGCCGGGACCGTTTCAGATCAGGATGTACGTGTTTCATTTCCAGAGCATGAGCGACTGAATATTTTATTCGGGGAAATTACTGAAATTAGTTTAGAGCAGAAAAAAGTATTCCTTAAAGACAGAGAGCCGGTAAGCTATGATGATCTTGTGATTGGCCTCGGCTGTGAGGATAAGTTCCATAACGTCCCTGGAGCAGATGTGTATACCTTAAGTATACAGACTATTGAAAAATCCCGTGCCACGTATCAGGTGCTGAATAATCTGGCACCAGGTTCGAAAGTGGGAATCGTAGGGGCTGGCCTGAGCGGAGTTGAACTTGCGAGTGAGCTCAATGAAAGCCGGCCGGATTTAAATGTGGTTCTTTTCGACCGCGGCGAACATATTCTATCCGCCTTCTCTGAGCGTTTAAGTAAATACGTACAAAAATGGTTTACTAAGCACAATGTAGAAATTGTTAATAAGGCAAACATTACAAAAGTAGAAGATAAATTGCTCTTTAATCATGATGAACCGCTTCCTTTTGATGCAATTGTATGGACGGCAGGAATACAGCCAAACAAGGTCGTTAGGGACCTTCCTGTAGAAAAGGACAAGCAAGGACGCGTCATCCTTACACCACAGCATTTTTTACCAGGCAATGAAGACGTTTTTGTGGTTGGGGACTGTGCCAGCCTTCCTCTTGCACCAAGTGCCCAGCTTGCTGAAGAACAGGCTGAACAGATTGTTGATATCCTAAAGAAGAAATGGGCCGGAAAGCCTCTGCCTGAAACTATGCCTTCCATTAAATTAAAAGGTACCATGGGATCGCTTGGCAGCAAGCATGGCTTCGGACTGGTCAACGATACGCCAATTACTGGTCGTGTTGCACGCTTAATCAAGTCAGGGATTCTATGGATGTATAAGTATCATAATGGATAATGAAAAACAGCAGTACGCACCAAAGCGTACTGCTGTTTCGTTTATACTGAACTTTCCCGCATCGTTACTCCTGAGCCTGCTTATACCCGTATTTCTCCATCTCAGCTACAATGGTCTTTAAGCGCGGGTTTCCCTCGCCGACAATTTCGGATTCTATCAGAACAACAGGATAAAACATATCTTCTTCAATCACTCTTCTGGCAAATTCCTTTTTAACGTGTTCTTCTGGAGGGTTTTCGATATCTATGTAACTAACCCGAAAGGACTGGTTCGGGAATTTTCTTGTTAATGCTGCTTCCAGCCATTCATAGGTTTCTTTTGAAGATGGAAGGTTTACACAGCTGGGACATAACACTTCAGCCCCGTACACTTGGATTTCTACTTCTTTGCTCATTTATAGCTTCCCCCTGCCTTTTTCCGGAATATAATGATTTAGGAACTGATAATCCCGACTGAAGAACTGTAAATTGGGATTACATATGATCTGCTATAACTTTATGAACCTGTATTTATTTTAACTGAAATTTCCTCTGATGATAAAGCAAAATCGTTCTATCCCACATATTTGATGTATTTTCGAATAGCTTTTTAGGTTCAATGTGATTATAATAAGTATAGGAAAGGAGTGGATAGGTATGTCTGAACAAGAAATGACTGAACAGGTTCAAGAGGTCCTTGATAAGCTTCGTCCGTTTCTTCTTCGTGACGGCGGAGATTGTGAGCTTGTAGATGTAGAGGATGGCATTGTAAAATTACGTTTACTTGGTGCATGCGGAAGCTGTCCAAGTTCGACCATTACTCTAAAAGCAGGTATAGAGCGCGCGCTGCTGGAAGAAGTTCCTGGAGTAGTGGAAGTTGAACAAGTATTCTAATTTGATTTAAATGTTTTCCATATAGTAAAGCGATTCCCGGCGGAATCGCTTTTTTTATCGTTCATGCAGGCTTAGGGGTGAATCGGTTCTTTCTACTATACTGCCCTTGTTGTCAATATCCAGCACAGTTACCGTGTATTCAGGAAAACGACGTGCAAGAAAAAGTGCGGCGCTTGATGCCTTATCACTCTCTGCTAAACAAATGATCGTTGGGCCGGCACCGCTTAATGCCGAGCCAAATGCTCCTGCTTCTCGGGCAGCATGTTCAATCCGTTCCATATGCGGCACCAGATTCCTTCTAAAAGGCTGGTGGAATAGGTCCTGCTTCATCATTCTTCCTGCTAAATCGTAGTTTTTGGAGAGAAAAGCAGCAAGGAATGTATTGGATACTGCGCTTGCTTTTACCGAATGCCTAAAAGACAGCTCCTCTGGCAGAACATTCCTCGACTCCTCCGTGGGCAGTTCATGTTCAGGTATCACAGCAATCACACGTATATCCTCAACAGGAAAGCTGACAAGCTCAGTATCCCCGTCCCCATGCACCCCCACAACCAAACCGCCGCATACAGAAGCGCCTGCATTGTCGGGGTGTCCTTCATATTTCGAGGAAATTCTGACTTTATCATCTCTGGTCAGGTTCAGCCCGCCAATTGCATCCGCCAGTTCTATCCCTGCAACAATGGCTGAAGCACTGCTTCCAAGCCCCCGTGTTAATGGAATTTCACTTGATATCACGAGCTTGCACGGCTCTAGCTTCTTCCCGAATTCAGCTGCAGTCTCCATCGCAATCCTGCAAATAAAATGGGACCCATCCTGCGGAAAAATCTCCAGCTCCTTAGACAAGTGGATGATTTCCCAAGATTCTGAGGGATACACATCAACCTGCAGATAGAGACCTAAAGCAAGGCCGATCGAATCAAACCCAGGTCCTAAATTCGCTGTACTTGCAGGAACTTTTATCTTGAACATCTTCCCTTTGCTCTTCACCTGACCACACCCATAATATGTTTTACAATCGCTTCCTCATTGCTTGGAAGAAGAACTGGTTTTATTTCACTGTAGTCAACTGCAGAAGAAGGATCTTTTAAGCCATTGCCTGTTAAAACAGCGACAATCCTTAAACCGCTCTCTATTTCTTTTGTTTTTAGCTGTTTAATGATACCCGCAATGGATGCACATGAAGCCGGCTCCGCAAAGATTCCCTCTTTTCTTGCAAGCAGCTTATAAGCAGCTAAGATTTCGTCATCAGATACTTCATCGATTTTACCGTCAGAAGAAGCAGCAGCGTCAACCGCCAGATTCCAGCTGGCCGGATTCCCAATACGGATAGCCGTCGCAATCGTCTCTGGATTTTCAAATACACGGTTATGGACAAGAGCAGCAGCCCCTTCTGCCTCAAATCCCCTCATCTGTGGGAGACCTGTTCCTCTTAATGTGTGATACTCCTTGAAGCCTTTCCAATAGGCGGAAATATTGCCGGCATTGCCAACCGGTATGGCTAAGATATCTGGGGCTGAACCAAGGACATCGCAAATTTCAAAGGCTGCCGTCTTCTGGCCTTCAAGACGGTAAGGATTTACAGAGTTCACCAGGGAAACGGGGTGAGTCTCACTGATATTGCGCACCAGCTTTAATGCCTGGTCAAAGTTCCCATCTATAGCTACGATTTCTGCTCCATACATAATGGCCTGCGCCAATTTACCAAGCGCAATCTTGCCATCCGGAATAACAACGATACATCTGATGCCAGCCCTCGCGGCATATGCTGCAGCAGCCGCCGATGTATTGCCTGTGGACGCACAGATAATGGCATCACTTCCCGATTCTATCGCTTTGGCAACAGCCATGACCATTCCCCGATCCTTAAAAGAACCTGTAGGATTTAAACCTTCATACTTTACATGCAATTCCACTCCGAGCTCTTGTGATAAGTTGGCACAATAAATGAGCGGCGTATTTCCTTCATGCAGTGAAAGCTTAGGCGTATTTTCTGTGACCGGTAAATAATCGCGGTATTCTGCTAATAATCCCTTCCAGCTCATATGATTCATTCTCCCTCTACCCGGTACGTACTTTTAACTTCACGAACCATTTCGTATTCTTTTAATTTATTTAGAATGTCCTCAAAACCTTTTAGAGTCGCATTATGAGTGATGACAACGATTTCGGCGAGTTCATGCTCCTTAATCGGCATCTGCAGGATTTTTTCAAAGCTCACCCCATGCTCTGAGAAAATGGAAGTGATATTTGCAAAAACGCCTACCTCATCCTTTACATGGAGCCGCACAAAATATTTGGCGTGTATTTCACTCGGGGTCTTCAGCGATTTCTTGTATTGTGGGGAAATGGCACTGTTTCCCGTTACACCGAGACGCATGTTCTTCATTACCCCTACCACGTCAGAAACAACCGCTGTGGCAGTAGGCAGGCTGCCGGCACCAGGTCCGTAAAACATGGTCTCTCCGACTGCCTCTCCATATACATAAACGGCATTATATTCATCATTTACCGAAGCAAGCGGATGGGTCTCCGTCAACAGGGCCGGCTGAACGCTTACTTCCACCTTTTCTCCATTCCTGGAGGCAATGCCAATCAGCTTCATCGTATACCCCAGCTTTTTGCTATAGCTGATATCTTCCTCGGTGATGCCTGTAATTCCTTCTACTTTTACATCAGAAAGATCAATGGGCATAGAGAATCCCAATGTTGAAAGAATAGCCATTTTGCGGGCTGCATCCAGTCCCTCAACATCAGCTGAAGGATCGGCCTCTGCAAATCCGAGCTGCTGGGCTTCTTTTAGAACCTCTTCATAAGGACTGCCGAATTTATTCATTTTGGTTAAGATGAAGTTGGTTGTTCCGTTTACGATCCCCATCATCTTGGTAATCCGATCTGAAGCAAGACCTTCAACCAGGCCTCTTAAAATAGGTATTCCTCCGGCTACACTTGCCTCATAAAATAAATCACAGCCGTTGGACGTCGCCTCTGTTAATAATTGATTCCCGTGGAGCGCCATTAAATCTTTATTGGCAGTCACGACATTCTTTTTATTTTTCAAAGCCTTCAAAAGGTAACCCTTCGTTTCGTCAATACCTCCCATTACCTCTATTACCACATCAATCTCTGAGTCTTCTAAGATATCATCAGGATTGACGGTCAACAATTCTTTATCAATTTGAACATTCCGTTCTTTATGAATATCTTTAACAAGGACTTTCTTTACTTTTACAGGGCAGCCAATCTGATGCATCAATTTATCCTGGTGATTTTCAATGATTTTAACCACACCTGACCCCACTGTTCCAAGCCCCAATAACCCGATTGAAATAACATCCATATCTGCTTCCCCCTCTTTGTTCTTTTGGAAATTACAATTGTTTATGTATAAAAGACATTATAGTAGTCTTTATTCAATATTACAATAGTAAGAATCTAACTATACAACTTGAAAACGCTTTCCTTCAAGAAGTAGTTAGAAAATTTAAATTTATCTTCATATAAATATCCGCAGCTAACACGTGTCTGAAAACATGAAGTAGTTGAGCGGAGTATACTATCTCCGCCTCCATTACACCAATTAAGGATTATATTAGGTCTCTTTGACTTGATTTTCTGAGGGAAAAATTTTTGCAAGCTGTATTATAAATTGCACGTTCATACCCGAGGGAATCTACACAAAAAAGGACATCCCTAAAAGGATATCCCTTCACTATAGACTGCCCAGCCTTCGCTGTTACAATCGGTTCTACAGTTCCACCGGGGTTTTTGGCTGTTTCCCAGTAAGAACTGCTTCAATATTATATGTACAAAGATCCATCATTTCCATCCTTGTTTCTGTAGAGGAACTCCCAATATGGGGCAGTGCGACTACGTTTTTCAGGGTTAACAAAGGATGATCTGCGTTTATTGGCTCTGTTTCAAATACATCAAGCCCAGCAGCACTAATTTCCCCGGATACCAGAGCTTCATATAAGGCTTGTTCATCCACAACCGGCCCTCTTGATGCGTTTACAAATATGGCCGAGTTCTTCATTTTTTTGAAGCTGCCGCCATTAAAGATGCCTTTTGTTTGGGCAGTAAGGGGTGTTAAGCAGACAATGTAGTCAGACCTCTGTATTAATTCATCAAAGCTTACATACTGAGCCCCAAGCTTCTCCTCTGCTTCTGGCTTTCTTGTGCGGTTATGATAAAGGATTTCCATTTCGAATCCAGTTGCACGCTTAGCAAGAGCCTCTCCTATTTTACCCATACCTACAATACCGATCGTTTTGTGATGAATATCATGGCCTGCAAGTAAAAGAGGGCTCCAGCTTTTCCATTCTCCCTCTTTTACATATTCCGCGGCCTCGACGATTCTCCGTGCCGCAGCCATCAAAAGTGCAAAGGCAAGGTCCGCAGTCGTATCTGTTAACACATCGGGAGTATTGCACACCACGATATCTCGTTCACTTGCAGTTTTCAAATCGATATTATCGTATCCTACTGCAAGATTTGCGACAACCTTCAGGCTTGCACCAGCCTCTAGTACTTCCCTATCTATTTTATCCGACAGCATGGTCAGCAGTGCATCCGCTTTTTGAGTCTCCTTTAGCAGCACATCTCTTGGAACAGATTCCGTTTCCGACTCCCACATAGAAACCTCGAAAGAATGATATAGTTGTTCAAGTGCACCAGCCGGCAGCTTTCTTGTTATAAAAATATAAGGCTTTCTTTTCATATCCTTAACACTCTCCCATGATGAATTCCTTTATATATTCATCATACCACAGGAAAAATCTGATTAGCCATTTGTATTATAGCCAGTCAAGCTGTGGAAGCCTGAGCTTCTTGGCCGGAATTTCAGCCGCTTCATAAAAGCTCTGGAGGAACCGTTCATATAAACGGGTATTGTTAATAATGGTTTCAAGAGATTCTTCCAATTCCTTCTGACGCGATTCAGGCTGGGCAATAAAATAGTTTTCAATCGTTTCGTAATAATGAATGGGAAGGAGGAGTCTGGAGTAAAGCAGTCTTGCAGAAAAACCAGTGAATGCCGATGTGTTTTGATAGTCGGAAATAAATTGCCTTAAAGCCGGCTGATAGGTGTGGGGATGTTCGAGATAATGATCTCTGACCCATTCTGCAACATCCCGGGTTCCATGGTCGAATACCCAGTCAAAGGGATTCCTGACCAGCACCCTGCCCCTCCAGCTGTTCTTTAGAAACCGCTCATGGCATACTGTACCATAATCCACGGCACCCGGCTGATCATCAATCTCTGTATCCACCAGATATTGTATGGCATTTTCGCCAAGTGCCATAAAGTAGGGGAATGATTCAACAAATAGCCTTTCAAACTCATTACCCGGATGAGATTGAAGTTTTTCTCTCCAGACCGTCTCTATCCCGTCTATCCGCTGCTCCCACATTTCCTTCCATTTACCGATTCTAGAACACGATTTAACCTGATGGGGATATAATCTGCCTCTGATATGAAATCTAGCAAGCTTTTTTCCCAGCTGGTAATCCCTCGGCTCCTCCAGAACTGGATTTGCCAATAATAAAAAGACCTTATCTCCCGCCTGGGAAAGATACGTTTCTTTCTTTGACATTACAAAAGTTGAGACATATTTGTCACCCTGCTCAGTAAGAAACTGGGACATTTGCTGCCTTTCTCTCAGCTCTTCCTCATTTATCTCTTGTAGAGGGATGATACTAAATAAGCAATTATTAAACATGAAAGCCGCAAATCCTCCGACTGATTCCTGCCGTTCCATTCTAAAGCCGTAATTTTCGTAAATAGCTTCTTCGAACATACATATCCTCCTCGTCGAAAAATTTAAATGGGTTTATTCGGACATCCTAACTCATATATATGAAACAGCAGAATGTTTTTTGTTATCTTTTATAAATTGCTTAAGCTTCCTTACGAAATCCCCAGGAAAAGGTGATAACATGGTCAAGAAAAAAGTGGATATGACAGAAAAAACGGCGAGGAAGTGGCTGGAGGATCGAGGAGTATCAATCAGGGATATTGCCGATTTAGTAATGTACCTGCAGAGTAAATATCATACTAACCTGCAGATTGAAGACTGTATCCATAATGTCGAGCGGGTACTCAGCAAGCGTGAAGTGCAAAACGCCATCTTGACCGGTATTCAGCTCGATCTCCTGGCAGAGAGAAAACTCCTGGATGAACCGCTGCAGTCTATTATTGAAGTTGATGAAGGATTATACGGCGTAGACGAAATCTTAGCCTTCTCCATTGTGAACGTGTACGGTTCTATCGGGTTTACAAATTACGGCTACATCGATAAACAAAAACCCCTTATATTAAAAGAGCTGAATGATAAAAGTTCGGGCAAATGCCATACTTTCTTGGATGACATTGTCGGAGCCATCGCTGCCGCAGCATCAAGCAGACTTGCCCACCGCTCGGCGAATGTAGAATAATGAAAGAAAGACCAATGCTTCAGAAAGTGCATTGGTCTCTGTTTTGCTAAAAAGGCGTCGGCACAGCCTTTTTTTATGTTATGGTCAATCAATCACACGTTTTGTTTACACTTGAAATGATTTCGCGCGAAAATCCCATTTTCTGGCCATATGGTTTATTTACTCAACTTCTTCCCTTACCAGCTTTTGTACCAACTCGGGCAGCCATTCATCCAGTTCATCAAATATAAATCCATGTTCCGCCGCTTTGGAATTGTCCATGTACCAGGATTCTGTGACTCTGAAGGGAGACATTTGTTCATCGTTCGTGATTTGCTGTATCAAGGCTTCTTTGCCTGTGTATGTTTCGATTAAAGAAAATAGCTGGTTTAGGGATATTTCACCATTAGAACTTGCATTGATCGGCCCGGCCAATTCATTTGTGCCAAGCCAGGCAAGAAAGCGGGCTGCTTCGTCAGAGTTAATAAAAGACAGCACCGCCTCCCTGTTAGGTACACCGATGGCCATTTCCTTCAGAACGTTCTTAACATGGAAATGGAGTCGTTTTGTATAGTCATCCTCCCCCAAAACAATGGGAAATCTTACAGTATTCACCAAAAAATCTGCTTTCTGAAAAAATACGGCCTCTGACAACCTCTTTCCTTCACCATAGGAAAGGCTCTCAACCTGGTCACTCGCTAGAGGGTAAGTATACGGATCAAAGTCCTCTTCCCTTTTCTTTTCAGGACCATATTCATAGACAGAAAGCGTGGAAGTCATTATGTATTTTTTAACCTTGCCTTTAAAAATTCTGCATGCTTCCATGGCCTCCATTGGAGTATAACAAATATTATCGTAAATCAGATCCCAGTTCTGCCCTCCCGCAGCATTTTCCAACGCTTGTGGATTGGTACGGTCCAAAAGCATTCTGTAGACATTGTCGCCGAAAGAGTCCTCTGCATGGCCTCTGGTTGCTATCGTAACCTCATGTCCGGCATCAATCAACAGAGAAACCAGTTTTTTTCCAAAGAACCGGGTCCCCCCTAATATCAATACTTTCTTCATGGTCATCCCCCATTCTTATATATTCATTCTTACTATGTCATCCTGCCAAAATATGTGTCAATTTTAAATGGCGAATCGTTCTGAAGCGGGATAAGGAGGCCCTGCTGGTCATAAATACCGTGCTGGGACAGGGTGGTTTCGTGCAGAAAATAGAATTCCCGAGCAGTACTTGTTTTGCGCTGAAAGATCGTATCTCGCGCCCGGAACTGCAGATAGGCCGCACCGATCCATTTAATCATAGAATTTAATACCCAAGCGCGGATCATACCAGAAACTAGCATTCCTCACTCCTTATTGGAGGACAGTCAGAATTCCAGCCGATAGCCCCGCTTGAGGAGTGTCACATGAACAAAATTCCTAGATACCCCCTCAACATACAGCACTCTGAAAAAAGCACCCTGTTATTCAGGATGCTTTTCCGCCGCTGTTATTTTCAGTCTGCAAATTTCCATAAGTCTAATGTATTTACGGTATAAGTAGGCTGTCTGTCATAGTTTTTCAAGAGTTCAGGGGTGGTGACGCCGGTATGGACAAGCAGAGTGTCAATGCCGGAATTCAGGCCTGCCAAGATATCAGTGTCATAGTAGTCGCCGACCATAATGGTTTCTTCTTTTTGTGTACCAAGCACTTTTAGTGCCTGTTCCACGATGATGGATTCTGGTTTTCCTATAAAGATTGGCTTAACCTGAGTCGAAACCGCAACAACTGATGTAATTGAACCATTTCCTGGAAGGAAACCCCTTTCCGTGGGCAATGCTATATCCGCATTCGTTGAGATAAAGGTTGCACCATTGCGGACGGCTAAGCAGGCGATCGCAAGCTTTTCATAGGTAATGCTGCGATCTATTCCCATTACGACGAAATCAGGATTTTCTTCTTTAAAGGTAAACCCTTTTTCCTGGAGAGCGTTGCGGATTCCTTCTTCCCCAATAACATAGACAGAAGCACCTGGCTGTTTGTCGTGAATGTAATTAGCCGTCGCCATGCTCGTCGTGAATACTTGATGGTCTTTGGCCGGAATATCAAAATCACGCAGTTTCTGTGCTACCTGTCCTGGTGTTCTTGAGGAGTTATTGGTGACAAATAGATAAGGAATCCCTCTTTCGCGGAGCGCTGCGACAAAAGCGCCGGCCTCTTCGATAACTTCTGTGCCTCTGTAAATGGTTCCATCGAGATCGATTAAATATCCTTTATATTGTTTCAAAGACTGAGTCCTCCTATTAATTCATCTGTATGTAAAGCTGCTTACTAAAATTATCATACTCGGAGTATGAAGTTCTAATTTCCTGCCCGGGTTCTGTAAATCACAAAGGCTGTTTTTGCAAATTTTGTTGTTATTGAAAGGGAAGGCAGAGACCTGAAAAGCATAAGACGAGCTGGCCGTGAGAAGTGGTTCTCTTCTCATGGACTGATTGGCTTATGACTCGAGGGTCTCAAGCCTTGGAGCTGGACAATACCCGCTGCCCCCGCAGGAGTCTCGGACCTTTCGTTCCAATCAACCTGTTTAATAATAGTTCGCAGTACTTATTGTAAAACAACAATCATTTTGAAAAGAGCCATAACAAAAAACCCGCTGACCATAGTCTGCAGGCTGGAAATGGTTTTTATTCGCTTTTAAAGGCAGAAACCGGACCTAATTCATTTCGGATATAGCTCCTGATGCTGGCAGGGTATTCTTTAAAGGCAGGCAGCGCCTTGTTCATCCCTGTCAGCAGCACCTCTAGAGATAACTCGGTGTAGTCCTGAATGAGCATTTTTCTAAGGGGGATCATTTGCTTAAAGGATAACGCCATTTTATCGGTCACTACCTTCTCATCTTCGAGAATGTCGATGATATCTTCGAAGCTTCCTGGATCTCTCATGATGAATCCGTCAATCATGGCATTTCCTGTATCAAGTACAGAATCTATCATGGTTTGAGAAATTCTCTCTGCAGCAAGTGCCTGGAGTGATTCAGGGTCTATACTCCCGCCTGCTGTAAGTTCTTCAAATAAACGGCTCTGAGTTTCAAGAAAACGAAGTGTATGCTCAATCTTTTCACGGTCAACAAAGTACATAAGAATTATCCTTTCTGAGTCGATGTCGTAAGATGCCTGAAGTTCGCGTGTCTATCCGGTTGACTATTACAAGGCTTCTTAAGCATGTTCAAGCCGGGCTGGCCTTGCATAGAAATAGCCCTGCGCCATGTCTACTTTGTTTCTAGATAGGACGATGGCTTCTTCCTCAGTTTCTATTCCTTCTGCAACAACCACTGAACCTGCTTCTTTAGCAATTAACAGCAGTCCTTTGAGCATAGACTCTTTGACGGTGCTGTGATGAATGTTCTGGATAACCGTACGGTCAATTTTAATAATATGAGGCATGATTTCACTTATGGTGTGGAGGCTGGCATAGCCGGCTCCTGTATCATCTACTGCAATCCTGAATCCCATAAACTTTAAAGCCCTGATATTCTGGATCAGGCCTTCCACCTCATCGATATCGTCTCTTTCCGTAATTTCAATAACGATCTGTCCTGCCTTTACATTCTTATATTTATCCAAAATCCTCTCCATATCCTTTATAAAGCGGATATTTCCCAGAGTGACCGGAGTAAAGTTAATAAAAATATCATGACTGGATCCGTTTTTAGATACCTGCTCAAACGATTTTTCCAATACGATCATCTCTAAGTCATACAGCATGCTCGTCTGCTTTGCCACAGAAAACAATGTAAGAGGATTTTCAAGCATCGATCCTCGGGGCCCTCTCGTCAGGATTTCATAAGCCCTTATTTGTTTGGATGCCACATCGATAATGGGCTGTGCTAGGAGATGGATCTGTTTCCACTCAATAATTTTTGTCATTTGAAACAGCATCTCATTGAATTCTGAGTGGATTTTTCGTTCAGCCATGGCCGCTGCCTGCTTATGTGCCTTGTCTATGGCTTTTTTTAAAGAAGCAGCATGCTTTTCTACAAACATATATCCTGTTTCAAAATCTGCTTTAATCTGAGGAAATTCATCCTGGAGCCGATCCTTTACCTTCTGTAAAATCAAGGAAGTGGTACCATCTATATCGAGAAGGCTATGCATCTCTGAATCCATCCGGAGTATGAGAGTAATCCCGTCACTATTATAATCGTGCAGCGCTAAAATGTCTTCCAAGGAGACATTCTCCTTTATGACATCAGCATACATTCGTTTTAAGCTGTACATAAAACGGTCGAACTGCTTTACCCCAATCTGCTCGGATATCTGCCGTAAATTTTTAATATTGAACACGATTACCGCTGCTTCGTTCCCCTGCTTGATCGTTCGTTTTGTACTCGATACCAGCGCGTCACGCAAAATAAACTGTGGCGGATAAAAACGAATGCTGGAATGGGGGAGTAATATCTTCAGCCATTTCAATAATTTATGTTTTTTTCCGGAATGCTTATAAGTCAATGTACCCATTCCTTTCGGACACCCATGAAGTTATATAGTAATTTTATCATAAATTGGAGTTATTTGTAATTTACTTATTTTAGTTAAGAAAATTCAAACATCCTTATACAGGAAACATGCACCTTTGGTAGAATGAAGAAAGAAAAGAGTTCTGAATATTTGAGGAGGAAAACTATGGACAACCGCATATTCTTATATGATGACGTGATAAACGCCAAAACGAGGTTCGTCAGCTTTGCGGGTGAAAATATCCGTTTTGACCTAGGAATTATCACCACAGACCGTTTTTATGGAAAGCAAATGGTTCTCGATCTCCAGAGTAACCGTTTCGCCATTATCGGGGAAGATGACTTAGCAGAGGAAGGATATTTGGAATATGCCTTTCAATTATCCCCTGAAGATGCTGCCGACCTTCGTTCCTTTTTAGAGCAAATCGTCTAATCTTACGGAACTGTTTAGGAAAAGCTAATGACTGCAGCCTAAACAGGAGGTCTATTAGATGGATAATGAGTACCATGATTTTGCCAATGTTGAAAAAAGCAGAACTTACCTAACCGCGGAAGAGTTTCCGGAAGGTGCTTACGGCTCACCCATAAAGGAAAATAGCCCAGTGGAAAACAAAAGTACCCCCTGGCGTCCTGGCCAGCAGTTCTATACGTCTTCCAGCTATGAGAATAAAACCCTTCACGAAGGAATGCAGAGACAGATCGAGCCGTCTCATCCCACAAATGATGATCCGAAACAGCATGAAGAGCCGCCTTATACGAATACAGGAAATAGTTGATACGCAGTAATGAAAAGGCTTTGTTTACACCAATTGCTGGCGGGCGGGCGAAATCGAAGATAAAAGCTTAGCCGCACTTACCACCTCGTATATGCTGCATCCCGGCACTCCCTTTAGCTTTCACAAGCTTTGTCATGGGGTGCAAGCACTTCAACTGAACATACTATGAAAAACCTTGTCCTCCCGCAGACAAGGTTTTTTACGTTATTTCTTTATTTTTTTCACCACAAAATAAGGGCATCCAAAGTTGCAGTATTCATACAAATATTCAGAGATCGTGCTTATTTTTGTGTCAAAAGCCGCTTTCTGGTTTTGGTCATCAAAGAAACCTTTGAGCCTGAGCTGCCCATAACCCCAATCCCCCAGGATGTAATCATATTTATTTAATATCTCGCTATAGCGGGCACGGAATGCTTCTTCATTAAAACCGCTGCTTCTTTCATCGATCAACTCATACGTTATATTATTTATTTCGATCATTTCACTCACCTCTAATACTAGCTGATATCAAAATTATAACTTATCCGCCACCAATTACTAAATGAAATTTATTAAAAAGTGGTAACCCTAAGGAATATAGGAGGTGTCAGGGATGTACAAACCTGTACTTGCACTTAGTTTAGGGATAATTCTAACCCTATCCGGCTGTGCTTCTAGAGGGAACCTGAACAATGATAACAATGACAATATTTTCAAAAATACATCTGATCCTGTACGTACGAAAAATATAAACCAGAATTATAATGTTGATAATCATAATAATGATCTTACGGCCAGAGACTTTGGTTTTGTCCGATTGAACAGAACCGTTATAAACGGTGAAACCGTGGAAAAAAACGACAGAATCAGTATAGACCGCGAGCAGATGGCAGATATTATTACCCGTTTATCCGTTCAAATACCTGGAATTGATGAGGCAGCGACTCTTGTCACCGATGAAGAGGCATTGATTGCCTATAGGACAAGCAGCGAAGACCGCAATCAAGCAGCGGATCAAGTAAAGCGGACCGCCCTATCCGTCCTGCCTAGGTACTATCATGTGTATGTTACCGACAATCGCGGACTTATGCAAAATGTGGAAAACTACGCCAGTTTAGATACACATACAGAAAATGTGAATGAAATGCTCCAGAATACCATCAATCAAATGAAGAAATCTCCCCAAGGAAAAAGTGTAACCAAGAACGAAAATGCCAATGGTGAACAGCCAGGTGAATAATGAGGTTTAAAAAGAAGGCTGTTTTCGCAAACTTTGTTGCTATTGTACAAGAGGTTGATTTCCGCTCCAGGATGCTCGCTTTCCGCGGGGCGGGCGGTGAGCCTCCTCGTCTTCGCCTGCGGGGTCTCACCTGTCCCGCTGCTCCCGCAGGAGTCTCGCACCTTACGCTCCAATCAACCTGATTTAACAATAGGTGATGCAACAAAACTTATTAAAAAACAACATTCTTTTAGAAAAGAGCCAAAAAGAAAAGTGCCGAATGCGGCACTTTTTCTAAATTATTGCGATTTCCATTTTTTGAATAACATGAAAGCTAAAAATAAAAGCAAAATAATTTTATGTTTCTAGTAAAGGAGTATGGACCTGTGCGTTATAGTCATTTTCTGATAACATTCATTCTTTGTTTCAGTGTAGTCTTCAGCAGTTCAACATGGGTCGAGGCTTCAGCCATGACTCCTGAGGAATATAAAGTAAAGCTTAGAATGAGCCTTTATGAATATGTGGAGACAGTTACCACGATCCCCTGGTATTTTATAGCAGCAATCGACCAGTATGAACATAGTGTCAGGAATGCCAGAAGAGATCTGCCGGATTCGGATGGCCCAGTAGGAGTGCATATAGATCCAAAGATCTGGTCAGGTATGTTGAATCCTAATTTAAATGATGAAAACCCTGCCTCCATTCAATTTTGGGGCGGTCTCGGAACAGACGGCAACTCAGACGGAAAAGCAAGCATTAAGTCAAATGAAGATCTACTGATCACACTATCAAATTATCTGCTGAGGTATGGAAATGATGAATCCAATTTCAGGATTGGCTTATGGAACTATTATAAGCGGGACAAGGCTGTGGGTATAATCATGGGCAACGCCCGGCTCTTTAAACAGTTCGGCACTGTAGACCTAAGCAAGAAGGTGTTTCCGGTTCCGGTCCGTACCCATTATACCTATAGAGGAACGTGGGGTGTAGCCCGTGGCTGGGGTGGCAGGAGAACCCATGAAGGGACGGATATTTTCGCAGACTACGGTCTTCCTGTTCGTTCTACATGCTATGGAATAATCGAGATGAAAGGTTGGAATAAATACGGAGGCTGGAGAGTAGGCATCCGTGATATCAACAATACGTACCATTACTTTGCTCATCTAAGCGGATTTGCTAAAGGACTCCAGACCGGGCAGACCGTCGAACCCGGGACACTTATCGGTGGTGTGGGCAGTACAGGGTATGGTCCTCCCGGCACTTCCGGAAAATTCCCTCCCCATCTGCATTATGGCTTATATAAGGATAACGGATTGACTGAATGGTCATTTGATCCGTATCCACTTCTGAGAGTTTGGGAACGAAATGATTTGCGGGCTAGAAAAACAAGATAGGAGACTCCTGTTAAGGAGTCTCCTCAGCTCGTGGAAAAAGAGTTTTATCGTTTCTAAGTGTTAAATGGAAACTTTTCAATTTAAGTAATTATGATTCGGTTTAATTGTCTGCCCACTCCCGTGTGTACTTTGGCTGTTGCACGACGGCCGCCGGAGAAAGTGGTCCACTTTTTACTGAAAAACAAGTATTTTTTGTGGATGTAACCCTTATCTCGGTAACCTTTTTGCAACTAAACTCCCCAGCTCTGAGAATACAGGCTTTTCGGGAGAAGTTTTTATTAAATGTGAAAGATTTAGAATCACGCAATAGGGTTTATGCTTACTTCCCATAAAGATATGCTTAAATGTTAAAGGTTTATGCTTACGTTTCTTGGTTTTATGCTTCTGTTTTTCATGTTTATGATTATCTCTCTTCTTCCTATGATTATGGGTGGTGCTTTATGCTTATCCAGCAGCCATTATGCTTATCTTTTACAGAATATGCTGATCACCGAGCCGGAATCCTCTGTTGAGTATCACCGCTCCCAACTATTTCAAGCGGAAGACCATATAAGGATCCCCTAACCGTGCAGGAAACCAGATGATGGCTCCAGGCTGGACCAATCTGCGTATATCAGGACAGTAAAAAGGGCCGTCGAGACTTTCTCGACAGCCTAAGGAGAGCCTTGTTAAAAAGGTTCCGTTTTTTGTTTTGGCGCTGTAAAAAAGGTCGTATCACAGCCCGTAATAAGAATATCCAGATTGCGGCTTAAATCAAGCTCATGGGTATGTTCAAGAACCCTGCCACCTTGTTCAATGACCTCAACCACGGGACGATCGCTTAATCCGTAATTCTGCCGGCTGACAATCCCTCTGCTGCCATCGCTGAGATCGACCGTTAAACTATTGGGGTATATAGCGACTGAGCCTCTAAATGCTTCAACAATCGTTTTATCAAATTGCGTACCCGCCCCTGCATACAGAACTTCCAGGCCCTCATGCGGCAGCATAGCTCCCCTGTAAATTCTATTTGAAGTGACAGCATCAAAAACATCTGCGACAGCTAAAATTTTTCCAAAATAGTGGATTTCATTTCCTAAGAGACCTCGGGGATAACCGGACCCATCGAGCCGCTCATGGTGCTGATAGGCGCAGTGAGCCACTACAAGCGGCACCGTGTGGATACCTTTTAATAGATGAAAACCGTTTTCTGAATGCTTCTTAATTTCTACAAACTCTTCCTCGGTAAGTCTGCCAGGTTTTAATAAGATTTGCTTTGGCACCGCCACTTTTCCTACATCATGGAGCATTGCCCCCAGCGCTAGGACTTCCAGCTGATTGGGAGCAAGCTTAAGCCTAATCCCGACAGCAATGCTATATAAAGTCACATTCAATGAGTGAGTAAAAATGTAATGATCATAGGTATACACATCCGATAGCAAATGCAGCAGCTTCTTATTTCCCATTAACTCTGAAATAAGTTGTTTAATCAGCTCTTTGAAATCCCAGGAAGCTTTTTCTAAAATGAGCGAGGAATCATTTGCTTCTTCTTTCTGAATTTCAGAAAAAGCACTCCTAATCTCTGTAATTGCTTTCCGTCTTAATGTATTTGGAATAGATTCTTGAGGTTTTATGTGTGCTGTCTTCTGATCAAAAATGTAGACAAATGGAATATTCAGCTGCTTAAGACGTGCGATATGCCTGTCGGTGATTTCTACACCTTCACACAGCAGGATTTTATCTCTGTCATTGTATATAGTTTGTCCTACCTTAAGTCCTGGCCTCAATGCTTCAGTGGACAATAATCTCATATAGAACTCCCGTACTTTTCGACATATTCTAGTACAATTTCCCATAATTTGTTCTTCTATTTTATTATCGTATTTATTTCGAAATTATCAAGTGTGATTTCCTTAATCTAATTACTTCTCCTAACTTATGTAAGGTTTTATTACATGGTTAGAAAATATTCCGAATTTTTCAGAATATTTAGCTTGAAATAATTCCTTTTACTCACTATGATAATAAATATAACTTAATTATGTTATAAAACATAACATAACTTATAATCCAATAAAAAAAGGGGTAATGTTAATGTTGAATGATTCTGTATTTATGTTCTTCTGTACTCTCCTAGTATGGCTGATGACTCCAGGGATTGCTTTATTTTACGGCGGAATGGTCCGAAGCAAAAACGTCTTAAGTACTGCTATGCACAGCTATATCCCCATGGCCATCGTATCCATACTTTGGGTAATGATCGGTTATTCTTTATCCTTCTCTACGGGAGGGAATGCATGGATTGGGAATCTGGACTGGGTTGGTTTAAAAGGAGTTACTTTCGAGGCAAACCCTGATTACAGTGAAACCATTCCCCATAATCTTTTCATGATGTTTCAATTAACTTTCGCTGTATTAACTACAGCTTTGATTTCAGGAGCAGTCGCTGAAAGAATGAAATTCTCCGCTTTTGTTGTATTTACGATTCTTTGGTCGCTGCTTGCTTACGCACCTGTCGCCCACTGGGTTTGGGGTGTCGGCGGCTGGCTTCGTGAACTAGGCGCCCTCGATTTCGCAGGCGGTAACGTAGTTCATATTTCTTCAGGTGTCACAGGTCTTGTTCTTGCGATTTATCTCGGCAAAAGAAAAGAGTCAGAAACCAGCACTCCGCACAATCTTCCTTTGACCGTTCTCGGAGGATCATTAATCTGGTTCGGCTGGTACGGGTTTAATGTAGGAAGTGCATTAACATTAAATGAGGTAGCTATGACTGTATTCATTAATACAGCTATTGCGGCAGCTGCCGGAATCATAGGATGGGTCTTAATTGAATGGAAAATTAATAAAAAGCCAACTATGCTCGGCTCCATTTCCGGTGCCATCGCAGGACTTGTTGCCATCACTCCAGCCTGTGGTTTTGTAACACCTGCTTCTTCCATCATCATTGGCTTTATCGGCGGAGCTGTTTGTTTCTGGGGAGTTTTCTCTCTTAAGAAAAAGCTTGGCTATGATGATGCCCTCGATGCTTTCGGTCTTCACGGAATTGGCGGTACATGGGGCGGAATTGCAACAGGCTTGTTTGCAACCACCTCCGTAAACGAAGCAGGAGCTGACGGACTTTTCTACGGAAACATATCACTTTTATTCAAACAGCTGGCCGGGATTGGCGCCACATATGTATTTATTGCCATCGTTACTTTTATCATCATTAAAGTGATTCATGCGGTAATGCCAGTCCGGGTGAACGAAGAAGAAGAGTATATCGGCCTTGACTTGACTCTTCACGGTGAAAAAGCTTATCACGAATCCAACTTATGAAAGGAGCTGGTCCATCCATGGCGGAAAAATTAACGAAGATCGAAATTATTACGCGCCCTTCAAAATTCGAAGCGTTAAAACAAGAACTCGCAAAAATTGAAGTGAGCGGCATCACAGTAACAAACGCACTTGGCTGCGGACTGCAAAAAGGGTTTACAGAGAACTACCGCGGTGTTAAAAGAGAAATTAACATGATTGAACGCATTAAAGTCGAGATTGTCGTATGCAAGGTGCCGGTCCAGTCGGTGGTTGATGCAGCTCGGAAAGTGTGCAATACAGGACAGACGGGTGACGGCAAGATCTTCGTCTATGAGATTGCCAATGCCATTAAAATAAGAACAGGCGATGAAGGATGTGCAGCCTTACAAAATGACTAGAAAAGCAGAGAACGGTGCTTTTTAAAAAAATCTTAATTAATCGCACTATGAATTTCCATCTAATTAAAACGCAAATCATTAAATAAAAAGCAAACATCCGACCAGCATAAGACGAGCAGGCCGTGGAAAGAACTTTTCCTTTCCATGGACTGCTTGGCTTATGTCTCGAGGATTTCAGTTCGCAGCTGGACAACTAGAAAAGCGGGGAACGGTGCTTTTTAAAAGACTCTTTTCTAAAAGATTGTTGTTTTTTAATATATTTTGTTACGTCACCCTATTGTTCAGTCAGGTCGATTGGAACGTAAGGTGCGAGACTCCTGCGGGAGCAGCGGGACAGGTGAGACCCCACAGGCGAAGCCGAGGAG
>NZ_PGUY01000022.1 GCF_002863585.1 Peribacillus deserti | reverse complement strand
TGTCCAGCTCCGGACTGACACCTTCGGTCATAAGCCAATCGCCATTAAAAGGCAAAATCGGCCTTTTACTGCCGCTCGTCTTATGCCGTTCAGGCGTCTGCTTTTCTTTTAGTGTTTTGCCTCAAATTAAAAAAGATCATCATTCAGCTTTTGGAGGGATCTTTTCTTGAAAAGCACCGTCCTCCACTTTTCGATCAGGTGAGACCCCACAGGCGAAGCCGAGGAGGCTCAGCGCCCGCCCCGCGGAAAGCGAGCATCCTGGAGTGGAAATCACCCCCCTTGTTCAAAAAACAACAAAGTTTGCGAAAACAGCCAAAATATAAACTTTTTGGCCCATAATAGAAATATGGGCCATTTTCTTTCCCATCAAGAATTCCGGCGAAAAACGGCTATTGAGAGAAAAGGTGAATAGCGTGGCTAAAAGAAAGCAGACTGGTATATGTGAACTATGCGGACGTGAAGATGTGGAAACAACGATTCATCACCTGACGCCTAGAGAAATGGGAGGAAGCTATCTCCCTACTGCACATTTATGTATTCCATGCCATAAACAAATCCATGCATTGTATTCCAATGCTGAACTTGCGTCAAGGCTCTCATCTGTAGATCTTCTGAAGCAGGATGAACAAATACGGAAATTTCTGAAGTGGATTAAAAAACAAGCACCAGGAAAACACCCGAAAATAAGCAAATCCAGGCAAAAAAGAAGGAAATAAAAAAGCAAGTGCGTATGTTCAGTGCACTTGCTTTTTTTGCTATACCCCGCTTGTCAATTGTTGCCTACCATAGCCTGGTCAACCAGGTTTGCATCATTTACAAGATTCCCATTTGCCAAGGTATTGGTTAAGATCAGAAGCCCGGTATTTCCTGCGCCTGAACCGCTTACTGACTTTGTTGCTTCTTTAGGGGAAATAACCAATGCATCACCAAAATGAGCGATTCCTCCTGTAGCTACACTGGTAATTTGAACTGGCCCTACGAAAGAAGGCATGGGTGACACCCTTTCTTATCTACAGAGATTTATCTGTATCAGTAGTAGGTATTTGTACCTGTAATAAGGTATGCAAGAACCCAAAAAAGGTGCTTTTTCAGCGGGGCTGTCTCCTTCTTTCTCTTTCAGCAAAAAGATGCCTGATATTTTTAATCTTTGCCTGCATTCTAACATCCTGGGTTGAACCAATGTGGATGATAGAAGATGCAGTTACACCTCCAATATCAATAAAATCAATATGAATAAACGGGCTCGTATGGGTGGTGTTTAAAGCAAAAGATTCATCTAAAGGAGCAAACAGGATATCTTCTGTGAATACCGGATCATTAAAGGTTCCTTCATTCCCGTAGAACAGTTCCTGTTCGCGCTGGAGCGCAAAAGTATAATTGGTCGAGTCTATAAATTTTGTGTCGCCTAGTTGAATAGTTGAGGAGAAAATTAAAGTATCCACATTAAGCCGGTTTACATGCGAGATTCTTCTTTGGAACATAGCTTATCCTTTTGGTGCAACAGACACTAAGGGACCAACGATTAATGACTCAGGGGGAGTATCAAAAGCGGAAGCCAGTTGAATAGTTTTTGTGTCTCCAACTAAGAGCAAAGAAGAACTGGCGATGGCTCTTATTTTTATGCTTCCTACACAAATATCTTTATTTACTACATTAAAAATCATTCGGGTGCCTCCTATTGCTGTTTTGGTGCTGTATTTACAAATTTAAAGAACGCCTGAGAAAGATCGACTTTAAGTTTTTCAATAATAGTTTCTATTTGGGCGGAAAGCTGGTCAGGGGTGCGTTCATGTACCGGAATGGAATCTAAATAATAGCTGATTTTTTGTGGAAGCTGTGAGCTGATATCATCTTTAATAAAGTTTAGATAAGAAGGATCGATACTGCGAGAATCTGCACCCGCCCTGGCCAGGTTTTCTGCAAGTTCAGTGTTCATATAGGATTGCAAGGTACTGCAAATATGTCCGGTAACCTGATCGAGCTCAGGGAAAACATATGGTGAGTGAACAGGTGCATCATTAACTGCGAATTCATCGATATTCTGCAATTCCTGCGGGTTTAATCCGATATTCAGTGTTCCATCAAGTCTTTCAACCTTTAATTGATCAAATCGGTATTCAATCCGTTCCACATTGACTGGGGGCTTTTCCTTTAACTGCCTTAATTCGGCAGAAAGAGTATGAACCGCAGCTTCAAGATCTTTTATTCTTTTGTCCTGAAATTCAAGATAGCTCTGGAGCTGGCTAAAGTACGTGTGAAAATCTGCGTTCATGTTTACTCACCTTCTCCCTCAGTTATAAGGTCACCCCTCATGCTGGTTCGCTATAGCATATGTGAAAAGAGCAAATAGGTGATTGCCTATTTTCTAGCGCCCCCGGATGCGAATGGGACCAATGGAACTGCCGGAGGGGCAGGCTCTGTAAAGCCTCCTGAGTTAGATAATATAGACGAAGGCTTGATGATTCCGGCGCTTCCTATTTGAAATACGGAAGAATTGCTGATTCCATCGATCCGGATCATATTAATGTGAATCGTCTGCTGAATATTGAAGGTAACCCCCATTTACTCAACTCCTCTAAAGGAAAAATTTTGCACAGTCCTAAACATTCGCAAAAATAGGCTGATCAGCGCCATCCGCATCATACGTATTGGTGCTGCTTACCTGATTATTAACCGATATCCTGTCGCCTGTATTAAACGAGCCGGCACCAGCAAAGGTCTTAGAAAATGAAAAAGGAGCAATCTTATATACGTCGCCAATATTAAATACGCCGCTGTCTCCAATTGATATTACCTGTACAGCTCCTACAATGGCAGGCATAATGTTCATTCCTTTTTATAAAAAAATATCTATATTATTCTATGCCCAGTCAATGGGTATGTGATAAATGGGGCAGCGATTGTTCCATGTAAGAAAATATAGGTATTCAATTCAATTAAAGATTCGTTTAAGATATTAATAGAAGGGAGTGACCTGCTTAACAAATGTCTGGGATACGTGAGCAAGACAGAATTATGTCTATAGATATATTGAGAGGATTCTCAATATTGGGAATTTTCCTTGTTAATATGCCTTATTTTCATTCACCGTCTGTAGAAGACCCTTTGTCCTGGTGGCCGGGAAAATGGAATCGAATTCTATATGCAGTCATAGATATCCTTGCCCAGGCGAGTTTTTACCCGCTGTTTGCATTTCTATTTGGTTTTGGGGCGGTCATCATTTCGGAAAGGACTTCACAAAAAGGCCTATCTTTTCCTTCCGTGTTTTCAAGAAGGCTTATCATTCTGCTTTTCATTGGCGGAGTCCATGCGTTTCTGATCTGGCACGGTGATATTCTGATAAACTACGCTCTTTTTGGTTTTGTATTTTTACTTTTTTATAAGAAAAGCGGAAGGAAGCTTATGAATGCGGGGGCTGTCATGACTCTGTTATTCACCGGAGCCATTTCGCTGTTATACCTGGCCGGCTCTGCTGCAGGTGAAGAGGTGGGTGCACCGCAGAATAACATACCTCTGCTACAGCATTCCATGCAAATCTACCAGCATGGGACATTTTCTGAAATTACCAGCGAACGATTCAATGAATGGTATAAGGTGAACAATCCCATGTATGCTATTATCCTTTTTTTGTCTATATTCCCGCTGTTTTTGATTGGTGCAGGTTTTGCTAAATTAAAGTATCTGAGCGAGCCAGGCAAACATGAAAAAAGTCTAAAACGTATTTTTATGGCTGCCTTCGCCTTTGGTTTTACTATAAAACTCCTGCCTTATTTTGCTGACTATAACTATTTCTATCTATTCCTCCAGGACAATCTGGGAGGCCCGCTCGTTTCAATCGGATACATTGCGGGACTTGCGTTACTTCTTGAAAAAAAGAAGGCCAAGTATTTGCTGCGTCCATTTTCCTTTGTGGGAAGGCTTTCCTTGAGCAATTATTTGTTTCAGTCCATTTTGTGTACCTTTCTTTTTTATTCCTATGGCTTAGGATTATATGGAAGCCTCTCGTTCATTGGCGGAACCCTGCTGGCGCTGGCTATTTTTATTATTCAGGTCTTCTTAAGCTTCCTATGGCTTCGGCACTTCAGGATGGGGCCGGTTGAATATGTATGGAGGATTGGGACGTACGGAACTCTTATGAGGAAAAATAAAGCAGGTGAGCATGGGTGAAGAAAATCATGATTATAGGATGCGGCGGTGCAGGAAAATCCACTTTGGCCAAAAGATTGGGCGCGAAGCTGAATATACCGGTATATCATCTCGATGCTTACTTTTGGAAAAAAGGATGGATTGCAACTCCCCGTGCTGAGTGGACAGGGGTTATCCAGAACATTATGGCCCGTGATTCCTGGATCATGGACGGGAACTTTGGAAGTACGATGGACATGAGAATCAAGGAAGCAGACACGGTCATATTTCTGGATTTTCCAACCATTCAGTGTTTATACGGAGTGGTTAGCAGACGAATTAAATACCATGGAAAAACAAGGCCGGATATGGCAGAGGACTGTCTGGAAAAACTGGATTGGGAATTTATCAGCTGGGTAGCCCTCTATAAAAAACAAAGGGCACCGAAAATCCGGGAAAACTTAGCAAGCTTAACTGACAAGAATATTTTCATTCTAAAAAACCGAAAAGAAACCGAAACATTCCTTCAAAATTTAAGTAAAAAGGGGAAGATCTTATGAAATTAGCAACCATATTACATAAAAATGAGCAGATGGTGGTCCTGGCTGATGATGAGAAAAAGCGATACCTCCATATTGGCCAGGCTGCTAAAGAGCTCTTAAACCAAAAATTAGACACGTCCTCCATGATAGACTGCATACAAATGGGACAGGAATTTATAGATACACTTGTGCAAGTCCAGGAGGCAGCGGTCTCGGCACAAGATTCAGATTCCCTTTATATACGCTTCGACGAGGCACAGCTGCTTGCGCCGATTCCCCGTCCGCAGAAGAATATCTTCTGTGTAGGCAAAAATTATGCCGACCATGCGATTGAAATGGGAAGTGAAGCAGATATTCCCAAGCATGTGATGCTATTTTCTAAAACGCCGACTACGGTCATTGGCCCGGAAGCATATGTACCGAACCATGAGGGTGTAACAGACTCCCTGGATTATGAAGGAGAGCTCGCCGTTATCATCGGTAAAACCGGAAAAGACATTGAGGCTCAATCCGCTCTCGACTATATTTTTGGCTATACGATTATTAATGACGTTACGGCAAGAGATCTTCAATCCAGGCACAAACAGTTTTTAATCGGAAAGAGCCTGGACGGCTCCTGTCCGATGGGGCCCTATATTATCCATCATTCAGCAGTCCCGGATCCTTCCAATTTAGATATAGAAACAAAGATAAATGGGGAAGTCCGCCAGAAATCCAATACCAGCCATTTTATTTTCAGCATAGAAGATATCATTTCAACCATCTCGAAGGGAATGACGCTCGAAGCAGGGGATATCATTGCTACCGGAACACCTGCGGGGGTCGGAAAGGGATTTAAACCGCCAAAGTTTCTTAAATCAGGCGATACGATGGAAATAAGTATTAAGGGACTAGGAAAGCTTGCAAATACTATTAAATAAGGGCCAAAAAGGCAATAGCCGCACCATTTCATGGAGCAGCTATTGCCTTTTTGTCTGAGTGGCCATGAAATGAACGGCTGTCGGAAAGGTTTGAGAGGCTGAATGGGATTTTTGATCGTCCGTCCAGCAATTTTCTGCAAAGTCCTTATTTGTCAGAAGAACTTGAGCACGCATCAGAAGGCCAAGGACACGAATGGTCGTTCATTTTTTCTGCTAATACATATAGAAGTAATCAGCCGAAACTCATGCTGGTAAGGAAAATAATGATTCAGGACTAGGGGTTTTTTGTTTAAATCCTCATAAACTTGCATGTACCCCTCATAAAGTTCCATCTACTCCTCATAAAGCTTCAGTTACCCCTCATAAACCAGGTCAGCCTGATTAAGTATTTAATACAAGGGTGACTGCCAATTCAGGCCCTTTAACACGCATGCTGGCCAATAGAAGGCAGCACCACTATCTATGCTGCTATCCATCCGGGCTTCTTGATTGGCGCTTGCATAGTAGTGGCGAACAAAATAAAAAAATCACGTATAAAGCAGTGATAATCGAGCATAGAATGTCCGGAATCGAGTATTGAGTTCTAAAAATCGCGGATCGTGCAGTCGAGCTGGGCATCTTGAACTGAATAGGTCGATCATCTGTCTAAAATCCACGTGTCCAAACCCCGAAAATACGTATGGCATAACGAATCATACGCAAAGGCACTCAAAGCCGAATGTTTAAAAATCGAAAAAATAGAACGGCAAAACTTCATACTTTTGTTCCAAATCCGTTGCGGGTGCCAAATCTAAGAGCACCGGCTCGACATGAAAATCTCTTCTCATATTGTAACTTGATTTATTTTCTAAAGCGATTTAAACCTGGGCAGCTCTTATCATTAAATAAGTATAGACACAACCCGAGATACCTATTATTGCGCAGGATTGGAATGGAGCTTTTCAATAACAATTCGCTTACCGGTATTGATGGTAAATTCAAATCGGTCATGCTCATTTTTTAAATATCGAAAGTGGTGCTGGACGGAGCAGATTCCTTCGCCATTATCGAATATAAAAAAATTTACTCCGGATTGTAATTTCTTTTCTTTGAGAAATGTCAGCTGATTGTAGCTGTAAATACAATCGTAAATCGAAAAATCTAATGAATTGAGGGTTGTTATAAATTGAAAGAAAGCATCATCATTCAGTTCATCCAGTAATCGTTCGAATGAATAAAGGATATTTTTCCTAATACGTACCTTTTCCTCATCATATAAATAAGTGGTGTCTTTGCTTAATTTGATTACACCATTGTCTTCGAGGATCCCTTTTCTCCATCTATTGCCTCTGAAAATCTCTATATCATGGTGAAGAAAATCGTCAAGAGAAGCAGCTTCATCTGTTTCATCATCAAAAAATACCCATTGCTGGTTGATAAATTCTACTACACCTTCTGTGAAGGCTCTGGATTGTATGGATACAAGTTTAGATCGGTGCTGTTGGTTCATGGTCTACCTCCAAAATGGATGCCTCACCTACTTTTTAGACAAAATCATCTTAAAATATAACTGGTATTTTTTTTCTGGGTCGGGACAATTAACCATCTATTCGGTTTTGCATAGTCTATGTTATCTGTAAGGAAGGTCTAAAGTTATAAGCTGCGGTACCTTAGCAGGCAGCGAAAAAGGCAGCTGTTACAAATAAGGAACCTAATTAGTTTCATTCTCAAACAAGGCTGCATTTAGCTTTGCAAGCTTGCGCAGGAAAGGAAGATGTATATGTGTGGGATAACGGGATGGGTCCATTATCAAAGAAATCTTAAGAACGAAAAAGCGATTGTCGAGCATATGACCACTACTCTGCAAAGACGCGGTCCAGACGAAACCAATATCTGGTCGGAACCGCATGCAAGCTTTGGCCACAAAAGACTTATTGTTGTCGATCCCGCTGGCGGAAAGCAGCCAATGACAAAGGAAGGAAATCATAATCGTTATACCCTCTGTTACAATGGAGAGCTATATAACACAGAGGATTTGCGAAAAGAACTTCTAATAAAAGGATATTCGTTTAAAGGGCATTCTGATACAGAAGTATTGCTTGCCTCCTATATAGAATGGAAAGAAAAGTGCGTGGAATTTTTCAATGGTATCTTTTCATTTGCGGTTTGGGATGAAAACGAGGAAAAACTTTTTATAGGAAGAGACCGGTTAGGGGTTAAACCGCTTTTTTTCACTGAAAAAGACGGTGGTTTCCTATTCGCTTCCGAAATTAAAGCCCTGCTTGCTCACCCGAGTGTCAAACCGGAATTGGACAGAGAAGGATTGGCGGAAGTATTTGGTCTGGGACCATCGAGATCGCCTGGTTCAGGAGTATTTAAAGGTGTGAAGGAACTCCGGCCTGCCCATGCGCTTACTTTTTCCAGAGACGGTTTAAAAACTTGGCGTTACTGGAATGTAAAGAGTATGGAACATAAGGAAACCCTGAATGAAACCGCAGATACGGTCGGATTTTTACTAAAAGATGCGGTAACAAGGCAGCTGGTATCAGATGTCCCGCTTTGTACGTTTCTTTCTGGGGGAGTTGATTCCAGTGCGATAACAGCCATTGCAGCCAAGCATATGGAAGAGAAGGGGCTGGGCCAGCTTCATACTTATTCTATCGACTATGAAGACAATGATAAATATTTCCGTGCTAACGCTTTTCAGCCAAATTCCGACGGCCCGTGGATCAGGCGGATGTCAGAAGCTTTCAACACTCACCATCACAGCTATGTGATTTCACAGGATGCGCTGTCCGATTATTTAGCCGATGCTGTAAGAGTAAGGGATATGCCAGGAATGGCAGATGTAGACTCCTCACTATTATGGTTCTGTAAGGAAATAAAAAATGATTTTGTTGTGAGCTTATCGGGAGAGTGTGCGGATGAAATTTTTGGCGGCTATCCGTGGTTCCACCGTGCAGATGATTTAGGCAGCGGCAGTTTTCCATGGATGCGGTCCCTAAAAGAGCGAAACTCCCTGTTAAAGACTCATTGGCAGGAAAAACTTGCGTTAGAGAGCTATGTGGATCAGAAATATAAGGACACTATAGCAGAGGTTCCAGTATTAGAGGGAGAGTCCGGGGCAGCTGCTAAACGGCGGGAATTATTCTATTTGAATATGATCTGGTTCATGACGACGCTGCTTGACCGCAAAGACCGGATGAGTATGGGAGCAAGCCTAGAAGTCCGGGTGCCATTTGCGGATCATAGATTAGTAGAGTATGTATGGAACATACCGTGGGAAATGAAAATGGCCGGAAACCGGGAAAAAGGAATCCTTAGAAAAGCCTTAGAGGGAACATTGCCTGAGGAAGTATTATACAGGAAGAAAAGTCCATACCCGAAAACCCATAACCCTTCTTATACACATAGAGTCCAGCAGCTCTTGAAAAAAAGGCTGGGTAATAAGGACTCTGTTCTTCATGAACTTTTTGATAGCAATAAACTCCAGGAAATCATTCATACAGGCGGGTCAGCCTTTAAGGTTCCATGGTTCGGGCAATTAATGACGGGGCCCCAGCTGTTAGCCTATCTTGTACAGCTTGATACTTGGTTTGAAGGATACGGAATACAGCTTGTAGAGTCTTAAGAAAAGCGGAAAGCGGTTTTCTTATCATCCGCGTCCTGGCTTGTATCCGGGGGTCTTACCTTAGAGCTGGACAATAGAAAAAATAGGGACAGTGACTTCCAAAGAATTTGCATCACGGAAGGCTAAGCATAGCACTTAGCCTCTACTATACTGTCACATAATTAATGAAAGAAAGAAGCCGCCTGCGTGCATCGGCTTCTTTCCGTTTTTTAATAGAATGTATCCGGTTTTAGCTTTCTGACCCCTTGAACCGCAGAGATGATGGTTCTGCCGGGCGCTGCTTTTGAAGAATCCCTTTTCCTCCCAAATACTCGATTTCTATCTCCTCATCATGATAAGGCCGCGCAGCCATTCATCGGCAGCCAAAGAACAAACAGCGGCCAGGTAATAGCGAATAGAGATCGTTTTTTTATGTTTTTCATGTAGTCTCCTTATGCCAGAGCCGCCCAAGTTATTAGGCAGTTAAGGTGTATAGTACAGCAAACAAGTGGACAATTTTAGGTACGGTTATTTTTTTCCTATACCAAATTATCAAACTGACATTATTTGTTCAAGAATAGAAAAAAATATTTTATTAAATGAAATTCAGGAACCCTGTAAGCGGCATGGTATAGGTATAATGGGAGATATGGTTTGTGGAATCGTTTCCGCGATCACATAGTTTCGTAAAATAATACTCATGATAATCCTTTTTTTGCCGCGCTTGACCTGGAGTCATTGGGGGATAAAGCTAATCTAAAAAGGCTAAAAAGAGATAGTAAGGAGAGAGAAGAAATGAAGAGCAAAATAGGGGCAATTCTATTGCTTCCATTCCTTCTGCTGTATTCTTTTCCAGCTGCAGCTGAGGAAACAAAAACAGAAACAAGGGAATGGCAGGATGAAAATATATATTTCCTGATGGTGGACCGATTTAAAAACGGAGACACGCAGAATGATTACAAAGTTAATGTCAAAGACCCCACGGCCTATAATGGAGGTGATTTCAAAGGGATTGTGCAGGAACTGGATTACATAAAGGATATGGGCTTTACCTCCATCTGGCTTTCACCGGTATTTGACAATGATGATAAAGGTTATCACGGCTACTGGGTTCACGACTTTTATAAAACCGAAGAACATTTTGGGACAATGAAAGAGTTCAAGGAATTAGTAAAGGAAGCGCACAAGCGGGATCTGAAGGTTATATTAGATTTTGTTGCAGACCATACGGGTACAAATCATCCGTGGGTGAACGATCCTTCCAAAAAGGATTGGTTTGAAGAACAACAGTCTAACAAACTGCCGGACTTAAATCAAAACAATCCGGAAACGCGCAAATATCTACTGGATGCAGCCAAATGGTGGGTGAAGGAAACCAATATTGATGGATACGGGCTGGATAGTGTCTCGAATGTCCCAGTTGACTTCTGGGCTGACTTTTCTAAAACCGTAAAGTCTGAAAAAAAGGATTTTTATGTATTAGGAGAAGTAAAGGAAAATGACCCTGGAAAATTGTCTGACTACCAGAAAGCAGGAATCGACGGACTTCTGGATTATCCGCAAAATGCATTCCTTAGAAAGATATTCGCTGCACCTGACCGAAGTTTAACGGAAGGGTTTGGCTCCATAAAAAGAAACAAGGAAAACTTCCATCACCCGGAGCTGCTTGGAACTTTGATGGATAATGAAGATATGCCCCGGTTTACGAATGAAATTGTGAATAATAAACAAAATCCCGGCACAAGGTGGAAGCTGGCCCTGTCCTATTTATACACCGTGCCCGGCATTCCCATCGTCTATTATGGCTCCGAAATTGCACTCAATGGGGGCAGCAATCCGGATAACCGGCGATTAATGGGATTTAAGGCGGAAAAAGAAATTATCGACTACCTCACAAAGCTGACTGAATTACGAAATAAATATAAAGTACTTACCCGTGGAACAATGGAAGTTTTATATGATAAAGACGGGATGGCTGTTTATAAGCGGGAGTATAAAAAAGATACCTTCGTGATTGCCATAAATAATTCTTCAAAGTCGAAAACAGTTGTTTTAAATGAACAGGATTTGCATAGAGATAAAGAACTCCGCGGCCTATTGGAAGGCGACCTTGTAAGAAGCAAGGACGATACGTATAAGATTATTTTAGACCGCGAGAAAACAGAGGTATATGCCCTGGCAGATAAAACCGGCTTGAATATTCCATATCTGCTGCTAATGGGTTCTGTTTATGCAGCATTTATTGGATTTATCATCCTGCTGGTTAAGAGGAGAAAGAAAAACAAGTAGATGCATACAGCAACGGAGGGCTGGGACATGAAAAAAATCTGGTGGAAAGAAGCAGCGGCTTATCAAGTTTATCCGCGCAGTTTTATGGACAGCAATGGAGATGGAATCGGAGATATTCGCGGGATTATATCTAAGCTGGATTATTTAAAAGAGATGGGAATAGATGTGATTTGGATCTGCCCGATTTTTAGATCACCCAACGCAGATAACGGGTATGATATCAGTGACTATCAGGATATCATGGATGAATTTGGGACAATGTCAGATTTTGATGAGCTGCTTGAAGAAAGTCATGCCCGTGGTATGAAAGTCATTCTCGATCTCGTTATCAACCATTCCAGCGACGAACACCCATGGTTCATCGAGGCCCGATCCTCAGCAGATAACCCGAAAAGGGACTGGTACATATGGAGTGACGGAAAAGATGTCGCAGAACCAAACAACTGGGAAAGTATTTTCTCAGGGAGCGCCTGGGAGTTCGATGAGAATACAAACCAATACTATCTACACTTATTTGATAAAAAGCAGCCGGACTTTAATTGGGAAAACAGCGAAGTAAGAAGAGCCCTCTATGATACGGTCAACTGGTGGCTGGATAAAGGAATCGATGGATTCAGGGTGGATGCAATCAGCCACATTAAAAAACGAGAAGGTCTTCCGGATATGCCTAACCCAGAATATTTAGAACATGTTCCCTCGTTTGATATGCACATGAATCAGGAAGGCATACACGAATACCTCGAGGAATTGAAGAACGAGACATTTTCAAAATATGATATCGTGACCGTTGGCGAAGCAAATGGTGTAGGGATTGAACAGGCTGATGAGTGGGTAGGCGAAGTAAACGGGAAGTTTAACATGATTTTTCAATTTGAGCACCTTGGCCTATGGGACAAAGGACGAAACCACACCGTGGATGTTATCCAGCTGAAAAAAACCTTTACAAAGTGGCAGAAGGGCTTAATGAATCTGGGATGGAACGCGTTATTTTTAGAGAATCATGATCAGCCGCGAAGTGTGTCTACATGGGGAAATGACCAGAAATATTGGAAGGAAAGCGCCAAAATGCTGGGCGCATGCTATTTCTTGATGTCTGGTACACCATTCATCTACCAGGGGCAGGAAATCGGCATGACAAATGTCAAATTTGACTCCATACATGATTATAATGATGTGGGCATGAAAAACCTCTATCGCATTGAGACGGCAAAAGGACGGACGCATGAAGAGATCATGGAAATCATCTGGCTGAGGGGACGGGATAATTCCCGGACACCGATGCAATGGAACTCAGAACCGAACGGCGGGTTTTCAACAGGGACTCCATGGATGAAGGTTAACCCAAATTACACCAAAATCAATGTGGAAGACCAGAAAGAAGATCCGGATTCCATTTATCACTTCTATAAGAAAATGATAGCTCTCCGCAAAGAACACGAAGCCATTGTTTATGGGGACTATCAGGTGCTTCTCGAGAGCCATCCAGCTGTTTATGCCTATACGCGCTCCCTTTGTACTCAAACCGTTCTCATCATCTGTAATTTCGGTGAGAAAGAATCACATGTGAGCTTTCCGCATTTCATTGGAAAACAAACAGAACTCCTGCTGGGTAACTACCGGGAAGCAGAGAATGAACAGCCTATAGCCATCCAGCTGAAACCCTATGAATCACGTGTTTATCTAGTTCAATGAGTAAGAGAATGGATCCTTTTGCAGGAGCCATTCTTTTTTTATCCCATATCAGCTCCCAAGGTAAAGCCCAAAGAAACAGCCCATGAAAAAAAAGCAGGCCACCCAAAAGATGGCCTGCTGCCTGCTTACCCATTTATGACTTTGCCGCCGTTGATATGAATCGTTTGTCCGCTTATATAAGAGGAGTCATCGCTAGCCAGGAATACATAAGCCGGAGCTAGTTCTTCAGGCTGGCCGGCTCTTCCCATTGGAGTGTTCTGTCCGAATTTTTCAACTTGCTCTTCTCCGAAAGTGGATGGTATCAGCGGTGTCCAGATCGGTCCTGGTGCGACGGCGTTTACCCGGATGCCATCTTTCACAATGGAATTAGAGAGTGCTCTTGTAAATGAAACGATTGCTCCTTTTGTTGAGGAATAATCGATCAGCGTTGGATTGCCCTCATAAGCGGTAATGGATGCTGTATTAATGATGCTGGCTCCCTTTTTCATGTGGGGAAGTGCCGCTTTTGTCAGATGGAACATGGAGAAAATATTCGTTCTAAAGGTACGCTCAAGCTGATATTTTGTGATATCAAGAATACTGTCCTGTGGATGCTGCTCTGCTGCATTATTTACCAGAATGTCCAGCTGTCCGAATTCGTCGATGGTCTGCTGCACCACATTTTGACAATGTTCTTCGTCGCCAAGATCCCCTGTAATAAACAAGCATTTGGCACCCTCTTGTTCAATAAGGCTGCGTGTCTCTTTAGCGTCCGCATTTTCTTCTAAATGTGCAATCACAAGGTTTGCGCCTTCTTTTGCAAAATAAATGGCTGCGGATTTTCCTATTCCACTATCGCCGCCTGTAATGATGGCCGTCTTGCCTTTCAGCTTGCCTGATCCTTTATAAGATGAATCCACAGAATCTGACCTTGGTGTCATTTTGATTTCAGTTTCCTGTCTTGTATCCTGTTGTTGTGGGGGAAACCCCTGGCTTTGATTTTGATCCTGGCTCACTTTAATCCCTCCAAGTTTTGTATTCTATAATTTTTTTCCTTTGTAAGCCATAAGAAAACATGGAAAATTTATACAGCGAACTCAGGGGCATAGGGCCAGACAAGCGGTAACTTGATTAGAACAGGGAAAATAGTGCATTTGCTTAGGGAGATAGAATGATTCCAGCAGGTCAATGTGTCCATGCCGGTAAACTTGAAGCTGCCCTTTTGGCTATACCAGCTAAAAATGAAAAAGAAGAGGCCATATTAAATGCCTCTCCCTTAATGAGTTTTATCGGTAGTTTAAGAATTGAACGTCGATTGAAAGGTCGGCACCCTTAACAGCGGCGATGATGCTCTGCAGGTCATCCCTGCTTTTGGCCGTTACCCGGATTTGGTCTTCCTGGATCTGGCTTTTTACCTTCAAGCCGCTATTTTTGATAAGCGTGTTGATTTTCTTTGCATTTTCTTTATCGATGCCCTGAATCAGCTTTGCCCTTTGTCTTACTGTACCGCCTGAAGCTCCTTCAATTTTACCGTAATCCAAGTTTTTGATGGGAACTCCTCGCTTGACTAGTTTGCTGATTAGAACATCCTTTAACTGATCAAGCTTATACTCATCGTCAGACACCAGTACAAGCTCTTCTTTATCAAGAGTGATATCACTTTTGCTGCCTTTAAAATCATAGCGGGTTTTAATTTCTTTCATGGCCGCAGTTACAGCGTTAGTCACTTCTGAAAAATCTACTTTTGATACAATATCGAATGAACTTTCCTTTGACATTTTGAACCTCCATATGCTCTAGTTTTTTTCATTATAGCAGACCGGAAATTAAATTCCTAAGCGGGAAGGCTTAGACGTATTCAAAAGACGGTCTGGGTTGCCAGCCGCCTTTTTTAACCGTTCATCTGACGGGTTTACGTATAGACTAAGATAGTGCATTAGCTGGTTGTGACTTGTATTACACGTTGGCTAATAAGATACACCAAATAGATAAATATTTACGCTGAAACGCTGCCGGCAGCTGCTCTCGGCGCTCTTTTAGGCTTTTAGGTGCGAAAACCTGATATTCCTGAATCCTTGTATAAAATAAGATGGCAGTCAAGTTTTATTTAGGTATGTAATTTAACTGCTGGAAGAAGGGAGCTCATTTAAAAAGAAAACACCAAGAGTACCAGGGCCGACATGTGCTCCAATAGAAGAGCCGATGGTATTGATATAAACTTCCTTGACGCCATACTCTTCGATAATGGCCTCTTTCCATTCCAGGGCCGTTTCCTCAGCATCCGCATGACAGATTGCAATGGATTGTTCTGAGATCCTGTCGCCACGTTCCCCCATCACTTCGATCACCCGCTTCAGCAGCTTTTTCTTTCCGCGGATTTTTTCTAAAGGAACCAGCTTCCCGTCTTCTACGTTCAGGAAAGGCTTTATATTTAAAAGCCCGCCAAAAAAGGCCGATGCTTTTGAGATTCTTCCGCCGCGAGCCAGATATTCCAGGTTATCAACTGTAAATAAATGCTCCATATGTTTACTTCGGAAGACAGCTTCTTTAATGATCGTATCCTTAGCTGCGCCTTTTAATGCTTGTTCGGCGGCATATCTTACGACTTGTCCGTAACCTAATGAAGCCCCTTTGGTGTCAATGATTTCGAGATCAAGTTCCGGGTATTCTTCCTTTACCTGAGCGAGCGCCATAACCGCGGTTTGATAAGTCCCTGACAGCTCTGATGAAAAGGCGAAATATATACCGGATTTCTTTGTTGCAGCGAACTCTGTGAAAATCTGTATCACATAATCAACAGATGGCTGGGACGTCTTAGGTGTCTTTCCTTCCTTCATGGCTGAAAAGACTTCATCAGGAGTGATTCCTTTAAGGTCATCGTAGTCTTTACCATCTAGGTGGACTTTTAACGGAATAAATGTTACGTTGTATTCTTTATAAAAAGATAAGGGTAAATCTGACGCACTATCGGCTAAAATGTGTACCGACATGGCTTACACCTTCTTTCATATTGTGCTATTTGTATAGATTAGTGTATCTATACTTCGGAAAAATTACAATCCTTCAGAATAGGAATAAGCATTCTAGGGTAGTTCAATACTAGCAACATAGAGATGGGGGATATACATATGGTTTATGCGGAAACAAAGAAGATCATCATCGTCATTTTGGGAGCATTGCTGAATGCTATTTCAATGAATTTATTTTTAATACCGGCAAAGGTGTATGCCAGCGGTTTTACCGGGCTTGCCCAGCTGCTTTCTAATCTCTTAGGAAGTTTTGCTCCTTTTCAGATTTCAACGGGGATTTTGCTGTTGTTGCTAAACATACCTGTAGCAATTCTTGCATGGAGAAGGGTCGGGAAATTATTTACCTTTTACAGTCTGCTGAGCGTAGGGTTCAGCACTATATTTTTAGAAACAATTCCTGTTACGGCAGTTTCGCCTGATATACTGCTTAATGCTGTATTCGGCGGTGTAATAGCGGCAGTCGGCATTGGTTTTACCTTAAAATACGGTGCTTCTACAGGCGGGCTGGACATAGTAGCAATGGTTCTATCCCGGATGAAGGACAAGCCCATAGGAACTTACCTGTTCAGCTTAAATGCGATTATCATAATCACTGCAGGCTATGTCTATGGCTGGGAAAAAGCTTTATATACCTTGGTAGCCCTTTATGCGTCCACCAGAGTGGTTGATGCCATTCATACAAAATATGAAAAGCTGACAGTGATGATTATTACGAAAAATTCGGATGAAATGAAAAAGGCTATTTATGAAAGGTTTGTACGGGGACTTACCATTCTGCCTGCTAAGGGTGCCTTCACTAATGAAGATAAAAATATGATTATGATTGTCATCACAAGATATGAACTATATGATCTAGAAAAACTGATCAAAGATGTTGATCCGGCAGCCTTCACCAACATTGTGGAAACAGTGGGGGTACTAGGGCGATTCAGAAAGGATTAAAAAAGCTGGCAGAATGGTCTGCCAGCTTTTTGCTGTACCTACACAGTGGCTGCTTCAGCTGCCAGGAAAAAGTAGCCCGCTAAGGCAGGAAGCGGCTTGAACATGCAGAGGACTTGGTGATAACGGCAGAAATAGAGACTCATCAAATGCCGGGCATTCCGCATTATAAGCCGCCGCCTTCAGACGCTTCGCGTTCCTGCTTTCTTGCCTCTGCTTCTGCATATGTCATCCGATAAGGTATTTTAAGGCTGTGCTGTGTCACAACATCTTTACTATGCTGTACAAACCGTCTAGATCCTTTACCCATCGAAACCCCTCCGCATCCACTGTATTGACACTAAACTCCTGTGTCATGTATTAGCTTTATCAAGAAGGAATCTTAATAAATCGGGAAAATTCTGGTTAAAGTGATGGGCAGGGACAGGAGAAATCCGTTGAACGTAACGTATTTGGGTGGTGGGATTAGCGAAACGATTGAAGAGGTAAGGCCTCAGCCGGGCAGAGAGCATTTGGAGGTGAATGTTAATAGTTAAGGTGAAAAGAGAGTGGACCACCAGCCATAATAGCGGTTTTCCGCTGCTTTTCAGTGGAAAATCACTTCCTTTAAAACTAGAAGCATTCAATTTCAGGAGACCTGAGGGTGTAAGCAGGCATTTTTTGATTTTTTGGCTGGATCTCACCTCGTTTATGCTTCAGATTCCGTACTTTATGCTTATATTTCGCCACTTTATGCTTATGTTTCGTGGGTTTATGCTCAGGTTTTAGACCTTTATGCTTATCCTTGTGAAACCTATGCTTAAGTTTAGAGCTTTATGCTGATGTACCTGTGCTTATGCTTATGTTTAAGGTGTTATGCTGATGTACCTGAGCGTGCTTGATTTTTAGGATCTAATGCATAAGTTTCTTGTCATATGCTGGCTGATACCTGGTGCTATGCTTATGTTATGTCTGCTCAAATCCTGATTATTGACCCTATACTTGCCAGCAGAAGTTGGTTACATAAATGTTCCTTCCCGACCAGAGCCTGCCCCCGCTGCGTCCGCGGTCGAAGTCCGGAAGGACGCACTTCAGGCGGATAGCGATTTTGGGATTAGCCACCGATACAATTATTATTGCTGGTACAGACAATCCTTATTAGTTCCCATGGCTCGAGCGGGACTGTATCCTAGAAAGGACCTTATAATAAAAGACCCCCTAAACGGGAGTCTCCTATATCATGCAGTCTTTTCTTTAAAGAATTCTTCCAGGAATACAGCAATCCCGTCTTCCTCGTTCGAGAGTGTAACCTCGTTGGCGATGCTTTTAAGACCGCCAATGCCATTACCCATGGCAACGCCGCAGCCAGCCCATTCGATCATTTCAAGGTCATTGTCCTCATCACCGAATGCGATGATACGCTCCCTCGGTATATGTAAGGATTCAGCCACACGCTTAATTCCTACTGCCTTATTAAGGCCTTTTCTTACTATTTCAATAACATGGAAAGGATCTGCCCATCTTCTATGTTCTATCACCTCTGCATGGACTTCATGCAAGTGGTTTCGGATCAAAGGAACGTGTTGTTCGTCGGTGTGGATCAGCATACTTGTAGGCGGGTCATTCAGGAAGTTCCTTAAATCGCCAGTCGTCACCCTTGGATTACCCATGCTGAAAATATCCATGAGTTTTTCATCATGATAATGGTAATACACATCATCCCGTACTTCAGCGATGATGTTGTGGAATGTGAAGCTCTTAAGTGCTTCAACAATATCTTTTGCGACTTTAATATCAAGAGGAGAGTGATAACTTCCCCAGCCGGTATTCAGTGGATGGTGGACGAAGGCACCATTGAAGTTAACAATCGGAGTATTCATCCCGACTTCTTTATAATATATCTCGCTTGAGCGGAAAGGGCGTCCTGTGGCGATCATCACCTGATGTCCCTGATTCATAAGCCTGCCCAGTATTTGTTTAGAGCGGTCGGATATGGTTTTATTATCTTTTAAAAGTGTTCCATCAAGGTCTAATACAATTAAATGCTGTTCCTTCATAAAATCTCCTTTTCTGTACATGTTTATTTATTATATTAACATGGCTTTATAAAAACGTTTTTAAGCCAAGGTTAAATCTTTTTCCATTGTTTGATAAATAATGTATGGTAGTTATAGAATGAAAAAACTCAGGTTACATGATGCCAGTTAGGAGTCAGTTATCTTGATCAATATCAGTAAAGAAAGTATACACCATATTCCCGTCCTACATATTGTTAAACAGGATAAAAGCAAAGAAAAACTGCCGTTTATTATATTTATACACGGCATAACCAGTGCAAAAGAACATAATTTACATTATGCCTATCTTCTGGCTGAAAAGGGTTTTCGAGTCATACTCCCTGATGCACTCTATCATGGAGAAAGGGAGGCTGATCTTTCTGAAAATAAGCTTATGCTATCCTTCTGGGATATAGTCATAAAGACAATAGCTGAGATTGAGGTTTTAAAGGATTATTATGAAAGCCAGGGGTCAATCGACAGCTCAAGAATTGGGATCGCGGGTACCTCAATGGGTGGAATTATTACTTATGGTGCGCTGACAAAGTACAGCTGGATCAAAGCTGGTGTAAGCTTAATGGGGAACCCGGCATACGTCAGTTATGCGAAACGGCAGATTGAAGCACTTAGACAAGCAAAAATGGATATCCCGCTTACTGATGAAGAATTGGAGAATCTGTATTCACTTCTTGCCCCTTATGATATAACCCTGAATACAGAAAAACTGGCCGGAAGACCGGTATTCCTCTGGCACGGAGAAAAGGATAATGTAGTCCCTTTTCAGGATGCCTATAATTTCTATGAATCAATGTCGGCAGAATATGGAAACGATAGGGATAAGATCGCATTCCTTCTTGATAAAAACGCCTCACATAAGGTAAGCAGGGAAGGCTTGTTAAGAACTCAGGAATGGTTTGTGAAGCATCTCTAATATCATTTCTTTAAAAATTTTGGCATGAAGTACCCTCATAATGGATATAGAAACATATACTAAGGTGAAATAAGGAGAGATTTTGATGGATCAGGATTTAAAAGATAATATCATGGGAGCATTGGAGCAGGTCATTGACCCGGAAATTGGAGTAGATATAGTGAACCTGGGTCTAGTGTATGGCGTGGATATGGACGAGAATGGTGAAACTACTGTCACCATGACACTGACTTCCATGGGATGCCCGCTTGCAGGCACCATTGTGGATCAGGTGAAGACTGCTTTGGAGGATATTCCTGAAGTGAAAAATACAGAAGTGAATATCGTATGGACTCCGGTTTGGAATAAAGATATGATGTCCCGCTATGCTAAGATTGCCCTCGGCATAAGATAACAAGAAAAGCGGAGAACGGTGCTTTTCATACTCATGTTAATTAAAGAGCAGGATGAAAATCAAATTTTTGTTTTCGAATAATCTTAATTGAAAAGCAGACACCTGAAAGGCATAAGAAAAGCGGCAGCGAAAGGCCACCCTTGCCTTTTGATGGCGATTGGCTTATGACCGAAGGTGTCAGTTCGGAGCTGGACAGCGAGAAAAGCGGAAAGCGGTGCCTTTAACCCAGAGCTAATTAAGTGATCAATGTATCAGAAGCCATATTTGAGATACTCCATTTGAGAAAGGCAGAGATCCGAAAAGCATAAGACGAGCTGGCCTTGAGAAGTGCTTTTCTTCTCATGGACTGATTGGCTTATGACTCGAGGGTCTCAGCTTGGAGCTGGACAGCTAGAAAAGCGGAGAACGGTGCTTTTCATACTCGTGTTATTAGCAGGATGACAATCAAATTTTTGTTTTCGAATAATCTTAATTGAAAAACAGACACCTGAAAGGCATTGGCTTAGGACTCGAGGGCCTCAGCTTCCAGCAGGACTAAAACAAAATCACGCCAATGATCAGGAGTGCAAAAAAGGCATCCCGCAAGAGTCTTCGCGGGATGCTTTTTTGAAGAAAAATACCGTGCTTCCCAGAAACAGCTATAATCGTTAAGCTAACGTAATAAAATGGTAAAATACAAGGGAGGAGGGGAATTTATGTCAGAGATCAGACAAATTAATGATGCCCTGCAAAGGCCGCTTAGGGACTTACGCATCTCAGTAATCGACCGCTGCAATCTTAGATGCCAGTATTGCATGCCGGCTGACATTTTTGGTGACAGCTATAAATTTCTCCCCAGTGAAGAACTGTTAAGCTTCGAGGAAATAGAAAGAGCGGCCCGGCTATTCGCAGAGCTTGGTGTAGAGAAGATCCGTCTGACTGGAGGGGAACCCCTTCTTCGGAAAAATCTGCCGAAGCTGATCAATCAGCTTTCTCACTTAAATGGAATTAAAGACATTGCGCTGACTACCAATGGAATTTTATTGCCAAGATACGCACAAGAGCTTAAGGATGCCGGCCTTCAGCGTGTAAATATAAGCCTTGATAGTATCGATGATGACTTATTTAAGGAAATAACCGGCAGAAGCATAGGTGTAAAGCCGGTTCTCCAGGGAATTCAAGCTGCGAAGAAGAGCGGCCTCGAAGTCAAAATTAATATGGTAGTCAAAAAGGGAATGAATGACAGCCAGATACTGCCTATGGCAGAATACTGCAAAAATGAAAATCTCATCCTGCGCTTTATCGAGTTCATGGATGTAGGCAATACAAATGGGTGGAAACTGGACCATGTTATTTCAAAAAAAGAAATCATTGAAATGATCAGCAGAAGATACTCGATAGAACCGGTAGATCCGGATTATTATGGAGAGGTGGCTAAACGGTACCGTTATCGTGATGAAGCACCTGAGATCGGTTTTATTACATCTGTTTCTGAATCATTCTGCTCCACATGCACAAGGGCACGCCTGTCAGCAAACGGACAGTTCTACACGTGTCTGTTCAGCAGTGCAGGCTTTAATCTAAAGGAATCTCTGCGCTCTCGGCTTTCCGATAAGGAAATAACGGATCAAATCACCTCCATCTGGAATAAGCGGAATGACAGATATTCAGATGAGAGAAATGAACAGAAAACAAAAACGAAACCCAAAATTGAAATGTCTTATATTGGCGGTTAAATATATTAATTTCCGGGAGAGTTAAACATGCTTGAAAAACGTAAACCTTTACCCATCCATGAAGCTGTTGGAAAAATTATGGATATCAAAATCGATCAGGAAACGGAAATCGTTCCATTAAAGGATAGTTTAAACCGATTTTTGGCTGAAGATATTAAGGCTAAGCATGATGTTCCACATTTCAACCGGTCCCCGTATGATGGATTTGCTATTCGTGCTGAGGATACCCGACTTGCGGAAACAGGTAACTCTATAGAATTTGAAGTCATTGAAAAGCTGGCGGCAGGAACGGTTGCGGAGAAAAAGGTAGGTCCTTTTCAGGCTTCGCGCATCATGACCGGTGCCCAGATGCCGGATGGGGCAGATACGGTTATCATGCTGGAACTAGTTAAAACATACGAAAAAAATAATAAAGACTATATCTCTATTAAAAGAAAACAGCACAGTGGTGAAAATGTCTCTTTTAAAGGGGAAGATGCAAAACAAGGGGAATTGCTTGTCCAAAAAGGTACAATCATCAACCCCGGGGTGGTAGCCGTGCTTGCCACCTTTGGATATCATCAGGTAAAGACAGCCAAAAAGCCGGTGATCGGCCTGTTTGCTACCGGGACCGAGCTGCTGGAGGTCTCAGAAGAATTAGTGCCGGGTAAAATTAGGAATAGCAATGCACATATGATTCAGGCCCAGGCTGAGAGGGCAGGTGCAGAGGCAAAGTATTATGGCCAGCTTCCAGACGATATTGACATATGCTACTCTGCGATAAAGCAGGCGCTGACCGAGGTGGATATATTGATTACCACAGGCGGAGTTTCCGTTGGGGATTACGATATTATGCCTGATATCTATAAGCGGCTTGAAGCGGACGTGTTATTTAATAAGGTGGCCATGAGGCCGGGAAGCGTTACGACTGTTGCAAAACTAGACCGTAAAATTCTTTATGGACTTTCCGGAAATCCCTCCGCTTGTTATGTTGGCTTCGAGCTTTTTGTACGGCCGGTGATCCGGACAAAGCTGTTCTCGGACAAGCCGCATCTGCGAAGAGAAGAAGCATGGCTGAATGTTGATTTCCCGAAAGCTAATCCTTTTACCCGTCTGATCAGGGGCAACTTATCATTTGAACAGGGGAAATTGAGAGCCGAGCCATCCGGCCTCGATAAATCAAGTGTAGTAATGAGCCTTGCGGGAGCAAATGCTCTTATTGTTCTCCCATCAGGTACACGCGGATATCAAAAGGGAGATATCGTGGATGTATTGCTGCTAGAGGATTATGAGGGCAGCAAAGGAGCCTTTAAGGGGGTATGACGGCGATTTTTCAAATTTGCGGATTCCAGAATTCCGGGAAGACAACTCTGTTAACCGCCCTGATCCAAGCCCTGAAAGATAAAGGTGTAGAGTCTGCAGTTATAAAGCATCATGGCCACGGGGGACCTCTAGCTGTTAGAGAAAATCAAAAGGATTCCGAAAAATATCTTCAGGCAGGGGCTGTTGTTTCCCTTGCAGCAGGGCGGAGAGATCTTCAATTACTTGCTAATGTGAAAGAGTGGGATTTGGAACGGAAGATACAGTTCATGTCTTTCTTTAACCCGGACCTCATATTAATTGAAGGATATAAATATGAAAAATATCCTAAGGCAGTCCTGCTTAAGAATAAGGAAGACGCAGCTCTGATTGATGAGACTCTCAATGTCAAAGCAGCCGTGTACTGGCCGGAAGCAGAAGAGGGTTTAATACAAAAAAAGGTATTAAGTATATAAGTCTTTTTGATTCTTTACTTACACAGCAATTGTGTGAGTTGATTCTAAGTGAGCAATGAATAACAGGAGTAAAAGAAAGCCGCTTTTGGAATGTTTCCAAGAGCGGCTTTGTTCTAAAGTAAGAAAGTATGTAATAAAACTTATCAGCGCCAGCATTATCTGTGGTGAATCGAGGATTTTGCGGTTCAAGGTTTGCTAAGCAGAGAGTTTACTATACCTTCCATCTGTTTAATTGATTGCCAGCTCATGTTTTAACAAGGAATTTAGGATAACTGCAAATTTTACATATAAAAGAAGGATGCCAAGAAAGTCTCCGCACAGTGATAAAAATATGAGGCGTAAGAGAATAAATAAACGATGGATAATTGAAAAATGGATAAATTTTTTGATTCGGAAAAGAAGTTGTTAATAAAAGAATTTCACGGTTTTTCCGTAAACATCGTGACTAAAAGAAATTATATAAACCGTGTCAAAGGGGTGTAGATTAACCTGCTAAAATTCTTAAAAGATGATGTCGATAAATAAGAAGTTTTGTGTATTTTTAGAAATTTCAAACGATATTTCTGGTAATATGGTCCTATTATAATTATAATAGTTATAAATCTTATATCCTATTGGCAACCTATTTGAAAAGATAAGGACGCAAAGCTAAAGGGGCTAAAGTAAACTAACTATGCCAGCCAGCTGCTAAACACTTCCCCCGTCCGTGTCTCAACCCCAAGAATGGCCATACGGAAAATACCAGGAGGAAATGTTATGTTTAAGAAGCTATTAGCAATATCTATTTCTGCTCTTTTAACTGCAACCTTTGCCACAAGCACATTTGCGGCGACAAACGAAGACTACGAAAAAACGGTGGAAATGATCGAAAAAACCAACAGGGATATTGAAGCAAAAATTACTAAAGCTGTATCTGAATCCGATGAAATGGAGTCACAGTATCTAAAGGATATTCAGAAGATAGAAGAAGGCGACACAGTAATTAAACTAAAAGACCAAAAGAACAAATTAGAAAACGAGCTTGGTAAAACCAATGACAGCAAAAAAATTGAAGAATTAAAAGTAGATATAGAGCAAATTAATGCCAAAGTAGAAGCAGAAACTTCTAAAATTGAAGATAAATTGGCTTCTATTCAAGCAGAGATTGATTCCAGATTGCCTGAGCTTTTGGCTGTGGATGGTAAAGAAAAAGACAAAGTTGATAAAAAGATTGCTAAACTTGAAGAAATGCTTGATAAAAAATTAGAAAAGTATACAGAAAGAACTGCCAAGTTTACTAAGGATCTTGATCAATTAATAAATGACTTATATGACACTACTTTAAAGATGTCCAACGATGCTATTAAAAAAGCAGCAGAAAAGGGAATCTATTGCGAAGCTTACTGGACTCTGGTTAAATTAGGAGGAAGGTGGGTCTGGATAGATCCAATTAGAGTTGGGTGCTGAGACTACTGGAGGATAACGATGGAAGGACTCTACCTGGGCAGTAAGGATACATTTATTGAAAAGGCAAATAATCCTGATTCCACGGAATTTCGCCTTTTAGCAAAAGGGGATGGATCTGAAGTTATTTACCAGACAATACGAATGGGGAAATCCTTTTATCTTTATCCTGGTGATGTTTCCAATACACTTGAATTTTTTTATATTATAGAAGGAACTTGTGTATATGAAACGAAAGAGAGAAGCATTTCTCTTCGGCCGGGTGAACACTTCTATATCCATAATTTAAAGGAACCGGCTTATTTTCTTGCACAAACAGATATGCAGCTGCTTTGGTTCACTACTCAACCTGCATTTCATTATGTTAGTGCAAGCGTCGGGGAATTAACTAAAGTCCTTAAACAGATTGAAGAGAAGGATCATTATACGTATAGTCACAGTGTTAGAGTACAGGCATATTCTTTGAGAATAGCCAAAGAGCTCCAGCTGTCTAAGGATATACTGGAAAACCTTTATTTTGCATCTGTCTACCATGATGTCGGAAAAATCCATATACCTGAAGATATCCTGAACAAGCCAGGAAAACTTACACCAGAAGAATTCGAGATTTTGAAGAAGCATTCGGCTGACGGCTGCCAAATGGTTAAATCTACTTATTATTCACATATAGGAGAAATCATTTTACAACATCATGAAAGGCTTGATGGATCTGGTTATCCAAGTGGCCTGATGGGTGGCGAGATTTCACTTGAAGCACAAATCATTGGAATCGCCGACACTTTCGACGCTATGGTGTCTGACCGCGTCTATAGAAAGGGAATGGACCCTGAAATAGCAATAAATGAAATAAAAAGCCTAAAGAACCGGCATTATGAAGCTAATATAGTAGATGCATTTGAAAAAGTATTAATTCAGGATGGCAGGCTTTCTGAAAAAATGGAACAGAAACAAGCCCAGATTTAACTGGGACTGGATCTCCACTGGTCCATGGAAAAATGGGAAGTTGTTGAAATTGCTGATTAGACTCTATTCTAGGCCAGTGATATAGCGAAGAGTGTTACAGGTTTGCAGTTGTAATTGATTGTGGATATACAGTTTAATAGTGGCAAATAAAAGCGAGAAGATTCATTTCTTCTCGCTTTTATTTATGGCTCTATTCTATTTGGTGAGGTCAAGGGGAAATTTCCAGACTAAAAAAACTCGCAAACTTCTTATTTTAGCTTTATCAACCCGCAAGTAGAATCCCTTACCTGACTCCTTGGACCTTATTCTTATTTCTATTATTGCTGGGTTCATTTCTCACTGCATTTTTTTGTGTGGAAGATCGTTTAAAAACAAAGGGCGCCAGCGCTTTTGTTAGAGCTGCTAGGGCAAGTTATGAAGTTTGCACTTATCATAAAAGCTCGTTTTGCTGATCCCAAGCATCTTAGCAGCTTTTTGTTTATTTCCTTCAGCCAGATTAATCGCTCTTTCCAGTGCTGCTTTTTCGACAGCAGCCATTGTATCCTTAAGAGGCTGGATCGGCTCCTCCTGGTTGGTCTTGGCAGATAGCGAAGGAAAGCTGCCGCCTGCCGAATCTTCCTGGTCGCGCAGGTATAAAGGGAGATGTTCCATGGTGATTTCCCGGCCGTCTAATACGTTAATGGCCCTCTCCAATACATTTTCCAGTTCGCGGATATTTCCCGGCCAGGAATGTGATTCAAGGGTCAATTCTACTGCATTCGATAAATAGATGCCCTGTCTGTTGAATTTTTTCTCCAGCTTTTTCAAAAGAAGATAGGCAATTGGCAGAAGATCTTCTCTTCTGTCCCGTAATGCCGGGATTTCGACCTTCAGTACATTGAGGCGGTAGTATAAATCCTGCCGGAACTTTCCTTCCATAACCATCTCTTCAAGATTTCTATGTGTTGCAGCAATAATACGGACGTCTACCGACTTAGGGCTCTGCCCGCCAATTCTTTCGATTTCCTTTTCCTGAAGGACTCGGAGCAGCTTGCTCTGCATGAGGAGAGGCATATCTCCGATTTCATCCAAAAAAACAGTTCCCATATGCCCGAGTTCAAATTTCCCCTTTTTGCCGCCTCTTTTTGCTCCTGTAAAAGCACCTTCCTCATATCCAAACAGCTCCGATTCCAGCAAGTTTTCAGGAATGGAGGCACAATTGACGCGAATGAAGGGATAATGCGAACGAGTGCTGTTCTGGTGGATACTGTGGGCAAACAGCTCCTTCCCTGTTCCGGACTCCCCAATTATTAAAATGGATGACTGACTGTATGATCCTCTTTCAGCCAGTTGTTTGGCCTCCATAAACCGGGGATTGCTGCCGACAAGATCACTGAATCTGTATTTACTTTTATGTTCCTTTTCGAACTTTCGTTTATAATACTGAAGTTCCTCTAGGAGCGGCTGGATTCTGCCCGAGTAATCCAGCCACTCCTGAGGGTTGCGGAAAATGACGGTTCCAGCCGCACCAACCAGTTCATTATTCACGTATAGCGGATATCGGTTTGCTACCATCTCACTGCCTTTTATTGGCTGCACAGACGATAATTCCGGAATGCCGGTATTAGCAACGATATGCATGCGGGTATTTTCGATAACCTGATCTACATGTTTGCCTATGGCGTCCATTGGGGTTATATCCAGGAAGTCACAATAAGCCGAATCCATATATCGAATGATCCCGTTGCGATCTACAACCACTAATCGTTCAGCCACATTATTAATGACTTCTTTAATCCATTCCACCGGAAGAATATCAATTCCCTGCGCTTTCATATAAGAAGGCCACCTATCTAAATATCATAATGATTAATTATACTAATAAAGAAGATGGCCTGACCACTCTGAAATCTAAAAATTCTAATAACAGTATTATTGAACCGTATAACCGCCGTCCAGGACACAGGCCTGGCCTGTGACGCCCTTTGCCTTGTCGCTTGCCAGGAATATGGCATAGTCAGCAATCTCGGACACGTCCAACAGTCTCTTTTGTGGGACCAAAGGATAAAGAACTTCTTCAATCACCTTTTCAAGAGGAACATTTCTAGTAGCCGCGAGATCCTTTAACTGGTTCCGGACAAGCGGAGTATCGACGTATCCTGGGCAGAGGGCATTCACCGTAATGCCATCGGCTGCTCCCTCTAAAGCAGATACCTTTGTAAGTCCTATAAGACCGTGTTTTGCGCTATTATAAGCTGCTTTCCCTGCAAAACCTATCAGTCCATTTATTGAAGCCATGTTAATGATTCTGCCTGATCCTTGCTTTTTCATAATTGGAAAGGCATGTTTTATAGCCATGAATGGAGCTGTCAGCATAACCTTGATAAGCAGTTCGAATTTTTCAGTAGGGAAGTCTTCAATTGGGGAAACATATTGAAGTCCAGCATTATTGACTAAAATATCAAGCCTTCCAAATTGGTTTACAGTCTCTTTTATACAATTTTCCATAGCTTCCTCACTGGTTACATCACACGCTAGTCCGATTGCTTCAAATCCCTCAGCAGTTAACTGGGAAGCTGCTTCCTTACTTGCGGCTTCATTTAGATCTGATAAGATGACCTTTGCTCCTTCAGCTGCGAATGCCTTTGCAATCTGCAGTCCAATACCGCTTCCTGCCCCAGTAATTAAGGCGATTTTATTTTCTAATAAGTATTTCATTATCATTTGCCTCCTACGCTGTTTAGTTAATAAGCAGAACCCGATTACAAGGAAGGGTTCTGCTCTTATAGTAAATGGGACCGTATAAGCTGCATACTTTCCATGCGATGCCGCCTGATGACCTGCCCCGTTTTTCTAAATATATTACTTAATGCCAGTCAGGCTGTACAACCCGATAATTAAGAATACTGTTAATGTCTTCAATATCGTAATAGCGAAGATATCTTTGTAAGACTGTCTATGTGTAAGTCCTGTTACAGCCAGCAGGGTTATGACTGCTCCGTTATGCGGAAGCGTATCCATCCCGCCGGATGCCATGGAAATGACTCTGTGCATAACTTCCGGCGGGATATTAAATTCCTGGATGGCAGCCAGGTATTTGTCTGACATTGCAGCAAGCGCTATCCCCATGCCTCCGGATGCGGATCCAGTTACCCCAGCAAGTGTAGTTGTAGTAATGGCCCCGTTAACTAGCGGGTTCGTAAAGGTTTCGGATATTCCCTTGCTTACTGCTGTAAATCCTGGCAGGGAAGAGATGACTCCCCCGAATCCATATTCAGATGCTGTATTCATCACTGCAAGCAGTGCTCCCGCTATGCTCAAATTTAAGCCGGCCTGGAAATTTGTTGTGACCTTTTTCCAATCAAAAAGAATAGACGCTATAATACCGATTGCAAGAGCCATTTCAACAGACCAGATGGCAACCACCGCAGATGTATCCAGCTTGCCGAATGCTTCTAACCCTATAGCAGAAAAGTCAAAGCCGTCAGGATACCATTTGGGAAGATAGATGGTGAATATTTTATTCATTACACCTACAAGAATAAGCGGTACAAAAGCAAGTATCTGTCTAAGAGGAGATGCAGTTCCAACCGGAATCTTTTCATGTTCAGGCTGGAGATTAGCGGCTGTACCCGCTTCCCCGGCAGCCAATTCCGAATCGAACCCTGTGTAACCTTCTCCAGCGGCAGCAGCTTTTTTACGCTGATGCTCAAGGTACAACATCCCGACAATTAAAATGAAGGCTCCACCAACAATACCCAGGATCGGGGCAGCATAAATGTCAGTTTTAAAAAATGTTGTCGGGATAACGTTTTGAATCTGCGGCGTTCCTGGAAGAGCATCCATGGTAAATGTAAAGGCACCAAGAGCAATTGTCCCAGGAATTAACCGTTTTGGAATGTTTGCCTCTCTAAAAAGGTTGGCGGCAAATGGATATACCGCAAATACTACTACAAATAAGCTCACACCACTGTAAGTCAGGATTGCTCCCAACAAAACAATAGCAAGAATAGCTCGTTTTGCACCAACTAATTTTGCAATTGTTTTAGCAATAGATTCAGCTATACCAGACATTTCTACAACTTTTCCAAAAATCGCTCCAAGCAGGAAAACAGGGAAATAAGATTTTATAAAGCCAACCATCTTCTCCATAAAGATATTAGAGAAAAAGGGCAGTACATGGCTGGGCTCAGTTAAGAGTACAGCAAATAGTGCGCAGATTGGAGCAAAAAGAATAACGGAAAATCCTCTGTATGCAACAAACATCAGCAGCCCAAGCGATAACAGTATGATTACAAACTCCATAGATATCCTCCCTTTTATCAATAAGTAATCAGTAAGCGTTTACAATTAAAAGCAGACGCCTTTTTGTCAACTTCACTTTTTCCAGATTCACACCTCCGAAAAGTTTCAATTTTTAAAAAATTGGGTAACTCTTAAACGTTATAATGCAAATTCCGTGCCAAAATAAAAAAGGAGGATTATATGAATAAAAGTCGGAAAATTGTAACATTTACAAATGGATTTTCCGGAAATAAGGAATAACCATTACGTTTATTTACCGGAATATCGGAAAATTCCGGAATTACGGAAGTTGGAAGCTTTTTATCTATTAATTAGGACCATATTCTAGTTACTTGTTGATTTGGACCCTGTGTTGATTGGACGGATACGGGGGACTCCAGCAGGGGATATAAATTACGAAAACCTTTGAGGCGTGCCGGGAGGCTTCCGCACCGCCTTTTAGAGAAAGTTAGTATCGAGCTGCCATCAACTGGGAGCTTTTTAACAGAAATACCATTCGAAGAATTTAAAAATACATAATAATGCATTTGCATTTATTTTTATTCAATCATATAATGTATAAATAAATATACGGAAACTATTTTACCAATCTTGGAGATGATTATAGTTGAAGGTTTCTATCGTAGGAGCGACAGGATATGGCGGTGCAGAACTAATCAGGATTATTAATAATCATTCGCACCTTACATTAGCGAGTGTGCATTCATCCTCAAAAACGGGTCAGGCAATTTCGAATGAATATCCACATTTTATGCATGAAGTGGATGATATTCTTCTTGAAATTAATCCTGAACAGATGGCAAAAACCTCGGATCTGGTTTTTCTTGCAACGCCAAACGGGATTTCAAAAGGACTTACCCCATTTTTTAAAGACTTGAATATAAAAATAATAGACCTATCTGGGGATTTAAGAATAAAAGACAGGGACGAATATCAAAAGTGGTATAAGAAGGAAGCCGCTGATGAAGAGGTGATCGGCCGTGCAGTCTACGGATTATCTGAATGGAATAAAGAAAACATCTTACAGGCAGACATGATTGCAAATCCTGGGTGCTTTCCGACAGCAACATTATTAGGGCTGGCTCCCTTGATCCAAAATTTTTCTGCCATTGAAGATATAATCATAGATGCCAAGACAGGCGTATCAGGAGCTGGAAGGTCCCTTTCGGCTGCATCTCATTTTAGTGAAGTAAATGAGAATCTAAAAATCTATAAAGTTCTTGAACACCAGCATACACCGGAAATTGAACAACAGATCAAAGCCTGGAACCAGCATACACCGAACATAAGCTTTTCTGCCCATTTAGTTCCTATGACTAGAGGAATAATGGCTACGATGTATGTGAAGGTTGACCGGGGTACAAGTTTCCAGGAAATATGGGATTTATTCAAGAGTGCTTACGAGGACAAACCATTTGTTCGGCTTCATCCGCCTGGATCATTCCCAAGTACGAAGCATGTATACGGTTCTAATTATTGTGATATAGGAGTGGCATACGATGATCGTACAAACCGAATCACGATCGTATCAGTAATTGATAACTTAATGAAAGGAGCGGCGGGCCAGGCTGTCCAAAATGCAAATCTGATGTTTGGCTTTAATGAAACTGACGGGCTTCAGTATCTGCCGCTATTCCCATAAATCAGGAGGAAGTCATGGAGATTATTAAAGAGAAAAGCGAACTGCAGAAAATAAGCAATGGAACTATCCTATCCCCTCGAGGATACAAAGCAGGAGGTGTGCATGCAGGTCTTAGATATGCAAAAAAAGATCTGGGAATCATTGTTTCTGAGGTTCCTGCTTCATGTGCAGCCGTTTATACAAAAAATGTATTCAATGCGGCTCCTTTACAAGTTACAAAGGATAGTATTTCAATAGAAAAGAAGCTGCAGGCGATCGTCGTAAACAGCGCATGTGCGAATGCCTGTACAGGAAGCCGGGGTTTAGAGGATGCATATGAAATGCGGAGCTGTACGGCAAAGGCTTTTGCTATTCCGGAACATTTTGTTGCAGTAGCTTCCACTGGCGTTATCGGAGAATTCCTGGATATGCAAAAGATCAAGCGCGGGATAGCCGGATTGAATCCAACAGCAGAAAATAGCGGAGCCGCTGATTTTGAAACGGCCATATTAACAACAGATACCATTAATAAAAATACCGCATATTTTACTTATATCGATGGAGTGAAAGTAACCGCAGGCGGGGCTGCTAAGGGCTCTGGGATGATTCACCCGAATATGGCTACCATGCTTGGCTTTGTTACAACTGATGCCCTGATTAGCTCAGAATCCCTGCAAGATGCTTTATTGCAGATAACAAACCGTACCTTTAACCAAATTACGGTAGATGGGGATACATCAACCAATGACATGGTGATCGTAATGGCAAATGGAACAGCAGGGAACAAGCAGCTGGATGAAAATCATCCTGAGTGGTCGAAATTCATTGAACTCCTAACATTGACATCCGAGGATCTGGCAAAACAGATCGCTAAAGATGGAGAAGGTGCAACAAAGCTGATTGAAGTGAATGTTTCCGGGTGCAGGACGGAAGAAGATGCACAAATGGCAGCCAAGACAATTGTAGGAAGTAATTTAGTCAAGACGGCTGTTTTTGGGGCGGATGGAAACTGGGGCCGTGTGGTAGCAGCAATGGGCAGAAGCGGAATATCATTTAATCCCGAAGATGTAACAGTCAGTTTTGGAGAAACCGTCGTGCTAAAGTCTAGTGAGCCCGCAGCGTTCAGCGAAGAAACTGTAACAGAATATCTTAAACAGGACTCCATTGCCATTCATGTCCTGCTTAATGAAGGATCAGGGGCTGGGACGGCGTGGGGCTGCGATTTAACATATGATTACGTTAAAATTAATGGAAGCTACAGATCTTAGGCGGAGGTGTACGAATGAAAGTTATTGTGATTAAGTGCGGCGGAAGCATTCTAAACAGCCTGTCAGAAGACTTTTATATAAGTATCCAAAGCCTGAAAGAGAGCGGCTTTTATCCTGTATTTGTCCATGGGGGCGGGCCGGATATTAATGAAACACTGGACTTATATAACATTGAGCCTGAATTTAAAGATGGCTTAAGGAAAACAACCCACGAGGTTATGCATATAGTGGAATTGGTGCTGTCGGGAAAAACAAACCGAACATTTGTGAATCTATTAGAGACACGGGGGCTTAAAGCACTGGGGTTAAATGGTTCAGACTGCTCGATCCTTCAAGCTGATTTTGTAGACAGGGAATCGCTTGGGCAGGTGGGCAAGGTCATATCCGTAAACAAAAACCTGCTGGAATCGGTTCTAGAAATAGGCTGCACACCTGTTATTACACCGATTGCTTCCGGTCCTGATGGTCAGAAACTAAACGTAAATGCGGATATGGCCGCAGGGGCTGTTGCAAACGCATTAAATGCTGAGATGTGTGTGTTTATTACCGATGTAGACGGTGTTTTAAAAGATGGGAAACTGCTAAAAGAGCTTACGGTACAGGAAGCCTTGAAGCTAATTGAGGAAGGAACCGTATATGGAGGAATGAAGCCGAAGGTAGAAACGGCGCTAACCGTTTTAAGCCAGGGGGCCAACCGTGTCATGATTGCAAGCGGAAAAAATAAATTCTATGAACAGGATTCATTTATTGGAACAGCATTTACCGAACAGGAAATATATATGAAGGGAGCAGCAAAATGAGCCATTTGTTTCAAACCTACGCACGCTGGAATATAGAACCGATTCAGGGGAAAGGGTCCTATTTAACGGATCAGTCAGGTAAAGTATATTTAGATTTCACCTCAGGAATTGGCGTGCTTAATTTCGGGCATTGCCACCCAGCCATAACAGAGTCAGTGAAAGAACAATTAGATAAGTTCTGGCATACATCAAATTTATTTTCGCTGCCTGTGCAAGAAGAAACAGCAGCCATGATAGCAGACCTTTCAGGACTAGACCGGGTGTTCTTCTCCAATAGCGGTGCCGAAGCAAATGAAGCTGCCATTAAGTTGGCCAGGAAAGCTACTGGTAAATCGAAAATAATCACCTGCTATCAGTCGTTTCATGGCCGGACGTTTGCCACAATGGCTGCTACAGGACAGGAAAAGGTCCGGACGGGCTTTGGACAGATGCTGGAACCCTTCGAATATATTGAGTTCAATAGTATTCAAGATTTGGAAAAGGCAGCTGACGAGGATACAGCAGCCATTATGCTGGAGATTGTACAGGGCGAAGGTGGGGTCCACCCCGTAAATCCTGAGTTTATTAAAAAGTTAGAAGAAGTGCGGAGCAGGACAGGAGCTCTGCTTATTATAGACGAAGTTCAGACTGGGATTGGCCGGACAGGAAAGCCTTTCGCCTTCCAGCACTTTGCTATTAAACCGGATATCATTACCCTGGCGAAAGGGCTAGGAAATGGACTTCCGGTAGGTGCAATGCTTGGGACCGAAGAATTAGCCGAGTTTTTTGGGCCGGGCAGCCATGGTTCAACTTTTGGCGGCAACCCTATCTCGTTAGCGTCTGCAAAAGCAGTGCTGAAAGAGCTTGCTAGAGAAGGATTTATTCAAAGCGTTGAAGAAAAAGGAAAACTGCTTCATGCAGGATTGCAGGAAGTATTAACGGACTCATCAGTGGCAGAAGAAATCAGAGGAATAGGGCTTATGATCGGCATAGAGCTGAAAGAGGATGCGGCACCATATTTAAAAGTGCTGCAAGAGCAGGGATTATTAACCCTGCCTGCCGGCCCGAATGTATTGAGGCTGCTCCCGCCGCTGACAGTGACTGAAGAAGAAATAAATAAAGCCATCTCACTTATAGCTCAAGCTTTATCAAAAAAGACACAGGCAGTATAGAATTAAAAAGGACACAGGTTGTAGATAAAACCTGGTGTTCTTCTGCTTAAAAATGCATAAATATTCTATTTAACAAATAAATATACAGATGTGAGGGAATCAGAATGAAGGGATATTTAAAGTTGAAAAACGGTGACAAGTTTGAAGGGGAATGGCTGACCGAGTCCTCAGAACCTGCAGCAGGAGAAGTAGTCTTCTATACAGGAATGACGGGCTATCAGGAAGTATTGACCGATCCTTCCTACAAAGGGCAGATTATTGTATTCACTTACCCTTTGATTGGAAACTATGGAATCAATAAAGAGGATTTTGAAAGCAAGGTCCCGCACGCAGCAGGAGTAATTGTTTATCAGGGAAATATGAAACATTCCCATTATCAGGCTGAATGCTCACTTGTAGAATATCTGAATAAATGGAATATCCCGATGCTTGGAAAAGCAGATACCAGGGCAATCGTTAAGAAAATTCGAAAAGAAGGGTCCATGTCTGGAGTAATGGCTTCAAGTACCGCAGCTGTTCCGGAACTCCTTCCTCTAAACAGAGCTAGTCTTGTAAGCCAGGTTACTTCAAAGGAGATGACCACTTATGGCAATGGCAGACACCATATTGTCTTATACGATTTTGGATATAAAAGATCGATTCTTGATGAACTTCTTTCCAGGAATTGTAAAGTGACGGTGGTACCATATCAAACCTCTCCTGAAACGATCCATTCATTAAAGCCTGATGGAATTGTGCTTTCCAACGGACCAGGGGATCCAAAATCAATTAAGCCTTTTATGCCATTCATTAAAGAAGTAATTAAAACCTATCCAACCATGGGTATCTGCCTTGGCCATCAGCTTATTGCCCTGGCTTTTGGAGGAGATACGGAGAGATTGTTATTCGGTCACCGCGGAGCAAATCAACCGGTTATTCATATGAATACAAAGAGAGTGTTCATGACTTCTCAGAATCATGGATATGTAGTGAAAGAAAAAAGCATTGCAGCAGCACCGTTAAATGTATTGTATAAAAACGTCAACGATGGAAGCATTGAAGGCCTTAAACATAAAGTCCTGCCTATCGTATCTGTACAATTTCACCCTGAGGCCAACCCTGGCCCTTGTGAAAGTAATTATATTTTTGATGAATATATGGAAATGGTGAAACACAAATCTGGGAGAGAAAAAGCATATGCCTAAAGATACTACCTTACAAACCATCTTAGTAATTGGATCTGGTCCCATTGTAATCGGCCAGGCGGCTGAATTTGATTATGCAGGAACTCAGGGCTGTCTCGCTCTAAAAGAAGAAGGATATAAAGTAATTTTGGTAAATAGTAATCCAGCGACCATAATGACGGATGAAATTCATGCTGATGCTGTTTATTTTGAGCCCCTCACAAAGGAAGTCGTAACTAAAATAATTGAAAAAGAAAAACCGGATGGACTTCTCGCCACCCTTGGAGGGCAGACAGGATTAAACCTGGCTTTTGAACTATATGAAGGCGGGATATTAGAAAAATATAATGTGAGACTGCTGGGAACCCCTATAGAATCCATTAAAAAAGGGGAAGACAGGGAACTCTTCCGGAGCTTAATGTATGAAATTCATGAGCCTGTCCCAGAAAGCAGCATTATTAATACAATTGAAGATGCCGTAACATTCGCAGAAAAAATCGGTTTCCCGATAATTATCCGTCCAGCTTATACACTGGGAGGTACTGGCGGCGGTATAGCTGAAAATATGGAGCAGTATAAAGAGCTTGTACGATCTGGTCTCCAGGAAAGCGCCATCCATCAATGTCTGGTTGAAAAGAGCATTGCAGGCTTTAAAGAAGTTGAATATGAAGTTATGAGAGATGCTGCAAATACTTGTATAACGATCTGTAACATGGAAAATATTGACCCGGTTGGTATCCATACAGGAGATTCAATTGTCGTCGCTCCATCTCAGACGTTGACTGATGAGGAGTATAACCTGCTTCGGTCAGCCAGCATCAAGATCATCTCATCCTTAGGTATCATTGGGGGCTGCAATATACAGTTTGCGCTGGATCCGCATAGTAAACAATATTATTTAATCGAAGTGAACCCACGTGTAAGCAGGTCATCGGCGCTTGCATCGAAAGCAACAGGATACCCAATAGCAAGAATTGCAGCAAAACTTGCAGTTGGGTATACACTGGATGAACTGATCAACCCGGTAACAAAAAGTACTTACGCAAGCTTTGAACCTGCTTTGGATTACACGGTGGTGAAATTCCCGCGCTGGCCTTTTGATAAATTTCCTGAAAGCTATCGAAAATTAGGAACCCAGATGAAAGCGACCGGAGAAGTTATGGCCATTGAACGAAGTCTGGAAGCAGCCTTGCAAAAAGCCATTGTCTCATTAGAATTGAAAGTGAACGGACTTGAAATGCTGCCGCTTAAAGCAGCTTCTACCCCGGATTTGGAAGTTCAGCTTAAGAAATGCACGGATGAGCGCCTTTTTGTCATTTTTGAGCTGCTTAGAAGAGGTATTACGGTAACCGAACTGCATGAGGCTACTCAAATTGATTATTTCTATTTAAATTGTTTTAAGAACTTGATTGATACGGAGACGGAAATTTATTCAGCAGTATTTGATACCATTGAAAAAGAACAGCTTCAATTTTATAAGGAGCAAGGTTTCTCAGATTCCTTCCTAGCCTCTGCATGGAGTATCTCCGAAACTGAGATCCGGAGCAAAAGAAAACAGTTTGGCGTCCTTTCTGCTTATAAAATGGTAGACACCTGCGCAGCTGAGTTTGAATCGAATACCAACTATTTTTACTCTACTTATTTTGGCGAAAACGAACAAAAGCCATCTTCAAGTAAAAAGGTTTTGGTGTTAGGAAGCGGTCCAATCAGGATCGGGCAGGGAATTGAGTTTGATTACTGCTCTGTTCATGCTGTATATGCCTTGAAAGAAAAAGGCTATGAAGCGGTCATGATTAACAACAATCCAGAAACAGTTAGCACAGACTTTGCGACATCAGACCGATTATACTTTGAGCCATTGACGCTTGAATCTGTTTTAAATGTAATTGAAGCGGAACAAATAGAGTTCGTCATGGTTCAATTTGGCGGGCAGACCGCTATTAATCTTGCAAAGGGCCTTGAGGAAAACGGCGTTAAACTCCTTGGAACAAGCTTTGATGTATTAGACCAAACAGAAGATAGAAGCCGGTTCTACCAGCTGCTTCAAAAACTTGACATCCCGCATGTTCCGGGCTATGAAGCTAGGAATGAAGAAGAAGTCTATCAGCTTGCTGAAACAGTAGGGTTTCCTGTATTGGTAAGACCATCTTACGTAATAGGCGGCAGAGGAATGCTCGTATTCGATTCTATCCAGCAGCTAAAATCTAAAATGCAAAACGGTTGGGAAATTGATTATCCTGTCTTAATTGATAAGTATATACGCGGTATGGAAGCGGAAGTGGATGTAATCGCTGATGGCGATTCGGCTTTCGTTCCTATGGTAGTGGAACATATAGAAAAGGCGGGTGTCCATTCTGGGGACAGCATGGCTTACCTTCCAGCGCAAACAATCAGTGAGCAGGATAAAAATTTGATGTCTGAATATGCAGGCCGTATCGTTAAAGAGCTGCGATATAAAGGATTAATGAATATTCAATTTGTTCTCGACAGTGGCAAAGTGTATGTCCTGGAGGTAAATCCAAGAGCCAGCAGGACGATTCCGATTATTAGCAAGCTTTCAGGAGTATCCATGGTTCAAATAGCGACAAAAATATTGCTCGGGAAATACTCCTTGTCGAATGAAGCACCAATCTCAACAGAGTTTCCTTTTATAGCTGTGAAATACCCGGTTTTCTCTACTTATGCGTTAAGCGGATTGGATGCGAAAATCGGACCTGAAATGAAATCGACGGGGGAAGGGATTTCAATTAGTGATTGCAAGGAAGGAGCATTACAAAAAGCCTTCTTGCAGAAAAATAAGAATTTTAATGTGCAGAATGAGATACTGGCAGCACCAGGTGTTCAGCTGTCAGAAGAACAAAAAGCACTGATAGAATCAAAAGGTTTTACCATCATAAGAGAATCTGATCTAGCAAAATGGTTCCAGAACGGAAAAGGAGCGGCTGTTTTGGCATGGGGATCATCCGAAGAGGATCAGCTAATAAGAGAAAGGGCTGTAAAATACCGCCTTTATATGTTTTCTGAAGCAGAAACCTTCCAGGCGTTCTTGGATTCTGCTGCCGATGACGAGATAACGGTTACCTCATTGCAGGAATGGCAGATGAAAAACAAAGTAGGAGTGAGGTAATGATGTTGAAAAGCCCACCAGCAGTTAAAAAGAATATTTTGGGTCAAAAGGACTTTCTGGCTATATCGGATTTTTCTTCGGATCAGATCATAGATCTGTTGGAGTTAGCTAAAAAAATTAAAGCCCAAAAAAACTTGGGGGAGCAGTACCTGCCGCTAAAAGGGAAAACATTGGGGATGATCTTTGAAAAGTCCTCAACCCGCACCAGAGTATCATTTGAAGTGGGTATGCTTCAGCTTGGAGGTAACGCTCTTTTTCTCAGCAGCAATGATCTTCAGATAGGCCGAGGTGAGACCATAGCAGATACTGCAAGAGTGCTCTCTGAATATCTGGATGGAATTATGATTCGTACCTTCAGCCACGACAGAGTCGAGGAACTGTCAAAATATGCCACTATACCTGTCATTAATGGTTTAACGGATCTTGCTCACCCCTGCCAGGCATTGGCGGACTTAATGACCATTTCAGAGTTGAAAGGAACGCTGAAAGGATTGAAAATGGCTTATATCGGAGATGGCAACAATATGGCCCATTCCCTGATGTCTGCCAGTGCAAAAGTGGGGATGCATTTTTCAATTGCATGCCCAAAGGAATATAAACCAAATCAGGCTTGTATTACTTCTGCAAGGCTTGAAGCGGAAAATAATGGAGCCGAAATTTTGGTTACAGAGGACGCGGTGGAAGCGGTAAAAAATGCCGATATAGTATATTCAGATGTCTGGACCAGCATGGGACAGGAAAAAGAGAACGAAGTAAGGCTGGAAAAGTTTAAGGACTTTCAGATTAACGAAGCACTAATCCAGCATGCTAAAGAAGACTTCCTATTCATGCACTGCCTTCCAGCACATCGTGGCGAAGAAGTAACTGCTGAAGTGATAGATGGACCGAATTCTGTCATTTTCCATCAAGCGGGGAATCGTCTGCATGCACAGAAGGCTATATTGGTAGATCTACTCTAAAAGCGGAGGACGGTGACTTCCCAAAAGAAGCTATGAATTAGCTGAATGATGAAGTAACTTTTTTCAAAATCTTTTGGTGATGGAAGTCAGACACCTGAAAGGCATAAGACGAGCGGCAGCGAAAGGCCGCTCCTGCTTTTTGATGGCGATTTGCTTCTTAAAAAATAAACCGGGCAGCGGCCCGGTTTATTTTTTGTGGATTTGAAATAGCCGAAATTTGTAATGGCGAACGTTTTTTAGCCAATAATAAGGAGGTAAAGGAGGGAAATCGCAGGTGGGTCAAAATAATCGTTTTAAGCCAGGAAACAAAGCACCAAATAATGGGACCTATGTAGAAGTGGGCGTAGGCGGCAGTATGGTGATTGATCCGCGGACCATTCATCTTAAAGCAGGAGATCCATTTCCAGAGACATCAAATCATGAAAGACAGTGGATACACGCCCCAAAACCACAGCATTAAATTTTTCAAATCAGGGAGGACTCATTAATGAGTTTCTCCCTTATTTATTTGGTAAAAATGGTTGTAGGGGTGTTTGGCGTGAAATATGAACATATAACACAAAAAATGCAGGAAGCAATACTAGCAGCGCAGGCCAATTGCTTATAGCATAAACATCAGGAACTGCAAAATCTCACATGTTATGCTCGCTCTTTTAGAGAACCCTAGCGGCATTTTCACAAGATCATTAAACGAGATAACCGGAATAGTCGAAAAAATCCTAAATGGATTATCCGTAAGACTCAGCGAACAAGGAATCAAGCTTGAGGTATCCCATAGAGCTAGAAAACTAATTTCAAAAGAGGGATACGACCCTGTCTACGGGGCAAGACCGTTAAAACGATACATCCAAAAGCATATTGAAACAAAAGTTGCGCGAGAAATTATTAAGGGTCTTCAGAGTGACTGCCTTCAGATTGATGTAGAAAATGGAGATTTGATCATAATACCGTCATAATGCAAAAAAGGGACATCCATTCCGGTGTCCCTTTTTTGCTTAAAAATTAATGATGGGAAGCTTTCGCAGGCTCATCAGGAATAATAGCGCCTACAATCAGGATAAGAATAGTTACCACTACGCCAAGAATTGCTCCTTGTGCAAAGTTTGGCTCAACACCACTCATTGCGCTTACTACATATGTAAGCATTTGAACTAATAAAAAAGTCCAGAAAAAGGTCCAGAATACTTTCACAGAATTCACCTCAATCCTAATACATCATCAATATTTTAACATAAATCAGTTCTATAATAAAACGGGTTTTTTTCATTCTTTTACATGATCACCCATGCATTCAAAGGTCCTCTATAATAATATAATATATAGGACAATCCATAGTAGGAAGAAAGCGATCATCCTTTCCATGTACTGAGCGGTATATGTCTCTAGTTACTAAGCACTGCAGCTGCATATGTCGGAGAGTGAAGCTGACAAGTCGCTGCACTGCTTTGATAAAAAATGATAAGTACAAATTTTATAGTCGCAACTTTCAGGAGAAATCAGAATACAAAGGGGAACCCGGTGATGAATCAACGTACCTTCCAGTTTGATGGCCAATGGAATATCGTATATTATCCTGACCGGCCAAGCGGGTTCGCCATCATGATAATCGGTGATAAAAACCATTTTGTAGATGAAAAAAGCAGCTTTTGGCTGCAGCATCCAGGACGGGAACAGATTTTAAACCAGTTAAAAACGGCAGGATATACACTGTATTCTTCAAACTTATATGGAGCAAACTGGGGCAGTGAAAAATCTGTGTTTTTGGCCAAACGGCTTCACCATTTGATAATGAAAAGTGAAATTTTAAATGAACGGATTCATATCTTTGCAGAAGGGACGGGGGCACTGACTGCATTAAAACTTATGAAGCTTCTGAAAGGCAACCTAAGATCAGCGGTTTTTCTTAACCCCTGCCTATCCTTGAATGAACTGATACAGAAGGAAAAAGACCGTAAATTTTTCTTGAACAGACTTAAAGGTGAACTATCTAAAGCATATGAACTTGATACGGATAAAAAGGAACTTTTTCTTAACAGCACACATCCGGAGTACCTCGATATTAATGTCCCTCTAAAGATTATTCATGTACTCGGAACAGGCGGAGAAGATCAGTCACATTTATATAAGAGGCTCGTAGATAATGTAAAAGATGACGTTTCGGTTGAAATCCAGTATCTGTTAGCTGAAAAACGGTACAAAATCGCTGCACAGGCCCGTCAATTCTTCAAGAAGTACGAGGACATTCTATAAATTTTCTAAAAAAAGCGAAATTCCCCTTTTTTCACGCATAAGATACACCATCAGATTAAATAGGGGGGCCAGGCACATGCAGAAGCATATAATCGTAGGTAATTTTCAATTTGTCGGTTTTCATCTATGTAAGAAACTGCTTGAGCAGGGGAATGAAGTCATAGGAATCGACTTAAGAAACGAAGGCAATCCGAGCTTTGAGGACAAATATCTCGAAATTGGCAGAAACGCTAACTTTTCCTTTCTTACTCTCGAGGAATGGGATGCTGCCTGGAATGAAGACGAAGATGTTGTCGTTTATATTTCCTATTATGACATGTATAAAACCGCAGCTTCCCGCTCAGAACATACAATAGCGTTATTAAATTCCATTAATAAGAAATCTGAAGGCACAGCAAAGGACACCATTCTGTTAGGACCTATTGAGCGAAAAGAAGAGATGGATATTCTACAACTTCAAAATGAATCATGCAAAACGATACTCCTTCCAACAGTATATGGAGCGTGGCAGCCGGAAGATATGGCTTTTCAGGCAGGCATACAGGGGAATGCTGCAAATTTGAATGATATTATCAGAAACGAGTATTGCAGGGACGCCATTTATATCGACGATTTATTGGAGGAGCTTCCTTCTATCTTGACTTTGGAACTTAAAGAGATAATTCTTGCAAGCTCCGGTGAAGACCAGTGGGCCCAATGCGCAAAAGAAGTCCTTACAGCCGAACAGCTTGAATTTTCCCAGAAACAAGGGACAGAGCATAACCTAGAAGTAGAAGTGGAAAACAGCCACAAGGTTCCACTGAAAACCTCACCTGAAGCGGGGATCGCTAAGCAGACTGAGCATTATAGGAAGACACAGCAGTTACTGGGGTGGAAATGATTTTTTTTAAAAGGCTTTTTTCCATTTTTAATAAGTTCTGTGACCTAACCTATTGTTAAACAGGTTGATTATAACGTAAGGTGCAAGACTCTTTCATCCAGCTATAAGGCTTTAGACCCTCGAGCCATAAGCCAATCCGTCTATAGGGAGAAAGCACTCCCCACAGCGGAACTTGTAAAAAAGCGCCGTCCTCCGCTTTTCGGCAGGTGAGACGCCACAGGCAAAGCCGAGGAGGCTCGGGCGCCTGCCCCGCAGAAAGAGCGAACATCCTCACGTTCCAATCACCCCCCTGTTTCAATAACAAGTTTGTGAAAACAACCTTTTTAAAAGGATTTGCGGCCTGAATAGGAGCAGATTCTTTTTTATGAAAGGCTCTTTTCTAAAAGATTGTTGTTTTTTAATAAGTTTTTTACTGCACCCTATTGTTCAGTCAGGTGGATTGGAGCGTAAGGTGCGAGACTCCTGCAGGAGAGCGGGACAGGTGAGACCCCGCAGGCGAAGACGAGGAGGCTCACCGCCCGCCCCGCGGAAAGCGAGCATCCTGGAGAGGAAATCAACCTCTTGTTCAATAGCAACAAAGTTTGCGAAAACAGCCTTATGAAAAATGGTGAAGTTATTTAAACGATGATAAGCGGATGGGGGCGGAACAGCAGACATCATGATCGGAAATTAACTCCAGGAGATCGAAAGGTTAGCAAAGAAACGAGGTTTTGGAGATTGAAAACGTTAATCATCACGATCCTGTGGGTACCCAACTATATGGGGAGCGGTTAGGATGATAATCGAAAATGGCATTTATTCATGCTAAGTCTGGGAGGCGCAATTTGTTCTTCGTGCTCATATTCCTTTAAAAATCATATTTTAAGCTATAATATTAAGGAAGCGCATGTAAAGGAGAGAAGGACATGGAACAAAATAGAAATATGGAATTTATGGCGATTGCTATGAAGTATTTTCCTGAGGCAAAGGCAAAGATGGATGAATCGGGGATTGAACTACCGCTGGAAGTGCTTCCCCACTTTATGGATTTATTCCAGAAAGTCATGCAGGAAGCCTACGAACTTGGAAGACAGGATGCAAAGGAATAAGCTCAAGATCTGTTCACATAAAAAGCTGCACACTGCAGCTTTTTATTTTTTTCTTTTTAAAAAGATATCCATGATCGGGCTTAGTTGTTTAATAGCGGGTTTGACCTGGTCGTATACTGTCATGATGCTGTCTACCTGATTCATCAGCTGGTTTAGATCGATAGTTGAGATTAAATCAGCAATTTTCCCGTGATCTTGCGTTTTGTTTTCCTGTTTTGTGTGTCTCGTTCCAAACATGAATTCAGAGATACGATCTTGTTTTCCGCCTTTTAGTGAACTCATAATGCTGCCTCCTTTTAACGATAACTTTGTTTCTCTTGTACTATATGTGTAATTATCTGCGTTGGACTAGACTGAAGCCGCCTTGATAAGGCAAGAATTAACAAAGGTGCAAAGGTAATCTATTGCCAGATGTAAGGTTTTTAGATAAAATTAGTACCAAGTCATAATAATTGATAATAATATATTAATATTGAAAAATAGAGGGGTTGTAAACATGAATGCAGGTGTAATCGGGATTGGCAGATATCTGCCGGAAAAGATCCTAACAAATTTTGACCTTGAAAAAATGGTAGATACCTCAGATGAATGGATTCGCACGAGAACTGGGATACAGGAACGCAGAATTGCTGCCGATGATGTGAATACATCTGATATGGCATATGAAGCGGCTAAAAAGGCAATCGATAATGCTGGGATTTCTCCGGAAGAAATTGATCTGATTCTTGTGGCAACAGTAACCCCGGACCGTCCATTTCCAAGTGTATCCTGTATGCTTCAGGAAAAGCTAGGAGCAAAAAAAGCGGCAGCCATGGACTTGAGTGCCGCGTGTGCCGGCTTTATGTATGGCATGATCACTGCAGGCCAGTTTATTAAAACAGGCTCATATAAACATGTTTTAATCGTGGGTGTAGAAAAACTTTCTAAGATAACCAATTGGAACGACCGTAATACAGCTGTCCTTTTTGGCGATGGAGCAGGAGCTGTCATCATGGGGCCTGTAGCCGATGAAAAAGGTATCCTTTCTTTTGAATTAGGGGCAGATGGTTCTGGAGGAAAATATTTGTTTCAGGATGGCTTGTATCTAAGTATGAATGGCAGAGAAGTTTTCAAGTTTGCGGTGCGCCAAATGGGTGAATCAAGTGTAAACGTTCTGGAAAAGGCTGGTCTTACTAAAGAGGATGTAGATTTATTAATTCCCCATCAGGCAAACATCCGCATCATGGAAGCAGCCCGTGAAAGACTGGAACTTCCCCCTGAAAAGATGTCATCTACCGTCCATAAGTTCGGAAACACATCGGCAGCTTCTATTCCGCTTGCTTTAGTGGATGAATTGGAAGCGGGGAAAGTTAAGGATGGAGATGTCCTGGTAATGGTCGGCTTTGGCGGGGGCCTTACATGGGGAGCGATTGCTTTACGCTGGGGCAGATAAACAACTTTCAATTAAATGATTTTTTAAATATAGAAAGGAAGAATAATAATGACTAAACGAAGAGTTGTAGTAACAGGATTAGGCTCCCTGACTCCGATTGGGAATAATACAGAAACTTTCTGGAAAAATGCCGTTGAGGGAGTTTCAGGTGTAGGGCCCTTAACAAGAATTAATGCAGATGATTATCCTGCTAAAGTGGCAGCAGAAATCAATGATTTTAATGCTGAAGATTTTATTGATAGAAAAGATGCCCGAAAAATGGACCGTTTTACCCAATATGCAGTAGCGGCTTCATTAATGGCTGTCAAGGATGCCAATCTTGAAATCACTGAAGAAAATGCTCCGCGTGTTGGTGTTTGGATTGGATCCGGAATCGGCGGAATGGAAACGTTCGAAAACCAGTTTGAAACCCTTCTTACCAGAGGACCGCGCCGGGTAAGTCCGTTTTTTGTACCGATGATGATTCCCGACATGGCGGCAGGGCAGGTTTCCATCAGACTTGGAGCAAAAGGAGTTAATTCCTGTACGGTGACCGCATGTGCTACAGGAACCAATTCCATCGGTGACGCCTTTAAAGTGATACAGCGCGGGGATGCAGATGTTATGATCACTGGAGGATCAGAAGCACCGATATCAAGAATGGCTGTTGCAGGATTCTGTGCCAACACAGCGCTTACGACGAACCCAGATCCAAAGACGGCGAGCCGCCCGTTTGATAAGAACAGAGATGGATTTGTAATCGGTGAAGGAGCTGGAATTGTCGTTTTAGAGGATCTGGACCATGCCCTTGCCAGAGGCGCTAAAATATATGCTGAAATCGTTGGATACGGATCTACTGGGGATGCCCATCATATCACAGCTCCTGCTCCAGGCGGGGAAGGCGGCGTCCGTGCAATGAGAATGGCTATTCAAGATGCGGGCCTAGAACCAAGTGATATTCAATATATCAATGCTCATGGAACAAGCACACCATACAATGATAAATTTGAAACGATGGCTATAAAAGAAGTATTTGGCGAAAGCGCAAAAGAGGTAGCCATAAGCTCCACGAAATCAATGACTGGACATCTACTTGGAGCAGCCGGAGGCGTTGAAGCGATTCTTACAGTACTCGCTATCAAAAATAGCATCGTGCCACCAACCATCAATCTCGTAGAAGCTGATCCAGAATGTGATTTAGATTATGTTCCAAACACTGCACGTGAGATGGAAGTTCAAGCTGCAATGAGCAATTCACTTGGCTTTGGCGGCCACAATGCAACACTTGTATTTAAAAAATACCAATAAAAATGAACGCAAACCTCTTGAAGATGTTCTTCAAGGGGTTTTTTATTCGTATCTGATTTTGTCATTCATCCATCCAACCTATGAAGGTCGTCGAGTCTTAATTTTGTACTAATTTTATCCTCTATCTCCCTTGTGAGGGACGTCACCGCGGACTTATCCACTCATTTTATCCATTATCCTCCTAGTAGGAATCTCACACCAACTACCTCTTCATTATCCGAAAGAAGGACGCTTTCTCTAATTGTGTTCTAAAAATAGCATCATGACAATGAGATTGCCAATCAGATAACCTTATAACCTCCCTCAAGCTTTCTGCATATAATACATCATCGCTTGTAGTTATTGAAAGGGAGGAGGTAAAATGGGAGTCCTCAAAACGGATGAATGGTTGAAAGTTTCGTTGAAGAATCCTTTGGAGATATGCAGGAAAATAAAAAAGCTTTTTCAAGAGGATTCAGAGCAAAGAGTTTATAATTACTTGGCCAGAAATGGCATGTACAAATATAACGCAAGAATACAGAACGATTTTGCTAAGCTATTGGAAAATAAGGTATGGGACAAAGTGGAAGGTTTTTTTAAACGCTATAAAAAACTTTGGGATGGACCTAATATACCTATATTTATTTTTCCTCATGGCAGTGCAGGATTTTTTCATTCGAATAAAGGAAATAAATCCGGACTTGCATTCAAAGATAAAATGTTCCTTTTTTATACTCCCGGACTGTCAGACAGGGAGCTTGAGGCTGTCTTTGTTCACGAATATCATCATGTATGCCGGCTTAATTTCTTAAAAAAAGAGATAAATGATTATACATTGTTGGATTCCATCATTCTTGAAGGTCTCGCAGAACATGCTGTGCTCAAGAATGTAGGGGTTTCCTTCCTGGCTGAATGGACTCGGTTTTACAGCTCTGATGCCGCTTTGAAGCTGGGAACCAAGTATATAAAACCTCATCTTCAATTAAGAAAAAATGATGACTTGCATGATCAGCTTCTTTATGGGCTGGGACGGTTCCCAAAGATGATCGGCTACTCGTGCGGGTTCCATGCAGTTACAAAGCGTAAGAAAAATAAATACATTTCAGAGATTGCTACATTGACAAAGCCTTCTGAATACTTTCTGGAAGATTATTTCAAGGATTGACCAGCGAAACCGTGTTACATACCGGTGAAATGGATGAAGAAAGCAAGCGGAACACCCTCTGGAATCATAATGAATACAAGAGGATAAGATAATTATAAGAGAAAAACTTCCAGGACATATGAGATACTGAGGGGCAAAAAAACTACTTGAATGCCGGGATGCAGTAATAAAACGAAGCTGTAAGCTTGATAGAAGCTGGAAGACTGTCTTTATAAAAGGACTTGGCACAGGGGAAGAAAAATATGACCGTTCGCAGCAAAAAAGGAATAATTTTACTCAGAAATGCCTATACTGATGGACAAACAGTTTTCAAATAAGTGAGGGGTCAGATGATGTTATATCTCCATGATGTATGGGTTAATTGGTTTGAAGGGGAAGAGAATGGGTATAATATTTGCCACTTTCATGAATGGAGAAAAGACGATGGTATAGAACTGCTGGATCAGGTGCCGCTCATCAAAGTATCGTCTCCTATGTTTCACTATATTGAAAATGACTTATCGGAGCTGCCAAAAGAACTACTGGATGATATTTTCCAAAAGGCGTATGCAAGAAAAAACCATGAAAGAATTCAAATGGATTATTGCTTTATCGCCACAGATGGAAAAGGGATACTGGCGGTTGATACGATCGGCTACAATATTCCAATCAGGAAAAGCAGGCTTATTCCAAGACAGGAACAGCTTGTATATGAAATGGTGGAAAACCAGGAAGAAGCCCAATATGAATTTGAGAAGCAGGAGGCCAGTCCAAAGGATTATCATATCCTTTCTCCCTCACCCAATTTAATGCAGGGGCTTACGAGGAAAGAGCGCCAGTTAAAACAGCTGCTTTTTATGGCTCTTGATCAGCTCTATTCTTCAAAAAATACGGCTGAAATCAGATACTGGTACACAGAATGGTCGCCGCATAAATATGAATATATTCAAAACCTGGATTTTGAAATTGCGTGGAACGAGTTATTTGAATCCATAAGGTACGATTGGAGCAGCAAACATCTATCATTATGCGAAAACCTGATTAAAGGGCAGCCGTTTTTTGAGAAGCTATGGGAGATGGAAGTGGGAGACAGTCCATCCGTATTATAGTAAGAGCTAAATAGCTTCAACTAAAAAAGCACGCTCATGAGCGTGCTTTTTTAGTTGAGGCGTTTATTTCTTTCTGCCAAGTCCCATGGCATTATTTATTTTTCTGATCATTTTATTTGCTTCGTAATTGGCTTTTTCTGCACCCCGGTCAAGAATGGCGTCAAGTTCTTCTGAGTTGATCAGGCTGTTATACCGTTCCTGTATAGGAGAAAGAGCATCGATTACTACCTTTGCGAGATCCCCTTTAAAATCTCCATATCCTTTACCAGCATAGCTTTCCTCAATTTCTGAAATGGATTTACCGCTAAAGATAGAGTATATGGATAAAAGATTGGACACACCCGGCTTGTTTTCTTTATCAAATTTCACAATTCCCTCAGAATCCGTTACAGCACTCTTTATTTTCTTTTCAATCGTTTTAGGATCGTCCAATAAGGTAATGAATGCTTTTTTATTGGCATCCGATTTGCTCATTTTCTTGGTTGGCTCCTGCAGGGACATTACTCTTGCTCCAACCTGGGGAAGGCGTATTTCTGGAATGGTAAATATCTCGTTATACTTTTTATTGAAACGTTCAGCAAGATCACGGGTCAATTCAATATGCTGCTTTTGGTCATCCCCAACTGGTACAATGTCCGTCTTATATAGAAGGATATCGGCCGCCATGAGTGGGGGATAAGTAAGCAGTCCTGAAGAAACCGCATCCTTTCCGGAGGATTTATCTTTAAACTGAGTCATTCTTTCAAGTTCTCCAATATAGGATATACATTGCATAACCCAGCCGGCCTGAGCATGTGCCGGAACCTCTGATTGAATGAAAATAGTTGCTTTTTCAGGATCCAACCCGATTGAAAGATATAAAGCAGCAAGGCTGCGCACATTCTTTCGGAGCTCAAGACGATCCTGAGGCACAGTAATAGCATGCTGGTCTACTATGCAGAAATAACAGTTATAATCATGCTGTAAATCAACAAATTGCTGCATCGCCCCTATGTAGTTTCCAATTGTAACATTACCTGTTGGCTGAATGCCGGAAAATATGGTTTTCATTTTATACAACTCCCAACTTAATGATAAGACTTCCCGTTTCTCTATAAAAAAAACCATCCTTATCCCAAAGATCAAAAGGGATGAATGGTTTTTCAATATGCCGCCCTATACCGGGATCCCGGTTTTTTTGATGCTCTAATCCGATTTTGCTGCCTTTTAACGCTGGCTGCGTTCAGACTTTTTAAGTAAAAAGTTCCGATGCTCGGGGAGTCCATTACATGCGGGCAGTCTTCCTGCTTTCATATACGAAGGCTGGTAAAATTGAAACCGCATGTCACTGCTCGTTTTCGATGCTTTTGCAAATATTAAAACCTTCTTTAATTTTATCTAAAACTAGATACATTTGCAAATAGCGTTATAGGACACCAATCAGGCTCACCAGACAGCATAATATTCCTGCAGCAAAAAACGGAAGAGTTAAACTATAGCTTTTTTGAGAAGGATAACCCGTTTTTTTAAGATCTGTATCGTCGAATTGGGCCACATAAGCTCCAAGCCTGTCCAGTTTGAGAAAGTTCTTCATACTGAAAATGATTCCATTGAAAAAGCCACCTTGCACAACAAATAAGAATGCTCCTATCACAATATATAGAAGTCCGATTAAGAACAAGGAATTCATAAAGGAAATGAAGTAAGAATTTTCGCCAAAAAAAGCAAACACCACTGAAGCAAGTATATTCAGCCCCATTAAAATGGACAGCCGTTTTATGTTATAGTTCATTTCGTCTCCTTCTGCGGCATGTGTCATGTAAAAAAAGTATAGCTATTTATGGACGGGATAGGCAAGTAATATTACAATTATATGAGAGGAGATTTCCACCCTTTTTTAAAAAAATTCCATACAGTTTTTGACAAATACCGACATAAATTTCTTGAAATTTTCCCAAGTTTGAGTTGAATTTTGAGAAAAGTTAGATTACAAAACAAGCATTTTTTTCCTGGTGAAAACGTGCAATGCCTTGATACTACTGGGTTTTGTTAAAAACCAACTGGTTTTGTTGAAATTTATTCGTAAAGTTTTTGTAAAAAATATATTGAAAATTTATAGTAGTACAACTTATAATAAGAACGAAATCTTCAGAAAATTTGAAGATAAAAATTGGGGAGGTCATTCTAGAATGAACAAAAAGTTTTCGTTTCTTTTAGTTCTTGTTCTTGCTTTGAGCACGTTCCTTGCAGCATGCAGCGGCGGCGGCGGAGATAAGGCAAGCAACGAATCTAAATCAGGCTCTGGCGACAGCAAAGCTGACTCTAAAAAAGAACAAGTATTAAATCTTATCGCAACTTCTGAGATCCCGTCTATGGACTCTACTCTTGCTACTGACAACGTATCTTTCAACGTTATGAACAACGTATACGAAGGTCTATACCGTTTAGACCAAAAAAATGAACCTGCACTTGGTATGGCTGCAGAAGAGCCAAAAGTAAGTGAAGACGGAAAAACATATACATTCAAACTCCGCGATGCAAAATGGTCTAACGGAGATGCTGTAACTGCACAAGATTTCGTTTTCTCTTGGAGACGTGCAGTAGATCCTGCTACAGCTGCTGAATATGCTTACATGCTGTATGATGTAAAAGGTGCAGAAGAAATCAATGCTGGTAAAGCAAAGCCTGACACTCTAGGCATTAAAGCTATTGATGATAAAACGTTAGAAATCACTCTGAAAAATAATATTCCTTATTTCAAATCCCTTCTGTCATTTGCAACTTTCTACCCGCAGAACGAAAAGTTCTTTAAAGAACAAGGCAAAAACTATGCTCTAGAAGCAAATACTGGGGTATATAACGGTCCTTTCACTTTAAGCGAATGGAAACACGAACAAAGCTTCCAGCTTAAGAAAAACCCAACTTACTGGGATAATGCAGCTGTAAAGCTTGAAACAATCAACTTCAACATTGTTAAAGACACTGCTACTGCAGTTAACCTTTACGAAACTAAAAAAGCGGATCGTGCCGGCTTGACTGCAGAATTTGTCGATAAGTACAAATCTGACCCGAACTTTGGCACATCCCCTGATACTTCTGTCTACTTCCTTCGTCTAAACGAAAAGAATGAAGTATTAGCAAACAAAAATGCTCGTAAAGCTCTAGACATGGCTTGGGATAAGAAATCATTCGTTGATGTAATCCTTAACAATGGATCTAAACCAGCTTATTACCTAGTACCTGATAAATTCGCTCAAGGCCCAGACGGAAAAGACTTCCGTGAAACAAATGGAGACCTAGGCAAACAAGATGTAGAAGAAGCTAAAAAGCTTTGGGCTAAAGCTAAAAAAGAAGCTGGATTCGACAAAGTTACTCTAGAAATGCTTAACTATGATGATGACAATGCTGCAAAAATTTCTCAGTACCTTAAAGAACAACTAGAAACAAATCTTGAAGGCTTAACAGTAAACATTAAGCCACAGCCATTCAAACAGAAGCTTGAACTTGAATCTAAAGGTAACTATGACTTCTCATTCGCTGGATGGGGTCCTGACTACCAAGATCCAATGACTTTCATCGATATGTTCGTAACAGATGGAGCTCACAACCAAATGGGCTACTCTAACCCTAAATATGACAAGCTTGTTGCTGATGCTAAAGGTCCACTTCTTTCAGACCTTGATGCACGCTGGAAAGCATTACTAGATGCCGAAAAAATCCTAATGGACGATGCTGCAATTTCTCCTATGTACCAAAGAGGTACTGCATACCTTCAACGTGATTATGTAAAAGGAATCGTTGAGCACCCATTCGGTGGAGACTTCGGCTACAAATGGGCTCACATTGAGTAATCTCTAAGTACTCATGGGAAGCAAAGGAGAGTATGTGGTTTAACACCCATACTCTCCTTTTTCCCTTATTGCAAAACTGTCAGAATAAAAAGATTTATAGAATAATTTACTAATAGAAAAGGGGGGCTAACGGGATGTTGCGTTATACTCTTCAAAGAATCATCTACATGCTGATAACTTTATTCATCATTGCTACTCTCACATTTTTCTTAATGAAACTGCTTCCCGGTTCACCACTGAAAAGCCAGGATAAGCTGACTCCGGAACAAATTACAATTATTAATGAAAAGTATGGATTAAATGATCCGCTTCCTGTTCAATATGTTAATTACCTTGGAAATTTAGCTCAAGGTGATCTAGGGTTGTCTTTCCAATATGATAACCGTCCTGTTACAGAAATGATTGCAGGTAGAATTGGACCTTCGGCACAGCTAGGGTTACAAGCATTAATACTTGGATCAATTGTTGGCCTAATTTTAGGGATTATTGCTGCAATCAAGCACAATACGTTTTTCGATTACGGCGCTACATTCCTGGCTGTTATAGGTATATCTATTCCTTCTTTTGTTTTCGCAGGATTTATGCAGTTCGTACTGGGTGTTAAACTCCAGCTATTACCAGTAGCCCTGTGGGAAGGTTTCTCTTATACAATTATGCCGACTCTAGCATTATCAGGATTTGTAATCGCCAATATATCTCGTTTCATGAGGACTGAATTATTGGAAGTCATGGCTTCTGATTATATTATGCTCGCTAAGGCCAAAGGGATCAGCCAATCTGGCATCATCATCAAGCATGCTATAAGAAATGCATTAATCCCTGTAATCACAATTATAGGTCCGCTTGCGGTTAATATTATGACAGGTTCCTTAGTAATCGAAAGAATATTCGCCATCCCAGGATTAGGGGAGCAATTTGTCAAATCAATTAGCATGAATGATTACACAGTCATTATGGGTACAACCATTTTTTATAGTGCTCTGTTTATATTCATCATTTTCGTTGTTGATATTTTATACGGAATTGTAGATCCTCGAATTCGTCTGGCAGGAGGGAGAAAATAATGGAACAAAAACAGCTAGAAAATCTATCTCCTGACTTATTCCGCCCCGCCGCTGGAAAAGAAGACCTTGAGAAGATTGGAAGACCCAGCTTAAGTTACTGGCAGGATGCCTGGATTCGCTTGAAAAAAAATAAAGGTGCCATTTTTGGGCTTATAATCGTTATTTTGATTACTCTGCTTGCAATATTCGCACCTGTTTTCAGCAGCCATACCTATAGAGAGCAAAACTTGGCGCTTTCAAAGCTTCCCCCTAAAATTCCTGTTTTGGAACATGTAGGTTTCCTGGGAGTTGACGGCAAAGATAAGGACGGCTTTGATGTATATAAAGCGAAAAACGTTAAGGAGTATTACTGGTTTGGTACAGATGACCTTGGACGTGACCAATGGGTGCGCGTATGGCAGGGAACTCGAATTTCACTTCTGATTGCAGTAGCAGCTGCCTTAATTGACTTGTTTATCGGAATCATTTACGGTGGTGTGGCCGGTTTCTATGGCGGCCGTACAGATAACATCATGATGAGGATTATAGAGATTTTAATAGGTATTCCACATTTGATTATCGTTATTTTGTTTATTTTGATCTTTAAGCCTGGGGTAACTTCCATCATCCTGGCGATGGTAATAACGGGCTGGACCGGTATGGCCCGGATCGTACGCGGGCAGATCTTAAAGATGAAAGAGCAGGAATTCGTTTTAGCTTCTAAAACATTGGGAGCTGCTAATTCCAGATTGATAGGTAAACACTTAATTCCAAATGTACTTGGACCAATCATTGTAACAACGATGTTTTCAGTTCCTGGTGCTATTTTTACCGAAGCATTCTTGAGCTTTATCGGTTTAGGGATTGCGCCTCCGCAGGCATCCCTGGGTTCTTTGGTTAATGATGGATTTAGATTTATTCAGACATATCCATATCAATTAATCATCCCGTCTATTGTTATCAGTTTATTAATCCTTAGTTTCAACTTACTTGGTGATGGCTTGCGTGATGCACTTGATCCAAAAATGCGTAAGTAATTAGGAGGAGAAGAAATATGGATAAAGTTTTAGAAGTAAAAGATCTTCATGTCTCCTTCGATACGTACGGCGGAATTGTTAAGGCTGTGCGCGGTGTCAACTTTGACTTAAAAAAAGGAGAAACACTAGCAATCGTTGGTGAGTCCGGTTCAGGAAAATCCGTTACATCAAAAGCATTGATGAGATTGATTCCTAATCCGCCGGGACGGATTTCCAAGGGCGAAATCCTGTTCGATGGCAGAGATTTAACCAAACTTTCTGAAAAGGAAATGCAAAAGGTCCGTGGAAAAGAAATAGCGATGATATTCCAGGATCCTATGACTTCCTTAAATCCGACCATGAAAATAGGTTCTCAAATCATGGAGAGTTTAATTAAACATCAAAATTTAAGCAAAAGTGCTGCCAGAGAGAGAGCGTTAGAGCTTTTAAGATTAGTTGGGATTCCACAACCGGAAGTTCGTATTAACCAATACCCGCACCAATTTTCAGGCGGTATGAGACAGCGTGTGGTTGTTGCGGTTGCACTTTCCTGTAATCCTAAAGTCCTTATTGCCGACGAACCAACAACGGCACTTGATGTTACAATACAGGCTCAAATCCTTGAGCTTATGAAAGACCTTCAGAATAAAATAGATACAAGCATTATCTTCATTACACATGATCTCGGTGTTGTAGCTAACGTTGCTGACCGGGTAGCGGTTATGTATGGCGGACAGATTGTTGAGACGGGCACTGTTGACGAGATTTTCTACGATCCGAGACATCCATATACATGGGGTTTGCTGGCTTCTATGCCATCTCTGGATACAAGTGTCCAAACAGAACTTGCGGCCATTCCAGGTACTCCACCGGATTTGATGCATCCTCCAAAAGGAGACGCTTTTGCTCCAAGGAGTGCATATGCTCTTGAAATTGATTTTGAGCATGAGCCGCCAATGTTCCAAATTTCAGATACACATTTTGCAAAAACATGGCTGCTACATGAAAATGCTCCGGCGGTTGAGCCTCCGAAAGCAGTTGTTGACAGACGCCGTTCCATGTCTGCTAATTTTGCAAAACCAAGATTGGTAGAGGAGGCTGTTCGCTGATATGGCAGAAAAACTTCTTGAGATTAAGAATTTGAAGCAGCATTTTAATGTTGGTAAACCAAATCAGGTAAAAGCTGTAGACGGTATATCATTTGATATTTATAAAGGCGAGACATTGGGCCTTGTAGGTGAATCCGGCTGTGGCAAATCAACAACAGGAAGATCGATTATCCGTCTATATAACGCAACAGACGGGGAGGTTCTTTTTGAAGGTGAAAATGTACACGGCAAAAAATCTCGTTCGGATCTAAAAAAATTCAATCGTAAAATGCAGATGATTTTCCAGGATCCGTATGCATCTCTAAATCCCCGTATGACAGTCGGAGATATCATTGCAGAAGGCATTGATATCCATGGGCTTGCTAAAACAAGGAAAGAAAGAATGGATAAGGTGTATGAACTGTTAAATACAGTTGGCTTAAACCAAGAGCATGCCAGCCGCTATCCGCATGAATTCTCCGGCGGTCAGCGGCAGCGTATCGGAATCGCAAGGGCGCTTGCTGTAGACCCGGATTTTATCATTGCGGATGAGCCTATTTCTGCATTGGATGTATCCATTCAGGCTCAGGTTGTAAACTTAATGAAAAAGCTTCAAAGGGAAAAAGGTCTGACTTACTTGTTTATTGCCCATGACCTTTCCATGGTTAAATATATCAGTGATAGAATTGGTGTAATGTACTTCGGAAAGCTTGTAGAGCTTGCTACAAGTGAAGAGCTATACAAAAATCCGATTCATCCTTATACACAGTCCCTGCTTTCTGCAATTCCTCTTCCAGATCCGGAGAGTGAAAGAACAAGAAAGAGAATCGTCTATAACCCGAATATCCACAATTATGCTGAAGGCGAAGCCGTTGAAATGCGCGAAATCACGCCTGGACATTTTGTGTATTGTTCTGAAAAAGAATATAAGCAATACAAAACTATTTATGCAAAATAAGAGAAACGGTCCATTAAGGGCCGTTTTTTTTATATTATTCGTATACCCTGAAAAGGCCCTTTCAAATCAGAAAAGACTGAAAATTTTAAGTATTTACTCATCCTCATAAACGAGGGCGACGAACGCAAACCTACCCAGCCTGTCTTTTACAGGTTCTTATCGATGGCTAAAAAGCACACCGCCTGCGGTGTGCTTTCTATTTTGGCCTCTTTTTTTCAGCCTATGTTATTAGCAACCATTAGAACAAGGTTATATTTCTATCCCTGCCGCTATTTCTTGCTACCGCCGACTAACTTCCAACCAGCTTGGACGTCAGCAGACTTGTCTGTATACTCTGTTCGTTTCTTACCGCCGAAGAAGGTTTCTCCTGCACCGTTTGTGAGTACGCCGATTATTGCAGTAATGCCGATTACCAGTACAGCCACAATCGATAAATCAAAGACATATTCACCCATATAAAACCCCCGTTAAAGAAGTACTTTGTTTTATTTTATAAAAGATTCTGATAATTTAAAAGTAGTTTATCCTATAGTATGGTTTTTTCATTTATATGCCAGGCAGGGAGATAATAACACAATGGAAATATAGGAGTAGAGGTTTACTTATTTGGTGCAGCGGGTATATAGACAGTAATGTGAGTTTATTCCTAACTATCATATAGTTACATAGAAGGGGAGAATGCTTTCCTTTAATAACATCACATTCAAAATAACCAGTTAATGTAAATGTTAAAGGAAATTTGACCTGATTTTAAGGCGGCCAAAACGAACATATTTAAACTTGGAGATAACGATTGTATTACATTTTTCATATTTTGAAAAAATAACCCCTTTTTTTTACCTTTTTAGTGTATAATAGCAATAGATATTACTTATTTAAAGTAATTCTAATCAAGACTTTATTGGAAGGCAATCTAGTTATCCCAGCATAGATCTTCGATTCTATATTCAGGGAGTGTGAAAAATAAATGGTAACATTATATACCTCGCCAAGCTGTACATCATGCAGAAAAGCTAAAGCATGGCTTGAAGAAAATGATATTTCATATACAGAAAGAAATATTTTTTCTGAACCTTTATCCATTGATGAAATAAAAGAGATTTTGCGCATGACTGAGGACGGTACGGACGAAATTATTTCTACAAGATCTAAGACGTTCCAGAAGTTGAATGTGAATGTAGAGTCTCTTCCTCTTCCAGAGCTTTATAAATTAATTAAAGATAATCCTGGTCTATTAAGACGACCTATTATTTTAGATGAAAAAAGGTTACAAGTTGGGTATAACGAAGATGAAATCCGCCGCTTCCTTCCAAGGAAAGTGCGTACCTTCCATCTGCGTGAAGCACAGCGCATGGTTAACTAATAATTATAGCATGATTCTTTTTCCGGCTGGCTAAGCCGGAAATTTTTTTATATTTGTACTCATGTGTTAAAATAAGTCTAGAGAGATGCATAAATGAGACTTTTCCCTGGAAGTGGTATGATCATTGCTGTACTTTATCTAAAACCAAGTTTTTCCATTCGTGTTTTTATGAAAGAAAATATAAGTTCCTGTTCACAATAGATAGTACAAATAAACTTGCTGGGTAAAGTTTATATAAGCGAAAAAAAGGGAATATTAGGCGAACAATTGTTTTTTCTAAATCTTCGTTTTTTGTTTCCCTTCTAAAGTATTTTGTCATAAAATAAAGTCAACAGAATATTTAAGATGTTCTGGTTGATTTTGACTATTGGGAAAAACAGGTTCTGCACCATAGACTTTGTAAGTATGCTTGGGGGTAATGTCCCTTCCATAACTGAAACAGAAGGGAGAGGGAATAATGGAAATCGAGCGTATTAACGAAAATACCGTTAAGTTTTATATATCTTATGTTGATATAGAGGAAAGAGGCTTTGACCGCGAAGAAATTTGGTACAATCGTGAGCGAAGTGAAGAGTTATTCTGGGAAATGATGGATGAAGTTCACCAAGAGGAAGAATTCATGGCAGAAGGACCGCTCTGGATTCAAGTTCAAGCTTTAGATAAAGGTCTTGAAGTATTAGTTACCAAGGCGCAGCTTTCTAAGGATGGACAGCGGCTTGAACTGCCATTATCAGAAGAAAAGCTGAAGGATCTATCTGTTGATGACAAGATTGAGGATCTATTGGAAGAACATTTTCAATCTAAGGGAGACGGAGCCTCGGCAAGCAGCTATGAAGATGGCATTCTGGAATTTGTCATGGTTTTCAAGGATTTTGAGGATGTTATTTCCCTCAGCAAAAGCACTGGGCTTGAGGGTGTGAATACAAAGTTATTTGCTCTTGAAAACAAATATTATCTTTATGTAGAATTTCTTGAAGAAGAAGATGATGAAGAGGAAATTGATAACGTTCTTAGCATTCTTCTTGAATACGGCAGTGAATCAAACATGACCGTTCACCGTCTTGAGGAATATGGAAAAACTGTTATGGACCAGGATGTCTTCGAAACAGTTAAAAAGTACTTTTCCAAATAAGAGACCGATTTCTGTTGTAAGAAATCGGGCTTTTTTTTTCGATTTTTTATCTGAATTCCATGTATCATGAATTAGAGTCTAATTAAGGAAAAAAGCTATTTCTTCTGTGATAGATTTTAAAGATTATTTTAAATGGGTATATATTTGTAAGGGAATTTTTAGACTTTGGAACTGTAGGTGAGGCACGTGAGGAATACGGTTGGTATCGGTATCTTTTTAACGGCAATTTTTATTATATGGTATTTCTTTAATGATCATCTTGGCGGTAAATTTGTAAGCTACTTTAGTTTGGTTCTTACTCTTTCCTTAATTATTATCGGCTTTGTTATATTTCTTGAGAATAGACAGCCTGTTCATACATTGACCTGGCTTGTGGTTTTCGGTGCTTTTCCATTGCTTGGCTTTTTCTTTTACTTATTATTTGGGAGAAACTTCAAGAAAGAAAAAATGTATCGTAAGAAATTTTTTCTAGATAAGCAAGCTTTTCTAAAAATAGAAGGAGAAAGAGATGTAAGCGAGGAACGAATTAGCAGCATGGGTGAACATAGGCAGAAAATGTTCCGTCTGGCACAAAAGATTGGCAACAGCCCCATATCATTTGCCAGCTCAACAAAAGTCCTGACTAATGGGGATGAAACGTTTTCCTCCATTCTTGAAGAATTGGCAAAAGCGAATCATCACATTCACATGGAGTACTATATTGTTCGTGATGATGAGATAGGCCGGGAAATTAAAAACCTCTTAATTGCTAAAGCGCGAGCCGGCGTGAAGATCCGGTTTATGTACGATGCAGTGGGATCCTGGACTCTTCCACGGCAATATATTAAGGATATGCGTAATGAAGGTATTGAAATCGTTGCATTTGGACCGGTGAAGGTTCCATTTTTAAATAATAAATTCAACTTCAGGAATCACAGAAAGATTATCGTAATAGACGGAAGTGTTGGTTTTGTAGGCGGTCTAAATATCGGGGATGAGTATCTGGGCCGTGATAAAAACTTCGGCTTCTGGCGGGATACCCATTTAATGGTTAAGGGGGAAGCGGTCCGGTCTTTACAGCTTATTTTCTTGCAGGACTGGTATTATATGACGAATCACAGCTTCTTGACTGATGAATATCTTTCTTCCATGCCAATCGAGCACAAACATGGCGGAGTACAAATGATTTCCGGTGGTCCAGATAATGAATGGAGTGTCATTAAAGACGTCTTCTTCTCGATGATTTCTTCTGCTGAAGAATCCGTTTGGATTGCTTCACCATACTTCATCCCGGACGAGGATATATTTCAGGCCTTAAAGGTCGCAGCTCTTAGCGGTATAGATGTAAGGCTGCTGGTTCCGCAGAATCCGGATAAGTGGATCGTGTATCATGCATCAAGGTCCTACTTTCCAGATCTTCTGGAAGCAGGTGTCCGGGTATTTGCTTATAAAGAGGGATTCATGCACAGTAAAATCATAATTGTAGATAAAGAGTTTGCTTCTATTGGAACGTCCAATATGGACATGAGAAGTTTTCATTTGAACTTTGAAGTTAATGCGTTCCTTTATAAAACCGGAAGTACACAAAAATTGGTCCAGGACTTTATTCAGGATTTAACCCAGTCTAGAGAGCTTCACTTGGATACGTTTAATAAGCGCCATCTTGGACTCAGGTTATTGGAATCTACATGCCGGCTTTTATCACCCCTTTTATAACCTGCTTATGCAGGTTATTTTTTTTACAGGTCTCTGCCTTCCCAAAAATTTTGTGTTGATAAAAGATGGGCTTATCATGAGAATTCTTAAACAACAGGCGAAGCCGAGGAGCTCAGGCCCCGCCCAGCGGAAAGCGAGCATCCTCCCGTTCCAATCACCCCCCTTGTTCAATATCAACAAAGTTTGCAATAAGAGAATTTTATAGAAGGTTATTCAAATTCAATGACGAATTTCCTTATGAAAGGAGGTTTTTTATGCTGACAGTAAAAAAACAAGATGGTACTTACTTTTCTATTAAAGGGAGGCTTCAAGAAGGGGAGGTAATAAAAATAAAAAATAAGGGTCCATATTTCTGCCCATGCTGTGAACAGAATGTGATTCTAAAAGCAGGAAAGATCAAGATCCCGCATTTTGCGCATAGGGATATAGACTCCTGTTCGTCCTATGCAGAGCCGGAATCCGAATATCATTTGCAAGGGAAGCTGATTCTCTATCAATGGCTTGCTGATCAGGGATATAAGGTTTTCCTTGAGGCCTATTTAAAAGAAATCAATCAAAAAGCAGACTTATATTTTGAGGCGTGCAATAAAAAATATGTGATTGAATTTCAATGTTCTGTAATTCCACAGGACCTCTTCATTAAAAGAACGCTTGCCTATCAAAGAGCAGGAATACATCCTATATGGATATTAGGAAGCAGGCAGCTTCATCATAAAAGGGGAGAATCCTACAGGCTGTCCGGTTTTGAATGGTTATTTGCTTTTAATGAATCTCCCTACCCCTCGCTGCTTTCCTTTTGCCCGTCCACCAGTGTGATTCATAAGCTCCAGTCTATCATCCCCTTTTCAGCTCAGCTGGCGTTTGCTGATACAAAAAATCTCCATCTCAGCTCCGTGGCATTTCCTCAGCTTTTCGATAGCTCTTCAGCGATTACAAATTCCCAGCTATTTTCTTGGATGGAAAAGAAGAAGCACTGGCAATTATTCAGCCATAGATATGCAACGATTCACACGCCTTTATATAGAACGCTTTACTTGAATGGCCTCCATCCGGCGTCACTGCCCTTTATTATCGGAATACCTGTTCCTTTTGGACACTACGTTGAAACACCTGCCGTTGAATGGCAGACTTATATGTATCTTGATGTTTTAAAGCATATGAAAGTGGGGGATAGAATTAATGCTGATATCATAGAGAATGCCATGAGTAGAAGAATGAAGAAAGGGGAAATCCGCATAAGACCTCTTCCCCTTAACCCGCGTGATACAGCACTGAAGTTTCCAATCATCTCATTTTTGAACATATTGGCCGTAACGCAGTGGCTCGAACGTTTGGATGCCAAAGAGTTCAAGGTCATTCGGAGGCTTGTCCCCAATCATGGTGAGGAGAATATGGAAAAATCATACTTTGTTATGTTGAATGCATTATGCAGAATATAACGATATGCGTTCGTTTGGATCTTCAACATTTTTAAGGCAGGCTATGTTAAAGTTCATTGTTGATTTTAGGAACTATGTTGTTTCGAGAGTAAGGTGCGAAACTCCTGCGGGAAATGCGGCCAAGGGAAACCCACAGGTGTAGACGCCGAGGAGGCTCCCGGACCGGCCCGCGGAAAGCGAGTGCCTGCTAGCTGCAATCAACAGGCAGATTTGACAGAGTTTTAAGGAAAAAGAGGATTTTTTCAAGAAAAAGCGAATAATGTATAAGGTATGTACTTTTTCACAAGAAATTGGAGGGAATATTCTATGTCACAGGAGTCAGCAGTTAAATCTTTGCCAGCACGAAGTGAAATACCTGTTAATGATGCATGGAAGCTGGAAGATATCTTTGCAACAGATTCAGACTGGGAAAATGAATTCAAATCTCTAAAAGAAGAGATTAAAAAGGCTGATGCATATAAAGGCACACTTGGGGAAAGTGCTGATAAACTGTTTGCAGCGCTTCAATTCCAGGATGAAATCATGGAACGTCTTGGGAAACTCTATACATATTCACATATGCGCTATGATCAGGATACAACAAATGCTTACTATCAAGGATTTGATGACAGGGCTAAAAATTTGTATACGCAGGCAGCAAGCGCATTTTCATATGTGGTACCTGAATTGCTAAGTGTTGAAGAGAGTAAGATTGAACAGTTTTTAAATGAAAATAAGGAATTATCGTTATATAAGCATGCACTTGATGAAATTAACCTGCAGCGCCCGCATGTTCTCTCCGCAGAACAGGAGTCCCTTCTGGCTCAGGCTTCTGAAGTCATGTCTGCCTCTCAGAATACGTTTGGCATGCTGAATAATGCCGATCTTCAATTTCCTGCTATTAAGGATGAAGATGGAGAGGAAGTTGAAATTACACACGGGCGGTATATTCGATTTTTAGAAAGTGAAGATAGAAGAGTCAGGGAAGAAGCATTTAAAGCGGTATACAGCACATATGGCCAATTTAAGAATACGTTTGCTAGCACACTGGCCGGTACTGTGAAAAAGGATAATTTTAATGCTAAGATCCGGAATTATGATTCTGCGCGCCATGCTGCCTTAAGTGCAAATAACATTCCTGAAAGTGTGTACGACAACCTTGTCAGTACGGTAAATGACAATCTGCACCTTTTACATCGGTATGTTGATTTGCGCAAACGGGTATTGGGATTAGAGGATCTTCATATTTACGATCTTTACACACCCCTTGTTAAGGATGTAAAAATGAAAGTTTCCTATGAAGAGGCAAAGGATTATGTGTTAGAGGGACTTGCCCCGCTTGGTGAGGAATATACAGGCATTCTGAAAGAAGGCTTTGAAAACCGCTGGGTGGATGTTCATGAGAATAAAGGGAAGCGCAGTGGTGCTTATTCCTCAGGTGCATATGGAACCAATCCTTATATCCTGATGAACTGGCAGGATAATGTAAATAACTTATTTACCCTTGCCCATGAATTCGGCCATTCTGTACACAGCTACTACACTAGAAAGTCACAGCCATATCCATATGGAAACTATTCCATTTTTGTCGCGGAAGTAGCATCCACATGCAATGAAGCCTTGCTGAATGATTATATGCTGAAAACGGTTGACGATGAGAAAAAACGTATTTACCTTTTAAATCATTATCTAGAAGGTTTCCGCGGTACTGTATTCCGCCAGACTATGTTTGCGGAATATGAACATCTCATCCATCAAAAGGCCCAAGAAGGGGAAGCCTTAACTTCTGAGCTGCTCACAAAGGAATACTATGAACTTAATAAGAAGTACTTTGGTGAGAACATAACAATTGATGAAGAAAATGGCTTAGAATGGTCAAGGATTCCTCATTTCTACTACAATTATTATGTATACCAGTATGCAACTGGCTTTAGTGCTGCAACGGCACTCAGCAATGCGATTCTTCAGGAAGGGCAGCCAGCTGTTGAGCGATACCTAGAGTTCTTGAAATCCGGCAGCTCTGATTATCCAATTGAAGTACTTAAAAAGGCCGGAGTGGATATGAAAAAAGCAGATCCAATCCAGCAGGCATGCAAAGTATTTGAAGAAAAATTAAATGAGCTGGAAAGCTTATTGTCTTAAGGCTCTTGCGGTATAAAAGGACGGAAGGCACCATGCTTCCGTCTTTTTTCTATTGCAGAATAATAAAATGATTAAAAGCCTTTAAACCTTCTCTTGTCATTTAGAAAAGACAGGATTAAAAATAAAGTAAAGAAAAGTAAGGGAGAAGAAATATAAAAAGGAAACAGCCGCATAAAACTAAGGATCTGAAAGAAAAAAGAAATAAGCAATAAGCTGCCAATTAAAGAATAAATCATGATTTTCATTTTTGCACCTCTTATTTGTCCTTTATAAAAACCTATGAATAAAGAATTATTATTATACTAAATTTATGACAAACTTGTGAAATATCACACATACTCTTGCCAAGTAAGAGGAAATCCTATAATATAATGAGTGTGAAGTTAATCACATAGCAAACATATACCCCTTTGTTTGAAACCGTGAAAATTTCTCCCAACCCCTTTGTTCGTATAAATAGTAAAGTCCTTGCGATATTTCGCAAGGACTTTTTTTACATATTTTAATGGATCAGTCAATCAGTTTCCAAAAAGGACCTTTCTTAGCAGGGATCTTTTGAACAAACTGTTTGAGCACAAGTTTCTTCATTTCCCTTTCTACTTCCTGATGGGACAGTTCATATATCATGGATATTTCTGAAGAGGAGGCCAAGCCAAACATGCGCAGGAAGGTTTCTAGTGACGGCGGCTCAGCTGGTTCAGGAAGTCCGCCCAGCATTTCTTCTAATATGTGTTTATACACTTCATATGGATAATAGCCGGAAATCTTGATGCCTTCTTCTTCTATGTTCTGATTAAAGAAAACCAAGGTAGGCAGTTCCTGGACTTCCATTTCATTTGTGATTTTTAAATCACACTGAAACGCCTTAGCAGCACTAGACGAAGTAAAATCATTGATAAATTCTTCGGTATCTAATTGGGCGCCTTTTGCACATTCAAAAAGAATATCTAAATCCGAAACATTCATCTGTTCCAGGAAAAGCATTTCCTGAAGCTTGCGTAGAAAACGTGTGCCTGCTTTACGCCCCTGCAGTTCTGCGGCCTTCAGAGCAATGGAGGCATTATAGGGAGTGGAGACAGCCGAGTCCGAACTCTGGGTTTCTTCGGCAGTACTTCCATTAAGGCACCCTTTTTCTCTAAAAGGTGAATTCTTGACTTTATTTAAAGCAGCAAGACGAGCACCGAGGACACGCTTAAAGCTAATGTATCCGCCATATTCGATCTGAAGCTTCTTAAGGCTGGGTTCAAGTGACCAGCAATCAGCACAGAGCGGATCAATAAATATATATATTTCTATTGGCTTATTCCCGATGTTTTCACAATGCTGGGATTTTATCCAGTCGGTAACATTGAAATTGGGCTCTTGAGAGTTCAACTGTTATCTCCTTTCGCATCGTTATCAGGTGTATTAACCATATGCTGAGCTGTAAGAACGAGACGGTGATAGAAGAAGTCACGGATTTCTCCGGTCAATTCAATTTCATCCATTGCTTCCCTCATACAAAGCAGCCAGGCCTCAGCTCTTGCAGGTGTAATCTCAAAAGGCATATGGCGGGCTCTCAGCATAGGGTGTCCATGCTCGCTCGTATACAGCGGGGGGCCGCCTAGATATTGACTCATAAACTGCTTTTGTTTTCTGGCTGTTTCCGATAAGTCAGCCGGGAATACAGGCTTTAGTTCTGGGTGGTTACCGACTTTTGAATAAAATAAATCAATAAGCTTATCTAATTGTTCTTTACCAATAGTCTCATAAGGTGTCTTATTGCCTTCTATCATTCCCGTTGCTCCTTTAGGTCTGTTGTGTACACTTATTTTAACAATCCACTAGCAATATCTCAAACATATAGCACTACAACAGAAAAACTGTTGTAAAACAGAAAAGCGGAGAACGGTGCTTTTCCGGTAATCGTTTATTTGAGAACCATGAAAATCCTAAACGAGTTGAACAAAAATACAGGATGAAAAGCAGATACCTGAAAGGCATAAGACGAGCGGCAGCAGAAGGCCGGTCTTGCCTTTTGATGGCGATGGGTTTATGACTGAAGGTGTCAGTTCGCAGCTGGACAATGAGAAAGCGGAGAACGGTGCTTTTCCGGTAATCCATTATTAAAGAACCTTTTCCGGTAATCCATAATTAAAGAACCAAATGGTTGTGCCGGTTAAAGTAAGGTGTCCGCTAGTAAGCAGAGGAATGCTACGTGCGACGATAAGCATATCTATTTAAAGACAAATCATAAAGTCAGCAGGATAAGCATAATGGCGGTAGGATAAGCATAAAGGCCCCAAGATAAGCATAACGGACAAAACATAAGCATTTGTTTATGAGAGATCAGCATAAGCTTTGAAAACATAAGCATAAAACCTCAGAACATAAGCATAAACCTTCCGAACATAAGCATAAACCTTGCAAACATAAGCATAAATTCCAAAAAGGATACCATAAACCATTCAAATAGTAGTAAAATCAGTCGATTTGGTAAAAACCGCCATACATCACAATGATTGAAAACGGGTGAGTATAAAATTTCTTTAAAAAAGGTAGAGAAACGATAGATTTTGCTGCAAAAAATAATGATTTCAGCAAATTCTGCTCTGCACCTCCTGGAACATCACCCCAGTCACATTAAACATGAAATCTGATTCAGGACAGAGCATGAACATACTCACAATGCAAGGTCGAATAATAAGAACACATTCAACGGTCCCCCCCCCCCAGAATCAGGAGACATAAAAAAGCAAGAAGCAAGCTGCTTCAAATCAAGTGCAGACGACTCTCTACAATACTTGCCATAATAGGCAATGGTCAACCATCTTGCCAGTACGAAGCAAGGATATCAACAGAAAATACCCGCCTGTAGCGGCGGGTATTCTGTCTATGCTTTATAGTAATTCATTACTTTCGATACATATTTTTGAGTTTCTTCAAAAGGCGGGATTCCGTTATACTTATTCACATTGCCAGGACCGGCATTGTAGGCAGCGAGAGCAAGCTCTGTACTACCATTGAATTGATCAAGCATCTGGCGAAGGTATTTGCTTCCTCCCATGATATTTTCATAAGGATCCATCATATTGTTTACGCCTAGCTCCCGGGCTGTTCCAGGCATGAGCTGCATTAGTCCTGAGGCACCTGCCGGGCTTGAAGCCAGGTGGTTGAAGTTGGATTCCTGTTTAATAACAGCCTTAATGAGCTTTGATGGAATATTATATAAGCTTGAAGCCTTCTCAATAATGGAATCAAAATGGCCATTTGAAACTTTATTGGCAACAGGAGCCATCGCTGGCGGCAGAGAAGGAGAAAAGTGTAAGGGATTGCCGATATTGGTTTTTTCTTCAACCAACTGTATAATAGTTTCCAGTGTGCTTAACGTTTTGCCCAGAGGAGTACTAGCTTGTGATGAAGCACTGCTGTCTTCGTTTAAAATACTCCCTAAAATCTCCTGAAATAAACCCGCTGACGTGTCAGTACCTCTTTTTGACTGATTCCCTGACAATGATTGCAGGGACTGTATATGTAGCAAGGATTGCAAATCCTGAATCTTCAAAGGAAACTCCGCCTCCATTTATAAAAGCCTTATCGGTCAAATTTTGCTGAATAAAATCGTTTAACTTTATTTTCGGCGGATCTGATAGGAATGTTTAGCGTTTTTAGTAACTGGAAAAAATTGTTTTGCCCTTCGTCAAATTCACGAACTTCATATTCTAATTCGTAATCCTCTTTTCCTAAATACGTACTATGATCCAGAACTAATATTCCTCTTTCGTAGGGAACCTCTGCTCTTGACGTTTTAAGAGTTCCAAAATACTTCAGCTGGCACGGATCAATATGCAGTGCCTTGATGATTTGGTAGATAGCTTCACTGGGGATCATTCCGCCTTTTATAAGATCACAAGCCTGTTCCTCTGTTAATGGTTCGTGACTTTCCAGTAAACCGGTATCTGCCGGCTGTTTTAAGGTGAGGATATAGCTTCCATTTTTTTGACGTATTCTAAGAGCGCACCCATGATCTCTTAATTGAAAGGAAGGAGTATCAAAATAATGATTTTCCTGCAGCATAAAGTCTTGTTCCGAAATATGAAAATAGTTCAGGAGCTGCTCAAACTCCCCTTGTGTTAATAAATTTTTAAACTCTATTTCAAGTTCCTGGTTCATAATATTTCCTCCGGACATTCAAGTTAAGTTAGCCAACGTATATTATCCCCTTCATAATTCCAAACATCAATTCTTATGAAACAATTATAAGATATGGTAAAATAATACCGTCTGAACGCTCGTGTGTAACAAAGAAAAAAACGAAAAAGAATGGGTATAATGGCAGGTGGCGTATATGAAGCACTGGGACGAATTTTTAGCGCCGTACAAACAGGCGGTCGAGGAGTTAAAAGTAAAGCTGAAGGGTATGAGAAGCCAATTTGAACTGGAAAACTGCCACTCTCCAATTGAATTTGTGACGGGAAGGGTAAAACCTATTGCAAGTATTCTGGATAAAGCAAATCAAAAGAATATTCCGCTTGAAAAACTGGGCAGTGAGCTTCAGGATATTGCGGGGCTTAGAATGATGTGTCAATTTGTTGACGACATTAAGAAGGTCGTAGAGCTTTTAAGAAAAAGAAATGATTTTGAAATAGTGGAAGAACGAAATTATATATCCCATAAGAAAAAGAGCGGTTATAGATCGTATCATGTTGTAATCAAGTACCCCGTGCAAACCATCAATGGGGAAAGAAAGATATTGGCTGAAATTCAAATCAGGACTTTGGCTATGAATTTTTGGGCCACAATAGAGCGTTCTTTAAACTATAAATATAAAGGGCAGTTTCCTGAGGATATTAAAATGCGCCTGCAGCGGGCAGCAGAGGCCGCCTTTTGGCTCGATGAAGAAATGTCGTTAATCCGTTCAGAGATAAAAGAGGCACAAATAGAGTTCTCTCGGAAAACAGACAGCACGGACCAAGAATAATTCGATTACTTTGAAGGGTGGGAGTCCATGAAATATGCAATAACCTCAAAGGGTGATTCTAAGTCAAATGCGCTGATGCATAAGATGAGAACTTACCTTAATGACTTTGATCTACAATATGACGAAAATCAGCCGGATATGGTGATATCGGTCGGCGGGGACGGGACTTTGCTGTATGCTTTCCACCGGTACAAGAACCGGCTGGACAAAACAGCCTTTGTGGGCGTGCATACTGGCCATTTAGGGTTTTATGCTGACTGGACTCCGGACGAAGTGGAAAAACTGGTCATCGCGGTCGCTAAAACACCTTTTCAGGTTGTCGAATATCCTCTGCTTGAGGTCATTATCCGCTACCAGCATGCCGGAAAAGAATCAAGATACCTTGCTCTTAATGAATCAACGGTTAAATCAGTGGAAGGCACCCTTGTTATGGATGTGGAGATACGGGGGCAGCATTTTGAAACGTTCAGAGGGGATGGCTTATGTATATCCACTCCTACAGGAAGTACGGCCTACAACAAAGCATTGGGAGGAGCTATCCTGCATCCTTCTATACCGGCCATACAGCTTGCCGAGATGGCATCGATCAATAATCGGGTTTTCAGAACAGTCGGGTCTCCGCTCGTGCTTCCGGCACATCATACCTGTATGTTAAAGCCTGTAAATGATGTAGACTTCCAAATTACAGTCGACCATCTCACTCTTTTGCACAAAGATGTAAAATCCATTCAATTCAGAGTGGCGGCAGAGAAAATCCGCTTTGCCCGTTTCAGGCCATTTCCTTTCTGGAAGAGGGTAAAAGATTCATTTATTAGGGAGTAGGTATATGTGACAATGCCTGAAGAAAGAAAGACAGGAGCTCCTTTTCATTTGGAATGGACAGCTGAGGAGCGTGATCTCGGCAGGCTGCTGCGTGAGTTTCTGGCTGAACAGCATATCTCAAGAGCATCTTTGACTGATATAAAATATAACGGCGGCCGAATTCTGGTCGATGGTGAAGAAGTAACCGTCCGTTACATCTTGAAACCAAATGACAAGATTAAAGTGATCTTTCCGAAGGAACAGATAAGCACGGGCTTAATTAAAGAGAATCTGCCGCTGGATATTGTCTATGAAGATCATTATCTGATGGTAATCTCAAAGCCTCCTTTAGTCAATACAATCCCATCGAGAGACCGGCCAGCAGGCAGTATTGCCAATGCGATTGCCGGTTATTATGACAGAAACAATATCTCATCCACCATTCATATTGTAACAAGATTGGATCGTGATACTTCCGGTCTCATGCTCATAGCCAAGCATCGGCACGTGCATCACTTATTAAGTGAACAGCAGAAATCGGGGACTGTTAATAGATATTATGAAGCCATTGTTGAAGGAGTAATAGCTGAAGACCGCCGAATCATAGATGAGCCGATCGGCAGAAAAGAGACAAGCATTATTGAACGGGAAGTAAGAGAAGATGGAAAGCCAGCCCGTACCATCGTCGAGGTGAAGGAAAAGCTTCCTACAGCGACTCATGTATACCTTAAGCTCATGACAGGCAGGACTCATCAAATTAGAGTTCATATGTCGCATATCGGATATCCCCTGACAGGTGATGACCTCTATGGAGGCAGCCGGAGACATATAAAGCGGCAGGCCCTCCATTGCCGGAAACTATCATTTTATCATCCCTTTCTAAGGAAAGAGTTAACGTTTACCAAAGAAATGCCGCCGGATATGAGTAAGGCGTTGGATGAATTGAGTCGTATGGTTTAGGCTGCGGCCATTTAGATACGAGAGCGGCGAGTGCCTCAGGTGATTTTCGGATTCCATGCTGTACGGGGGATATGGGGCGGTCCATAATGGAGGTTGGGACTAGCCAGCCAGCAGGGACAGCGTTGAACCTGAATCAACAGGAGCAAATAGTAAAGATTAAAGGAAATTAACTGGAAACTAGCAGCCCCTTGTCAATTTAGAGCTTAATCATAGGCTATGTTAAAGGTCATTGTTGATTTTTGCTCGATGTTGATTGGAACGGTTATGCGTGACTCCTACGGGAAAAGACGGGTATTGTCTAGCTACGGACTGACACCTTCGGTCCTAAGCCAATCGCCATCAAAAGGCCAAAAGCGCCTTTCGCTGCCGCTCGTCTTATGTCTGTCAGGTGTCTGACTTTCCATATAATGTGGTATTTTAAAAGTTTGCTCATCACAGTTCTTTTTATAAAAATACCTAGAAAGTCACCGTCCTCCGCTTTTCTAATAAGGGAGACCCCACAGGCGTCAATGCCGAGGAGGCTCCCGGAACGCCCCTAAGGTCCGCGAGTGCCTGCTAGCTGCAATCAACAGCCATGTTTAACAGAGCTTAATCATAAAAGAGGCTGAATTTCGGAGGAAATCTGCAACTTTCAAGGCCATTTTAGTTTTCGCTCGATTATTTTGTTATGCGAAGCATGTATTTATCCGATACCTTATTTTTTATCTGCTCAACTATTTCTTTTTCTGGAGCCATTGCCGAATGGACAAACCCACAAACAAGCAGCGCCTCATAAGCGCTGCTTGTTTATTTTATATCCAAAGCCCGTCCAAACAAAAAAACAGACCATTTGAGCAACAGGTCTGCGGGTCTTTTCGTATTCAATTCATTGAAATCTTATAAAGCGGCGTTGAGCAGCTCTGCAGCTTGGTTCTTGGAGATGCCTTTAATGAATCGAAGTTCGCTGAGCAAATATTTGCGTGCTTTTTCAAGCATTTGTTTCTCGCTCGGGTTGAGTGCTTTTTCCCTGCTGACGAGCATCAAATCCCGGACTACTTCAGCGCCTTCCAGCAGTTCTCCTGTTCTCATTTTGTCCATGTTTGTTTTGTACCGCTGTTTCCAAGACAGGGAAGTGTCGCGTTCGCCATTCTTGAATATGTTTAATACTTCATCGAGGGCAGGTGATCCGGCTACAGAACGAATGCCTGAAGTAGAAATTTTACTTTCAGGAATCATCAACTGCATGTCATTAACAGGGAATGAGATGATGAAATATAGCTCCTTCTTGCCAAGAATCTCTTTTTCTTCTACCGCTTGAATAACACCTACACCTTGCATAGGATACACAATGTTATCTCCAACTTGAAACAAAGAGTCCACCTCCAATATGACTTCTTTGTTAATTATATCACAAATATAAAATATTGACAAATTTTATATAATATCATAGTCAAATAAGATTTGTCAATGAGAATCTATGTATTTTTTAGTGGATTCGACTAAAGGATTTGGCGGCTAATTTGCCCTAGTTTATATCCCGGAATTTCTCTGGCAGGCAGGGCATTGTGGAAGGAACAGAAAACAGCGTCTTTTCAGGATATCTTAGACAAGTGAGTTCTCCTCCGAAAACGGCGCCTGTATCGATATTGTAGGTGTTGTTAACGATCCGTGCCTGTTTTACTGGAGTATGGCCGTACACGATGAGAGCATCGCCTTGGTAATTTTTTGCCCAATCCCGTCTGACGGGTGTGCCGTCAGGGTTGGTTTGGCCAGTGATGTCTCCATATAGGACGAAAGTTTTCACTTTGGAATTTACTTTGCCGATTAAGTCCTGGCGTATACCGGCGTGGGCGATGATTAATTTACCGTCGTCAAGAACTTGGTACAAAGGGGCTTTTTCATAGAGCTCCCTGAATTTGCTGCTTATGCCTTGTTTTTCCGAAGGGGAGAGCCGCTCATATTCAGCTGCAGTTGTTTCAAGTCCATGAACGATTTTTACGTTATTGCCTTTAAAAAAACGATAAAGTTTATCACAGTGATTTCCGGGTACATAGTAAGCGTCATTGTGATTGACCACTAACTGCCAGACAACTTCGACTACCTTTAGTGATTGGGGCCCCCTATCCGTTAAATCACCAACAAAACCAAGTTTCCTTTGCTCAGGATGTGCTGGCAATCCATTATCCCATTGATAGCCAAGTTTACATGTAAGCCTGTAGAATTCATCGAAGCAGCCATGTATGTCTCCAATTATATCAATTTTCATATCGTAACCTCCCTGAGGTGACCAGCACCTTTTTTGTATAGCCGTGTGCTTAAAACTGTAAAGCTTCTTCCGTTTTTGCTATAAATATTATAATATCTTAGCGTAAGGCTTTTATCCTTGTGTAAAAAAAAGTACAGACTGACATTTTGGCATCCAGGCTGATCCAAATCATATCCCTAGGGTTCGCTTTCCCTTATCTGTTATGGTTAGTATACTTCTTAGTCCCGTTTGAAGTTTAAAAAATACCTCCTAATTTCGCCATAAATCAGGTTGAACATTAATATAGAAGCAAATGTTATATGAGAGGAGGTAAAGTGATGGCTGAACAGCATGAAAAGCTAGACAAGCAGATCAAAGAAAAAATGCTGATTGATGCACTGGAGAATGGAAAAATAGATTCTTTCCGTGATGAATTCATGGAAATGCATCCTTACGATCAGGCAAAGTTCTTTGGCCAGCTGGAAGAGGAGTTAAGGGCAAAGGTCTATCATTACCTGTCTCCTGAAGAGATGGCTGCTCTATTTGAAAATCTAAAATCAGAAGAAGAAGAATATGGTGATTTACTATCTGAAATGAATCCGGCATATGCCGCTGATATGCTTTCGGAGATGTATGCTGATGACGCGGTCGATGTTTTAAATGAGTTAGATAAAGAGCAGGTTGTCAGTTATTTAACGATCATGGATAAGGAAGCAGCGGCTGAGATTAAAGAGCTGCTTCACTACGAAGAATATACCGCAGGAAGTATCATGACTACGGAATACGTAGCCATCGCAGCCAATCAGACGGTTCGGTCAGCGATGTATATTTTAAAAAATGAAGCGCCTGAAGCCGAAATTATTTATTATTTATTTGTGGTAAATGACGAGAAAAAATTGGTGGGTGTCATTTCTTTAAGGGATCTGATTGTTGCTGATGATGATACAATGATTCACGAAATTATGAGCGAACGGGTTGTTTCGGTTTCGGTGAGTGAAGACCAGGAAGAAGTGGCACGGAAAATGAGGGATTATGACTTCCTGGCGATGCCGGTCATAGACTTTCAGAATCACCTGATGGGGATCATAACGATTGATGATATTGTGGATGTCATGCAGGAGGAGGCTTCAGAGGATTACTCCAAGCTTGCAGGTGTTCCTGATATGGATCATGGAGATAAAGGTGCTCTGTCTGCAGCGAAGAAAAGGCTGCCATGGCTTGTGATTTTGCTGTTTTTAGGAATGTTTACTGCAAGCCTGATCGGCCGTTTTGAAGAAACATTAAATCAAAAAGCCATATTGGCGGTTTTTATGCCCTTGATTGCTGGAATGGCTGGCAATACAGGCACACAGGCACTGGCAGTGGTTGTGCGGGGCATTGCGACAGGGGATTTGAAAACAGAGAGCAAATGGAAGCTGATTGCAAAAGAAGGAAGCACGGGACTGCTTATCGGTCTTAGCTGTGGTGTGCTTGTCACGCTTGTGGTGTATTTTTGGCAGGACGATTTTTATTTGGGGCTGTTGGTTGGGGCAGCCATTATTGCCACTCTTTTTGTCGCTACACTGGCAGGTTCTTTAATTCCGCTTTTAATGCATAAAATGAATATAGACCCCGCAGTGGCATCAGGCCCTTTTATAACGACTATTAACGATATTATCAGTGTTTTAATTTATTTTGGAATGGCAACCCTGTTCATAAGTTACTTAAAATGATCCGCAAGCTTTACCTTGCGGATTTTTTTACCTATAGCAGCTTTGGTAAGCTTGCTTGCCTGTTGTTGGTATGAGGGGCAATCGTTTTTTCGCGTGGGGTAGCGGGCCACATCTTACCGCCTGTGGGGTTCCTTTTCCCCTCTTATGTGGAGGAGTCCCAAGTATATTTCAAAGCATAGTGCCAAATCAACAATGAGCTCTAACCCAGCGTTGATGAATGGGCGATTAAGACTTTGAAAGCGAAAATGCTTTTTTCTTTGATAAAACTTGTATATAATAAAAATTAGGACTAGGTACTAATAACTTGTTATAAAATAGGAGGATATTTAATGGGCTTTTCTTTAGAAGGAAAAACATACGTAGTTATGGGCGTTGCAAATAAAAGAAGTATAGCCTGGGGGATTGCACGGTCACTGCATTCAGCGGGTGCTAAATTAATTTTTACATACGCAGGTGAAAGACTGGAAAAGAGTGTCCGTGATTTGGCGGCTACTCTTGAGGGAGAATCTCTTGTTCTGCCATGTGATGTAACCAGTGATGAAGACATCCGCAAGTGCTTCCAGGAAATAAAAGCGCAGACAGGCGTCATTCATGGTATTGCCCACTGTATTGCGTTCGCCAATAAAGAAGAGTTAACGGGCGAATATATGAATACCACGCGTGACGGTTTCTTGCTTGCCCAAAACATCAGCTCGTACTCCTTAACTGCCATCGCAAAAGAAGCAAAGGAGTTAATGGAAGAGGGCGGAAGCATTGTTACTCTCACCTATCTTGGGGGAGAGCGTGTTGTCAGCAACTACAATGTTATGGGCGTGGCAAAAGCTTCCCTGGATGCCAGCGTTAAATACCTGGCGAATGACCTTGGACCAAAAGGCATTCGTGTGAATTCTATCTCAGCAGGGCCGATCCGTACGCTGTCTGCAAAAGGTATCAGTGACTTCAATTCCGTTTTAAATGTCATTGAAGAGCATGCACCGCTTCGTAAGACAACCACTCCGGAAGAAGTCGGTGATACTGCTGTATTCTTGTTCAGCGGTATGGCCCGCGGCATAACTGGTGAAAATATTCATGTGGATTCAGGATATCATATATTAGCAAGATAATAGCATCTCCCTTCCGGCGGCAGACTCAGGTCTGCCGTTTTTTTGTCATGGGATAAGCCGGCCTTGAATAGGATGAAGGAAGAAGCATGCCCTTTTTGTGCAAATACAGGTAAGGAGGGAAGGTCATGACGGAAAAGAAAGATGTCCGAGAACAAAAACCTTTCATGTATATAGTTCAGCCAAAGCTGGCGCCGCCTAAAACTTCCGTTCAGTCTGAAATCAGAATAAAAAAGACACATCACGATGAAATCATTGAAGTGGAAGACATTCAAGGCCCCGTACAAACATTGCCAAATCCGCCGCTTGAACCTGCAGAATTCAAAGAAAGCCAGCAGCAGCTTCCGGCAGCAATTGAAATCGACTATGAAGATGAATCTGTCATAGAAGTGGTGCTGACTGAAGGCGTCCAGGAGAAAGAAGCAAAAGATATAGAAGAAATTAACGTGATCAGCATTAAAAAGGAAGTAGAAACCCAAGAGTTATTAGAGACTGAGGACCTTACCGAAGGGAATAAAGAACCTCAAAATGGACTTACTGAAGATCAGGATGAAGTAACATTCCGCATCGTCCACAGCAGCGATCCGCCCGAAAACAACAGTGATACCGAACAGAAAAAAGGGCCGCGTAAGAAAATTGCTAAGAAGTTCACGGATATGTCTACGGATGAGCTTCTTGAATATCTAATTAGAATCCCGCGGATTGTGCCAAAACCGTTTTGTGAAATAAAAATAGATGGCAGGATCATTAGAGGCCAGATTGAAAAGAAGAAGGGTGACACCATCTATATTAGGCCATCGTATGGCATTAATTTAATCGCAGCCACCAAAGAAGATATTGAATACATTACATTTTTAAATTTTTAACATCATGTGTGCGAAGAGTGTTTTCTATCGGAAATACTCTTTTTTCTTGCGGCAAATTCTTTTGGAGGGACTAGCACAGCTTATCCAGCTTTTTTGCAAAAAATAGGTGTTCTGTCCAAACACTTCAATGAAACAAGCCATATATATAGTATTAGAAAAAGGGAAGAAACTTCCGCTAAAGACAAGGGTCAGACAACTTTATGAACAGGCTTATCCATTTAAGCATGGCAGGTAATGAGCATCCGAATAACAGAACGACAAGGCTATTCTCTGGCTGGGTGCTAAGTGAACATTCATCCTTGCAATCCTGGTCATTAGATGATCCAAACACCCGGGGCTGCTATCCTCAGGTTAAGTGCTAAGTGAACATTACTCCTTGTAATCCTGGTCATTAGATGATCCAAACACCCGGGGCTGCTATCCTCAGGTTAAGTGC
>NZ_PGUY01000021.1 GCF_002863585.1 Peribacillus deserti | reverse complement strand
CTTACCACGCTCGTAACGCCACGTCCTGTGGCCCCGCCTGGCTCGCACATCCTGTGCATCGTGCGTTAGCCCGGCATAAGACTAGCGGCAGTAAAAGGCCGATTTTGCCTTTTAATGGCGATTGGCTAGACCCGCGGTGTCAGTCCGGAGCCGGACAAACCGAAAAGCGGAAAGCGGTGCCTTCCCCAATAACATTGCTTAAGGAAGCTCATGATTAGCTATCTTTTATCACAAAAAACTCTCAGAGAAGGCAGAGACCTGAAAAGCATAAGACGAGCTGGCCGTGAGAAGTGGTTTTCTTCTCATGGACTGATTGGCTTATGACTCGAGGGTCTAGAGCCTTGGAGCTGGACAATACCCGCTGCTCCCGCACAGAAAAGCGGAAAGCGGTGCCTGCCCAACATATAAATATTAAAAGATCAGTGTTAATCCCAATAGATATAAGGTCGCAAACAAAGTGGCAGGCAGAGACCCGACAAGCATAAGACGAGCCGGCTGTGGAGAATGCTTTTCTCTCCATAGACGGATTGGCTTATGACTCGAGGGTCTCAGCTTGCAGCTGGATCAAGGAGTCTCGCACCTTACGTTCCAATCAACCTGTTTAACAATAGGATAGGTTCACCGGACTATTAAAAAGGCTATGTTAAAGTCCATTGTTGATTTTCGCACAATTTTGATTGGAGCAGATGGCGCGGGACTCTAGAGGAAAACCAGCAAGGGGCCCCGTAGCCCTGTATCGCTTAGGCGGCTCCCACTGTCCCGAAAGGTCTGATTGTAACACTTTCTGAACTTGTTCTCCATCTGGTGTTTGGCTCTTAACTTGTACATCCTCTCCATAAATACAGCTCCATTTTTTGTCACCCGGATATTTGCATACTCCCCAATAAATCAAGGCAAGATAAACATGCAACTGTATAACATAAGGAGTGAAATAAATGAAAAAAATTTGGGTGATCTTCTCTATTCTTATCGTCCTTGCGGGATTAGCTGCCTGTGGCAATAATGCAAATGATAATGGAGTTAATAACCGCGGGAATAATGGAGCAACAAGAATCAGGGATGTTGACAACAATGGAAACAACAAAAATCTAAGGAACGAAAACCGCATTGAAAAGCAGGTTCAAGAACTAGGCTACGTTGACGATGCGCATGTTATCGTATCAGGCAATAATGCATATGTTGCTGTGAGAAATGATAATAACAACGGTGATAATGACGATAACAATCGCGGAACAGGAATAATGAACAACGGAAACGATAACGGCCGAAATGACGGCATTATGGGAAATAGAAACAACGGCGTCGGCGATAATAATACAAATGCCGGGGTTGGGAACGATGTAATCACTGACGATGATAATGGTATGGGGCAATATGGCGGCTTTGGTGTCGGTAACAGAAGGAATGACGATAATAACAACGGCGTTCTGAACGACAATAATAACAATGGTAATGACAGAAACTACAGCAAAGTCGATACAAAACGTGAACAGCAAATTGCCGATAAAGTTCGTGATGCAGATAAAAGCATCCATAAAGTGTATGTTTCCTTCGACAATGGCGTGTACGACCGTTTTGGCGGTTTTGACAATGATATTAGAAATGGAAACAACGACGGAGTCTTTGATAATTTCAACAACTATGTACGCGGGATCTTTAACGTTAATGGAAGATAAAACATGAGCGAGCTGCCAGCATAGCTGGCGGCTCTTCTTCATTCACCTTCGTTTACTTAATCCCCCTGCCCGCATAGGAAGGTTCAAAAGATATGGCCTCGGCCATTAATTTAATATCATAAAATATTTTCTTCCTAATCAATTCTTCTGTACAGGACTGCAATTCGTCAAGCATCATGCCAAGCTCCCTATACAAAATTAAATATTCTTCGTTTTCTAGCATTGCTGCCCTCCTGCCCCGGGCTTGTCCTTAACTTAAATGCGGATACCCTTTATTGAAATTAAAGCCTATGTGAACAAGTGCTTCTTGAGGAGTGCTTCTGAAGATAATATCTTGCTGCTCGTCTTTCATTCTTGAAGCTTTTACTGCGAGATCGGGCCTGATGCCTGTTAATACTGGAGTGACCCCAATTAATTTAAGCATTTTTACGATGTTCAGCAAATGATAGGTAACTGATTCATTAATTCGGACTATCCCTGATAGATCTATAATTAGATACCTAAGTGACATCCTGGTACTGCTGTCCAGTGTGTTTTTTATGATGATTTCAGCTCTTTCTTCATTGATATCACCAATAATAGGCAGGATAGCAACTCCTTCTGCAACCAATACGATAGGCACCGATAAATCATTGATTTGGTGATTTGCCTTGTCCAGTTCAAGTACATAGGTTAGAAGTGTGGCCATATTTTCGAACAGTTCGACATACTCATTTGTAAATTCTATATGACGGTTATCGAGGCCGCAGATGGTCCCATAATTCTCTCCATTTTCATAATAAATAGGGATCGCGATAAAGCTTCCGCCCCCTAACTGATGAGTCACATTGAGATCTTTTGTCAGAGGGCTTTTGTTAAGGTCTGGAATGATTAATATAGATCTCCCTTGGTCTACACTTAGTTTGCACAAGGTCTCCTTAAATGGTAATTGCGCACCCCTATCCACTAGATGTACCTCTCTATTTATAACATTTGATATCCGATTAATAGTTTTATTGTTTCTTGCAACAAATAGTGTATTAATATTTATTAATTTACTCATGAATTTGAGTATACTTTCGGCTGCTTCTTCAAAGTTTCGGAAAGACATTTTGCCGGGCGATGTTGTTAAGGATCCTGCTGCCATTACGATCAATCCTTTCCGCTAAAATAATATACAACCTGCTTCTTTTACCCTGTTTGCTGAAAGTTAAACCTGTTTGATATTTAAACCAGTCTATACTAAAATTTTGTTTTGCACTATGATGACTGGGAACGGAAGACTCGGCATCTCTTTCGGGATAGAGTGTAAAGGATAGGCTGTTTTCGCAAACTTTGTTGTTATTGAACAAGGAGGTAGATTGGAACGTGAGGATGCTCGCGGACCTTAGGGGCGGGCGGTGGCCTCCTCGGCTTCGCCTGTGGGGTCTCACCTGATCGAAAAGCGGAGGACGGTGCTTTTCAAGAAAAGATCCATCCAAAAGCTGAATGATGATCTTTTTTTATTAGAGGCAAAACGCTAAAAGAAAAGCAGACACCTGATAAAGAAGACTTGCTGATTGGCAAGCGACAGTGAAGACAGAAGCTTAGTCGCCCTTACCACGCTCGTGACGCCACGGCCTGTGGCCCCGCCTGGCTCGCACATCCTGTACATCGTGCGTTAGCCCGGCATAAGACGAGCGGCAGTGAAAGGCTGATCTTGCCTTTTAATGGCGATTGGCTAGACCCGCGGTGTCAGTCCGGAGCTGGACAAAAAGAAAAGCGGAAAGCGGTGCCTTCCCCACTAACATTGTTTAAGAACTCTCATGATAAGCTCATCTTTTATCAACAAAAAATTTTAGGGAAGGCAGAGACCTGAAAAGCATAAGACGAGCAGGCTGTGAGAAGCGGTTTTTCTTCTCATGGACTGATTGGCTTATGACTCGAGGGTCTAAAGCCTTGGAGCTGGACAATACCCGCTGCTCCCGCAGGAGTCTCAGACCTTACCTTCCAATCGACCTGACTGAACAATAGGGTGACGTAACAAAACATATTAAAAAACAACAATCTTTTAGAAAAGAGCCAAAGGATAATACCAATGGCCAGTGCCATATCGAGTGTCTTTAACTGAAAGGGATAGTCAAGTTTCCAAAAACGTAAAAAAATGTTTCTTGTGTTTTCTATGCCATTACAATCTTGTTACATGCCCTATTTTTAGTTTAGCTTGCCTGCTGAAGGGTAATTTTTAATATGCGTAAAAATAACACTCTAGGAGGACAACAAGATGGATAGAAAAAAAATGATGATGAGTACACTTGCTTTAGGAGCTGCTTACTTATTGAGAAACAAAAATTCACGTCAGCAAGTAATGAGCCAGCTGCAATCCATGGGACTTCCTAAAAAGAAATAAAAAATAATCCCCTTGATCCAATCAAGGGGATATTTTATGCATATGATCATCAGTTTTTAGGAAAGTCAGGATTTCCCTTCGGTCAGAATCCCACAATAAGCCCTACTTCTGCCGGTTTATGATATATTCTAGGCCAGCGTGTGCTGAATTAAAGGGAGGGATCGTATTTTCAAGTTGAACAATTGATTGGGCCAGATTTGGCGTAATTCCAACAATGATGCATTCTGTGCCGATCAGCTTCAGACAATCGATTAGTTTCTGGATCTGCGCTCTGATTTGCATCCGAAGCACATTCCTGCAGGACTGAAGAAATAAGACGGTCTCCCCTATCAAGATCAAATTCACCAATAAGAGGAAGGGCAATCGTTTTTTTCCAAATTCGTATCATTGGAATGGATAAGGCATGAATCAGATGTTCTTTTTTTCTCTCTTCTTCAGCTTTAGTTGTTACATCCATCAACATCACAACATATCCTTCGATTACGGATTCCTCATTTTTTATAGGAGTTATGACGATGTCTCCAACAAACTGATCTTTTATCGTTATTCGCGCACGATGACCTTCACTCATTGTTTCCATAATTTTGTTCTGGTGCTGTGGTCTTTTATGAAAGTGGTTCATGTTCAGCCCGATTATTTCATTAGCATCAGATAAACCGAATAGAGGAGCAATAATCGAAAATAGCTGCTTCGCTCTTGAATTCATCTAGCATATATTATTATTTTTATCTGCAATGGTAATGTTCTCCCCAATACTATCTATGGCGTTACTCAGATGTATCGTTCCAGGAAGTTTACCAATAGCAGCCATGCATTTTTCACCTATCTCTTATTGAAGTTTAGCTTATTATAGCATAGACTGATTGAATTTTCGTTTCAGCGGCATCCTCCCTCTAAGATAGATGTTTAGAAATTAATTCAGGAGAGTAGGTATTAGACCTAACCATTTTCTTAATCGCTGAATACATTATTCTTAGGAAGCGGAAAGGGGGTTAAATCATGGCATTCTGGTTAAACAATGGGCGCAGGCGCAATAACAATTTTAATGGATTTGGTTATGATGGAAATGGAGGTTCGGACAGCCGTTCCAACTCCGATTCAGATGTGGATTTCGACGTTGATAATGACCTGAAAAATAAATCAGACGTTGATACAGATGTAGATACAGATGTGGATACAAGAAATGATAATGACAACGATAACGATAATGATAATGAATTAAAAAACCACAACCGCAGCAATTCCGATGCTAATTCCCGTGTGACAAACAGCGGTAATGCTAGGGTTGATTTCTGCATTGATATTAATGTGGATTCTGATTCTAGATCCAGAGTTCGTTCCCGGACGGAAGCAGATGCTGATTCTGAGCAGGATCAGGATCAAGAACAAAATCAAGACCAAGATGATTAAATATGTAATATCCTTGCGAGATAGGGATTACCTTATCTCGCTTTATCATGTTTACAGCTGTAAACATGGAAAATTTATAGCAATTAAATGTATGACTGATTGGAAATAAAACACAGTCGGTATTATTACCATGTTGTTTCTCACCAAGTGACACTGAGCTTAATTATCACATAAAAAGGTATTCCCTATAAGACTTCATTTTTCATCATCTTTGGGAAACTAAAATAAAACGTAGTTCCTGACCCTACTGTACTATCCACTTGAATCGTGCCATTCATTGCTTTCACAATTCCGAAAACAACCATCATGCCGAGGCCGGTTCCTTTTGCCCCTTTTGTAGAATAATACGGTTCCCCTAACTTTTGAAGCTGCTCCTTGGTCATGCCTACGCCGGTATCAGACACTTGAATCGTAATATCGTCCTCACTGTATTCAGTTTTTATGGATAGCTGTCCGCCATTTGGCATCGATTCTATTGCATTTTTAATTACATTAAGAAAACATTGCTGAAACTTTTGCCGATCTCCTCTAATGGTCCCAACCAGTGCAAAATTGGCGGTTATCTGGACTGAATATTGATTAGCTGTCGGTCTGAGAATATTGATGACCTGAGTCAGCTCTTTCCTTACATTAAGTTCTTCCAGATACTCTAAGGCCGGCTTTGAGAATGTCAGGTAATCCTGGATCACTCGTTCAGCTGATTGAAGTTCTTCCCCTACGATGTTCAAATACTCCGTTCTTTTATTCAATGGAAGTGTGGGTTCTTTCAAGAGCTGGACAAACCCAATGGCCGCTGTAAGCGGGTTTCTAATTTCATGAGAAATAGCGGCGCCCATCTGCTCGACCGCCTCAAGTTTTTCCGTCTTAACAAGCTGTTGATACATAAGAATATTACGTCTGATAAATTCAATAAAAAACGCAAAAATCCCGATACCAAGCGGCGGTATCACCATATATCCAAACCAAGCATCGAGCCGGTTGACAGGGGGCCCCAATACCTCCATACAAAAGACTGTAAATGCACTTATCACGAAGGAAAGAGAGACGGACGAAAAAATCCGCTGTCTGGGACTTACTTTCTTAAACCATGGATGGATACGCCACATCACGATACCAAGTGGAAGATAAAGAGCTATATTGACAAAGAAACCAGTATCCATTCCATAAAAACCTCTAATAATTATACAAATAACGGAAATTAATGGGCCTATCCCGAGATAAAGGCCGGCAATGACAATCGGAATCTCCCTTAAATCAAACAACAGGGTGTCTCCAAATGAAAAGGATACGGCAAAACAAATCCATAAAGAGAAAATAAAGAAAAGGATCGAAGTGAATTTAGAAAATGTCAGATTGCTTTTTTTCTCAAACCAAACAAGCGAAAAAAAGGCAATCACCATAAGTAACGAAAGATTAAAAAATAAATGCTTTGTTATATCCACTTCATCCACCGTCCAAAAGGGATAATTATAACGGGCTCAGCATTATAGCTGTTTTGTAACGTAAAACTAATTATAAGACAAGAAATTACAAAATTCTTGTTCTTATATTCTACTACAAATAAACCAAGATATTCAAAACATTTTGACAATTATTTAAATTATATTAAAATTTTTCCTCTTGGATTACATATAAAGGAGCTGCTTCCAAATAAAAATAAGTTCTGCTCCAGCCTCCTCAAATTCTTCATTTACTATCCTTTGGAATTCCCCTCAAAAAAAAGAGCTGTATGTAAACAGCTCAAGCACGAGGTGAAATCATACTATGCCTTTGTAAATCCTTCTTCTTCCAAATAAGATCTTGCTTCGTTGTAGGAAGGAAAAGTCCCATCTAGATTCAATCCAGCATACACATTCCACATATCGTCTTCATTCACTAAAGTAAGAGTTTGATTTTCCATATTATTCCAGTGTTCTTCCTGTACGGTATAATCTTGATCTAGATCATCAACGTGTCCTGCCGATAGAGATTCGATAGATTTTTCAATGACCGAACGCAGTTCTTCTTCGGAAAAATCCCGTACGTTGACCATTCCTTTGTCATCCGTTTCATAGCCTTTTAGAAATTCCCCATACACGTATCCGTTACCGTTAGGGTGTAGGTGATACACCACATTTTTCTTATCTTTCATGCTCTCTTCATAATGAAAATTAACTCGTTTTAATGATACATCTTTTCTCGTTAACTCCGGAAAAGATTCAATAATTGCTAGTTTTTGTTCAAATGTTAACATGCTGCCTCCAGGTATACTATTTTTGTATAGCTTTTATTATAGCATTAACCACAACATTTAGAGCTATGTGAAGAAAAGATGATAAAAATAACTTAAGTAAACAACAGAAATGATTTCGTACGTTTACAAACAATGTTCATATTTCTTCACAAAAAACCCTTCCGGCTTGGACCATTCCGCATAATAAATATCCTTAATTTCCGGTATGCCTTCAAGTTTCAGATTTTCTGTAAGCCACTCCATGTTTTGTCCGACTTCTTTAAGATTATCTTCATGGACTTTTCCATCGTTTACCAGAAGCACCGAGGGCTCCTCTGTCACAGGCAGATCCGGATATTTCAGTACACTGATGTCTCCGCTGTTTTCCAAGAAAACATAATTGACTTCCTTTAGTGAGAATACTCCTTTTAGTCTAAGCATCCCCCTAAGCTCTTCTAATTCAAGATTTGCTTTTTCTAGTTCGCTGATGCTCACTTTTCCATCTTTAATCAGCGCCTGACTTGTTCCTTTCAAGGGTGCTCTCAGTTTATCGAATTTTTGAGTAAGCTTTTCTACGGAATAGATTAAAATTCCCCATACTGCAATGGAAAATAACATTTGTGGAATCGTATGATCCATATGGTAAATCGTTTCCTCCACCGTTCCCCCTAGTATCAAAGCATAAACAAAATCAAAAGGTGTAACCTGGGACATTCGTTTTTTTCCTAATAAGCGTGTTACTAAAACTAAAGCTGCAAGCCCGATCAGCAGCTTGAATACAATCGATGGATAAATCATCAATGAGAAGACCCCCTGCATTATAAAACATGAGATTCTATTCCCTTTAAATGGTATAGAAAAACGCTTGCTATATCTAAATGCCTCTTTTTAAATTTCCAGTGCCCGTGACTGGACGTTTTTAATAGTGATATCTTCAATTTCTTTTCCCGCAAGGATTGGAGTTTCACCAATGTCTGTTTTAATATTCTTTATATAAACGGAATCCGCCCTTTGTTTCCCGCCAAATACCTTAATATACTTCCCTGCCGTTTTAAATGCGCTCATCTCAATAGAATTCAACACGATATTTCTGGCCCTGTATTGGACAGAGATCACCGGTTCTCCATGATAATCATATTCCGGGTCTCCAATTAAAGTAAATCCATTAACCACAACATTCCTGTAGCCTGAAATAACCATGCCGCGCGGCTTTGATTCAGAGTATAAATCCGTGTACCGCGGTGCTATCGAGACTAGATTGGTAGCTTTAATATTGTAGGCAGTCAGAGATTCTGGATCCCCGGCCTTATGGTGTCCAATATGTCTAAAATTGTACGAACGATTATCATTGATGGATAAGTGTCCAATAATATGGACATTGGCTGCGGCAGAAGCATTATGATGAGCTTTTATTTCTACTCCTCCAAAGCAGCGCGCTGTTGAATTATTAAGCAGCCAGACATTTCTCGAGCCGTCATCCACTTCTATTCCATTTGAATTGGAAGATCCTTTTTTATGGGCTCTTCCACTGGGATCGCACATATGGGAGTTACTAATCAGAATATCATCACTATGATGCGTGGTGATTCCATCATCTCCAAAACCGTAGCCGTTTAGATGATCCAGCCAGATATATCTGCTTCCGCCGCGGGCACGGGTTCCATCCCCGAAATAGGTATATACTGTGGAAGATACATCAAAACAATGGAGTCCCGGATTTATGCCCTCTGTATGTTTCACCCATCCATAGGTAACATTTGCGAAAAGAAGGCAGCTGGATCGATTGTTTCCTGCACTGGTCCGTATTGCTTGCGGGAGACGCTCTACATTCCAATCCAAACTTAAGTGCTCCACTGCTATATTTCGGTTTCCTTTAAAATGACTTTTATTTGTGATGACCCAGGCACTTCTGGAAGACTGAGGATGAAGCTTTATCACACTTTTTCCTTTTCCCTTGCCCGTTATGATGGACCATGAAGGAAGTTTAATTCCTCTTGTCACAAAGATTCCTTCTGGAACGATCACCTTTACATGCCCACTTCCAAGCGCCTTTCGAAATGCCTCGGTGCAGTCTGTCATTCCATCGCCCTTCGCCCCGAATTCCGTCACATCCACCTCACGTTTAATCATGTTTTGAAGCTTTTGATATTCCTGGTCAAGTAATAACTTCCATTCAGGGTAAACGGTTCCCTCGCTTACAGCCGGAGTATGAGACCACTCCCTGTCCTGTATCCCGGCTGATTTAATCAGGAATAATCCCATCAGCTTTTGCAGGCCTCTAAATGGGGGAATAATAGCAGGAGCTTCTTTTTTATATTGGTTAAATAGTTGGTTTGTTTCTTCAATAGCCTGCTGTATGTTATCTATACCGGTATAATCTTTAATAAGATCCTTATTTTTGCCTGGATCATGTGTTTTACTTAAATATATCAAATCCTCCACCTCGTATCCTTTCTACAAGGATTATTCCCGGTCTATACCGTATTAACCTGTTTTACTACAAAAAAGTATTTGTAGCCGCCGATTCATGGCTGTATCCTGTAAACCTTTACTGCTACTATTTATTAACAGAGCTTTCTGTTTAGCGAGTAAAAGATTGTTACGGCAGCTTTACCCCTTGCTCCATATTCACTCTATTTGTTTTCCGAGATTATATTTATCTGTTGTAGTTCTTCATAATAACAAAAACCGGATAAAGTAATTTGAGTTAAATGTGAGAATGATTAAGTCAGCTGGCTCATTTACCACTAGATATTGTGGAAGTATGAAATTTCGTTTCAGCATTTGGTCTTCTGCGCATGGCAGGTAAGAGGAATCTGGCAGAAATGATGGCAGCCGAGGCTATTATCCGGATGCGGTTGGAACAATCCTAATATCTCCCATAAGCGTTGGAGAAAGATTGGGAAGCCATTTAAATACAATCAAACTTATTTTAGGGATGAGTGTGTTACCTGTATGGAATTCCTGAGTTGAATAAAAAAGCACGATCGACTCCGGTTGAAGTAAAGGTGGTTTTTAGGAAACAAAAGGCTGGCAATATTGCTGATGTGATCATTTGCATATAGGAATTCGGTGGAATGTTTTCCATTACTCTGAAAATGCGAATAAAATGAATCTACGTAAAAAGATTGCTTATCAATAGAAACCGTCGTTTTTAACCCGCCGATGTTTTGTATGTTTCAAAGGTTTCCTATAAATTTACAGAAGCTGATGATGAAGCAGCAAATACACAATACCCGGAAAAAACTAAATAACAATATTCGCGGTCCTGCATTCCGTGGCCCATTAGTTCACGTTCATACAAAAAAGACCGAACTATTTCTCGGTCTTTTCCCTTGGCTCTTTTCTAAAAGATTGTTGTTTTTTAAAAGTTTTTTACGGCACCCTATTGTTCAGTCAGGTCGATTAGAGCGTAAGGTGCGAGACTCCTGCGGGAGCAGCGGGACAGGTGAGACCCCGCAGGCGAAGCCGAGGAGGCTCACCGCCCGCCCCGCGGAAAGCGAGCATCCTGGAGAGGAAATCAACCTCTTGTTCTATAGCAACAAAGTTTGCGAAACAGCCTTTCCCTTATACAGACACAATATAGCTTTTTTCGGGTTACCCAATTTGATTTTGAAATAAGGTATTTCTGTCACTAAGCCTTGTTATTCTAGTGTACAAGAATATATTAATCAAAATAACGATCAGAGAGACCATCAGCAGAAATTGAGGGCCGATAAAAAACACGCCGGATACCTGCCCCACCAGCATTCCGATAACCGGCAGCACAATAATTCCCCCGATGTTTTGAGCTTCTTGAAAGGTTTTAACTCTTGAGGAAATAATGACATTTAACAAAATCGTCATTATGGTAACCAGCGGAGATAAACAAAGGATCAGAATCAGCCAATTTATTGAAGGAAATATGAGTTTATCGAATAAAGAATATCCCGCTGTATTAATAATAATTCCGCTTATTAAGAAACTTACCGCAGATACAGCAAAAGACGGTGTGAATGAAGCGATAATTTTTCCGATGAACAGCTCCTTCATGGTAATCGGGGAAAATAATAAGCTCTCTAGAGTTCTCCGTTCCTTTTCCCCTACAAAACTATTAGCTCCTAACACAGAGGCTGTTATTATGGGTACCAGCAGAAATAAAGCAGGGAGAAAATAATTAATGGCAGTATAGTAGAATTTTTGATTGATTGTTTTCAAGCCGGCTGAATGTTCTACCTTATCCAGCAGAGATTGAATAAGCTCCAGCGACTTACCATCCAGCACACGGTCAATATCGGCGAATAAAGCCACACCTGCTAAAATACTCGGAAAGGCCACACAGAATATGATTGGTATCACTATAAGTGTGACAAAAAGACTTTTGCTTCTTTTAATGTCAATTAAATCTTTCTTCACCAATGTGAAAATCACTGTTTTATCCATTATTCCCCTCCCGAATATGGAAATAGATCGATTCAAGGTTATTGTTCTCTTGAATGACAGAATACACAGGGTAACTTTTTAAGATTTCTTTTAATAGAATCGGTATGTCCTCTTTATTGTGAAGCTTGAACGTTATGTAGGAACCCCTTCTTCTCATACACTGAAAGCCCTTAATGGTATGTGTAGGTTCGATTGGAAAATTGGACTCGATTGTAATCGTTAGTTCTTTAATATATGCAGCTTCTAATTTGTGCAGTGGAGCATGCTCAATAATGGATCCGCTTTCCAAAAAAGCGAAGGAAGTGCAGATGGTTTCTAACTGATGGAGGACATGTGAACAAATCAGGATGGTTGTGCCGGTTTCTTGATTGTACTTTTTCAAATAGGACAAAACCATCCGTATGCCTTCGGGGTCTAAACCATTTGTCGGCTCATCTAGAAAAAGGATTTTTGGGTTATGCAAGAGCGCCTTCGCCAGGCCAAGCCTCTTCTTCATCCCCGTACTATAGGCACCTGCGAGCTTATGCTGATGCTCTTCTAAATCAAACAAGTTTAAGAGCTTGTCGATTTGGGCCTTTTTATCCTTTACTTTATATAACCCTGCAAAAAAATTCAGATTTTCCCTTCCGCTCATTTGATGGTAAAGCCCGGCGCTTTCTGTCACAATCCCTGATAATTTTCTAATTTCATCGCCTTCTGTAGCCGGATTAAAGCCGAAAATCGATATACTGCCCGTATCATGATTTATGACACCATTCAACAGCCTGATGAAAGTGGTTTTGCCAGCACCATTCGGCCCTAGCAGCCCTATAATTTCTCCTTCATTTGCGCTGAAATTTATATCTTTTAAAATCAGTTCATTGCCGTATCGTTTAGATACTTTGGATACCGAAATAATAGCCAATGCAGCTCCCCTTTCTATCCTACGTCTTCTTTTTCATGGTTCCTTTTTACTATTCTCTTCCAAAATTTAATCTATTTTCATACAGCCGTCAATGACTATTTTTCTTTTTTCGATCAAAAAAAGAGCCGGCATAAGCCAGCCCCGGTAACCCTCGGTTACGTAAATTATTTAGCTAGGACATCTGTTAAAACCGGTACAATTTGCTTTTTACGGGATACAACTCCTTTTAAAACGGCTGTACCTTCAGTTAGGGCTACATCATACGCTTTTTCAACCGCACTGGTTTTCTCTCCTAAAGCTAAAGCAACGGAATCATTAGTTAAAATATCTGTTACAACAAACAGGAACAGATCCAGGCTCTTTTCGTTAATAACTGAAGTAATTGCAGCTTCTAACTCTGCTTTGCGTGACATTACTTCATCCGTGTCAACGGCATTTACCTGTGCGATTTCAACCTTGCTGCTTCCCATTTCGAACTCTTTTGCATCCAATGAAATAAGCTCCTGGATCGTTTTGTCCCCTAAATCTGCTCCAGCCTTCAGCATATCCAGTCCATAGCTATCAGCATCGACACCAGCTATTTCCGCTAGTTCGCGGGCAGCAGCAATATCTTCATCTGTACAAGTTGGAGATTTAAATAATAATGAATCTGAAATGATTGCAGACAGCATAAGGCCGGCGATATCTTTTCTGATTTCCTTGCCGTTTTCTTTATATAATTTATTTAAGATCGTAGCTGTGCAGCCTACCGGTTCTGCACGGTAATACAAAGGATCGCTTGTTTCAAAGTTCGCAATGCGGTGATGGTCAATGACTTCTAGAACACGTACAGCATTAATATCATTAACGCTCTGCTGGCGCTCATTGTGATCTACTAAAATAACCGATTTAACTTCGTTTGCAGCCGTTTCAACCAGGCGGGGAACTTCAACGTTAAAGTGGTTTAGGGCATATTCTGTTTCTCCGTTGATTTGACCAAGACGCACAGGTTCTGCATCCATACCAAGCTGTTTTTTTAAGTCTGCATAAGCAATCGCCGAACAAATAGTATCCGTATCGGGATTTTTATGACCAAAAATTAATACTTTTTCCATATTTCATTACTCCTTATATGTATATTTCAGGACCTCTTTCGGCTGATGGAATTCCACCAAAACCATACCATATCCCCAAAGGGTCCTAAGGTTTGACAGCTATTCTATATGTCTCGGGTTAAGACTAGCTTGAATACCGTTAACCAATATTTTTATTATATCTATTTCTTCCTTCAGCACAAAGCATTTTCCACTTTTTTATGAGCCCTAATTTACAGGAAATCATTTTGTAACTTTTTTAATATTATTGTAAAGTTTCACCCCCCTTCCCTCATAGGATAAACGGTAAAAACCATTAGGGGGGAATTTTTTGTTTAGAAAGTGTCTAATTCTATTTGTATTTGTTTTCTTGGCAGTTTTCAGCATGGGCGGAACCAGCAGCTTTGCTGCCGGCAGCAAACTCATTGTCATTAATAAGGCAAATAACCAGCTTGCCTATTATAACAATGGAGTCTTAACCAAGATATTTAAAGTAGCGACGGGCAGGAAGCCATCCTATACTCCAGAAGGTAAATTTAAAGTGGTGAATAAACTTGTAAACAGGCCTTATTATTCCGGCCATATTCCGGGAGACGATCCAAGGAATCCCCTGGGCAACCGCTGGCTCGGATTGAATGCACGCCAGACATGGGGAACTACCTATGCCATCCATGGCAACAATAATCCTGGTTCTATAGGGACATACGCCAGTGCCGGATGTGTCAGGATGTATGATCAGGAGGTAGAGTGGCTGTTCAGCCAGGTGCCGGTTAATACTCCTGTTGTGATCACTGCTTCTTCGAAGCCATTTAACAGTATTGCAGCTTCTTATGGGTTTAAGGTAAAAGGTAACTTTAAGCCCCCTGCTCCTCAGACTGCTGCAGCTGTACTGAAAAAAGGCAGCCGCGGAGAACAGGTTACAGCCCTTCAGAAAAAACTGACCTCTTTAGGGTACAGCACAAAAGGAATTGACGGGGTCTTTGGTTCGAATACAGAGAATGCAGTTAAGGCTTTCCAGAAAAAAAAGGGCCTCAAGATGGATGGAATTGTTGGAAGCACTACAAAAAAGGCTCTCGGCTTGAAATAACAAAAGCGGCATCTCCACAAGGATGCCGCTTTAAATCAGCCAATAATGATTTTTTCTTTAGGATATTGATAGTGCCCCGTCTTTTCCTGGCGGCCAATGATGAATAAAAAGGAGATAATGCCGACTCTTCCTATAAACATCAGGATCATTACTACAATTTTCCCAGTTATCGAAAGATCAGAAGTAACCCCTAATGACAAACCGACCGAACCGAAGGCAGAACAAACCTCAAAGATGATTTCTACAATGTTCAAAGACTCTGTGATCGTCATTATAAAGATCGACAGGAAGCACATCGTCACCCCCATAGTCATGACGGCAACCGCTTTATAAATGTCCTCTTCGCAGATTTCCCTCTTAAAGACTTTAATAGCTCTGTTTCCAGTTGCGAAATTAATAACAAATAAAAACATAATAGCAAAAGTGGTCGTCCGGATCCCGCCTCCTACCGAACTCGGCGAAGCGCCTATAAACATTAAGAAGCTGAGCAGCAGGGTGGTCGGCTCTGAAAACTGGCTCACATCCATTGTCGTAAGTCCGCCGCTCCTTGTGTTGGAAGAAATGAATAAAGAATAAAAGAATGTATCTGTCCAGCTTTTATCCGCAAAAAACCCATTTTTTTCAAGGAGGATGATTAAAAGTGTCCCTACCACAATGAGAGCGCCAAAAGTAAAGGATGTGATCTTAGTGAATAAAGAAAAACGGTACTTGTATGGATAATGATTGTCCCTGGAAAAATACTCCTTTATTTCAATCAGGACTGGGAAACCTATAGCACCCAATGTAATTAATATAATTGTAATGATCTGCAGAAAATAATCCTTTGCATAAGGAACCATGGAGTTTCCTGAAATATCAAATCCCGCGTTAGTCGTCGCACTTACAGATAAAAATAATCCATGCAAAAAAGCTTCTTTCCAATCAGAAAAATATTGTAAGAAGTATAAACCCAGTACAATGGCTCCGATGACTTCTATGATCAGTATCATCTTAACAATTTCAATCAACAGTTTAACGAGTCCGGAAAGCTTCGTCTGGTTTTGATCCGTCATAATAAGCTGCCGCTCTTTAAGACCAATCTTCCTCCCCAAAATCAACCAAAAAAACGTCCCCAGCGACATAATGCCAATCCCGCCAAACTGCAGCACAAACATCAATAAAAACAAGCCGGTTGTATTGAATGTCTGGCTGACATCTACTACAGAAAGACCTGTAACACTAACGGCACTGACTGCCATGAATAGAACATCAATAAATTCCCATTTTACTCCTGGTTTCAACGATATCGGAAGACTCAATAATATAGTAGAAATTGTAACAGAAATCACATAATACATAATAATTAACTGAGCGGGATTCAGTCTGTCGAGCATTCTTTGCTTCATACTGCTGTCCTTTCAATACAAGCTTAAAATATATTTAACCATATACCCGGAATTTTAACATATATACCGGGCCGATGTTCAGATAAGGGTGCGGCTGGCTGATTGGACTGTTGAGTATCCATGTAATGTGGTTTTACATAACAAGGCCATACTGTTTTTAAGCTGCTAAATATGACTTCAGCTTGCCCGCCGGCAGAACTATACAATAACAAACGGCTGTACATTCCGGGACTATGGGCGCCATAACCATTTCCCTCCGAGAAGGATTATATTTTGTTTTCCCTCCCACCTTGTGGGAAATGGGGACTGTCCCCATTACGGATCTAGATGTAACGGGCTTGTACGCTTCGGGAAATAGGGGACTGTCCCCACAATCTAATCCATATTTTCTAATCTTTCTAATATACGTCTCTTCTTATACAGCATTGTTCCGGTTTCAGCCAGATCCTTGATCATGGAGCGGTTGGTAATCGCCCCAAAAACAAGACCGGCGACAGGAACCATTTGAAAAAACTTTTTCCAGCCGAATGCATCTCGATATGTATAGACTACTTCCCGCCACCCTTGAAGCTGTGACATCATTTCTCCTGAGGCATCATCAGATGGGCTGCTATGTTCCTTCAGGCTGTTCAAGATTGCTCGTTTGCCGACGATATCAGCTGAGGAAAACTGAAGACACTTTACAATAAAAATTCTTTCGCTTTTTTCATTCGGGTCGTATCCATAGATGATCGCTATTTCCTGCAGTGTTTTTAAAGAGATCGCCAGGATGGCCGGGATATCAAGAGCAAGAGTAAACATCCCTCCTATTCCCGTGCTGGCCCCTTGAAAGGCGGCTAATTTCTTCCGCTGCCCAACCAGCTCGGAAGTCACTTTGTCTAGAGACTTAATGGGAAGGCTATGGATATCGGAAAGTGAGGTTAATGGCTTTCCTGTACTCTGCTCAATCCTGCTGAACAGCCTTTCTTTGCTGATCAAGTATCTGCCCCCGGACTGGATGTAGCCTCCAATTTCATCAAGAAGGCTGCCCATTTTTTTATGAATAAACGCTGGAGTAATTTTGTCCAGTATTTTAAAGGGCAGACGGCCGATACGATCCCAAAACCACAGGCCGCCTTGTTCATCTTCCCACTTTTTGATCGTGTCAAGCTCCTTCAATAGTTCTTCTTTTGTTTCCAATATTCATCACCTTCAGTTTGGTAGTGTTAGTGCCTATTCTACACAATTTCTACGGCTATGTTTAGGGTTATCTTTCATCAGCCGTACGAGACAAGGATGTTACTGGTACGATATAGGTGTTGAATGAAAAGTAAAAAGCCTTCTATCGCAGACAGAAGGCTTTACAATATAAAATTTTTAGAATGGAAGCAGCGCTGCTTTTTCCACCGTTTTAAGGTTTTCTATCATCTCAAGCCATTCTTCCGGCTTGTTCGGCAGCACCGTATAATAACGTGTAAGGAAGTTTACAATCAGATCCGCTTCCACTTCCGTTACATTTCCGGCCATAGGCAGGAAACAAAGGTCGAGGCCGGTAACTGCCTCTCCGTCATTATTCCAGGATGGATGGACGTAGGTAAAATCCAGGCGCTTGTATCCAAGGTGGCTCAACACTTCACGGCGGACAAAAGGGTCCATCGGCTTGACTCCGCCGAACTTAAAGTCCTGAACGAGATATGGGTTATAAATTTCTGCAAACATACCAAAGAGTTTTTTCCCGTTTTTTTCTGCAAGACCATGGAGGTCTTCAAGTCTCTTTTGTGCGAGAAACGGTCCGACACCAAGACCCTCTCTGCCGATAATCGTAAAATCAGTCATGGCAATATTCATGTCCTCATAATACCGGTATTCTGTTGCACCCACTACTTCGCCGTTATGTAAAGCAACATATACCTGGATACCCTCATCTTCCAGGGGTTCTGCCCATAGATTGAATTCAAGGACTTCTTCAGGAGGAAACACTTGCTGCATCAGTTCATGCATTTGTTTAAATAAAGGATCGGTTAGACCGGTAATTCTGCGATAATCCACTTCTTTTTCCCCTTTTATTTTAGTGTGGTTTAAACGGATTCTTCCATTCCATGAGGGCACCGTAATGACAGGATTCTTCGTCCTCTAAATAATTTGCTGCTACTTTGATAGGGGTGCGGCCGCAGCGAAGGAGGAAGGTAATGACAGGATCCTTCAGCTCTCCTTTTATTACAGCCTCAAGATAGTCCTCAGGAGGCATCAGGTCCGCCTTTTTGTGATATCCTGGCATCCTTCCGCCCCCTAGCAGCCTTTCCAGCCCAAGATGAAGGACTACATCATACATTGAATGCATCAGCCATTTTCCGATTCCTGATTTTCTAAATCGAGGCCGGACACTGATATCGACAACATACAGGGTATTCCCTTTTGGATTATGGGTTCTGATATATCCATTATCAGTGATTTCCGCCCAGGTATGGTCACTGTCGCCATACTTATAGTCTACTAACAGTCCAGTCATGGAACCAGCGATTATACCATCCACTTCCATACATAAGGCACCTTCCTGGAATAGAGTAATATGATTCGTCAGCTGCTCTATATTCCATAATAAATCAGGCGGAAAGGGCGGCGGGAAGCATTCCTTTTGGATTTCTATTAAACTTGGAAAATCGTCCTCTGTGTAATTGCGGATTACAGCTCTCCTGGGTTTATCACCATCGAATATAAAAAATTCCTTGTGAAACATAGCTGCCCCCTTAAACAAGCTCTGCTATTTTTGTTTCCCAATCCCCATACAGATCGGTCCTGCGGTCGCGCCATGTCGTAACAGACCCCTTTTCCCTCACTTTATACAGAAGCTCCAGGTTAAGGTCAGCTGTAATAATCATGTCTTGATTCATTTCACCTTCGGCAGCAATCCCGCTTGGAGGAAACGGAATATCATTTGGAGTGATAACCACTGCCTGGCCGAAATTGGCCCTCATAAAATCTACTGTAGGAAGTGAACCTACTGTACCGGTGGTCACCACATACACTTGGTTTTCAATGGCACGTGCATGGCTTGTGTACCTTACTCTATGGAACCCGTGACGATCGTCTGTGCAGGATGGACAGAAAATGACATCGGCGCCTTTCGCTTTTGCCATTCTAACGATTTCGGGAAATTCGATGTCGTAGCACGTCAGCATCGCTATCGTTCCCTTTTCCGTTTCAAAAACCTCCAGCCCCTCTCCAGCAGACATATTCCATTCATTAACCTCTGTGGGTGTGATATGAAGCTTCGCCTGTTCAGCTACCCTGCCATCTGGATAAAATAAATGAGCTACATTGTAGAGACGGCCATCTCTCTGCACTACATGCGTGCCCCCAATGATGTGCATCTTCATCTGCATGGCCAGCCTGATGAATAACGCACGATATTGTTCGGTAAAATCAGGGAGATCCTCTATAGTACGCGCTTCCCCATATTCATTGGGAATGGACATCAGCTGAGTTGTAAAAAATTCCGGAAAAAGTACAAATTCAGCATCGTATTCCGCAGCTGTTTTTACATAATGCTCAACCTGGCTTTCAAACTCGTGAAAAGAATGAATCGAGTGAAGGTCGTATTGAACCGCAGACACCCTTATTTGCATAAAAAAACACCCCGCTTTTTATCTATATAACGTAAGCAATAACGATATTATTAGATAATTTTATATAATTGGCAAGTACACACTTTTTAGTTACATAGTAACAAAAAGTATACTATAAAAAGTCTTTTATTAGGTGATTAACTTTCTGCTTCGTATCGTGCAAATTTTGGATGCCGAGTGATACGGTCGATACAGCTTCAGGTCCAGTCTGACCCTTTCATTGTCGTTCAGTAACAGCCTCAAAAATCCCTTTTTAAATGGCTATATTAAAGGTCATTGTTCATTTTTGCACGATGTTGATTGGAGCGGAAGGTGCGAGACTCCTGCGGGAAAAGCGGGGCAAGGGAGACCCCACAGGCGTCAACGCCGAGGAGGCTCCCGGACCGCCCCGCGGAAAGCGAGTGCCTGCAGCGGAAATCAACAGCCATGTTTAACATAGCTTTTTAAATAAATAAAAGCCAGGGAGCTTGTCCCTGGCCAATTTGGTCATTATTTGATTAATGCTGATGGTGACTGCCTTTGGAAGGATTCGTAATGACAAACTCTTCTTGTGGTACATAGAAGAATTGAATCCATACTCCATCCAGGAAGTCATCATTTTTATCAAGTAATACATCGATGTCTTTGTCGGTTTTAACAATTTCATCATTCTCAGTTGGTGTATCAAAAGTCAAGGCATAATGAGCATGGTCCCCATGTTTTTCAGTCACAATGACTCTTATCATTTTGCCAGCAGCTGCTTCTTCCTCATTAAGCATTTTCTTAATCACTTTCGCAGCATTTCTATTGATTTTACATTTCATATCAGAAATTCTCCTCTTTCAGTTGATAGTGATATTATCCCACCTATTAGGAAAAATTAAAAATAAATTGCTCCTAAATCATCTTGTCCACTCTGTTTATAAAAAAAAGCCATCCTTTTGGAATGGCTCAGATACCAGCTTAATATACCATTTCAATATCGTGATAGTACTTGAACTCTAACAAATTATTGGCAGGATCGATCAAAAAGAACGTAACATGCTCTTCTTTCTTTCCCTTAAACCGGATCATCAGCTCCTGGAAAAAGGGCAGTTTCTGTTCCTGGGCAAAAGTAAGGGCTTGATCGAATTCTTCTTTATCTGTAAAGGTGATCCCATAATGCCTTGGATACATTTTTGGACGTTCATCCACGCTTTCTGGATTTAAATGGCACACCACTTGATCGCCAAAAAAGTTGAAAGTAACTCTGTCGTCATATCTTCTTGCAAGAGTACAGCCTAATTTCTCGTAAAAATCTACGGTCTCATCCAGATCCTTACACGGTATGGCCAGATGGAAAACTTTGTTTGTATCTCTCATTCATATTCCCCCTCATGAAACGTATAAAAAGTGTCGGAGCGAAGTCCCAGCCGGAGTGTTTCTAATGATATCGGATCAGTGAAGGGTATGTTTGCCAAATTAACATTCGGACCCGCAAGTTTTATGAAGGACGTCTGCAGTTTTTTATTTGGAGCCTCAAAAATAATATTGGCTAATGAGATGCCTGCCTCTCTGATTCTGCCTACAATGTCGAAGCGCATTTCTCCTTTTTCATCACACAGACCACTTGTACCGCTCTCCCTGGCTTCCGTAATCACTTTATAGGCACCGGCTTCCAAATCTTCTTGTATGAATTGGACCCAGTCCTCGGAATGAAGTGTGTTTGAAATCACGGAATCTTTGTGGCCGACCTCGCTGAACACGATAAAATCTTTTGAAAATTCCTCAATAAATCTAGCTTTTTCCCGATTAGGGATATCAATTGTCCCGTTGGAGATCTCCACGAAGGCTGATCCATACCGTTTACAAAAATTGTAATATTCATCTACTTTCTTTTGGCTTAAAAACTTTTCAAATAAAGTTCCTCCAAAGAAAAAATCCACATTATTTTCATCAAGGAAGCTGATTTTTTGTTCCAGGCATGAGGTAATAATCGAAGTACCCCAACCAAACTTAATGAAATCTATATATGGCCCTGCACTGGCAATCGTATCCTTAAACAAATTGAACGGCACGCCGTTATCAATTAAAATGGTAATTCCATGCTTCCTTGGTTTGCATATCCTTTCAGGCAAATGGAGCCCCTCTATATTCACACGCTTACCCTCTCAATCATCGGTATTCTGTCTTTATAGCTGACCTTCATAATAAAGCCTGAAGATCGTTCCTTTATACAAAGATCTATATCTTCTGGATTGAACTGCGGCTTCGCTTCATCGAAAAATTTTTGAGCAGCCGCCGAATTTACGATTCTATCTGCGGCCTCTTTTCCAGTACAACTGCGTGGTCCATGCAAAAGGCCCGAAATATACTCGGCACAAGCAAGATCATCGTCACCATCCGGATGTGAGGCGATTATATTGATCAACTGATCAGGAGCAGGGCCTATCAGCTTATTTTTAATAAACTCGGCGGTGGTTCTTGCATTTGAAAATCCAGTCACAAATACATATTCAGCATCCAATGAGTTCAAGGTTGCCGTGACGCCGTTTGTAGTCTTTTGAATCAAATATCTGTTTCTTAGATCGGCCTTGAACACATTGGCAGGTGAATTGTCAAAGTCAAAACCTGAAATAGGGAGACCGCCGACCTCTCCAGCAAGAAGATAATCTGGATTTTTCTGCTTTAGTTTGAAAGCCTCCTCCACACTGCCTGCGAGAAGAATTCCTTCAGCGCCTTTCATAAACGCGTATTGCGTTACCGTAAAAGCGCGTATCACGTCAATCACCACATTTATATATGAAGATTTCAGTGCTGGTTCATGTCCTTGAAATATATGAATTCCCACCTGCACCCTCTCCTCCTGTGTTGATGAGAGCTACAGTTCAAATAACTGTATTACACTAAAAAGTATATTCGCCCGGTTGGAATGGGTGCCAAGTGCTCAAGCCCTTCCTTGGTAAAAACCCAAATGTTTATTGCAAGGCAGCTTTTTGCCAAAGTGTACTGGTATTTATAAGGAATGTAAGTTGTACTTGGAGAGTTAAACATTATGGAGGCAGATAGTGAGGTATTACTTGAGGAATCAGCTTTCCATAAAGCAGGCAACTATTCACTCACAAATCGGAGGACCGCAGACATTATAAAAGATCCTCGTAAAACAGAGGATCTTCATACATTTTCCTTATTTGATTAATTAATACAAAGCTCCCGGCAAGCGTCAGCACATCTCCGGCACGCTTCTGCACATCTCCGGCAGTAATCATCCTCGTATTGCTCACAAGCCCTGGCAGAAGCGTCACAGATATTAGCTGCAACACTGCATAACACTCTTGAATAAGGGCTTTCCCGTGTAATCAGCTGCCTGACAAGGTTACACACATCTGCACAATCTCTGACAAGCCTCAAAGCTTCCCTTCTCACATCTTCGCTGCGCAAGCATTCTCTATAACAGTACTCACAGGCTTCTGCACATGCATTACAAGCTTCTGCACACTCTCTTAAGTAAGTTCTTAATCTTTCACTTGATGCCACAGGTGCACTCATCTCGATCCCTCCAAGAAGTTACTTCTTACGTGTACAATATATGAAAGGGATTTCTGTAATATTCAGGTAAAAAGAAGGGACAGAATATAAATTCATATCAGCCTTTGTGGGGTTGAGTAAACATATTAATAGCCTGCACGTGCTGCAAAATCTCATCCTTAACCTTTTCTGTCTGCGATGTATCCCCGCACTCTTTTGCATTCTCCACCTTATCAAGAAGCAATGCCAGCTTTCCCAGCATCATTTCCTTCTGCAATAACAGGTAGAAGGAGTCCGGTTCTTCAGTATTTTCCCGAGCGGCATCAGACCCATTATTGAATAAGGTCAATTCCCGATTTTCCCCGCTTATTTCATGTTTTTCACCCTGTACATTTCCTTGAATTAAGAGAAATTCGATGGCATTTATTAGCTCAGGAGCAGGATTTACCAATCTTTGATATTCAAGCCGGAATATAAAATTCCCGTCGGTTTCTTTAAAAAAAGTAAAGGGAAGTGATTCGTCTTTTTTTATACTATCAATTTTCATCCATTTCGCATGATCATTCAGGAACAGTTTATCAGATATAAGTTTCATAATATGAAGCCACTTCTGTACCAATGGTTTGGCCACGTAACCCCTAAAATCTCTGTAAATTACAATTCTCTGCAAAAAAAGACTCCTCCTTTCTGCGATATCATATGAGACGCACGAAAGAATGGAAACGTTTTAAACGAAGGATGGGCAATTGATGTTGAAGGCAGGGAATTGTTTGCATGAATGATTAATATCAAACAGTCTGGATGCAGACTGCTTTGGCCATCAAGATTAGGCTCCTAGCGACCCCGTTTCCCCCGGAAGTAACCAATGGGCTTGCAAGGGTTACGCGAGGAAACTTCCTATGGGTTCAGTAATGGAGCTCTCAGGCGCCGCAGTTCAATTTACCATACCTAACAAATTTATTTTAATTTTCTTTGGCTGGATTTAAAGCTCTCTGGGCTGGGAACTATAAATTGCAGGGCTTATTTCGTAAACTGTATTTCATACATAGGTGGTGCTTAAAAATTTTATGAGTAAAAACGAAACAGTGAATGCATCTTTTCGTATTGGGCCTATATTTGCAGTAATGATAGCCGGTGCAGTTGCCGCTTTTTTAAATCAAACACTGATCAACATAGCACTTCCGCAAATCATGAATCAGATGCATATATCAGCAGCAACAGCAAATTGGCTGACGACCATTTTTATGCTTGTAAATGGAATCGTTATTCCTGTAACTGCCTACTTGATGAACAGGTTTACGACCAGGCAGCTTTATCTGGCTTCCATGGGGCTCTTCGCTGCTGGAACATTGATCTGTGGAATTGCACCTTCCTTTTCAATCATTCTGATCGGGCGTGTGGTACAGGCTGCTGGAGCCGGCATACTTTTTCCGCTTATAACCAATGTGATCTTCACTTTATTTCCTCCCAACCGCCGAGGGTATGCAATGGGGATTTTTGGGATTGCGATGAACTTTGCCCCAGCTGTCGGTCCAACCTTAGCAGGCTGGGTCGTCCAGACCTACTCCTGGAGAGTTCTCTTTTTTATTATCTTTCCTATTGCTTTTCTTAATTTTGCTGCGGCCATTTTCATAGTGAAAAATGTGACCGAAGTCGGCCGGCCTAAGCTTGATATCCTTGGCGTGATTTTATCAACCATAGGATTTGGAGGCATTCTCTATGCCTTTACCGAAGCTGGTACAAAAGGCTGGGCCAGTATGGAAGTAGCTGCAATGTTTGCGGTAAGCGGGATCAGTTTGAGTCTCTTTGTCTGGAGGCAGTTACGGGTGGAAGCTCCTATCCTCGAATTTCGGATTTTTCGGTACCGCATCTTCACATTAACGACCATCATTAATATTATTGTGACTATGGCGATGTTCTCGGGAATGATTTTAATGCCTATTTACATGCAGAATGTCCGCGGCTTTTCTCCATTGATGTCCGGATTACTGCTTCTTCCCGGGGGAATAGTGATGGGCATCATGTCCCCTATTACCGGCAGGTTATTTGATAAATATGGCGCAAAGTGGCTGGCTGTGATAGGTCTTGGAATTACGGTCATTACTACGTTTGGATTAAGCAGGCTGCACACCGATACTTCATTTAATTACGTCGTCACCATCTATACAGCTCGCATGTTAGGAATGTCTCTCTTGATGATGCCTATATTTACAGCCGGATTAAACGAACTTTCCTTGGATTTAAACAGATATGGCACAGCCATGGTCAACACGCTTAGAATGATTGCTGGTGCAGTCGGCATGGCCTTTTTTGTATCCATTATGACTAATAACGGCGCACAGCATGTAAAGGAAATAATCCGCCTCCAGCAAATTTCACCAGCTGACAAAGGAGAAATAGCTGCAGCCATCAACCAGGGAACCGTCATGGGGGTAAATGATGCATTTTATATCGCAGCATGGCTTACAGCAGCTGCATTTATATTGGCCTTCTTTATCAAACGCACATCACCAAGAGAGAACATCATATCCCGCCCCCGAGAAAAGACTGATTCCAGACCTGGTCTTCGCGGAGGGGCGAAGAAGTTATTAGACTAAGCTGGGACAGATCCAAGCGAAAACTTTAAAAATTACGAGGTAAAAATAGTAATTACGAACATTTGCTATCCATAGTTAAAAACGGCTGCCGGATCTGGCAGCCGTTTTTACCTTTGTTCAAAAAAGAATGCAGATCTCACTGTCCATCCATGAAACGTGCATATATTCCTAAAATCGTTCATATATCCCAGAAATCGTGCATATACCCTAAAAATCGTGCATATATCTCAAAAATAGTTCATATATCCAGGAAGGGTCCACAAACCGTCCATATATCCAAGAAGGGTACTCATATCCCGAAATTCGTTCGTATATCTTAAGACTCTAATATATCCCAAAAATCCTTTATCTCAGGAATCGTGCATATATTACGATAATCGTCCATATATATTATAAATCGTGCATATGTCTCGAAAATCGTTCGTATATCTTAATCATCATTCATTATCCCAAAAGTCATGTATATTCCATCCCGAAGTAAATAAAACCCTTGGCAGAATCCTTTTCAGATGTCTCCCATTCAGTCATTTTCTGAAGCATGCCCATTTTTTCTAGGAGTTGTTCCTTTTAATCCTTGAAGGGCAATAGCTGCCTCCCCTAATTTCCTGCAATAATGAGCTAATCCTCTATTATGGCCTGGTTCCCCACAATAAGTAAAAAGGTTTACATAATCTTTTTATAAAAAACCATTAGCGGATGCTGTACCCCGCCCTGTATTGTTCCGGGGTTAATGGATCTCCGCCAAGTACAAGTGATGCTTCATTAGCCCAGTAAGGATTGCGCAGCATACCCCTGCCTACTGCTACCAAGTCCGCTTTTCCTTCTCTGATGGCTTGTTCACTTAAATCATAATCTTCCATACGGCCTACTGCTATGGTTGGAATGTTTACGGCTTCTCTTACTGCAGCTGAGAAATCAAGCTGGTATCCTGGACCGGCTGATGCTGGTCCTGAGGTTCCTTCACCGCCTGATGATACATGCAGAATATCCACTCCAGCTTCTTTATAACGCTTAATCAGCTCGATCGAATAATCAAGGTCATACCCTCCTTCAGCATACTCAACTGCTGAAATGCGGAGGATCAGCGGCATGGATTCCGGCATAACACGTTTTGCCGCTTCAATGATTTCTACGCCGAAACGGGCTTTATCTTCCCCGTACACATCCGTTCTTTTATTTGTAAGAGGTGATTGAAATTGATGAATCAGATAGCCATGAGCCCCATGAATTTCAATAGTATCAACACCTGCTTGTACGGCCCTTCTAAACCCTGCTTCAAATTTACCGACCATTTCTTTCACTTCTTCTGTTGTTAATTCCCTCGGCTGTTTATAGCGATCTGAAAACTGGATGGAAGATGAAGAAACGGGTACCTCAGCATCTTCAGCTTTTCTCCCGGCATGGGCGATTTGAATGCCCACCTTGGCACCGTAGCTCTGGCATGATTCGATAATCCTTTTGAACGCCGGAATATGATCATTAGACCAGATCCCCAGATCAAAATCTGTAATACGGCCATCCGGTTCCACATCGGTCATTTCTATAATAATTAGTCCGGTTCCCCCAACCGCCCGGCTGGTATAATGAGTATAATGCCAGTCATTTGGTATTCCATCCTTCGCTTTTACGGAATATTGGCACATTGGCGGCATAACGATACGGTTTTTTAATTTTAGCCCTTTTATTTCAAAGGAATCTAATAAAGTGGTCATCATATAACTTCCTTTCCTGTACATTCCCTATGAAAAAATCCTTAGTGTTCATAATGGGATACTTTACATTTTTACATTTGCCAATCTTTGATAGCAAATTAAATGCCTTAAAAAATAATATAAAGCTGGATTACCATATGTAGTGTTCCCCGCCCTTTTAATTATAATTAAGCTTAGGTCGTGCCTGTTTTATGCAGTAAGCAGGCACTTGCTTTCCGCGGGTTTCGGGATTTCTCCCTTGACCCGCAGGAGCCCCACCCCGTCCGCTTTAATCATTATAAAGCTTAAAGCAACAATAGATTTTTCACCCATAATTTAAATTAATGAGCAAGAATCAAGATGCCCTATGTGGATGTTTTTAGTAAAATCGAAGTAAGATGTTCAAATACTGCTAGACTTGGAGGTGTTACTATGTATACAGGAATTTTTAAGTCTCCTATTGGGCTGCTAAAAATTGAAGCAGATAACAATGCCATTTTATCCATTCGTTTCTCAAATACAGACATACCAGAAGAAGTTCAACATTCAAACCATCCAATAATAGTCGAAGCCATAACTCAAATGGCTGAATACTTTACCGGCAATAGAATTTCTTTTTCTCTCCCTCTAGACATAAATGGCACTGCTTTTCAGAAAAAGGTATGGCAACAAGTTAGTACGATTAAATTTGGAAAAACGCGGACCTACAGTGACATTGCATATGAAACGGGGAGTGAAAAAGCCGTGCGGGCGGTTGGGAACGCAAATAGTAAGAATAAGTTCCTGATCATCATTCCCTGCCACCGTGTGGTTGGCTCACGCGGACAGCTCACAGGTTATTCCGATGGACTATGGCGCAAAGAATGGCTTTTAAACCATGAAAAGAAGCTGGCTGCACAAACAAAACCCAATCATCTGTCTGATCGGGCTGGTGTTATTTACTGAAGACATCCGAAACCAGATTGCTGAATTCTCTTAAATAATACAAGTAGTTTCCGGCGCCATAATTATAGCGTTTGTTGTACATCTTTGCGACGACCACGTTATACTCAGGAATTACTAATATGGTGGGTCCGGTTACCCCTAAAATTTGATAAGAGCCCTTTGGCACTCTGCTTCCAAGTTCACTTCTTGCTGCAGGGGCAGCTTGAACATACCAGAACAAACCGTTATAAGGAAGATCTGAATTTTTATAGTGAGGACTTTGTACGGTTGTGGCAAGCCGAATAACTTCATTAGGTACAATCTGTATGCCATTTATACGCCCTTGGTTCAAATGAAGATTCCCCCAATAAGCAAATTCTCTCGCTGATACGTGAAGATTTGATTGGGAACCGTCCTTACTATCACCCAGCTTATGGGTTCCAGCTTCGGCCGGGTCTACGATAACCTTTACCAGCTCATCAGCTTCCTCTGTATGCCAGCCGGTCTGATTCCAGCCTGATGGTATAAAAACTCTTTCTGAAAGCAGTTCAGGAAAGTTTTTCCCATACAGCTTATTAATGAGACGAGTTATGGCCCATACATTTATTCCTCTGTATGCCCAGTTTTCACCAGGCGCAAATTCTCTAAATATGGTGCCATCCTCTGTTACATGCAGTCCATGGGAATGGCTGATAAAATGGCGGATCGTGCTTTTCCCCAGTAAATAAGGATCAATATCCTCTATATAATCTGCAGCATAATCATCAAGGCTGTTAATTTTCCTTTCGTATAAGGCATATGCCACCGCCAGCCCAAGATAGGATTTTCTGGCCGATGCAATGTTAAATTGTGATTCAGCCGTGACACGCCTGGAAGGAGCGGTATTAGAATGAAAGCCGCTGTAGTGTTCCAGAATTAACTGATTATCCTTCATTATAACCAAACCTGCAGCGGAACTTTGATTTCGTTCTTTAATCTCTTCAACCCAGTGAATGAGTGGTTCTAGATTATATCTCAAATGTGGACCCTCCCGTTTACTTATAATTCGTCAAAATTCATGGTTTCCCTTCAAACTTCTGTGTAAAATCGCAGAGATTCGGAAAACTAAGTCTGGTGTGAACTTTCACCCTACTAACTTCGATGGAGGGATATAACCATGAATGTTCGTGAAGGCTTAATTCCTACCGCTTTAGGCACTGCCGTAACTGCCGCTGGTTATACAATGAAACAAATGCAGGGCTCCAATAAAATGATTGCAAACACGGTCTTCGGATTTGGTCTAGCCCACGTGGTGCTTGGAGTCATTGACCTTGTTGAACATCGACGTTAGTAAGTAAAAAGGAGCACTCTCTTGTGCTCCTTTTTCATGCAAAAAACCCCTTTATACCAGGTACAAAGGGGTTTTTTGCATTTATGCTGATAGTTGTTTCTTTCCAGTGACTCCTGAAAGGATTCCGGCGCCTATTGCCTGAATCACTGTTTTCACAATGACCTGGCCAAGAATAGCTGCCGGCACAGCTTCCCATGGTAAAAATCCTGCTCCGAACGGGCTAAGCCCGATAACCACAAAGATAGCGGAATCAAGGATCCCCCCTACCAAACCGCTGTAAAATACTCGCCAGCTCATCGGCAGATTTAATCTTGTATATATTTCGGTATCAGTCGTTTCTGAAACTGCAAACGAAATCGCAGATGCAAGCACGATCAGCAGGGTATCACCCAATAAGTACGATACTACAGCGGACAAAATAAGTGCCGCAGCAATGGTCAGGTATGTTTTGGATCTTCCAAATTTATTTTGGACAAGGTCCCGCAGGATAAAGGTCGCTCCAATAAGGAACGTTCCCATCGGAACAATGAAAGCCCCAAATGTTAATGGAGCAAAAGATGCAGTCACCACGTTGGCTGCAACAATCGCAAGTAAATATAAGGGTATTCGAATCATAATTTCTCCTTATTAAACTCCTCTTTTATTGCCCCATACTAAGGCATGGAGCTGAGGAAGTACTTTTACATTTTTAAGTTCATTGTCATTCATAACAGCATCGATTAACCTCTCGTATTTATTCAGTAAATGAGTGATTAACAACGAATTGTCTTCTGTGGCTGTTTCATCATTTCCGACCTGCATAAAGAATGGAATCTGTGGATACCTTTGATGGATTCCTTTAGCATACTCGTAGTCTTCTTGATTAAACACAACCACTTTCAAACTTACATTTCCCGAAAAATCATGACTGCTAAGCCTTGCAATCACATCATCAAGAATGGAAAAGTTTGTAATCATCTTAGAGCTTGGCGGCTTAGGTGAGATCGTCAGCTCATCGATTTCCATCATCCAGTCCTGCCATTTTGACCCTTGAGTTTCAAGACCTATTTGAATCTGGTTTTGTTTAAAAAGGGTGATCACATCTTCCATATTTTTAAGGAGTGCCGGATTCCCTCCAGAGATCGTTACAAAGGAAAAACCTTCTCCGCTTAATTCTTTAAGTTTTTCCCAAATTTCCTGCGGCTCCATCTGGGTGATCAAGTGCCTGCCGGTTCCGTCCCAGGTAAAAGAGGAGTCACACCATGAACACGAATAATCACAGCCGGCTGTCCTAACAAACATCGTTTTCTGTCCAACAACCATTCCTTCACCCTGAATGGTCGGTCCAAAAATTTCCATAACAGGAATCTTACCCAAGCTCCATCCACTCCCGTCTTGCTTCTGCAAAGCTTGTTTGCGTTTCATACAAACGCACGAATTCGACTCTGGCACCATCGTATTGTTCTTTACGGTTTCCCAGGGCGTCTTTCATCTTCTCATAAATCCAGGCCACCATATTTTCTGCAGTCGTATTCATTGACGGAAGAGTTTCATTGATATAGCGGTGATCCAGGAAAATTTCTATTTCATTTTTCCATATTTCCTTAATATCCCCAAAGTCGATCAGAAGGCCTCGTTCGTCCAAATAGCCGCTGATTCCAAAGATAACTTTGTAAGTATGCCCATGAAGGTTCTTGCATTTTCCTTCATAATGATGAAGATGATGTGCAGCGTCAAATGTGAATTCTTTACTCACCATTACTCTCTTTGAATGATATTTAAGCTGTTCCAGCTTGATATCTTCATGGAGTTTTTGAAGTTTATCAACAATACGGAAACCGTACATCTACAACACTCCCTTTTCGGCCAGATATTGATTAAGCCCATTTTGCCGTAAATGACAGGCAGGGCATTCACCACAGCCGTCGGCAATGATTCCGTTATAGCATGTCAGTGTTTTTTCCCGGACAAAATCAAAAGCGTTAAGATTATCTGCCATTTCCCACGTTTCTGCTTTATTCAGCCACATTAAAGGAGTATGGATCACCAGGTTTTCATCCATTGACAGATTAAGAGTAACATTAAGCGATTTAATAAAGATGTCCCGGCAATCCGGATACCCGCTGAAGTCCGTTTCACAAACACCGGTAACAATATGTTTTGCTCCAATTCCCCTTGCCAAAATTCCGGCAAATGAAAGGAATAGCAGATTTCTACCGGGTACAAATGTGCTGGGGAGTTCTCCATCTTTTCCGTCGCTGACAGGAATATCGGCTCTTGTTAAAGCATTTGGAGCCAGCTGATTTAAAAGCGACATATCAAGGATATGATGCCTTACATTCAGTTCTTCCGTTATGGCTTTAGCACAATCAATTTCAAGTTTGTGCCTCTGGTTATAGTCAAACGTTACAGCCTCTACTTCCTCAAATTGCTCCAAAGCCCAGAATAAACAGGTAGTACTGTCCTGTCCCCCGCTAAATACAACAACCGCTTTATCTCTTTTCATACGAACTCTCCTTCTAAACGAAAAAACAGTGCAGCTAAAGAAAAGCAGCACTGTTTTTCCTTAGTTTTTTAAAGAGGGTAGCTAAGAACCTCTCCCGTACGGTCTTAATGTAAAAAACACCGTCCGGTTTTTATTTTTTTTAAGTCAACTTAAATATAATAACATAACTTTATAAAAACGAAAGAGTTTTTTATCATATGCAGCTGTGACGTGTCCTTATTCTGGTCAGATTACAAAAAAATGCTGTGAACGGAGCTTTTCAAAACAATCTATGTAAAGACAATTCATGGCTGTAATAACACGCGGAAATGTTTATAAGTCTGATGATGACAGCTATCTACCTAAAGGTCTAAAAAATGAGCATTCTGCATAGTAAAGAGTGCTCTTAGTAGGAGAAATACGGATGTTATGTATGGCGGTATCATGTTCCAGCTTAAAGAGATAGCTAGGCTATAAACCATATTGAAAACAGTACTGATTTTGCTTATTACACGTGAAATAAAACAGTTTTTTTATAAAAACCATCCATATAGAGTGATTATTTTCTGAAACTCGCTTAGAAAAGGGATAAATGGCAGCATTCATACTAGATTAGAAGATTTTAAGTCTCGTGCTCAGTGCTTATGCTTACCTTTAAGGTATTTATGCTTATGTTTTAAAATTTTATGCTTTAGTTTTAGAATTTTATGCTTATCTTTAACAGGTTTATGCTTATCACATGTAAACCTATGCGTATGCTTCCTGTCTTTTGCTTAAGAAAAACCTTATATGCTTAAAGAACAGTCTTTATGATTATTAGTTAATTGATATGTGTGAGAATGCTTTTATGATAGCCACAACCAGTATGCTTAAAAATTACCTTTTTGATATTGCAACAGCCTGTTTGCCTTTAAACAGTCTATTTGATTATCCGATTTGCTTATTAACTGCCACTATATCGAACGACAACTGCATGCATAGGTTCCCTCTCGACCCATACTTTCATTAACATGGAACTTTTACGAGTCCTTCCTAAAGAAAGAATAACTTTATACAAACATGAATACTGTATCCTGATTTTAACTATCACGAATTGGACATAATTGTTAATGAGGTGACAGCATGAAAAAGAAAGTAATAATCATACTCTCAATAAGCTTTATGGTATTTATGACTGGACTATTCATCTATTTTCTAGTAAAAGATGACACATCAAAATGGCAGGTAGGGCTGGGCGGAATTATTGTGAGCGGTCTGCCGTTATTATTACTTTTTCTGAGAAATAATCCATTTAATATTCCGGAAATCATTGGCTACTATGTTTTTATTTTCTGCTCTACATTTTTGGGATCAATTGTAAAATTTTATGTATATGTTAGGTGGTGGGACACTACTCTTCATCTTTATAAAGGACTTTTTATGGGTGTGATTGCGATAACGCTCATTAAGGTACTGATCACGAAAGAGGCCCTCGAAAGGACCTCACGCTTCCTGATCTTCCTTTTTGTCCTTTCCCTTGCTATAGTAGCAAGCGTTGTTTGGGAAATTTATGAGTTCTTCGGTGACCTTTACTATACTGAAACTATGCAGCGGGGCGGAAATAAGGATACCATGTACGATTTACTCGCTGGTTTTGCCGGAGCCTTGATCATAGCTTCATATGCAGGATTTAGAAAGCAAAAATTTTGACATGACGAGGTGAACCATGAGCAGGAAACTTATTATAACAGCAAGCATGATTTATGTTTTATTCATGGCTGTGCTGTGCTTATATTTTTATTCTTCCGGACAACAATTTAGAGCCTCAGTGGCAATCGGAGGTATAGTATGCGGAGCTGTCCCCTTGCTGCTTGCTTTGTTTACCAAGCTGACTTTTAACGTTCCGCTAACGTTCAGTTACTTAATTTTTCTGGTTGCCTCTCAATATTTAGGTTCCATCAGAGGCTGGTACGGACTTGGCTGGTGGGATACATTTCTCCATGCACTTAGTGGTGCCCTTTTAGGATTCACTTCCATTGCGTTATATGAAAGGCTTGCCTATAGAAGTGCCGGACGCGGGATCTCTCCATGGTTCGTATTCCTGTTTACCTTCTCTTTTGCTGTTCTCGGCGGTGTGCTTTGGGAATTCTATGAGTTTGCTTCAGATCAGTTCTTTAATATGACCCTTCAGGGAGGAGGAAACAAAGACACAATGACTGACCTCATCTCAGACAGCCTGGGCGGCCTTGCTGTCGCTGTCTGGGCTGGAATGAGAACAGGGTTCAAACAGAGGAATGACCACACTTAATAATTAATTAACAGCAGGTGATGCTGGATAAAGTCAAACAGTTGGCTGGTTTCCAGTGTTCTTATGATTGTGTTTTCGTAAGTGCTGAGTTTTGTTGATTGGCTCTTTTCTAAAAGATTTTAATAAGTTCTGTGAACCAATACTATTGTTAAACAGGTTGTTTGGAACGTATGGTGCGAGACTCCTTGATTCAGCTCAAAGCTTTAGACCCTTCGAGCCATAAGCCAATCCGTCCATGAGAAGAAAACCAGTTCTCATATTGGCTTATGCTTTTCAGGTCTCTGCCTTCCCTAAACTTTCGTGTTGATAAATGACAAGCTTATCATTAGAGTTCTTAAACAATGATAATGGGGAAGGCCCGCGGGTCTAGCCATTGCTATTAAAAGGCAAAATCGGCCTTTCTCTGCCGCGCGTCATATGACGGGCTAACGCTCGGGTGCACAGGAGGGGCCACTGGACGTGGCGGTTCGAGCATGGTAAGGGCGTCTAAGCTTCTGTCTTCGCTGTCGTTTGCGAATCAGCAAGTCTTCTTAATCAGGTGTCTGTTTTACTTCATAACTAGGCTGCTACCATCCACGGCTTGCTCCCCCTCCGCCTGAAGAGCCGCCTCCACCGCTTCGGGGACCTCCTCCTCCGCCCCCTCTTGAGAAAATAGACAGCAGGAAAAAGGTAAGTGTTCCTCCAAAAAACACAAAATCCAGAATGATAAGACCCACAACCAGCAGGATTACAAGCCAGGTTGGAATGGACCCTCCATCTTCCTGCTGCGGAGTTTCAGATCTTTCACTGCCATCTCCTGAGACAGCATTCGCAATAGCTCCATACGTTTTCATGACAGCGATATTTGACTGATCTGCCTGCAGACTTGGAATGGCATTTTCATCAATGATTCTGCCGGCTCTTCCATCAGGAATCACGCCTTCAAGCCCATACCCGACTTCGATCCTTATTTTCTTTTCTTTCATTGCTAATAGCAACAGTACGCCATTATCTTCTTTCTCAGTTCCAAGGCCATACTCACGGTAGGCTCTATTTGCATAATCTTCTATGGCTTCGTCTCCGATGGAGTTCACTGTTAATACTGCAATTTGATTGGAAGTATGATCCTCCACTGTCCGTCCTAATTGGATTAACTGTGCTTCTTCATTGGGATTTAAAACATTTGCACGATCCTGGACATATATATCGCCGGCAGCCCGCGGAATGGGATCCGCGCCAGCCGCCTCAGCTCTGCCGCATATCAGTACAACAAACATTGATATGATGAGAAAGACAGAGCTTTTTCTGCCGCCCATTTTACTTTCCTCCAAAATCGACCGCAGGAGCCTGTCCGGACCTTGGGTCAGCCTTGAAATACTCTTTCTGGTCAAAACCGGTTATCCCCGCTACAAGCGCTCCTGGAAACCGTTTTACTTTTTTATTATAAGAAGCCACTTGATCATTATAATCGCGGCGTGCTACTGAAATGCGATTTTCTGTACCATATAGATACGATTATTGGCGAAACTCTAGTCGTAACTACCAAACCTTAACTTGTACCTTGATATATATGATTTAGGTATCCATACCTTTTATGACCAATAATGTAATTGTTGGACAAAAAGGAATTTAATAAAGTAAAATGATATAGAGAATAAAGGTTCTTGGTTTTAATAGGGGACATAGCCTCGGTCCGAGGTAGGACTCCGGAGAAACGAAGTTTCGAGGACCTTAAAAATTATATACATATACTTTAAAATGGTAGTGCCTCTGTTAATAGATGCCGGGGTTAACAATAAAATTAAATAAAATGAACAGACAGTCTATAGATTAAGGTGGGTGTACATGGAACTCTCTAATTACAAATTTGTTGCTAGAGAAACAGAATTTAATGAGATAGTGCAAGGGAAAATGAGAAATATAAAAGCAGTTACGATTGGTGTTTTAGAAAAAACTACAGGGATTATTTACCCTCATCCTGTTACTGATTTTATAAAATCACAATATGGAGATACAGGTGGTACGATTAACAGTCAAAGTGCTCCTGCTAGTCTTATATGTAGATTTTTAAACTTTTGCATTCAAAAGATTGATGATGGAGATGCTGAATTTCATGACTTGAACCATATAGGATTGTCAGCTTTAGAAAGAAAACACGCCAGCAAATTCATTACAACAAAGACATTTGAAGGTCTTCAACCTAGTTCTATTAATCAATATGATACCTATCTTACACAATTTTATATTTATTTAAAAAAGGCTAACTTAATAGATGAAGAGTTTCCAATAGAAGGTAAGAAAAATTCTAAAGGAGAAATTATTCATAAATCTATCTTTAAGGGAGTTCCAAAATTAAATACAAAATATCCCTCAAGAGATACTACAAGAGAAAGACCTATGAAGCTTAAGGATTTTGGAGAAGAAAGAGCAGCTTTAACTGCTAGATTGATTCAAGTGGCAATGGATAAGGCTCCTGAAATTGCACTTGGCATTTGCTTTCAATTCTACGGAGGTCTTAGAAGAGGTGAAGTCGTTAATTTAGATAGAAGTTCATTAATTGTCACCCGCGGAGAATCCATGGAAGTACAAATAAAGGACAATCGAAGACGCTTTTTCTCTCGCCTTAGCGATACTAAAAGAGAAAATCCTAAAAGATTAAACTATTTAAAGTTACATATGGCTAGACAAACAATTCTTGATAACGATTTAGTTTGGGATATTTACGACAAACATATAAAAAAGTTAAACTCTTTGCTTAAAAAAGACAAAATAAAAAAACCTTCTGCACTATTCGTAGACGAAAATGGCTATCCAATGTCGGGGCTAGTTTACGATAAACGTTTTAATAAAGTGAAAGAGGCATTTCTAAAATCCCTAATTGGTCATAAAGATTACGAACAAATAGAATCCACGTTTTGGTTATCTCATGCAGGAAGAGGAATTTTCACAAACATGCTTATTGATTTAGGATTTTCAGTCACCCAATTAGCCATTGCTCGTGGCGACACTAACATTAACTCAGCCATGGCTTATATTGATGAAGTTCTTTCTAATGAACAGATGAAAGAAGCTATCAATGAATTAAAGAAATACCCTATTCAAGACCTTGGAGTAATTGATTACAAACATGTACAAAAGTGGAAGAAATTAAATCCTGCGTTGAAAAGGAGAAGTTAAAGTTATGGAACACGGATGGATAACAAAATATGAAGTTGTTCACTCAGGTAAATATAAAAAAATAGCAAAAACGTATAAAGGGTTTAAGCCATGGGTTGAACAAGGTTTAATCTCAACAAAAGAAGGAACCGGAAAAACCAGCGGAAGCATTACTTACTTTAAGGAAAGTGATTTAAACGACGTTTTACGACTAATTGATTTACTTGAAATTTGGTATGTGCGTGATATTGAAGCTATGAAAATGATTGGAATGGCAGCCACTCTACGTCTAAAGAATATTCCTATGCTCAAAGACTTTTGTGATTCCGAAGGAATTGATTATAAATACTATGAAAAAGGTATTTTGAACACATATCTTTATGTTAATAAAACTCAACTAAATGAATTTCTTGATACTCATATTAAAAGTGCTGATGTTTATAAAAAGTACAACATCGACCTTGAAAGAATATATTCTCTTGAAAAAAAGTATGACATTGGAAGAGTTTCAATAAATGACTCTCTAGTCTTTTTTAATCTTGATGATGCCAATAAATACTTCACTATACCAGAACTAGATATATCGAATTTTTATAGCTTACAGGAAGTCCAATCCTTGTTGAACATGAAAAGATTTGATTTAGAAGCCATGAGAAAAGAAGGGCTCCTCAAACATGTCATCATTAAAGCAAAAACCTACTACAGTAAGCAAGATATTGAACAAATATTAAAGGAAATAGAAAAAATTAAAGAAACCTTTTGTACTGCAAAAACACTTAGGAAAATCCTTAATATTAAGTACACCCCGGAGCACTTTGTTCCCTCCCCTACTAATTTTCTGGAAAGAAAAATACTAGATGGTCAAAGTAGTAATAAATACTTATTGAAAGATGTCTATAAATTTAAACAAGAGAAAGAAATAAACGAAATGTATATCGAAATTTTAAATGATACTTCTGACCTTGTTTCCGCTTATCGAACAATTCTAAAACTGAAAAAAATCACTTTCTCAGATAAAAGCCTTTACACTCAAAATGATTGGCAAAATTTCTCAGAAACTAAGTTAATGTTAACTAATGGCTCCAGAGCTCATCAAAAAACTATGGTGTCGCACCTGGTTGACTGTACGTCATACCTAGTCGAATTAACACAAACAAAAGAACTTTATTCTCTTTCATCTAATGATATTAACTTAAAATTATTCACCAAATTAGTACCTATTGCGAAACAATGCACTCTTTATTCATTCCTTCTAGAGTTTCATGGAAAAACAAATGACCTGTTAAAAAAAAATAAACAAAATACAAATATTTTTAAGTTAGATAGGGTCATCAATCCGTATAAATATGAGAAAGCTGAAAAAACTAAAGAAACATATTCATACGAGGAATATAAAGATTTGTATGAATATGGACAATCAATGAATCACAAAATTCCAGCTATTAAGGATGCAGAAGAAATAATATTGAAAACGGGAAATGGAAAATATTATGCATCATCATGGTTATATGTCTTAACCCACATAGGAAATGCCTGGAGGCATGGAGATGTTATGTGGGTGCCTTTGCTAGATTTAGAACCTATTGGTGTATCTTCCCTAGAACAGTTAAAAATGCAAGATTTAACAATGGCACAAGCAAATGCAATTGTGAATCAAATTAAACAAAAAGACCTTGCGGTTGAAAAAACAGGAGCAACAAATAGATTTAACTGTCCAGATGATTTGATTTTGCCCTTTGCAACTGCGGCTGTAATTTGTTCGCTGATTGTTAAAGAAACGAGAGGAATTATAATTGATAAAGGTGGTACTAAAAACCAAAGGATTATAGATTTTGGCATATCTGATAACAGTAATTTCCCTAAAAAAGCACAAAATGCTTTTTTCAAGGACTTTAAGATAAAGAACTTCGAATTCAGGAGTATGAAATTGAATAGAACGGTATTAACTCTCATGTACACTATATTGGTAAAAAAAGGACGTGGGAGTGCAGCTTTGAAGTTGGCGCAACGATTAAGAGCTCATGAGAACTTTGAAACAACTAATATCTACCTTGTTATTCCACAGGAGGAACTTGACGAGTTATGTGAAGGTCTTTTTAACAGAAAACCTTTTGGTTATATAACTGACCTACTAGCGACAACATTGCTTGGAGAAAGTGAAATCAGAGATGAAAGAACGAGAGACATAGTTGCTTTAAATTCAATATTTGGTGGTGTACACCATATTCAAGCAACCACTGGATTTATCAATCAACACATTGCTGATAAACAAAAAGTGGCGGAAAAAATTTTCAACATGGGACTTAATGAGGTTACAGGTTTAATGTTTGATTTGAAAGTTAATGCCCTTCCAGGAAAGGAAGAAGAATTCCAGTGCTTATTTTCACCTGAATGTAGACGACCGGAATTAGAATCTTGTAAAGATTGCCCTTTTTCAGTTCCTAATTTTTATGCGATTTCATCTGTAACTGAAGGTGTCAAAGACTCAATTTGGAAGTTTTTCGACGAATTCGAACCAGATACTTTCGAAGGAGAGAAAACTCGCCTCCTGAATGCATTATATAGGGATTTAGATATTCTTGAACAAGCTATGCAAACATTCGGAGAATCAGAGGTATTGAACTTTTTTCCAGGTGGAAAAGAAGAATACGACCAGTTACTAGATTTATTAGATGAAGTTCAATCAAAAACTGGAGAAGAATTAGAAACATTAGAAAAAACATATCTAACTTATAAACCTATTTATTTAACATAGGAGGAACTATGGCTATCTTACAAAATGACATTACAATTGATATTGGAGAGTTTTCAGACGAATCATTTGATTTAGAAACAAGTATACACGAGTCTAAAGAAATAATTAACGAATTAGTCCAAGAAAACAGATGGATTAAAGGCGAATTTGAAGACGACTATTGGCTAGTATCTAAATTACTTTATAGCGAAAACAACACTGGATATGACTTTAGTATTTTTAATACGACGTCTTTTAATAATAGTCTGCCAGATAATTTTAAATCTATTGTTAAATGTTGGACTGTAAATCTTATCAATGAATATAAAAGACTATCTATAACATACCTTATCCAATTAAAAAAATGCTTTGAAGTAACTTTAGGATTCAGAAGTGAAGAGAAAGAAGCTTTAAAAAAGTTCCTTCAATACTCTGATTATAGTGATAAGTACAAAGCTGATATGGTATGTGCATTATTGAATTTCTTTGACTATGCAGATTTAGAAATAGCAGATGAATACGCCCCTCCCCTAACAGAAATCAAAAATAAAATAAAGATAAAAAGAAACGTACGACAACTGCCACCCTCTAAGTATGTACTATCATTCTCTTTTTATTTAGATAAATATTTTAACAAGGTTCTAGACGATACTACTCAGGGGACTGAGTCAATTGGAAAACTTTTATTGATTTACCCATTAGTTATTTGGTGGAGATTAACCAATGTCATACCGATGCGCCCATCAGAGTTTTGTTCGATAAGTCGTGATTGTCTTCTATCGAAGGATGATAAAAGATACATTAGATTACCAAGAGGAAAGCTTAAAAATACAAAGAGGATTCAAATACCGGATAAGTTATTAATTAATGAAGATATGTATCGGTTAATAAAAAACTATATTGATTTAACTAAAGAATATGGAAAAACAGATACTTTAATTTCATATCGTTCCATTATGAGCGTAAGTCCATCTACCAATCGAGCTGTATTGACTAAAAATAGAAACCAATTTAAACCTCTTAATCTAGAATCGATAATTGATGGTGTTTATAGCACCATGATAAAAGAATATGACTGTCATATCCCTAATCAATATCGTGTAAAACCAGGTGACACTCGACATTTTACGTTCATTTCATTGATGATGCAAGGATACTCTCCTGTTGAAGTTGCAAGATTAGGAGGACATACAACAATCAAAGCTCAATATCATTACAATCAACACGCCGAATATTGGGCTGACTGCGAAGTATTTAGGCTAATGAAAAAAATAAAAAATGCTTCTCTAAATCAAAGTAATAATACTACAACCCAGATTCCAGATGAAGTAAGTTTAAAAGCATTTGATAGTGGTGATTTCCGAAAAAAGATGAAAATAGGATTCTGTAAAGATGAGCAACAACGCTGTGAATCAAGACGATGTTACTTTTGTTCGAAGTGGGGTATCACTCCGGAGGAATTTTTAGAGAAGAAAGAAAAAATAAGGTCAGATATCGCAGAGATGAAGGACAATATAAATGAACTTACAGGAGTAGTTTTAAATCTTAATAAGCAATATCTTAATCACGAATTAAATAGACGAAATCCTGAAACTCTTAATAAGATAAAAACCAAATCAAATGCTATTCAAAGCGATTTATATAAGTTAGCTTTATTGTGTTCAAAAATAGGTGGAGGTGAAGTTTTAGATGGAGAGCAAGTCCGCTGGTAGAAATACAAAACTAAAAATAGAAGAAGTTAACTTGGTAATACAATTGTTCAGAAAAAATGAGAAACCCATGGGAACAATTAGTTACTCAGAGATATGGGAATACGCAAATCACTTGTATACCGAAGGCATAGTATCAAATTCAACCTCTGATTCTTTTTGGAGAAAAAAAGGTCGATTGGGAAGAAAAAGAGTAGACCAAGCAAATGAAATATTCAGTGCAGAAATACCTGCTTCCAAAGGAAAAAAAGTAAAAGTTCCTAATGTAGTAGATTTAGTAGATAAAAAATATAAGAAAAAAGACGAATTATTAAAGCAACTTATTTACATGGAAAACGATTTTCATGAAGCCTTAGAAAGAGAAAAGAAACTTGAGGATGAACTTTTAGTTCTTCAAGATATTCTTCAAAAGACCAAAACTACCTTAAACCAAGAACAAGATAAAAACAAGGGTCTGCAATCGTTAGTGTATAGACTTTATAGGATTTCTACTGAAACAACTAATCCAGAAGTTGAACAAAAAACTGATTATGCTATGAAAACCATGTTTAAGACCCCTACCGCCTTTTTCGAATTCGAAAAGGAAAACAAACCCAAGATATCCGAATCAGCTCTATCAGAGTCAAAGATACTTCCTTTTGATAGTGACCAAAAGAAAAAGTTTTCAAGTAGGTTCCGCAAATAGATATTAATAAGAGGATAAATGCACTGAATATGTTCCTTTTGAAACTGCTGTTGGAAAATATATTTAAACCAAGCAGAATTTAAACACAAGGAGCTGCCGCCAGCTCCTTTCTTTGCGTTTAATGTCATTAAAAAAATTCATGGTCTAACCAATGTGATTTAAAGGAATCTGATTCTAAAACATATACATGGATAAAACCACCAACAGTATCCACCTTATCAATTACTTCTAAAAATCCTTTTTTAAAGTGTTCTACGGATGCTGTAAAAGTCATGTTCTCAATATTTGATTCGAAATAAGGGATAATTATAGGATATACTTCCTCATCACCAGCCACTGCACCTTTACTAGTATGAATATCCCCAAACTGGGATTGGTACGAATATACTTTGGGTAAGACTCTTCCAGGTTCCACCTCCTCCCATTTGCAAAGTAGTAATGTATACATCGCATCCACACTGGTCGGCTGTCGACCAAATTTTTCACTGAGAATTCCATTCCACATTTTTATTAGTCCTTTTAAAGCCTCTTCACCAGAAATAGTCGGCAGTATTTGTTGATGAATTTTTAAATAATGTTCGATTATTTGCATCAAGTCAACATACTGCCCTCCACCAACTGATATTTTTCGTAAGCCAGAATGCCCAATAACCATCCTCTTATTGAAAGGGAATATTTTAGTTGCCTTATCATTAAAATCTACCATCTTCCCCTCAGAATCTTTAGCTGATGACCGGCTATCTGCCATCATAACAATCTTGTCATTCCATGTATAAGCTATTAACATTGTCACGTATCTATTGCCTCCAAAAGTTTCTGTTTTAAGATTCTAGTAGATACTTTCAACTCTTATCTGAGTAATATACTTGGGTATCTTCTGAAACTCACCAACATGCTAGGACAATCATATATTTTATTAAACTTGCACCCATTTAGATTGGAAAACTTCCAAATCTGTCAAGAATTCAGACTTTTGAGCTGGAATAAATTTATCTTTTGCTGCTTGATACCTTAAGGAACTGGACATCAGAAATAATGCTGATTTTGCACGAGTAATTCCAACATAATGCAGGTTTAACGAATCAGAGTAATTTTCATAATCCTGATATTTTATCCAGTCAAATTCCGGTAATAAAAATTGGTATAAATCTAAATGAACTACAACTTCAAATTCTAATCCTTTAGATTTATACAAATTCATTAGTTGTATTTCATTATCTTTAGCAGGTAGAAAGTCATTTAACTTTCTTTTATTATCCAATATATATTCTAAATGCAATACTGCTCTTTGGTCGTCTATGTCTGGATAGACCACACCGCACAGGTCCTTAAAAATTTTGATTATTATCTCGGTGGTGTCATTAAAATCTTGGTGAAATTCAACTAAATTCTCTCTAAATGCTTTTACAAGTTTTGTTGTTTTTTGAACTCTATAACGTTCTCTTGAAATTTCTCTATCTAGATATTCGTCAATAAAATTATACACTGTTTGTTTTTCGTCCAAGGACATTGTTAACAAAGCTCCCAGTAATCCACTACAAAGGGACCTGTCTTCATCCAATATTGTTTTATTAAATAATTTATGTGGAATATCTATCCTCTCCAAAAACTTCTCAAGAGTAATATTTTTTTTTGCTAATATACCAATTTGCGAATTATGTTTTAAATTGAATTGCTTCTTGATTAAAGCTAAATTTTGATTAAACCAAACTCCTATATCATATTCAGTTCCGTCTACAAAGACCTCAAAAACTCTATTGTCCTTTTCAACTACAGTTTCATCAAAGCCGAGTAACTTTCTGCTATATACGTTTATTGACGGGTGACATCTGTGGTTAATGTTCATAGGAAATTTGTTAAACTCTTTGTTACTTAGGAGTTCTTTTAAGTATTTCGCATCCTTTTTTGCAAACCGAAAAATAGATTGATTTATGTCGCCTATTGCCCAACATTTAACTCCGATTTCAGCTATGCGTAAAAATAACAGGTATTGATTTTGCCCGGAGTCCTGGAATTCGTCAATAAAGATGTACTTGAATCTTGACGCGAAGTATTTCCTACATGCCTTTGAACTTAAAAAAATTAGGTTCGATAAAACCCCCACGAGTCTTAGGTCCATCATTCCATCTTTAAACTTTTGGGCTATAAAGTGTAAAGTGCTCTCTTTCAATTCGTTTATTAAGTTTATTTGATTCTCTTCCAATTGTTTAATTGAGTAATCTCTAAACTTGAAGAGTATGCCTTCAATTTCAGCCAGTATATTCGAAATCAAATCACTATAATAATCATCAAGATTCTCAACACTAAGTTTCTTGTTAGGTATTCCGAAAAATCTTTTACCAAATGGAATAATGATGTTGCCAATGTAGAAGGAGTCAATCGTGCTGAAATATGAGTTTTTTAAATCAGAACAAATACTTTTTGTTTTCTCTCTAAGTTCTCCACTTGCCTTATTAGTGTACGAGATAGCAGCGACGCCTTCATACCAATTTAAACAATCAACAACAGAACAAATTTTGTGAGCAATCGTTGTCGTTTTTCCACTTCCAGGTCCGGCTACAACTACACAGTTTCCACTACATTCGAGAATTTTTTGCTGTTGAGTAGTCGGTTTATACATGACGTAACGACTCGATTACTTTCTGACATGCTACTAATGGTTCAGCGAGTTCAATATCTCTAAGATGCTCTAAACATTCAAAATGATTTTCGACGAAATGAAACATAAAAGTAGATTTTTTCTTTTTCATTAGTTCAATAATTTCTTCATCATCTTCATCTGAATCAAAATAATTCTTTAAATTTTCTTTCAGTTCAGTACAGGAATAATAAAGGTCTTCTTCAAGTCCAATTTTAGCAAGAAATATATGATTTCCAGCGAGTTCGTGGTAAAACCTTTTATACATTTCCTCCCTGTGTTCTTCATCTGGCGCTATTAGGTTTGATAATCCGACTTCATTAAGTTGTATTATCTCTTCTAGCTGTTCCATATTTACTTGGGATAATTCCTTTTTTAATAAAGCAATCGAAATAGCTCTTTGAATACCAGCCAATCTATACACTTCTTTTGGCTCTTTTTTCTTTCGGGTTACTTTAAAATAATCGTTATCTGTCCGAACCAACCAAGGAATATTTAACTTCTCAAATAATTCTATATATCTTTTAAATCCGACACCTTCAACAGAGAGTATACTTACATTTAATTTATCTAAATCAATATTTAATCTGTTAGCTAATGCCTTATAAAAAATAACTTCTGAAGAACCCTCCACCAACAATACACAATCTGAAAAGTATACCTCAGAAGATATCACGTTCGAACGAAACTCTAATCCTTTTACTTTTTCTGCTAACCCCTTTGAAACCCCACCTCCTGCTGCTACAGTAGATTTGTCCAGTGTAGAAAATAATCTTACAATTGAAAATGGGTCAAATTCGGTTGCGATAAATGGGGAGTGAGATGTTAATATCACCTGCGTATTCAAGTCCTGAACCAAATATTCGGACAGCTTTCTCTGTTGATGGGGATGAAGATGAGCTTCAGGTTCTTCTATACAAAATATTGAAACTTCTTCAACGTGTCCGTCTATCTTTTGGAGTTCATTTAAAGCAGACCATAAGGCAATGAACGCCTGGTTTTTTCTTCCGTCACCCCCTAACTGAATAGATTGGTCATTTACGTATGAAAGAAGTTGTACTTTCTTAAACAAGTCTTTACTATTTGGAACATCTATACCCAATTTCACTTCCTGGGATAAATGATGTTCAGCCAGCTTGCTTAAGGTAGTATTTAACCTTGTTCCGGCGGACTTAATATATGACAAGCCATCAATTTGCTCTTGAACCTCATTCATTAAAATTCGGACCTGTTCCATATAATCGGAATCAATTTGTGACTGTTCATCGGTACGGGTACTTTTTAATGCCTCCAACAGTTTGTTTTTTTGAGTTCTGAGAAAATTGTCGATATTTCGACTTGCTCCTACATATTTTAAATTTAATACCTTAAGATAGTTTCTTCCAGCCAATTCTTCTAATAATTTTATAGAAGGTCCTGCTTTAATTTCATATTTCTTTTGTCCGCCTGCAATATCTCTTGTCGCAAAGTAACCCAAGTACAGCTCATTGGTATCATCGTGTATATATTGACCAAGCTTTGCCCATATACATTCTTCTTCAACTTCATCAAAAACTAGGATAATTTCAAATTCGTTACAATTAGCAAATGCACAGAAATCTTCATCTGCGGGTTCAATATCAATTTCTGACAAACTCTTGTCTAATAATAACCTTAAAGCATCAATTAAATTCGTTTTACCTACATCGTTTGCCCCAATTATTAAACTCTTTTCATTAAAATTAATCTCTGCATTTGCGAAGTTTCGATAGTTTTTTAATATAACCTTAGATAATTTCATATATTCAACTCCTTATAAACTCTTACACCTATACTACCAATAGGTGGCAATTATTCACAAGATTCAGTCGAATAAATTGTCAAGTAATATAGGAGAGCACATTAAAACCAAAAAGTATTCGTACTAATTGATAATATTTTTATTTACTAATAGAACATTTGTTCGATAAAATGAAGTTGTAATCCTTAGAAAGGAGTGCAACTTTTGAATACCCAAATAGAACTAGATAAGGAGCTTGCTTTAATATTTATTAAGGGCGCAGCAAAAGGTATAGCAGGGGCTATATTGGTTCAATTCCAAGTCAAAGTATTATGGTTTAGTAAACCATATACCTGTCTTATGGAAGCACTTATAACGAAGCCACAAATTAATAGAAAAAACATTACTGTTAGGGTCTTAAACGGTCACCTGCATCCTAGTTTTACTAATGGAGACCTAGATGATTTGCTGGAGTATCATAAGCTATCAATCTGGAAGGGATTCAAATGGGAGATTTACTGTTTAACGGAACACATCACCGAAAGCATGGAATATAGCGACTATAGATATATACTGCTGCCATTATAGGAGGGGAAATATGAAAATCTTTGATTTTGAGGAATCTAGGCGAAAAAAAGAAATAATAAGGGGAGATGAAATTCTGGGAGACATTAAAAGAGTAAATAATAATGTCGATAAGTTGCTATGTGAAATAAGGAAGAGCCTGGAGGCTACAAGAACTAAGGAGGAAATAAGAACCAGTAGGGAATTGTTCAAAAAAGCCAAGAGGATATATATAATGAATCATAACAGAGACCAACTACACCGAATTCAGGAGCAAACTTACGAGGATGAATTTAACCGGCGTAAAGAAAAAGTAAAAGAGTCGATTGGAAAAGCTAATACTATATTGGAGAAATTGGGTCGAGAACCAATCGATATAAACGTTGCGCTTCGCATTTCTAATAAAGAATAAGAAATGGTTTAAAAGCCATTTCTTATTTCATCTGTATTAGAAAAGGTAGTATTCTGTGGGATAAAAAAAGCTACCTTAACGGCAGCCGACCCGTTCCATATTACTATTTTTAATGATGATGTTCAGGAACTGCATCATTTTTCGGTAAATCTTGTTTTAAGTATTTTATTTCCGTTTCCGTTAACTCCCCTACGACAAACTGCTTTTGGGGCATAATCATTGAACCATTATTACTTGCATGTACTTTTATATAATAAAGACCGTTACTATTGAAATCCTTACTTAAAGCATACATCCCGTTTCCAACTTCCTTGGCTTGTTCCATATTGTAATGAAGGGAACCATCCTGTTTCCATATCTCAAAATGAACATAATCAGCACCTTCAACCTTTTTACCATCCTGTGTTAGGACAACTTTAATATTTTCCTGGGTATTACTTGAGAAAATTTTAGGTATAATAATATCTGCTTCAAGTGGACTTTGTTTTTGATATAGGTCGGCAGCATCTTCCTTGAGTGAGCATGCGTTTAGAAACAAGCTCAATATTAAAACAAAAAGCAATTGTATTTTATTCTTCATGGAAAAACTACATCCTTTATCATTATTATGCATTCATAAATCTCTTAACCGCACCGATTCTTTGGATTACCAAGAAATCAAGTAGCCACACAACAATAAGTGACAAACCAACTAGTGGAAAAAGAATTCCTAAGCAGATTACTATGAATAGAAATACTTTCATCTTCTTAATGCCTGGTGCTACTGGTGCCCCTATTTGGTTTTTAGGCTTCCGTTTCAGCCATAAATAAAAACCACTTACAGCAACTAAGACGATGCCTAAACAAATAAGAAGGCTAATTAGTTGGTTAAACAATCCAAACTGAGTACCTTTATGAAGGGTAATTCCCCATGCAACTATTTTTCCTACCAGTCCATAATTATCATACCTGTAATCTGCTAAAACAGCACCGGAATATTGGTCTATATGAATGGTAGCCTCATCTTGTGCCTTTGGAGGAAAGGCAGATAAGGTATACACTCCTTCTTTTTCATTCGGAATGCTTATGGTATAACTGGGATGCATACCTTCCCGGTTTGCAATTGCTACCACATCATCGATAGGAACCGGAATAAAACCTTGTATCTTTGAAATTGGTACATCAAGGTTTTCTGCTGCCCACGGGACATCGGCAATATCTTTTGTTTTAACGCCGGATGTAGGGGCATTCCCCGTCCAGATAGAAGGCGGATACCCAGCCCCAGTATTAGTAGCGAATGATTGGAAGTTACTACCCCAGAAGCCTGACCAAGGCAACCCAGTCATAATTAGAAATAACATACCACCAGCAATCCAAAAAGCAGGAACAGCATGTAAATCTCTTCGCAAAATCTTTTTCCCTTTATTAAACCTGGGTACCAAAACACCTAACAGTTTCGATTTTTTTTTCGGGTACCATAGAAACAGACCGGTTACTATTAACACCACTGCCCAGCAAGCAGCTAATTCGACAATTCTGTCCCCTAAAGTTCCAGCCATCAGTTCTCCATGAAATTCTTCAATCTTATCCATAATTCGGTCTTTATTATTTAACGCACCTAACGCATCACCAGTATAAGGATTAATAAATACCGTAAGGGAATCATTATTATTAGTTATGCCCACTTCGCTTGAGCGGTTTGAGTTCTCACCTGGACGGTATGACGTAACAACTGCATCTGGATATAACTTTTTCACTTCCTCGATTTGACGGGATGCTGGTAGTTTTTCTCCATTTGGTGAAACCACCCAGTAATCTTGATAAATTACTTGTTCGATTTGGGGCTTGAATAAATAAACTGACCCTGTAATAGCCAGGATAAGAAGGAAGGGCGCAAAAATGATACCAGCATAAAAATGCCATCTCCATACCGTCCGATATACCGAGATGGCGGATTGTTTCCTATCTTCAATTGTAGTGCTTTGAACTGTCTCCATGTACTTCTCCTTTAAAAAAATAATTGGTTTGCATACGCATTAATCAAATAAAATAGTGAATAACAAGATTTCCGGTTTGCGGTCCTACTCACTCGTTAATCAGAAACCATTACTTCACAAACCACTTCGCATAAATAAATCCATGTTTGCTCTTTAAACCAAAAATAAACCTTCTTTTTCCGTCCGTATCGAGTCAATTGTAAATCCACCACTCTTTTTATGTAAATAGCCCTTACGGGCTATCAGTGATGGAGCTTTTTTGGTTATTATACTTATAAAAGAATAAAAAATTAGTAGGGAGAGAACAAGCTTGTCCTATCGTCTTTTACAGTTACTTTGTATAATTTTGCCCACATTATTAATCGGGGGATTCGAATACGTTCGCCACGTTTTCCTTTTGGGGTCGCTATCTATGGAAACAGGAAATTTATATATTACAATCCTTACTTTCGTGCTCTCACTTTTGTTTTCATCTTGGATGTTTCGTATTATCAAAGCTACGAATGACAAACTCGTGAATGAACAGTCAAAACGAGCCGTATATGAGGAGCGTGAAAGACTCGCAAGAGAGCTTCACGATGGTATTGCTCAATCCATTTTCTTTCTAAATATCAAGTTAAAACAAGGTGATTTTGAAGCAGCATCGCGGGCTCTATCCACAATCGATAGCAATGTGCGTCAAGCTATTTTTAATCTTCGGTCTGAGCCAAAAATAGACGATTCGCTTAATTCGAGGATAACCAAATGGCTTTCCGAATGGAGTTCAATAACAGGAACTGAAGTAGAAACGGAAATACAGATTCCAAACGGTTCATTTACCGTGAAAGACGAAATACAAGTCTTTGCTATTATCCAGGAAGCTTTTGCAAATATTAGAAAACATGCTAAAGCTTCTCAAGCGTGCATAAAAATTAAAGGGACGGAAGCCGGGTGGCAATTAAAGATTGCCGATAATGGAAGTGGAATTAACAGCTCGGGGAAATCAGACAAGAAATATGGAATGTCTATTATGCAGGAACGTGCGAAGCAACTTGGGGCAACATTACAGGTAACAAACAGACAAAAGGACGGAACCGAAATAATCGTCACAAAGGAGAACCGATAATGCAAACTTTTACTGTAATCATAGCGGATGACCATCCACTGGCAAGAGAAGGAATCAAAAGTGTGCTGGAAGCTGATTCTTCCTTTTTGATAGTTGGTGAAGCTACTGATGGAATCGAAGCCATTGAACTTTGTGACCAACTTCAGCCCGATTTGCTTCTTTTGGATATAAACATGCCCAGATTAAGTGGACTCGAAACAGTAAAAAAAATACGGTCTTCCTTTCCTCATATACATGTTGTCATGTTGACTGTGTCAGATGATGTAAAAGACTTGTTTACGGCGATTCAGTTTGGAGCACAAGGTTACTTACTAAAAAATATGGAGCCGGATGACTGGATTGAATATCTCCATGCCCTACTTGGGAACCATACAGAAATCTCTCGTGAAATAGCGAGCCGGTTACTCTATCGCTTCCGTAGTCGCAATATCTATGAGGAAGTTAGTCCTCTTGCTTTGACACCTAGAGAGCGTGAAGTCCTTTCCAGAGTAGCAGCTGGTGATACAAATAAGGAAATTGCCCGGCGATTTTTGATTGCGGAAAATACGGTAAAAAACCATATAAAAAATCTTCTTGAGAAGCTTCAGTTAGATAATCGTGTGCAGCTTGCTGCATATGCTGTCAGACATGGTTTGTCAGAATAAAATGATTCAACGGATTGGTGCACCTCTCTCCACTTAAGTAACTGTATTTAGCTCCTTATCTTTACATAGCAATTGTCAGTTTATGTACATTTGTTCACAATCATTAGCTTTAACAAAACGCAAATTCGCTCAATTTTTACTGGTCGTTACATCAATTGGAGGAAAATTTATAAATAAAGGAGTGTTTTATTGAATTTTGACCATATGTAATTGGGCGAAATATAGTGTAAGCTATATGTGTACTACAAAAATCAAATTATGACCAACTATTACGTATCTATTAAGTGCCGGCCAGCTCATCCATTAATTGTGTAAACTGCTTGTCTGCCTTTAAATCGGGATAATTTTCTACAACAACCAGGAGCCGGCTCAATGCTGATGACAGATCAGCATTTGCTGTAGCCTCTTCTTCAGGTGACCTGGCACCTGCAAGCCGGGCCCTCGCATCAGAAACAGCCTGAATCGTTTCTTTTTCATGTGCCGCATATCCTTTAACGGTATTCACTAAATTTGGAATTAAATCCAGCCTGCGCTGAAGTTGATTTTCTATCTGAGAATAAGATTGATCGACATTTTCTTCCGCATTGACAAAGCCATTGTAACTCCCCATTAGTATGAGAACTAATACAATGATAATCCCCACTATAATGAGAATTGGCCCCATTGACCTTTTTACCATAATCCCACTCCATTCTAAGCTGCTCTGTTTTACATTAGATTCCCTAACAAGAACCCCTTTTAAACCAGATATTTATTCGCTTGCCTGAACCCGGGATTGGTAATTTTTCTGATAAATCATCTTAAAGAAAATGACGAATACTACCCATTAATAGCTTTTTTACCAAACAGCCAGCCAGTCGCGGTAGATATCTACATGAAAGGAGGTCTCTCTCTGGATAAGATTAACTGTGATTTCTCACCAATGAAAACTCAAATTGTCGAGGGCATCCATAGGATCATCGCAGACCTGCAGGACAGCCTTCAGGTCCTTGGAAATGAAAACCAGTGTCTTCTTGGTGAACTAGAAGATATAAAAACAACCTTTATAAACATTGAATCAGCAGCAGCAAACTTTTATTTAAATTGCTATCTGTCAGCATTTACAGATAAATTCGAGGATTTATCTGTTTCTGTCCAAAATTTATCCAAACACCGATATGGCGCGCTAATAGTGGTTGAACGAACAGATTCACTTGAGGATTATGTACAAAAAGGAACAATGGTCGGAGCACCGCTGACCTCCGTATTGCTTGAGACCATTTTCTATCCTGGTAATCCACTGCATGATGGTGCTGTATTAATAAGGGCCAATCAAATTGTTTCTGCTGCAAGTGTCCTCCCGCTGTCACAGGCCATTATTATCGGTAAAAAAATCGGCACCCGACACCGTGCTGCACTTGGAATATCTGAACAAACAGACGCACTTGTGCTGGTAGTATCAGAAGAGACAGGTAAGGTTTCATTTGCTTTAAATGGCCGGCTTTATCCCATTTCCACGGTCCAGGCCCTTCATTGACGCCTGTTTGTAAGCGGACGTCTGCTGAAATTTTCCGCATCGTCAGTGATCTATGTTTCGTTCTTACTGGTATAGCCGTCTCTAAAACGACTTGATTATTTTCTCCTTCTTATCCAAATGCCTAAAAAATAAGAAAAATCCTTCAATATAGGGTTAGTGTCCATTCCTTTTTATGAGATCTTGAATAAATTATCTTATAAAAAGTGAAAGGGGATATATGATGGCTAAAAATAGACGAAACCGCAATAACGGCCGTTCCAGGTCCAATTCGGATTCAAATGTTGATTTTACGATTGACAATGATCTAAGGAACAGATCTAAGTCTGACACCGATGTTGACAATGATGTGGATACAAAAAACCGGTCTGATAATAACAACGATAGTGATAACGATTTAAAAAATAATAACCGAAGCAGCTCTCATGCAAACTCTAAAATTATTAACAGCGGTAACGCACGAGTTGACTTCTGTATCGATATCAATGTAGATTCAGACTCTAGATCCAGAGTGAGATCCCGTTCTGATGCGGATGCTGATTCTGAACAAGACCAAAACCAAGATCAGGACCAAGATCAAGATTAAGCCTGCAAAAAATCAAGCGATATAAGAAACCTTATATCGCTTACTTTGTTTTTACACAAGGCTGTTTTCGCAAACTTTGTTGCTATTGAACAAGAGGTTGATTTCCTCTCCAGGATGCTCGCTTTCCGCGGGGCGGGCGGTGAGCCTCCTCGGCTTCGCCTGCTGGGTCTCACCTGATCGAAAAGCGGAGGACGGTGCTTTTCAAGAAAGGATCCATCCAAAAGCTGAATGATGATCTTTTTTAAGTCGAGGCAAAACACTAAAAGAAAAGCAGACACCTGATAAAGAAGACTTGCTGATTGGCAAGCGATAGCGAAGACAGAAGCTTAGTCGCCCTTACCACGTTCGTAACGCCACGTCCTGTGACCCCGCCTGGCTCGCACATCCTGTGCATCGTGCGTTAGCCCGGCATAAGACTAGCGGCAGTGAAAGGCCGATTTTGCCTTTTAATGGCGATTGGCTAGACCCGCGGTGTCAGTCCGGAGCTGGACAAACCGAAAAGCGGAAAGCGGTGCCTTCCCCAATAACATTGCTTAAGGAAGCTCATGATTAGCTATCTTTTATCACAAAAAACTCTCAGGGAAGGCAGAGACCTGAAAAGCATAAGACGAGCTGGCCGTGAGGAGCGGTTTTCTTCTCATGGACGGATTGGCTTATGACTCGAGGGTCTAAAGCCTTGGAGCTGAACAATACCCGCTGCTCCCGCACAGAAAAGCGGAAAGCGGTGCCTGCCCAACATATAAATATTAAACACTCAGTGATAATCCCAATTGATATAAAATTCTAAACAAATTGGCAGGCAGAGACCCGATAAAGAAGACTTGCTGATTGGCGAACGACAGTGAAGACAGAAGCTTAGTCGCACTTATGCGTCAGCCAAGCATAAGACGAGCCGGCTGTGGGGAGTGCTTTTCTCCCATAGACGGATTGGCTTATGACTCGAGGGTCTCAGCTTGTAGCTGGATCAAGGAGTCTCGCACCTTACGCACCAATAGACCTGACTGAACAATAGGGTGCCGTAAAAAACTTATTAAAAAACAACAATCTTTTAGAAAAGAGCCTTACACATGTCAAGATGGTTCCAATAAATGGGAAATTTTGCGAGTGAATGAAGGGGCGGTAAAAAATTATGCTGTTACGGCCATTTTTAATGGGGTATTGATGTATTTGGCAGGTTAATGAAGCTTACTATTCATCATATAAGCATGATGCCTGGTAGTCTAGCCTGTTCTGCATTAGTATTACATAATAGAGGATTTGAAGTAGCGGTTACGGGATTCCTGTTCTGATCTTATCTGTGTTTGCTGTTATATGGTTGGAGATCAGCTCCAGGAATGCCAGCGGGCAAAAAAACATTATAAAAACTAAAATATAAATTAGATAAAGAATCTTTTTATTGTTGCAGCCATAAGGCAACCAGCAAAACAACAAACATTTCCTCAAGAAGTGAGAAAATGTTGTTTGTTATTTTCCTGTTTTTTTAACAAGCAGGATATGGCTGACAATTAAACCAATGTAGATGAATAGGATGATTAAGGTTGTATGGAACCTTTCCTCATTAGATCCGCCGGCAAACAAAACCCGTCCAACCCCAAAAAAAGTAACCGTAATATACAAAATTGTATAGTAAATGGAAATGAACTTACTCAATAGTATAGCCTCTCCTTCTGCCATAATGATATTACGGAATGAAAATAAATTCCTATGGCAAGAAGGGCTTCTGACCCAAGAGATATGTTATAATTCAGTCATTTCTCCATACATACTGAGTAGATATTGTAAATTTTACGAAAATATATATTCAGCTTCTTTTGTTAAGCCGATTCTATCAGCAACACGGATTGAAGCTTTGTTCCGCGGGTCGATGATACTGATTACTTTTTCCCTTCCAAAAGAAAAACCTAAATCTCTTCACGCCCTGGCGGCTTTAGCTGCGTATCCTTTACCCCAACCGTTCTCTGCCGAGACAGCAGCCTATTTCAACTTCCACCCGATTATTAAGGATTTGTTCAACAAGACCACAATCCCCTAAGAGTTCCTCTGTTTCTTTTAAGCAGACTGCAAATAGTCCGTACCCTGTATTAAGATATCTCTCTTGATTTCGTTCAATCCAGTCGAAAGTATCTTGGAAATTCAGGTGGATTCGGGTAAAATTTCATGACCTCTTCATCAGACAACATATTATGAAGGGCATCCGCATCATTGTGATGAAACGGTCTTACCCATAGCCTTGAAGCTTCAAGTATAGTCAGGTCACAAAATGCACTCCGTTGTTTACCTTGGGACTCTATAAGAAAAACGACCTTTCAACAAAGAAAAATCGTTTTTAATAAGGCTATACGAATCAGCTATGGATTACTTCTCTAAGCTCAAGATATCTTTCTAATTTTCTCTTAACCCTCTGAAGGGCATTATCAATAGATTTAACATGAGTGTTTAATTCTGCAGAAATTTCCTGGTAGGTCTGGCCGTCGATATAGAGTGCTAATACTCTTCTTTCTAAATCACTTAATAATGCAGCCATTTTCAATTCAATATCATCTGCGTTTTCCTGGTTAATGATCAGGGCTTCCGGGTTCATGATCTTTGCAGCGGGGAGTACATCCATAAGGGTATGATTCGACTCTTCGTCATAAATGGGCTTGTCCAGTGAAACATAGGAATTCAGTGGAAAGTGCTTTTGACGCGTAGCTGTTTTGATCGCGGTAATAATCTGCCTGGTTACACATAACTCCGCAAACGCCTTGAATGAAGTAAGTTTATCTTCTTTGTAATCTCGAATCGCCTTAAAGAGACCAATCATTCCTTCTTGAATAATGTCCTCTTTATCCGCCCCAATCAGAAAATAGGGACCTGCTTTTGCACGGACAAAATTACGATACTTGTTAATTAATATTTCAGAAGATTCCCCATCGCCGCTTTGCACTCGCTTGACTAATGCTTCATCGTCTAATCTAGTAATATTATCAATCAGCCTTACTCCGAAGTCTACACTCACTCATATCCCCCCACAATTCAGATGAGTTTTTGATGTTTAATAACTGATACCTTACCTCCCAGCCCATTCATCTCGAAGGTATTCAGAACCTTAATCCGCTTAGTCGTATGTACAATTACTCTTGTCGTTTCCTAAGCTAGGAGAAACAAAGGGACACTGGAAAAGTCACCAGGCTAATAAGTAACAAAAACTTTAATGTGTAATTTTATATTAACCTACGGAAGCTTTGAAAGATATTAGCAAATATCGACTATTGTTGACAACGATTGTCGGAGAACCCATTTATATTCACTCCCTCTTTATTAAGGTAAAGGACCGAGAAGACTGGATTATACTTAATAACATCTGCTTTTAAGCTTGAGTGGAGCGGATTTTAAAGCTCGATAATCCTCATATTCTCTGGAATTTTTAAGGAATAAGTCCTAACGTCCAAGCATAAAGACATTTCTGGGTTTTAGATTTACTGTGGTACAGGCGCCAATTATCTAAAAGCTGAATATGAATATTTTATACTCTTCACCTTCTTACGAAATAGTCGAAGCATTCCTCTATTTTGAACGAAGAGTAAAGTAGATATAGGAGGTATTACTATTGCAGGAATATGTGCCCTATGAATTTATAGATGAAAATCTTCAGGAACAGGAGCTCGATGAAAGACAATATGGATACGGAGGATATGGAGGTGGTTATGGCGGAGGCTATGGCCACTATTACCCCCGACCTAGACCTTATCCGTATTATCCATACTATCCGTACTATCCACACTACTATCCACGGCCAAGACCTAGACCATACCCATACCCATATTACCCTTATGGCGGCTACGGCGGCGGGGGTTATGGCGGAGGATACGGCGGAGGTTATGGCGGAGGCCACCGATAAAATGAAAGAAGTCTGTCCTGATTCAGGGCAGACTTTTGTTTCGTATTGAAGGAAGGGCAGGGCAATACAGCATGAAAAAAGAGACAGGGCGGACCTATCTCTTTCGTTTATTGTGTAATGATATTTCTCAATTCTGTCCAGCTTGTAATCCGAGGAATATTTACGTGCGTATTATAAGACTGATTCATTACATACACTTTTAGCTGCTCATTCGCTAAGGTTTCAAGAACAGCAGGTTTATCGTCAAAATAGTAATCAAGTTTTAGCTTGCGGATAATTTGAATTTTCTCTTCATCTTTCATACCGCAATAGAATCTGCCTTCCTGCATGGGGAACCCCTGCTTGGTCATCCATTTTTTTGTACGTTCCCCATGTTCTTTGGGCCTTGCCGTTATATAGTAAATTTCATGGCCCTGATGATCCAGCTCTTGTAATGCTTCCAAAGAGTTCTGGATGGGAGGGCATGAGGTATAATAAATTTCATCTACTAAACTGTTCCACATTTTAAATCCTTCTTCTGCTGTTAAACCAAATGCTTCATGGATTTCCAGGGTTTGTAAGGCAAGAAATATATCAGTACCTACATTTTTATTCAGCTTCTTGTTATAAATATGAAATGCATGTTCACGCAAATTAATTAATGTATCATCAATATCAAAACCAAACTTCATCTTCCTGCTCCTAAAAAGCTACTCTGAGTAAACAGGATAGCCTGTAAATTTAAAGTCTTTACCAATTTTGGAAACTTCTATATCGCCAAGCTCAATAGCGCTGGCCATTTTATCAATGCCTGTTCCTTCAAAGAATGTGGCGGCATCTTTCCCGCCAATTAACTTTGGAGCCATGTATATGACTGCTTTGTCGACAAGCTTATTCTGTAAAAAGGCAGCGTTAATCGATCCCCCGCCTTCAATCATCAGTGAAGATACAAGATTTTCGCCTAGTATTTGCAGCACTTCTTTCGGATCTACACTGGTCATTCCAGTAGTTACAAATACCTTCATCCCTAAATTCTCAAGTACATTTCGTTTATCTTCACTAAAGTTTTGAGACGTAAAAATCCATGTTTCAGCTTTTTGATCTGCTATCACCTTGGATTCAAGCGGTATGGATAACTTTGAATCCATAATGACTCTGATTGGATTGCGTCCGTTCGGGATCCTGGCAGTCAACTCTGGATCATCCTTGATAACTGTATTCACTCCAACCAGGATGGCCATATTCTCATTTCTGATTTTATGTACGTCCAATCTTGCTTCCGCCGATGTTATCCACTTACTGTCATGAGTATAAGCAGCAATTTTTCCGTCCATCGTTATTCCAGCTTTTAACGTTACAAATGGTATTTTTTCGACAATAAATTTATTGAACACTTCATTCATACGTTCTGATTCTTCCCTCAGGACGCCAATCTCCACTTCAATCCCAGAATCCTGAAGAATCTTGACGCCATTACCCGCAACGAGCGGATTTGGGTCAAGCGAAGCTATGACCACTTTCCGGATACCTGCTTCTACAATAGCAAGTGCGCAAGGACCTGTTCTCCCATAATGGGAGCAGGGTTCAAGTGTCACATAAATCGTCCCGCCCCTTGCTTTTTCGCCAGCCATTCTGATTGCATGTATTTCGGCATGCGGCTCCCCAGCTCGTAAATGGGCACCAATCCCTATGATTCTGTTGTCGTTCACGATAACTGCCCCAACAAGGGGGTTCGGGTCTGTCTGCCCTTTCATGGCCTGAGCGTTTCTTAGAGCCGTTTCCATATAAAATTCATGGCTGCTCATTCTGAGTGAGTCCCTTCATCTTTTATATGGCCGGAACGGTTAATTTTTGTCTGCAGATACTTTTCATTGAATTCAGATATATCCCCCCAGATCGGCGTCCGGCCGGAGACAAGCATTCCTGAGTCCTTCAGCGCCTTTAATTTTTTGGGATTATTAGTGATCAAAGTAACCGGTTTAGTTCGAAGTGCTTTTAAGACTTTAATCGCGTCACTATAATTTCTTGAATCATCCACAAAACCAAGATGGATATTAGCTTCAACAGTATCGTAATCATTTTCCTGAAGAACATAGGCCATCGCTTTGCTGAATAAACCAATTCCCCGCCCCTCGTGGTTTGCTAGATAAAACAACGCTCCTGTTCCGTGTTCCACTATCATTTTCATGGACTGTTTCAACTGATATCCGCAGTCACATCTTTTACTTCCAAAAATATCACCTGTGTGACAAATAGAATGCATGCGGATCAATGCGTCTTCATTAAACTCAAATTCCCCATACACCAATACACTGGACTGTTGGAGTTCAGCCAAATTTTGTGAAGAAAGTTTTTCAATAATCTGTTCATAGTCCTCGGTTACTTCCTCAGAATTCATCCAGCAATACCATTGGAATATTTCCGTTTTCCCATATAAATTCACAGGAAGCCTAATTGGACCAACCAAATATATGGCTCCTTGTTCTGTACGGATCATCTTGATTTTCTTTTCTAATAATGTTAGAACTTTACTGTCTAATTTAGTTTGATTCATGTTATGGTCATTCCTTTTATGTTTAATGTAAAAATTTTAGCAAAATATATAATAACAAATTCCCTGCGATGACAAACAGCATTCTGCTGTAACTATCGCGGTTACATAATAATAGCATGATTATGCGATTACGTACTCTTTTTATGCTTATTTACCTAATTTTTTCGACAGCCATGTCCCGAACGCAGGTTAGATAAATGAATACGCGGAGGGTTACGTATATGTTGATTTATTGTAATGGATAAAGAACGTATATGGTTTATTACTATAATATCCATTTAATCATTTATAATGTTAAAGATAGAATCACAGAATACAACAAGAACTGTAAAGGATGCGCTGTATGAAATGAAATATATTGTAGTGGGTGCTGGTATCATGGGAGCTTCAACGGCATATAGGCTGGCAAAAGAAGGTGCGGAGGTCACTGTTGTTGACAGGAGAGATCAAGGGCAGGCCACAGAAGCTGCTGCTGGAATTGTATGTCCATGGCTGTCTCTGCGCCGAAATCAAGCGTGGTATCAGCTTGCGAAAGGCGGTGCCGCTTTTTACCCTTCATTGATTGCTGAATTAAAAGAAGATGGGGAAACGGAAACTGGATATTCGAAAGTCGGAGCAATAAGTATTCATATGGAAGATGAGAAACTGTCCGCAATGGAGGAAAGAGCAGTCAAACGCAGAGAAGAAGCTCCTGAAATAGGAGACATCACCAGGTTATCTTCCATTGAAGCAAGAACACTTTTTCCTCCTCTAGCGGAAGGTTTTGGTGCTGTACATATCAGCGGGGCTGCCAGGGTGGATGGGCGTGCGCTGAGGGACGCTTTGCTGCGAGCCGCTCAAAAACACGGAGCAGAGCTGCTTTACTCTGATGTGTCACTATATTTTGAAGGCAATACGGTAAAAGGTGTACAAAGCAATGGACGATTACTAAAGGCTGATCAAGTGATTGTCTGTGCTGGAGCATGGGCCCAATCATTATTTCGTCCGCTTGGCATCCAGTTCAATGTGCAATATCAAAAAGCACAGATCATCCATTTAGAATACCAGAATGGTGATACCGCCCGCTGGCCGGTTGTTATGCCTCCAAATGACCAATATTTGCTTGCTTTTGAGAATAACAGGATCATTGCCGGTGCAACCCATGAGAATATCGACAAATTCGACGTTACGGTTACAGCAGGAGGTTTGCATGAAATCTTCAGCAAAGCACTTGCTATTGCACCCGGTTTAGCAGAAACCCGTTTTCTGGAGGCTAGGGTTGGATTCCGGCCGTTTACTCCTGGTTTTCTTCCTGTGTTCGGTGAGCTTCCAGGGTGGAAAGGTATCTTGACAGCAAATGGCCTTGGTGCTTCCGGGCTTACCATGGGTCCATACCTTGGTACACAACTGGCAAAGCTTGCTCTGGGATATGATTGCGACATTGATTGGAAGAAGTATGACCCTGCAGGTGCTGTTGAATAATATCCCAAATAAAAAGGAGCTAATAAAAGGAGCTGAATTCTCAGCTCCTTTTGAGTTATATTGGAAGATGCATAATGTGCAATTTCCCTCTTTTTCCCATGGTTCGTATTCCTCTATCTGTAAAGCCGCATTTTTTATACACGTGCTGGGCAATTGTATTCATATAATTGACGCCAAGGACGATTTCATTTTTGTCAGGAAAATGCTTTTTAATAAAAGATGGGAGGAGCTGCAGGCATTCGTGCGCTATCCCCTGTCCCTGAAAGGCTGCATGGATTGAAAAAGCCCTGACCATCATAGCACGCTTATTATTATAGTAATCCTTTACCCCATTCCAGCCTTGAAGAATAAAGAAGCCTGCCGGCCGATCATCCTCAAATATGATCACGGGGAATCGGTCTGATTGTTTTTCACAAGTTTTTATGGCCTCTCTTGGAAGTGAGGTAAATGATGCTTGTTCTTTCGTTAAATAATAATCCTCTACCACCTGTTCTTTATATTTCTGATGATAAAAGCCGAGTGTTATTTTTGTCCTGGTAGAAAGTGTACTCATTTCTCTCTCCTGCCAAAATATATTTTAACTGCGAATAAACTGAATATACTTTATATATCCGCTAATCAGCATGACTAATCCTGCTGGCATAAGATTTTTTGTGAGCTAAGCATAGTTCAATGTCAGACAGCCACAATATAGAAAAAGGAGATGATTACATGAGACATATACTGCCGCTGCTAATTAAGTTTATTGCTACTTTTTCCATGCTTGGCATTATTCTTGGGTTATTTAACAACTTTTCCATTTTTGATGTTCTGGTCATTTCAATACTTTTAACGGCTGTTGCTTATGTGCTGGGTGATTTTATGATTTTAAGGAGAACAAACAATGTCATGGCGACTGCCGCTGATTTTGGGCTGGCCTTCTTGCTGATCTGGTTACTAAGCAGAAATTTAACATTCCAGGATAACCTAGTTTCTGCCTCCTTTTTTGCCGCTCTTGGAGTTACTTTATTTGAATACGTATTTCATCGTATTATCCCTAGGAGTGCTAATCATACGGTCCGGGCAAAGGGACGTCAACATTCAGGGAATACCGGGAGAAGTACATCACGTTACGAGACGGAAGCATCTGAGGATCTAACCCCTGTCCGGCCTGATGTCAGGAGCAAGAAAGATAGTGAAGATCAAAAAAATACATAAAAAATGGCAGCTTCCACTTGGGGGATGCTGCCTTTAAAATTATATGTAGAATTGCATATGTTTTTTATGTTCTTTATAATAGTTCAGTCTATCAATCAAAGTACCCGTATGAAACTCGAATTTATGGCCATCCCTGTCAGTAAAATAGATAGATTTCTGGTCCAGTTCATTTCTTTCACGGCTTGGGAGAATGTGAACATGAAGTGACACTAACTTCTTATAAATTCTGTCAAAGTCCTTTTCTTCATGCAGTGGTCCTTCCCTTTACTAATAACTTCGCACCAAACACATCTTGATAAAAGCGGATGGATTCACCAAGATTCGATACGGAAAATAATAAATGATTAATCCCTTTAATGTCAGACATAGACTCCCCTTTCCCAGGAATACCATAAACAGCATTCCTGAACAACCAATACTTCTACAATATTATAATAATCGAAATACTATTTAAAAGACTCTTACGATTGTTGTTTTAATAAGTTCGGTGAACCGACCCTATTGTTAAACTCTTTGATTGGAACGAAAGGTGCGGGGCTCTTTTGATCCAGTTCAAGGCTTTAGTCCCTCGAGTCATAAGCCAATCCGTCTATCGGGAGAAAAGAACACCCCACAGGCGACGCTGTGGAGGCTCACCGCCCGCCCCACGGAAAGAATCACCCCCCTTCAATAACAACAAAGTTTGCGAAAACAGCCATAAAAAAATTAAAAAAAGCCCCGATTCAGGGCCGGCTATCGGCTGTATCCGAGCTTCCATAGGTGCTTTTTCTATATGGCTCTTTTCTAAAGATTGTTGTTTTTTAATAGTTCGGTGAACCTACCCCTATTGTTAAACAGGTTGATTGGAACGTAAGGTGCGAGACTCCTGCGAGAGCAGTGGGTATTGTCCAGCTCCAAGGCTTTAGACCCTCGAGTCATAAGCCAATCAGTCCATGAGAAGAAAAAACCGCTTCTCACGGCCTGCTTGTCTTATGCTTTTCAGGTCTCTGCCTTCCCTAAAATTTTGTGTTGATAAAAGATGAGCTTATCATGCGACTTCTTAACAATGTTAATGGGGAAGGCACCGCTTTCCGCTTTTCTTTTTGTCCAGCTCCGGACTGACACCGCGGGTCTAGCCAAATCGCCATTAAAAGGCAAAGTCGGCCTTTTACTGCCGCTAGTCTTATGCCGGGCTAACGCACGAAGCATAGGATGTGCGAGCCAGGCGGGGCCACAGGACGTGGCGTTACGAGCGTGGTAAGGGCGACTAAGCTTCTGTCTTCGCTATCGCTTGCCAATCAGCAAGTCTTCTTGATCAGGTGTCTGCTTTTCTTTTAGCCTTTTGCCTCTAATTAAAAAAGATCATCATTCAGCTTTTTGATGGATCTTATCTTGGAAAGCACCGTCCTCCGCTTTTCGATCAGGTAAGACCCCACAGGCGAAGCCGAGGAGGCTCGGGCGCCCGCCCCTAAGGTCCGCGAGCATCCTCACGTTCCAATCAACCCCCTGGTTCAAAAACAACATAGTTTGCGAAAACAGCCACCTATATAAAGAGCAATAAACTCAGGGCCATCACCACCATACCGCTGATCAAGCCATAAATGGACAGGTGGTCCTCGTCATATTTTTTGGCTGCAGGCAGTAATTCATCTAAGGAAATAAAAACCATGATTCCCGCAACAGCAGCGAATATAATACCAAACATAATATCATTAAGAAAAGGCATTAAGATGAAGTAGGCAGCAATTGCCCCAATCGGCTCCGACAATCCTGATAAGAATGAGAGTTTAAAGGCCTTTTTCTTGTCTCCTGTAGCAAAATAAACAGGTACTGACACAGCAATTCCCTCTGGAATATTATGAATGGCTATCGCAAACGCAATTGCAATACCCAGAGCGGGATCCTGCAAGACTGAAGTAAATGTGGCAATGCCCTCAGGAAAGTTATGGATTGCTATGGCAAGAGCTGTAAAGGTACCCATCTTTAACAGTGCTGGATCCTTTATTGTCTTTGCAGCACCGCTCATTTCCTCCACTTTCTTCAGTTCGTGCGGATTCCCTGCCTTTGGGATAAACTTATCTATCATGGCAATTAACAGCATCCCTCCAAAAAAACCAGCTACAGTCAGCCAATTTCCAGGGTGAACACCTAAAGCTTTAACCAGGGCATCTTTTGCTTTTACAAAAATTTCAATCATCGACACATAAATCATTACTCCTGCAGAAAAGCCGAGAGCAACAGAAAGGAATTTAGTATTGGTTGTTGATGTAAAGAAAGCAAGCAAGCTGCCAATTCCTGTAGCAAGACCTGCGAACAAAGTTAAACCAAAGGCCAGCATTAAATTTTCTGCCATTACTTCTCCCCCTTTTGTTTTTATAAATTATGCACCTCCCTCACAAAAGTTTCTTTGGAGCAACTTTCTATACTTACCGAAATATCTTTTCTATCATTAAGCCCAGCCTATTTTCATCATAAGATTGTGTTTTTTTGACATAAAAAAACCGATTATGGTTCCCATAATCGGCCTCACCTGGAGATGAAGTTAGATAACGGCTTCTTTACCAGAGTGTTCTTGTTCATTTTTGATAAGGTTATTGTAAAATACTGCCATAGAAGTCGACACATAAGGTACAAGCCATAGCAGTCCGATTCCTAAAGTGAAGATACATAGAATGGCCCAGCCGATGAAGCTAAGATTCATCAAGAAAAACTTCCACTTATTACCTTTCATTAGTTTTTTACTTTCAGTTATAGCTTCTAAAGCAGATAACTCCGGACGGTCTCGTAAAATAAAAAATGTCTGGGAATAAGAAAAGCTTTTAATTATTGCTGGTATGATTAACAAAATAGCCCATAAAAGTACAAAAATACCAATAAGAATGGTTGTTCCAATAATTTTCAGGGCCATTCTCCCATTCGAATATATGGTGAATAGCCATGAAATTTTAACATTCCCGTTTCTTGACACATTTAAAAAGATCCAATAAAAAGCAGTAGATAGCGGGAATAAAATGACGGAAATAATCATGTTAAGAATATCCGCCTCTATTGGCGCCTGCCCCTGGTTCCACCAGGACTCAAAACCTCCGGCTAACAATACTTCCCCTATTCCTCCTGGTATGGTACTGACCAGGAAAAATACGAAGGTAAGCAAAACGGCGGCTCCCCATTTGCCATTTAACGACCTTTTTGCTTCTTTTTTTATTTCAGAAATAGACATGTAATCCAATCTCCCCCTTTTTCTAGTAGAATTATACCACGGCATGTCGAACCAGCGGGAATCAAGGCTGAAAATAATCATTAAGACTTAACAGGATACGGAAGTTGATTTTTGCAGTGAGAGGTTCCATACAGTCTATTTTTAACAAAAGAGAAATATGAATGAAAACAGTAGTTTAGCAATCTCTGTTTGATATGAAATTAACTTTCCTACATGCTTACAATTCAACTGCCTTTTCAACTTTTCGTTATGATTGCAGGCAACATCATCCACACAAAAAAAACAGCAGTGACCCTGATATAAAAGGTCACTGCTGCCTTTTAATGGGTTTAGTCTAAAGGTAAAACCCACACTTAACTCTATGGATCCCCATGTCTTGATTTATGAAGTAAACGAATCTGATCCAAAATACCGGTCCCGTATGATTTTTCTGTGGTGAAGTTCATGTCCAGCTATTATGGCTGCCAGTGCACGGACACTTATTACTGAATTGTTGGCATTGCCTTTCTTATCCCAATCTGAAGGATGCAGGCTTTTTAACAGATGCAAGGTAGAGAGCCTGACGGCAGAGTAACTCTTGAGCAGGCCGTCAAGGGATGACTCATTAAAAGAGGCCTCCATTACATATTTATTTTCATCATAACCTGGCAGTGCCTGATCTTCCCCTCTTGCAAAAGAGAGGAGCCTAAACCCCATTATGCGCTCCGTATCCGTGATGTGACCAATTACTTCTTTAATACTCCATTTCTCAGGTGCATATCGAAATACTGCTTGTTTTTCTGTTAGTTTCCTGTAATCATTGTTCATTCCTATTTGCTGTTGCGTAAGTAGGTCAACAAGATCTCCTTCTGGCACCAGCTTTATGTATGTTGAATAATAAGGAGGATATTCATTTGTTTCTGGGAGTTTATACATATCTAGAACCTTCTTTCTTTTTCGTCATCCCCATTCATTTCTGTCTTTCTTTCATTTATTCCTCTTTTCAAAAGCATTTCAGGCGAAAAACCGGTTCGCAGTCATGAGCCAGTCTTCCCGAAAAACAGGCCATAAATTGGGGCGTCGTTTTACAGCCAAAGGATGATATGCTGCAGCTGTAGGAATCCCTTGAATATCATGCCACTTTCCGCGTAACTTTCGAACCTCGGCATTTGGGTCTTGAAAGAAGGATTGAACCGCAACATTTCCTAAACACAAAATTAACTTAGGCATATTTTCAGCAAGCTGCTGTCCTAGATGGAGCATACAAGTTTTACGCACAAGTTCTTTATCGTAAGCCCTGATTGGCCTGCGCTTTAAAATATAGGTAATATAAAGGTCATTTTTCGTTAATCCGGCATCATATGCCGCTCTCTGCAACGTCTGCCTTGTGCTGCAGACAAAGGGAGTACCTTCTTTATCTTCACGTGCACCAGGGTTATCTAATATAACCATAAGCTTTCCTGCTGGATTGCCTTCACCCCAGACCATTCTTGTACCATGCCTAAATAATCCACACTCTCTGCAGTCTCTCTGTCCTTCCGGCGTCTGTATTTCCGGCCATAATTCCCCGCAAAATGAAGACATTCGATTCACCTCATGAGATTAAAAAATCATATTTAATTATAGTCTGCGATAATAGAACTTAGGAAATACCTACTGGACCTTGTGAAATGAACATAAAAAAGCGAGATAAAGAATGGGTACCTTTGCTATCAAAATCACTTGGAGACTTCATTGCAATCTATTTTTAATAAAAATTACATCCTATAGTAATGTTCTTCTGTTAAATTATACTAAGAAAATGAAAAATTGGAGAAGACGCCCATGAAACCTTCAAATTGTAAAATACAGCAAAAAATAAATGAATTAATAAACAAAAGCTTTGAAATTAAAAAGGAACTCGATGCAACTCCCCTTCAAGACAAAAAAAGGTTTACATCTTTACTTGCAAACCTGCTTAAAGTCCATAAGGATTTAGATGAAATCCGTGAATAACCATCTAAGCCAGCAGGAAAGGCAGCTGTTTAGTAAGTAGCTGCCTAATTATTTAAACCGGCTCACTAAAAAGGAAATAAAAATTTCTTCTCCTCATTTGACGGTATGTAAGAGAATACTCGAGATCCTGTCAGCCTATTTCCAAGTTTGGCTTAACACTCGCAGCCAATTTTGATGTGTCAGCTTTAATAGATCAGAATCTTTGAATCCCCGCCCCTTGAGATCTTCTAATATCTTCGGCAGCCCTGCTGCATCCTTTAATTCGGAAGGAATATTTGTTCCATCAAAATCTGATCCGAATGCCACATGATCTATTCCAAATTTCTCAGCAATATATTCAATATGGCGTCCAATTTCTTGGATTGGCGTATTATTGTCTCTCGCACCATCCTCCCGAAGCATATTCACTGAGAAATTGATTCCTGCAACCCCTCCCGACTCAGCTATTGCGGCCAGTTGTTTATCAGTTACATTCCTAGACATATTGCAAAGAGCATGAGCATTGGAATGTGTAGCTACAATAGGAGCATCTGTTTTATTTGCAACATCCCAGAATCCTTTTTCAGTCAGGTGAGAGGTATCAATCATGATTCCCAGTCTATTACACTCCCGGACGAGATTTTTGCCCGCTGCTGTTAAGCCTCCTCCAATATCTGGAGAAGAGGGATAGCGAAATGGAACTCCCTCTCCGTACGCATTAGGCCTGCTCCATACAATACCCAGGGACCTTAGCCCCGCTTGATAGAAAACATGCAGTGCATCTAGATCTGTATCGATAGCTTCTGCCCCCTCAATATGGAAGATTGCAGCGACGATCTCCTTTTCAATGCAGGAGGTTAATTCCTCAGAGTTTCTGACCACTTTAAAACGTCCATTTGATTCGGCTTCGTATCGAAACAAATTGGCAGCCATTGCCTGTGTTGTCCGAAGAGCAAATTCATGTGAAATGGGCGGTGGCAGTGGAATCTCATATCCGCGTTCGTTTTCTACCACTTCCGTTCTATGAGAGGGATTGGGTGTAAATACGGCAAAGAATCCTCCACCTAAACCGCCTCGTTTTGCCCGTGGAAGATCAATATGCCCAGTGTCTGATGCAGTGAAAAAAGAACGTCCCTTCCCGCGTTCTGCATAATACAGGCTTAAAAGAGTATCGTTATGTCCATCAAATATCGGAAACTGATTCAAACTATTTCCTCCTTATAAAATTTTCTGTCAATTTAATCATATCACAGTTTTCATTGGTAATAGGTCAGCAGCACTCTAGTTATCTGCTAATCTTTTATACATAACAATATGCGGGCCGATGCCGGGAATTTCAAATAGTCCTCCACGCTCTTTCAAGCCTAGTTTTTTATAATACCCGCTTGCGGATGTTCTTGCATTGCACCACCAAACATCCGCATCTTTATTATGTAATACCTGTTCAGCTGTCTTTATCAGGAGGCTGCCCGCCTGTCTGTTCCGATATTCTGGCAAAGTAGCCATTCCTCTTAACCGAAATTGGTGCGGGTCGTTAAGTCCAGCATGCTTCTCTTTATAAAAGGAAGCAATGCTGATCAACTCATTATCCAAGAAAACTCCTAAATGGAAAGTATGTTCCGCTTCATCATTAGGAAACTTACATTCTTCTATCGTTTGATTTGGGCGCAGTACCTTATGTCTTATCGAAAATGTATCTTCTGAACGAATAAGTTTCACTTCCATTACTTATTCCTCCTTATAGGTTTAATTTGTTTTCTACTATCATCATACCCCCTGCCCTGCCTCTATAAAATTGCCATTTTCCCATATCCAGCTCAATCTCTGAATTGGTAATAATAACCTCATTGTTTAATTTTTGTTACTCATTTATAATCTTCTAGAACACAAGAAATATAGAAGTTTGAAAGGGAGAACTGCATGAAAAAAATGTGGGCAATATTACTTACTTTTTCATTGTTATTGAGCTTATTTCCTCAACTGACAATGGCCGCGAAACAGCCTGATTTCGATCAAAAACTAGAGGCTTATCTGGTAAAGGTGAGTGGGATTAGAGGTTTCGAAGTAACCAAGGAAGATATAGAAGCTTCACTGGCTGCTTACGATGAATCTCTGAATGATTATGAAACGGTTAATGAACTGAGTACATCCCTTGGAAGCGTAATTAGAAAAGATCTCAGTAATTTAAAATCAGTGTATGAAGAACATGAAATTGATCAAGCCGGTCTTGAAAAGTTACTCCAAGAAAATGGAGAAGAACTGGACGATTATGTCTATGTGGCCGACCTGAGTGATGCAATCTATACATACATGGAAGGTGAATTTGAACAAGATCCGAACTTCGAACAGGATTTAAAAGACTACCTGACTGAAGTGAGTGCGGTAAGAGGCTTCCCGGTTACAAGAGAAGATATTGAAAGCTATCTTAATACGTTCGATGACAGCCTGGATACCTTTGAATCAGTAGACGAACTCCGTGAATTCATGGGTGATGTAATCAAGGCCGACTTAAGCAACCTGGATTACTTTAATGAATCTTATGATTTGGATAAAGAATCCCTGCTCGGCTTGTTAAAGGAAAATGGAAAAGATATTAAGAATTATGTATTTATGGATCAATTAGAAGAAGACGTCTGGAACTTTACTGAAGGAGATCTCCCTCCCATGGATGAAGAGATCGCTGAAGATATCCTCCCGATATTCGAGCAGGAGCTTGGATTATCTGAGACGGAACTTAAGAATATTGAAGAACATTTAACATCCCTCGAGGACGTACTTTCAGATCCGATTGTAATGGATCGTCTAGATGAATTAGCGGAAAAAATGATGGCATTCGAAGACTTTGACATGGCATCTGAACTTTCACCTGCTGATATAGCTGAAATAACTTCCATTTATAACGAGTTCTTATCCATCTTCCAGCTAAAGGCTGATTATAGCCTTGTAAAAAATGGAACTGAAACTCCGTTATCCATCATGGATTTGTTCAGCATGAAAGAACTGACAGATGCAAAACTAAAAATCACTCTTTATTCAACAAGTGGAAAATTCCTTGCAGACCTGCTGATTACCGGAGATATGGTTGATTCTGATACCATTATTGATGCGGGGGAACAGGTTGAGAAATCCGTCGAGGATGTAAAACAAACAGTCTCTAAGGAGACACCTGAAAAACCAAAGCACCTGCAAAAAGAAACGTTTAAAAAGAAGGAAGCAATGAAGACGGTCAAGGGAGCAAAACTTCCTAAAACTGCTTCAGATTATATTCCTAATATGCTTCTCGGTCTCCTTCTAGCGTTTGCTGGATTCATGATATACCGCAAAGTAAGGACAAACTAAGATGGAAAGACGGAATACTAGAATCAATCGCAATAAGCGGTTGATTCTTATTTCACTATCTCTGGCACTGGTTACTGCAGGCGTATGGTTTACAGCTGATAATCTGTATAAATTTGCAAAAGGCTACTTTCTATTTAAAACCGAGGCATCTGTCCCCGCGCAGGAGATAACAAAAACACCAGAGCCCAGGCAAACAAATCTGTCAGAGGTTCAAGATGAACTTTACCCAGTCCGCCCTAAAATTGGAGAGAAAATGGGTGAGTTATATATCCCTAAATTAAAGGCTTCCCTTCCTATTTTCCATGGAACGGATGAGGATGAACTGTCAAAAGGAGTCGGTCACTTCGCGGGAAGTGTTCTTCCCGGAGAAAAAGATAATTCGGTTTTGTCCGGACATCGTGATACAGTCTTCAGAAAACTGGGAGATGTAGGAGAAGGAGATTCGCTTATTGTACGTACGTCTGCAGGTGAATTCCGATATAAAGTAAATAAAGTGAGGATTGTGGATGCAGATGACCGGACCGTTATTGTCCCTAAACCACGTGCCACTTTAACAGTCAGCACTTGTTATCCTTTTAATTTTATTGGCTCTGCCCCAGAACGGTATATTCTAGTCGCATACCTGGCCGAGAAAAAAAACAAAAGAGAGGCACACGCCTCTCTTTTGTTTTTTTTAGTAGGCTCTTTTCTAAATGATTGTTGTTTTTTAATAGTTCGGTGAACCTACCCTATTGTTAAATAGGTTGATTGGAACGTAAGGTGCGAGACTCCTGCGGGAGCAGCGGGCAATGTCCGGCTCCAGCGCCTAGACCCTCGAGTCATAAGCCAATCGGTCCATGGAAAGGAAAACCGCTTTCCACGGCCCGCTTGTCTTATGCTTGGCTAACGCATAAGTGCGACTATGCTTCTGTCTTCGCTAACGCTTGCCACTCAGCAAGTCTTCTTTATCGGGTCTGAACAAGGTGCTTCCGCTTTTCTATCAGGTGAGACCCCACAGGCGAAGCCGAGGAGGCTCAGCGCCCGCCCCGCGGAAAGCGAGCATCCTTTAGTGTAAATCAACCCCTTTGCGAAAACAGCCCTTTACTAATATCTGGGGACTCCTCCCGTTTACATCTGCACACTTTTTAATGAATTTAGTTAATTTTCACCTCCGGTGATGTTATAATTAATCAATTATATTTTGAAGCGGAGGATAGTAAATGGAATGGTTGTCAGCGTCAAATGATACAAACACATTTGATTCCTTCTCCCTATCCCATTTAATCGTCATATTCATTTCATTTGTTTTCCCGGCTATCCTTTTTTTAAACAAAGGCAGGCTGCAGCAATTGGACTTTCGAAAAATGGAGATAATAGTAGCCCTTTCCCTTCTGGTTTCAGAGCTTAGCTTTCAATTCTGGATGATTTACAACGGCACATGGACAGCCGCCCATTCCATTCCGTTGGAACTTTGCAGCATCAGTTTATTCTTATCTGCTGCTCTTCTCGTCACCAGAAAGCGCGCTCTTTACGAAATAGTGCTTTTTACATCATTATTAGGGGCATCCCAGGCTATACTCACGCCGGTATTAACGTACGATTTTCCTCACTTTAGGTTTATCCACTTTTTTTATACCCATCTCATACTTATTTGGGTACCTTTTTATTTCACATGGATACTAGGTTACAGACCTACTTTATGGTCGGTCCTGAAAGTATTTATATTCCTCAATACTCTGATGCCTGTTGTAATTTCATTTAATAAGCTCGTAAAGGGCAATTACATGTTCTTAAGCCATAAACCTGATAACCCCAGTTTACTAGATTTATTGGGACCATATCCTTGGTATATTTTGTCCCTGGAAGGGTTATTGCTGCTGATGAGTGTATTGGTTTGGATTCTTTTTAGAGAAAGAACTGCAGAGGGGATGTTCCCAGTGAATAAGGAGGAGAATTGAAACACCGTTACATCACTTTAAGAGAGACGGATTGTTCCAAAGTTTTTTGGGTAAATTTATTACAGAGAGGCAGCTCGCGGTTATGAATCACCTCTCTGTTACTGCTAATTCCGATGAGTCTAACTTTAACCTGCCCAGCTATAGTTATAAAAGGATAACTTCTCTCCGTTCAACGTGATTGCCTCATTATCTATAGAGTCCAGTTCAAACCCGTTTTTTTCTAAGACTTTTTGTGACGCGATATTTTTATTGGTCGTTTTTGCTAATATTTTGTTTATTTCGTACTCGTCCGCGCTTAAGGCTAATATATATTTCAATGCGGTGGCTGCAATTCCTTTTTGTAAGTGATTTCTCCCTACCCGGTATCCAAGGTCAGCTTTTCTTCCAGTACTTTCCATAGCGATATCCGCTAAATTGATCCTGCCGGCTATGGCATGATGACCAACAAAAATAAGATGAAAAATGGATAACCCGTTTTCTTGTTCCAGGAGTAGACTTTCAAGGTTATTTAAAAAATGGCTGTATATATAGTAGTCATCCCCGCGCCCAGGTACCATTGTTTCAAAAAATCTTCTGTTGTCACACTCAAACTTAAAAAGACTTTGTGCATGACGTTCACTTAACTTTTCAATACGTATACTCAGGTTCCCCGCCCCCTTTCAACTTTCGGACTTTTCATTTCATAATTTTACGAGATTCCAATACTGATTGATAACCTGCAAATGTACAACTTACTGCTTTCATATACTAGCAAGTAAACTTTATCATATCTAACAACAAGCCTGATATTTTGTCATAGATTAAAAAAATACATGTTTTACTAAAGGAGTGGTTATTGAAATGTGGGAAATTATCGTTTATATTGTCGCCGCCCCGCTTCTTACTCTCTTTTTAACGATTACAGCCATGAAATATAATCAATTCATTCTGCCTCCCGTAATTGTCTTTGTAGTTCTAAATCTTTTTACCATCTTTGTTCCTATGTTAACTAATAATGAATGGCAGCCATTATTCAGCAGAGCTATTATATTTACAATAGGTTCCGTACTGCTGTGTACGATTATCTGGACAGGGAGAATCTTTAAAAGAATCAGGGCTTATAAATAATTGGTTAGTATAAACTTGATTCATTTTAGAAGAGATCCGGCACTGTTTAGATTGATAGCATGGTAATAAATGTTATAATTAACAAAAACAAGTTCAGACATGGATGTGTAAAAATGGCAAGCAATGACATAAATCAATATACTACCCAATTAGTGGAGTTACTTAGTCTTATTCAATCAGTTGGTTCCACTTCTTATAGAAGCAAAGAGACTCAGCTTCAATCCATTCATACAGATGTAAATGATACCGAAATCAGCAGTCTTATGTCTTCCATTTTAGTTGAACTTGGCAAGATCAATGAAAGAATGATTGATATGACCTGGCTTAATGAGCATTTACGTATTCTTCACGATTTTGGCCGGACGTGTTCTCAGACACTTAATGAAAAAGTCCTTATGGAAAAGGCTTATCAGCTTGTTTCACAAGTTATGCCCACAGATGCCTTTTTTATAGCTCTTTATGAAGAGGGAAATCAGAAAATTCAAATCCCTTTTATGATGGATGATGGCGAGTTTTTACATTCCATTGAAATCCCATTTGATGATAATAGTTTTACAGTGAAGGTGATCAAGTCAAGAGAAACCATCCACGCAAAAACAGCAAAAGAATTAAATGAATTTAATTATATAATCGGTACAGGGGAAGGAAACACCTGTATTTATGTCCCACTTCTCATTGATGATGAAGTAAAAGGGGTAATTTCCGCTCAAAGCAACCGGGAATTTGCTTACAGAAAAGAACATGAGGATCTGCTGCAGATCATCGGCAATCAAGTTATTAGTTCTATTAATACGGCCAGACTATATACAAGAAATTATGAAATGTCCCTTACAGACGAGATGACCGGGTTAGGAAATTATCGAGCCTTTCATTCTGATTTGGAGAAAATCATCAAAGAACATGCAGATTCGGTATCTCTCTTGATGATAGATTCAGATGGACTTAAGTGTATCAATGATCGTTATGGACATCATGCAGGTGACTTGTATCTTAAAATCATTGCACGAGGTATGGAAAGTATCTCTTGCACCAGAGCAAAAGCATACCGCTATGCTGGAGATGAATTCATGTTCATTATTGAAAATTCTTCGATCTCTGAACTAAGACTCGTATTTGAAGAGTTACGCTTCTTTTTAAACCAGAATCCAATTCAGATAAATGGAACAAGCATTACCGTTTCCATTAGCGGTGGCGGAGCCATATACCCATTACATGCAACTTCCTCAGAAACTTTAAAGAAGAATGCAGACATTGCCTTGTACAGGGCAAAGAAAGCCGGTAAGAATCACTTCGTTCTATTCATAGACGATCTTTCATCCCATACATCTTAACTCTTAATTAGGGAACGCTCTTACGTATCCAAAATCCCTGAATGCCTTGCCAGGAAGCGGTAATCCGCTTCCCTAAGCTTCATAACTACTATTCAATCATCTAATGGATTCTCCAGATAAACTTACATAAATAAAACGGTTACACCGTATAAAAGTGCCGTGATGCCGGCTGCGATTAAGGCCGGCTTTAATTTATAACGTGCATATTTCATTACGGAAAGATTCAAAATTCTAGCAATGGTATTTGTATCATCGCTTAATGGAGACGCAAAAGCCCCAAATGTGCCGCTGGCAAATACTGCTCCTATTACAAGTGGTAAAGATATGTGGGCCGCATACGACATCGAAACTCCTAAAGGCATAAGTATTCCCCAAGTACCCCAGGCCGATCCAATAAAATAAGATATAGCTCCCCCAAAAAGAAACAAAATCGGAACAACGACAGAAGGCGGTATCCATCCTGCATGCTCTGTTATAAATTCTGTAAAACCCAGTTTTTCCGTTACAGATGATAATCCCCAGACCACTGCAAGTAAAACAATCACACTCATCATTTCATTGCCCCCAATAATAAAACTATTGAGCAGCTCGGCAGTTTTCATTTTTTGTATTCTCAACCATACAAAAGCCAAAATAGAGGTTAACAGGAGAGCTGCGAGCATGGCCATCATCACATCTGCTTTGATAAATGCACCCAGTACCCCCTTTTCTTTTTGGTAACCGTCCCACCAAGTGAAAACAAGGGTCAGCGAAACGATGAGGGCCAAAGGAATTAGCAGATTCCACGGCTTGGATGGAAGGTCCTTCCCTACTGCCGGGTCACAGCTATGCCAATCATCTTCATCCGATTCACTTTCTTTACCTATCATTGTTGGGTCAGTATCTTCTGTCGATTTAGAACGATGAAAGAAGCTTAAATATATTCCTACTAAAATCATGACAAAAGAAAAAAAGTTAAAAGGTATACTTTGGATAAAAAGTCTATAAGGATCAGCATGTATATGCTCGTTCTTTACGGCGAGATCCACAATGGAGGTCATATATCCAACAAATGCCGTAGCAATAGGGATAAGGACGATGACGGGAGTCGCAGTAGTTTCAATAACAAAGCCCAATTCCTGTGTGGACATTTTGACCTTTTTCAACAGTGCCCTCATTATGGGAGCAATCGTCACAAAACGGAAACTCGGTGCGGCGAAGGTTCCAAGTGTTGACAGATAGGTAAGAATCAGCGCTTCCCTTTTTGTATGTATTCTAGTCGAAGCTTCCTCGACAAAACCTCTTATACCTCCTGAAATCTTAATCATTCCGATCAAACCAGAAAAAGCATATAAGAACAGTAATATTCTGATATTACCCGGATCAATAAGGCCGCTGACCAGGTAACCGATCATCTCCTCGAGGCCCCCTGTCAGAGTGGGTTTAAGCAAGTACGAACCCACTAATAATCCAGCAAATAATCCTGGCAGTACCTGCTTAGTTTTCATGGCGATCGGAATGGCGATTAAAAACGGGACAATAGAAAGCCATTTACTATCCAAAAATCTTCACCTTCCTTCATGTCTTCTATGGATAGAATGTGAAGGAACGGAAAGTTTATACAAGATATCCAAGGATAGCAATTTTTAAGGCTTCGTACAATTACAGAAGGCTGCGTTACCATTCTTTATGACACTATCATTGGAATGGTTAAGTAATACCCCCGAATACTTCTAACACCGGGGATACTTCCGGATTCCCGCGGAATGCGGGTGCCCTTGAATACAATCCATTATCAATTTGGACCGAGCTTCCCAAAAAGAGAACTTATTCTAAGGACAGGCGCATATTCTATTTTATAGACTTTGATATGAGGAGGAATAGTATGGTTTGGGCAGCAGTCTGCATTTTTTCTCTGATTTTAATAGGCTTATTAATCCAGGTCTTTGGAGAAAAATCAACAGGAACACATAAAAGAATACATTCTGTTGACTATGTTCAAAATGAGGAGCAATTGAGAGCAAATACAATGGTATCCAGCAGTTCGGATTAACTCCTCCCGGGCGGATGATATGCATTAAACAGGCGATCTAATGAGATCGCCCTGTTTATCTCTAGAATAGTTACCTCTATTATTATTGTTTATTAACACCCAATCCTGACTTTCTGCGCAGATGTATCTCTTTTTTCGTAAAAGCCACTTCTACACGGGTACCTTTCCCTGGAACGCTGGTATAAGCAATTTTTCCATTAATTTTTTCCACAATTCTTAAAGATACGGAGGTGCCTAGCCCCGTCCCTTTCACTCTTGTTGTATAAAACAAAGATCCTTGAAAGCTCTTCGGGGCTCCTGCCTTTTCCTGTACCGGTAATTGAAATATTGTTGAAATAATATTTGATCTGTCCCGAGAAGAAAGCTTGAGGATATCCCGCCATGAATGGAGCACCTTAGTAAAAGGAGGTGTAAAACATGGAATATCAAAAAGATGCAAGAGAAAGCAAGCAGAATTCTAAAAAAGGATCAGATCATAAACAAATTCACGGAGGGGTAATGAGGACTGCAGACGAAACGACGGATGCACTTGTGACAGGTCTGCAAAACGCGGTTACTGGGGAAGGTGAATCCAGTAAAGGCCGAAAGTAAAGAGTTTCGATAGGAGTAGTGATCATATAAGGCAGCAAGTGTGGTTGGGCAGGCCGGATAAATATGGGGACCACTTTTCCGAACTAGTGGGACGGAAGTATGGGGGCCATTGGCTTGAGAACGGGACATCGCGAAGAGTAGAAGGGCTAAATTTGATAGGCAAAGGGTCAAACTACATGATATTAATGAAAAATTAAAGTAAAATTTAAAAGAAGGCTGATGTTGAACCGGCTTTCAATATCGTTTAGTGGCTAAAAATCACTATTACGGGTAATTTTTAGCACTTACCATAGCAGGGCAGAAACTTATGCTTGTGTTTTAAGGTTTTATGCTTATTTTTTTGGATGTTATGCTTAACTTTCAGCCTCTTATGCTTAGGTTTAAAGGTTTTATGCTTATTCTGAATTTTCTATGCGTATCCCGGCCCTTTTATGCTCTTAGAGAAGCGGATATGCTTATCCTAAGCCGGTTATGATTAGGGAAAAACTAATAGGCTTATCCTGACCACTGGTAAGCCCAGAAAATACGGATATGCTGCTAATCCTAAAACCTGTTATGCTATGGTTACACTAATATTCTTATCTTAATCCTAAGGTTATGCCCAGGGATAAGCGAATATGAGTATCCCGCCCGTGTAATGCTCAGGGATAAAATGAACCCTTCAAGATTAAGCTCTCGAAGGGTTAGGTTGCTATTCAATGATTTCCGTATGAAAACATAGTTTCATATGGTTAATAAAAGTTTCTCCCAAATCAGTGAACGTGGCTGCGCCTCTTTTATGTATGACAGTATGAAATCCTTCAGCATTGGCCCCGGCAATCGTCTGATAGTTGCATATATCCGTACATACTCCGACAACATGTACTGTATTCACACCGCGCTCCCGCAATCGGTCTGCAAGAGGTGTCTTAAAAAAGGCATTATAATTCGTTTTTGGAATGTACCATACATCCTCCGAATCTTTTTGCTGCAAATACCATTCATGCAGGTCACCAAAAAGCTCCTGTCCTTTCGTTCCGGCTACATTGTGGACTGGCCATAAATCGAAGTGAGGATCATTCTCTGCATGTGCATCCATTGTAACCACAACTGTTTTACCTTCAGTCAGAAATTTTTCTGCTACCCTTAAAATATAGGGAACAATTTCCTGTCCCGGTTTTCCGACAGTTAATGTTCCTTGATCTGCTATAAAATCGTTGCTCATATCCACTATAAGCAGAGCTTCATGTACCATTCGTATCTCTCCCTCAAAATTTCTATGTTACTTGTCCTGTCAGTTCCATGTGATCCCCTGAATATGATCGGTGAAAAGGACAAGCTCTTCTAAATGTATGCTTGTATCCGGCGATGCGATTGGCTGAATCTTGACGTTCTTTAGGTACAAGCATGCATGTATATTAATCAGCTCTCTTGTTGATATATCAAGCAGCGGTTCTTTTTCTGACTTCATTAAAGCCTGGGACAAAATAGGCTCCTTTTCCATTTCTTCCGGTTCATATGCCCTTATCTCTCCCTTGATGATCGAGGTAGCTGTCAGGATTTCCAGTTTCTTTTTTGGTGATTGGTTTTGCTGTAGCTCATCTAAAATAATCTGCAGCTGCACAACAGTAAGTTTTTTAAAATCTAGTACAGATTGTAAATTTGATCCTTTCATACAAACCTCCGTTAATAAATGTCTAAGTACATTCACTATGCCTCAAAATTCGGACGTTTATGTGAGGCCTGGAAGAATTGTTTTAAATTAAGAATGTTTTGTTTTTATAAACATAAAAAAACACGCCCCAAAAAGGAACCTGGTTATACACGTGGTACCACCCTTATTGAAGAACATGTTCTTCCGCTCTGGCCGGATAACGGTCCGTGCCGTTCTTTGCTATTATTTTTCACAAAGAAAGTTCCTGGAGGTAATTTATATTTATCTATGTACCGATTTTCACCACCCACCGGCTCTCTAGAACAGGGAGATAACATACTACTGAATCCTGTCATTACATATCAGCTATAAATTTTTTCTCATTTTATCAAAGCAGGCTCAAGATTACAATGAAAATTGGAAAAATATTCTGATATATCCACGTTGAGCAGGACACCATTAGCTGTAATCTTGGGAAATAATCCAGGAAATGGGGACAGTCCCCACATGATAAAAAAAGCCGCTCCCGTAGATAGGAGCGGCTTTTGCCATAAGGCCCATATTTCCTTAAGTCTTTTTGTTTATACCATTTAATCGTGACTGAGGATACTATGTTTAATGAGAGTTCCTGTTAGCAGATAATTCCTAGCGCCAGCAGCAGCTTCTACACCCAAATATACGTTGAATTTCCAGCAGCTCTCAAGCTGTTGCCTATTCACGTCTCAAGTTTGTTTCGTGTATTACTTAACGACGTCGTGTCCGCCAAATTCATTTCGAAGAGCAGCCACTACTTTTCCTGAGAAAGTATCTTCTTCTAATGAACGATATCTCATCATAAGTGACAATGCGATGACCGGGGTTGCCACCTGAAGATCCAGCGCTTCTTCAAGGGTCCATTTTCCTTCACCGGAAGAATGCATAATTCCTTTTAGTCCTTCTAATCTTGCATCCTTAGAGAAAGCATTCTCAGTTAGTTCCATTAGCCATGAACGGATAACAGAACCGTTATTCCAAACTCTGGCTACCTGTTCATAGTCAAAGTTAAACTGGCTTTTCTCAAGGACATCGAAGCCTTCGGCAATACTCTGCATCATACCATATTCAACACCGTTATGTACCATCTTCAAGAAGTGCCCGCTGCCGCTTTCCCCAGCATACAAGTATCCATTTTCCACACAAATGTCTTTAAAGATCTGTTCAACTGTCTGGAAAGCTTCTTTATTTCCCCCCACCATTGTACAAGCACCGTGTCTAGCTCCTGCCATACCGCCGCTTGTACCTGTATCGAGGAAGTAAATGCCTTTTTCTATAACATCTTCTGCTCTTTGGATGGATTCCTTGTAGTTAGAGTTACCGCCGTCAATAATAATGTCTCCGGCATTAAGAAGCCCTTTAAGTTCAGCAATGACCTGATTTGTAATTTGGCCTGCCGGGACCATAATCCATACAGCTTTGGGAGAAGGAAGCTTTTCTACTAATTCAGCAATAGAACCTGCACCTTCAGCGCCTTCTTTTGATATATTTTGAACTGCTTCTGAATTTACATCATAGGCAACTACTTCATGCTTATTATCCAGTAAATTTAATGACAGATTATATCCCATCTTGCCTAAACCAATTAATCCTATTTTCATATTATACGCCTCTTTTTGAAATTTTTTTTCACAACGTTTTTATTATACGAAATATTTTTCTTTTTGCAATCGATAAAGAAGAAATATTTTTTCGCGTCTTATATGCTATACTATTTTCATGAAATTTTAAAGGGTGAAGACTGGATGAGCCAAAATTGTATGGTTAAGATTCGATCCTATTACTCCGGATTCAGTGATAAAGAAAAAAAGATCGCTGATTATATATTGGAAAAGCCAGAACGAATCATACACAGTACCATTAACGAAGTAGCGGATGATTTAAAAGTAGCGGATGCAACAGTATTTCGATTCTGCAAAAGGTTAGGATTTAAGGGATACCAGGCTATGAAAATTGCCCTGGCAGCAGAAGTTATGTCCCCCATCCAACAGATACATGAGGAAATCAGTGAGCAGGATGACGAGAAAACCATTGCTGAAAAAATTTTTCACTCAAACATTAGAACCTTAGAAAATACACTTCAATTTTTGGACAAAGAATCCATTACATCAGCTGTAAATCTGTTAAAGGATGCAGATAGGGTCGAATTCTATGGAACAGGCGGTTCCGCTGTCATCGCCATGGATGCTTACCATAAATTTATCAGAACAGGCATCAAAGCATTTTCCTTTTTAGATTCCCATTTCCAGCTCATGTCTGCCTCACAGCTTACACCAAAAGACGTTGCTGTGGTTATTTCGCACTCAGGGACAAATAAAGATACAATCCGGATCTTAAAGACTGCCAAAGATAACGGTGCCAAAACAATCGGAATCACCGGCTTTGCAAAGTCACCCATCAGCCAGAACGTACATATAGCGCTTTATACCAGCTCTGAAGAAACAGAATATCGTTCAGAGGCTCTTGCTTCTAGGATTGGCCAATTAAGCTTAATTGATGCCTTATATGTTAATTTAATGATTGCCAATAAAGAAAAAGCCAATCAAGCATTGGATAAAATCAGAGATACCATTTCGGATACACGAATGTAAGTGAATGAACAGGCTGCCATGTAAGGCACCTGTTTTTTTGCCGCAAAAAAGCAAAGTGTATTTTGCTGAAGTTACGTGCAGGCAAAGCCCTACATCAGTTCATACGCCTGGAATGAAGATTTTTATTACGCAAATCCTATAGTCATTATATTTTTGGGAGCTGCCACTTGAAGGTAACAACTACAAAAGAGTTCAATAAAAATAGATTATATATGTATCTAGTTTTACATGTTCTATTAATTTCTCTTTTGCTGTTCACTTCAATTTATAAAGTTAAACAAACTAGGGAATTATGTCATTTTAGCTGGACTCATTCTAGCCTTATTCCTTTGTTTGTATCTTCTATTTGAATTTATTATATGTATTCCCTCAAATGCATTCCGGTTGAAAAATATCTTCTTGGGTTCAGGACTTCTCTTGTCCTCAATCTTGGTGACCTACACAAATCTATAACACCCGGTGTATAGAATCCAAGAGGACCGGGCCTTTACCGGGAAAGGGCTGACAGGCAGTTGCGGTTACCCTGAGCAGCATACCAATACATGTGACACACCCCTTTACAATTCTTCATCACAGTATATGAATGAATAGGCAAATGGTACTGGAGCCTCCTACCCGAGCAAAAGCAACAAGGAGTTCCTGAAGGTCCATCCAAGTTTCCTAAAAATTAAAAAAGCAGCCATTAGGCCGCCTCACAATGAATCGTAGTATTCAGCGTAACGAGGGTCGCTTTTTTCCCTTATTTCTTCCGCCAGTTTTTCGTTGTTTAACATGGAGGCCTCATCACCTAAGGAATCTTCTTCCCCTGTAATCATGTTATAATCCTTCTCCTCTGATCGAATCAAATGCGGCTTGTACGGATCTTGTTCCATTTATCTTACTCCCTTCACTATTTTATTGTTTATTCTCTTCTAAAATTCCATTGTCATACGTGAACCGCTGTAAACAGCCTCCATTACTCATAACATAGAACACCTGCTTATTCCCCTTCTGCTTGTTCAGAATTGTAATGTTAACGTCAGCCGGACAGTCATCCTTAAAGGAAGCATCAGAAAAGTAATGCACGCAAAGCAATTATTCAATCAGCCTTCAGATATGTGATGAAATCAGCCCTGTGTCCAAAGCTGGAGAAAACGTAATTAAATGGAGCAGGCATTTTTTTAATAACAAAGAAGCCCAGTTCTCATATAGAGCTGGAGCTTTTACCGTATAATAGCCAGCAGTCCTAATAAAATAATGATTCCTCCAGCCATCTTATTTATGAAGGCAAGATGGGGTGTTACCTTTTTTCGAAACAAACTGACTGCAATGCTTAATATTGCCCACCAAAGGGATGCACCAAAAAATACCCCGCTGATCAGCGCCGCTGTTTCCGCACCAGAACCATTCTCTGGATTGATGCCCAGGCCGCTGAACATAGCCACGAAGTTTAAGATGGTTGCGGGATTAGTGATCATTAATACAAATGTTGAAAGATACATGGATAAGAGGGCTTCGCCTTGTATTTGTGCAGCATGATTTGCAGGTGCTTTTAATAGAGTCTTTATTCCTACATAAAATAAAAATAGTGAACCAAATATCCTTAGATAGATTTCCTGTTCGACTAAGAAAGCGGAAACTACGGAAAGTCCTAAAGCTGCAATACTGGCATAAATAAGATTAGCGGTTACAGCCCCAAAACCTGTCAGGAACCCTGCAGCCTTCCCTCTTGAAAGGGTCCGTTGAATACACAGCAATCCAATGGGTCCCACAGGTGCAGATACTGAAAATCCTAAAAGTAATGCTTTGATAAATAACAACCCGTTCACACCTAACTAATAAAGAATATTTTTATATAGTAACATAAATTGTCAGGGCAAAAAAAAACGGCTCTGTTAAACTATAAAACTTAGTGGAGCAACTTTCGTCAGTCTAAATATTTTAAGCTCACTATTGAGTTTATAATTTTTTACCTTTTCCGTTTGATAAGCCGGCTAAAATTCAGAAAGTATGATAAACCTGCACAATAGCAGTATGCCCTCAATCATTTCATACATATGAAAAACTCGTTTTCTATATTGAAAACGAGTCTGTGAAGTGTTTCAATCAAGCGAGATACTGTATCTTCGCATCAATATCTGTTCTCATTTTTGCTTCGGGTACTTCATCAGGGTAACCTGCCCCGAATATTCCGATCACATCATAATCATCGGACACATTTAAGGCAGTTCTTACAAGGGCAGAAACACCAAGTGAAGACCAAAAAACTCCTACTCCTGCTGACCATGCAAGCAGCATGAAGTTTTGGACAAAACAAGATACAGCAACCATGTTTTCGTCCCGTATGACTTGTGTTGATCCTTTATGTGATAAAACCGCAAACAAAACAGGTGCATGGCCGAAATTGGTCTTGTGATTTAATTTTGCTCTTGTTTCACTTCCAATAAAGACAATTTTCCAGGGCTCCGTCATTTTATGGTTGGGGGCCATGCTGGCTGTCTGAAGCCAGGAAACCAGCAGATCTTGATCCACTGGATCCGGCTTGAATTTTTTAATTATGCGCCTGCTCCTGATAATTTTTTCAATCTCCACTTTTTCTCCTCCTCATTCAACTGCTTTTACGCTATGAAAAGTATCATTTTTTTCAGACATAAACAATTTCATCATACCCTTTTTGGGATGGAACTACAATTCAAGGATTATTGTGATTACTGTTTTTAATTTCTTATTTTACTACTATTCTAATGTTCATCTTTTTTCAATATTTTTCACTGCAATAAGTCTTGGTATTACCTTATAATTATTCTATAAAAATAGTATATGGGGTGTAATTATGAAAAAGCGCAAACGGAAATCTCTTAAGCCCCTTTTGACAATGATGATCGTTCTACTTCTGTTTACTGGAGCAATGCGGGTAATTCAGGTAACCAATACTAAAACAGAAACTTCATCCTATAAACAAGACCCTTTCAGTGGAGTCAAACGTTACTCACCGCAAATAAATAACGAGCTAAAAAAGTACCAGTTACAAAACTTCGCCCCGGTCCTGCTGGCTTTAATGCAGCAAGAAAGCAAAGGGAAAGGCGGAGATCCTATGCAGGCTTCAGAATCTGCAGGCCTTGCGCCGAATACCATAACTAGTCCAGAGAAAAGCATTCAGCAGGGGGTCAAGCACTTCGAGCAGATGCTCGCCTACGGGAAACAAAAAAAAGTAGATTTTCCCGCCATTATACAAGCTTATAACATGGGACAAGGTTATATCAATTATGTATCAGCTCATGGTGGAAAACATAGTCAAAAACTAGCCAAGCAATTTTCCATGCTGCAGGTGAGGAAAAACCCTGCCGTATATAACTGCAGGGGCGATAAAAATAATTTCCGCTACCCCTACTGTTACGGTGATTTTACCTACAGCACCAAAGTGGAGGGACATCTAAAATCCATTCAGCCAGGCCTTACTCTGGCATCACTTAATGTAGAAGCGGCTATTTAAAGAACAAAGCCGGTTTTCAGTTTCAATATCTGACTCTTAATGAGAGGGGGGATTCTGCGGACAAATTCGCAGTGACTCCCTTTATTTAGATACATATGACTTTTTTAAGAGTACTGGCTATCCTTCTAACTTGTGGTTTGGAAATGACTTTATATTGATGGTTATGACAGTGTTCTGTGTCAGCATGAAGGATATGTCTTGGCCTCTGGATTTATTGTAGATTCTCCTGGTAAGCATTAATGGTTGTTTAATAAGCTTATATAGATTTTGAAGCAAAGCAGGGTTGGATAATAACATACATATTTTTCCGTTTTTTTAGATAGGCGCATTTTTGTGGCATAACAAGCTCAGAATGAGTATATCCGTTTTTCCCTGGACAACAATTTGGTTAGAATATGTATATCGTACTTTTGGACATAACAGGGACAAGATAAGCATATAAGTTTATCTATGATTATAACTAAGTCGGGATACTCATATCAGTATTTTCTGGTTATAACAGTGCCAAGATAAGCATCTTCCTTCATAAGCATAACAGGCTCAGGATAAGCATAACTGGCTTAGGATAAGCATATCCGTTTATCCATAAGCATAACAAGGTCAGGATAAGCATAGAAATTTCCAAGATATGCATAAAACCTTTAAACACAATCATAAGTTTCTGCCCTGCTGTGATACGTGCTATAAATTGTTCAAAAAAGTTGATTTTGTGCCACGAAACTATAATGTAAGCGGGTCAACATCAGTCTTCTATTGCCATTAACTTTAATTTTTTCATAATTTGCCTGTAATTTAACCCTTTATCTACCAAATTCAGCACTCATTTAGCACTCTTCACTTCACCATGTCCGTTTTCAGACCAAGCTGCCCCCATTCTTCTATATCAGTTGTGCGGACAAGCGGCCCCCCAAAAGAACCATCCCTACATTGTATGAATGGTGTATGAATCCCATGCACCACCTGCTGTTTTTTCATTTATGCTCTCCTCCACATCCGCTCTACATCCACATGCGTTACCCCATCGAACGAGAGTTTATAGATGTCAGGCATATCAAGCTGTTTCCAGAATTTAAAATGGTATAAAGGATTGAAGTAATTCATAATAAGTACCATTATATTGCCGTGTGTAGAGATTACCATTTTTTCCCCTTCATATGTATGAAGCAGATTAAAAATCGCCTTGACTCCTCTCTGCTGGGCTTCATTATTGGATTCGCCGCCCTCCCATTTAAAACTGCTGTTTTCCCATACTTTTTCAATGGCAAATGCAAAATTTTCAAGGGGTACATCTGATAAAGTTCGTTCTCTTAAAGCATCTTCGATGATTATGTCCTTCTTTACTAACGCTGAGAGAGTTTCGACCGTTTCAACGGCCCTTCGATATGGACTGGAGAATATTCTGTCTATCTTTTCATTTTTTAACATCTGGCAAACGGTTTTCGCATCTTTTGTACCTTTTGCGGACAAGGGTCTCCCCAGTTCATCGGGATTATAGTGAGAATGGGCATGTCTCACAACATATAAAACAGTCATTTTTTCACCTCTATGTAATTTATCATATAATATGGCCGGAGAAATAAAAACACAATAAAAAAACTACGTCGAAAAGACGGAGTTTCTAAAAATTAATACTTTTCTTCTTAGGCAGACCTTTACAGATAAATTTGTGATAAATACCTTGACATACTGTGATAAGAACCGATATGAGCAGCGTATGCAGTATGTTTTTGTATCCATACAACCCCCAAATATCCAAACCGATGCCAGTTATGAAAAATACTAAAAAGAAATCGACCAGTATCACGCCCAATACTCCTTCCCTAGGCAGTACGATCATATCTCCTATTGTGTAAACACTGATACTGATGACCAGTCCCAATAAAAAGATACTTAACGCAGGAACATGGGCTGTCTTGATGAGCGCAGCCGTTAATAATGGATATATAATAAGTAATTGATAGAATACATTTCTAAGATGTTTCATAGTTCCTCCTCCGGTATAAAGTCCTGAAATTTCCGCACGAAAAAAGCCAAAACAGACAGAAAGGTCATCTGTTTTGGCTTATGTCCAGCTCTTAAGAGAAAGTCCGGCCCATTCCCGCCTTTAGCTTGGTTTTAACATAAACACAATTACACTTTTATCAAGATCGAAATCCCAGTCAACAAAAATATCCGTAATCTTCCTGTCAATCACTGATTCAAAATCAAAATTATGTAAGAACTTTTTCTCCAGGATTCTCTTCGTTGTTTTTAGGATCTTTCCATAGCCTTGACGAATCAGTTCTTTTTCAATGGTAACCAAAATTCCATCACGGATAAAGATGATGATCCGATCATTCATTAAATAAGATTTCAAACCCTCTGGAGCTTTTTGAGCTTCCTCACTAATATCAACAATTTTACGATCCATTGTGTGTTTCTCTGGAAAATCTTCCTCGATACTGCCGATTTTCCCATCTATCGGACTGCCTATTCCGACAAAGACCCCGGACTTGTTACTCATGCCCCAGTCATAATAAAACTCATTAATATCTATTCCGGTTAGCCCCTTAATAAATGCTTTTATTTCTGGGACCAGGCTTTGAAAGACGATTTCCCGGGTATTTTGGACAACATTTTCATTTTCCTGTTTTAAGAGGGCTTCTTCCATCGGTGAGATAAATTTACGTATATGAATGACGATAAACTCCCCGGCAATAGAGACATATACTGATTCCGGGCCTTTTCCAAAATTATCCCTCAGAAGCTTGCCTACATAACTGGCTATAACGATTTCAGGTGATTTATTTTCCATCAAAATTCCCCTTAAAGACGAAAGCTTTACTTCTTTCATCCATTTTTATAAGGTTTCATAAGAAGTTTCCCCTAATAAAGTATTCTTAAACCCTCATCATTTACTATGATTTGATTTTCGATTTTGATTAAGCACAAGAATAATATGACTCTCATCTTTTCTGAAATCCCAATCCACAAATACGTCACCAACCCTTTCGCTCAAAAGGGCTTCAAAATTAAATGCATTATTGAAAAACATGGTTCTCTCAAGATTTTTTTTCGTATATCGGAGTGTTTCCATATATCCTGAAGATATTAATTCCTGCTCCACCATGGTCAAAACCCCTTTTCTATTAATTAAGAGAGTTTTGGGATTTAAAAAGCTGGATGATACACTGGTTGGCCTCTTTTGAATCTTTTCACTTAAATTCCCTATAAGATGATTCACTTGCTCCTGGGCTGGATAAGGCTGTGCCTCAGAATAATCTGACATCAGGCCCAGAATGAATCCTGTCCTTTTATAAAGGTCCCAATCATAATACATATCATTAATTTCCAAACCGGTCATGGTATGAAAATGCAGTTTTATTTCAGGCATTAAAATATTCATAATAATATCTCTTGTCTGGTAAACAGTTTGGTCCTGACGCTGATCCAGGAGTGCCTTTTCAAGTGGTGATAAAAAATTTCTCAGGTATATGGATAAAAAAGAGTCATCGATCGTAATGAAGACTGACTCTGGTCCTTTTCCAAACTGATTTCTAAACAGCCTGCCGATATAGCTGCCAAACTCAGTCTGAAGATTTTTAGACATGTCCTTCATCCCGGCCTCCTTTCTAAAGTAAAACAAAAAAAGCCAAATAGAAGGAGTATAAAGTATACTGCCCTCTATTTGGCTTAAGTCTGGCTCTATTGTCCAGTTCTTTACCGCCAGTATTTTATTGTAAAGCTCTGTTAAACATGGCTGTTGATTGCAGCTAGCAGGCACTCGCTTTCCGCGCGGCGTTCCGGGAGCCTCCGCCTGTGGGGTCTCCCTTATTAGAAAAGCGGAGGACGGTGACTTTCTAGGTATTTTTATAAAAAGAACTGTGATGAGCCAAACTTTTAAAATACCACATTATATGGAAAGTCAGACACCTGATAAAGAAGACTTGCTGATTGACGAGCGTCAGCGAAGACAGAAGCATAGTCGCCCTTACCACGCTCCAACCGCCACGTCCTGTGGCCCCGCCTGGCTTGCACATCCTGTGCGTCGTGGGTAGCCAGACATAAGACGAGCGGCAGCAAAAGGCGCTTTTGGCCTTTTGATGGCGATTGGCTAGACCCGCGGTGTCAGTCCGTAGCTAGACAAATCGAAATGCGGAAAGCGGTGCCTTCCCCAATAACATTGTTTAAGGAAGCTCATGATTAGCTCACCTTTTATCACAAAAAAATCCCAGGGAAGGCAGAGACCTGAAAAGCATAAGACGAGCAGGCCGTGAGAAGTGGTTTTCTTCTCATGGACTGATTGGCTTTTGACTCGAGGGTCTAAAGCCTTGGAGCTGGACAATACCCGTCTTTTCCCGCAGGAGTCTCGCATATCCGTTCCAATCAACATCGTGCAAAAATCAACAATGACCTTTAACATAGCCTATTGTCAAAGTAAAACAATTATTTACGGATGCACTGATCATATTTGAAGATGGAAGCTATCTATTCTTTCATCCTTATATTCTTTGATTGCATAGCAGGTGTGGTATGTGATGGAACCCTCTTATGTACACTGATGTATTATATATGCAAATGTATGATATGAAAAGGATTTTTTTCTTTACTAAAAAACGCAAAAACATCTAAAAAAATTGTTATTTTTTGTCTGAAGTTAAAATATTCAAAAAAGAATTTCAATCTTTTTTTCCATGGTATGATGTTTTCGGCGCCTAATATTGGAAAATATGGAGGAAAAGAATGTTACTGCTAAATGCACTAATCCTGCATTACAAATATGTTAAAAGCCGCAATCCTGCGCATGTAAACGACTTGCTTGATTTTGTTCAGAAACAATATATCATTGGAAGATTATCTATTTGGGAGTATAAAATACTATTCCATGAACTGGATAAACGAGGGGCTAAACCAGCTGCAGACTGCAAATCTTGAACTTTTTCATCGACAATGGAACCTTGTGATTCTATTACCGGCCTTTGGCAGCAATCTCCTCTGACGAGAACACAGTGACACCAGCCTCTTTAGCTGCAGCGGATTTATACATGGCCAGCGCTACCGTTTTTGCGTGAATAGCCCGATATTTCTTAAGCGGGCCTTGAAAGAGAATGCCTACAGCGCTATAAAGGACCGTTCCGATTCTTTCTCCCAGCCTAAATTCTTTTCGGCTGCCTAACAATAATGATGGACGAAAAATGGATACAGAATGAAACGGGACCTTTCTAATTTTAAGCTCTAATTCACCCTTTATTTTGGAATACCAGATAAAGGAGTCTGGATTTGCATTCATTGAACTAACAATCAGAAATTGTTCAGCGCCCCTATTATATGCAAGCTGCGCAAGAGATACTGGATATTCGACATCCACTTTATACATGGCTTCCCTTGTTTTTGCATTTTTTATAGTTGTGCCAAGACAACAGAATACATCGTCTGCTGTTAATGAATCTTCGTATGTTTTTAACTCGTCAAAATGGATAATTCTCTCCTTAAGCTTTGGATGCTTAATGTGCTGAGGTGTTCTGACTAAAGAAATAACCTCGGCATATTCGTTTGAATTCAATAGCAGATGCATCAGCTCACTGCCGATGAGTCCGGATGCACCAGCAATCAATGCGGTTCTCCCTTTCAAAGAAAATCCCCCTTTTGCTTTCGTTAGATGGTGCCCTTTTGCTTTCGGAAATTAATGTTCACACAACAAATGCTGACTACGATTAATAGAAGTCCGGCTATTAAATTAATCGTAATCGCTTCATCCAGCATAAACGTACTGCAAAAGATAGCAATCATTGGGATAAGGAAGGTAAAAGATCCTACCTTGCTTGCTTCCCCGGATCCTACTAACGTAAAGAAAGCCAGCCACCCTAATGCTATGACAAAGGTAGATATAAACAACAGATTAAGGATAAATGGTGCTTCCCACTGAATACTAGACCAGCTCTCAACTGCCGAACCGACTGATAATAAACATAGACCGCCTGCGATCAACTGAACGGTTACCATCCAGATTGAATCTACTTTGTCTCCAGTTTTCTTGACATATACAGTCCCTAAACCCCATCCTGCTGCTGAACCGAGCGCGAGTAGGATGCCTGCAGCGGAAACTTCTCCAGTAAAACCGCCTGCGCTTATAATGACCACTCCCGCAAATCCGAGGAATAAGCCTGCAATCTTCATGCCATACATCCGTTCCCCAAGCCACATCCAGGAGAATATGCCGAGGAGGACCGGTTCAATAAATACAATGGCAGCAAACAGACCTGCTGGCATAAATAATAGTCCCACGGTCTGCAGTCCATAAAAAATCACAATGTTTAGTAATGCTGATACCAAGTAATAATACCATGTTTCTTTTAATCTAAGCTTCTTATACCTTGGCATGGCTGCCAGTAATAAAATGAACCCGCCTAATAAAGTCCTTATGCCTGCAAAAAGCAGCGGCGGCGTATAGGAAAGGGCAATCTTGGATAATGGCCAGTTCACGCCCCAGACAACGACTAAAAAGGTAAGAATAAAGGCAGTTTGTTTACGTGAAAGTTTCTGCACTAATGTGAACCTCCTTAATTACATACATCTATCCCATATTACGCCTTTTACTAAAATTCTCAAGGCATCTGCTCAAGATTATTCTGTCTATGTTAAAGTTCATTTACGGATTTGGCATTTTTATTCTTCCCTGGGGAAACGACGAATCTCCTTTTTCTGGATGTACCGATCAAAAAGACAACGCGTAAACCTCGAAGCTCTCTGGGCCGGCCATGGGTGGCGAGTGTATTCCTTTTCAGATCACAGATACATGTAGCAAGGCTTTCTATAAACTGTGAGAGAGAATGATAAAAGCCCTCATAAATGAGGGCCCCGGACTTATTCCAAATTGGCATGGCTTCCATACATCTTATTGGAGGTCATTCCCTTTTTGTCCATTATTCTTAAAATGACGGCGTCAAGGAACAACAATAACGTCTGCTCGAACAATGTTCCCATTGGCTGAATGGTGATATAACTGCTGCCTGATTGATCCTTTGGGGACCCTGGTAATTTTAGGGTAATATCGGCCAGTTTCCCGATACTTGAGTCCGGTTCAATTGTAACCAGGGCAACGGTGCCGCCGATAGCTTTTGCCTTTGCTGCCATAGACACCAGGCTTTTTGTTTCTCCTGAACCAGATGCAATGATTAGAAGGTCTTCTTTATCAAGACCTTTTGTTACGGTTTCACCCACAACATAAGAATCAAGACCCATATGCATAAGACGCATAGCAAAGGACTTAGCCATGAATCCTGAACGTCCAGCCCCGGCCAGAAATATTTTTTCTGATTCAAGAATACGTCCAATTAATACTTCCGCTTCTTCATCTGAAATAAGATCTGCCGTCTGCCTTAATTCTTCAAGGATGTTCTCTAAAAAACCGGATACGGACATCAGACTTACCCCTGCTGGATCATTTGCTGCATTTTTTCAGCAGCTGCTTTTTTATTGTCCTGGCTTGTTATTCCGCCGCCGACAATGACAAGATCAGGCTGTGCTTTAATAACCTCTGGAAGGGTTTCAAGCTTGATTCCACCAGCAATCGCTGTTTTAGAATTTTTTACAACTTTTTTTATTGTCATTAAGTCTTCGAAAGAGTTTTGACCGACTGCCTGAAGATCATACCCCGTGTGGACACAGATATAGTCGACTCCAAAAGCATCGAGTTCTTTTGCACGTCCTTCCAAATCTTTCACAGCAATCATATCGACAAGGATTTTCCTGCCCTGTTTTTTCGCCTCTTCTACTGCTCCTTTGATGGACTCATCTTCAGCGGCTCCAAGGATGGTAATAATATCGGCACCCGCTTCTGAAGCTTTCATTACTTCATAACCGGCAGCATCCATAATTTTAAGGTCTGCAAGGACTGTAAGATCAGGAAATGCTTCTTTCACTTCCTTAACCGCTCTAAGTCCTTCATTAATAACAACTGGAGTTCCAATTTCAACAACATCAATGTGCTGTTCAACCTCTTTAATGAGGCTGATGGCTTCTGGGATATTCACTAAGTCTAATGCTAATTGCAGTTGCATACGTCATTCACCTCATGATTAATTTTTTGGTCGGGGGAGTGTTTCCACTCAGGTTCCCTGCACATGTAACAGTATAATGAGTAATATCTTACAGTAAAAGTACGCACTTTTATTTCATATAGTGATAAAAATGGTACGTAGTTACAAAAAGTATACTGTAAAATTAGAAAATGAGTTTCTTTTATTTTGGCCTCTTAATGTTCAAAGCTGATCGGAGCACATATAAGAAATCCTTGGGAAAATTGGATTGTCCAGATACAACCAGAAAATCTCGAGTCATAAGCCTATGAGTGGTAAAAAGGTACGCCTTCCGTCTCTTTTGTACCCGAGGTGGCACTAGGACTCCCCCTCGAAAAAATCTTTCGCTGCAATCAATAGGGGCTTTTTACAAAACTTTATAGAAAAACACCGGTCAGCCAACTTATCAAAGTTACTGAACGGTGTTAGTATTTGAATTGAACTACAGGTTCATACCGGATTATTACGGTAATTCCTTAATGATAACCTCATCCTTCATCACGGTTTTACTATATGTTTTTCCCCACTCATACATGGCATCGATTATCGGTATTAAGCTTTTCCCTTCCTCAGTAAGTGAATATTCCACTTTAGGCGGTACAACGGGATACACTTCACGATGCACAATAAAATCATCTTCAAGCTCTCTCAGCTGGTTTACAAGCATTCGCTGAGTTACGCCAGGCATGAGTGATTTCAATTCACCAAACCGCTTGGTTCCATCCTTTAAATGCCATAAAATCAGCATTTTCCATTTACCTCCGATTACTGCAAGAGTTAATTCCTTTTCGCAGCTGAATGTCTTTCCACTAATGTGTCCCATCGAATTCTCTCACCCCATAAAACGTAGTTACAATTTTTTCCGACCATTTGTCCAAAGATAAAAGCCAGCTGTTTATAGTATACATGACCATTTCAATTTTCTGTATGGAATGAACCTACAAGGGGTATTTACATAGATAAAAACCGCCTATTTTATTAATTAGACGGTTTTTTCCAACCTTACTTTAAGCCTGTATAAATGTGGATGGCATCCCTTAGGAATTCTGCTGTTCCCGGCTGCTTATCATCATAATATTTTTTGAACCGTTCATCATCCACATACATCTGAGCCAGGCCCGCATGAGCCTCTTTGGTGTACTCATTCCAATAAAATGTCAGCCTTTTTTTTGCAATTGGGCTGCTTTCTGGGCCAGGCTGCCAGCTGGTTCTCCTGTTTTGAAGGCTTTGGCCAAGATTTCCAACACTTCTTCAGCCAGGCGCTCTGCTTCTGCATGTGATTCCTGTGACATAGCACGCACTTTCTCATTGGCCTTGTTTACTGTTTCATTCCCGTACTTTTCACGAATCTCCTTGCCATACTTCTTTTCATTTTCATCTATCATCTTCTGCTTAAACCCTTCAAATTTCTCGTTGTCTGTCATGATTATTCTCCCTTCCGATGATGCGATCGTTTTTTCGACGTTAGCAATCAGTAAATCCAATTGCTTCCGCTTGTCAAGGAGCTGTTCACGATGTTCTTTCAGAGCTTTTGTACCATCATAGGAAGGATTCCCCATAATTGCTTTAATTCTATCCAGGCTTATCCCCAGTTCCCGATAAAATAATATTTGCTGCAGTCTGTCAATCTCTGCTTCCCCATAAATCCGGTATCCCGATGAATTAATTCTTGCCGGCTTAAGAATTTCAATTTCATCATAATACCGAAGAGTCCTGGTGCTGATCCCTGCGAGCCTTCCCAGCTTTTGCACTGTATATTCCACTTGCCGCCCCCCCCTGACCACTTAAACTCTACACCTTTACGCTGCGTTAAAGTCAATCTGGATACGTAAAAAAAAAGTTGAATGGCGCCCTAGAACCTCCCACTCAATAAGCAGAAGACACTTTTACAAAAAAAGTCTACTTATACCGTCTGCCGCTTCGGTTCGTAATGTGTGGATAAAACGTTTTCATCGGACTCTAGAAACGCAGAAATAAAAATAAGCGAAAAAGAAATGAATAACTCCATACAGAGGATGGATACTATAATAAATCGTCATAAGCATGGAATTGGGATAGCATTCGCGGACTGTTAACAACAATTGTGAACGTTCTCGATACAGACTGCCATAGAATTACAACCTTTTTTATAAATCAAACCATATTTTACTTGAATCGGGTAACGCTTTTGGAGAGTACAAAAAATAATTCCTGCAGCTGCTAAATGGGAGCTCATTAACTATGACATGTTCCACTTCTAAGGATTTTTTAAGAAGAAATAACGGTTCAGTTCATCATCACTAACAAGTAACTTTCCCTTTTGATTTGAAGCTAGCAATGTATATTCTTTTACCCCAATGAATTCTGATTCTGAAATAAGAAAGAATTGAACTCCTTTTTTGTATAAATCCTTGTAGTCTTTTTTCAACTGAAAAATCTTCATTGCTAACCTCGAATATGTATTGATTTATGTATTTTACCACTCTTTGCAATCATTTCAGAGTTATTAAAAGCTTAAAGATACTATTCGCCGGTTACCTCAGTGCCACTATAAGCCAGCTGGCCTTTCTACCCAACTGCGAATCGATCAATTAAAAATGCTGCTGCCGTGAAATATCAGTCTTATTTTAAGTCTCTTTTCTAAAAGATTGTTGTTTTTTAATAGTTCCGTGAACCTACCCTATTGTAAACAGGTTGATTGGAACGTAAGGTGCGAGACTCCTTGATCCAGCTACAAGCTGAGACCCTCGAGTCATAAGCCAATCCGTCTATGGGGAGAAAAGCACTCCCCACAGCCGGCTCGTCTTATGCTTGGCTGACGCATAAGTGCGACTAAGCTTCTGTCTTCACTGTCGTTCGCCAGTCAGCAAGTCTTCTTTATCGGGTCTCTGCCTGCCAATTTGTTTAGAATTTTATTTCAATTGGGATTATCACTGAGCGTTTAATATTTATATGTTGGGCAGGCACCGCTTTCCGCTTTTCGATCAGGTGAGACCCCACAGGCGAAGCCGAGGAGGCTCAGCGCCCGCCCCTCAGGTCCGCGAGCATCCTCACGTTCCAATCACCCCCCTTGTTCAAAAACAACAAAGTTTGCGAAAACAGCCTATTTTAATTACATCGGCTTTAGAAGGCTTTTCCTATCAGGTTGGCAGAAATACTTTTCCTTCAAAAAGCTGAAAAGCCAATTAAATTCTATTGGGATGGGGAAGAAAAACTGGGCATTGTTTAATGGACCGAGGATGCATAGGCGGATAAAAAATTAGCATAGAGCAATTCGAACCAGCCGCTGCTATTAGTGATGGCTGGTTCGATTTATGGACGGCCAAAAAGGCTATAGTTATGGCTTATAATCCTAGCTCTTCGATTTGATTCAATAAACTTTGTACATCTTTAATCATCGGTAAAAGCTCTGACGATTCCAGTTTATCTAAGGTTAGTTGTCCGTTTTCCATCACCTTATTTATTTCAGTGATCACTGCTTCATTCTTAGTTACCAGCTGCTGATGCAGATCTTTGGCCAAAGCAGGCACGGCTTCAATGTCATTAAATTGGCTTAAATCTTCTTTTAATGAAGCAAGCTCGGCCTCTAGGTTTTCCTTCACCTCAGCATTGAGAGCAGCATCCCGGAGCATATCAGGTGCTTTTTCTGCGAAGTTAGATAAGTACGTCAAGTTTTCCGTTGCTTTAGCTGCATACTCCACAGAATTATTAATATCTCCTAGTGCCGAACAAGCGCTGAGTAGCAGTGCGGCCATGATTGAAATCACAACAAAGACTTTCCTCATAGTTTCATTCCTTTCTATCAGCCCTAAATCAAGCCTCTCTAATGTGCTAATTATTCATACGTTTAAGCATAAAAAATGTTGCAGATAATTTTAGGAAGTTTCTTTTACCATATGTTTAGATTGAGGTGTTTTTAGGTAGCGGAAAATACTTCCATATTTTAAAATAAGTATGAACGAATGAACCAGGGGGGTATTTGAAATGAAGAATCATGTAATTGATTTTGAAATTTATGGCGATGATATGCAGTTTGTCAGTGTCGAATTAGATCCACAAGAAACAGTCATCGCAGAGGCTGGAAGTCTGATGATGATGGATGATGGAATTCATATGGAAACCATATTTGGTGATGCTACCAGTGAAACCGGATTAATGGGCAAGCTTTTTAGTGCCGGAAAAAGAGTACTGACCGGAGAAAGTTTGTTCATGACAGCATTTACGAACCAAGCATCTGGTAAAAAGCATGTTTCATTTGCTTCCCCATATCCCGGAAAAATCATCCCGATGGATCTAAGTCAGTATCATGGGAAAATCATATGTCAAAAGGATTCTTTTTTAGCAGCCGCAAAAGGTGTGGCAGTTGGAATTGAATTTCAAAGAAAAATAGGTGCCGGGTTCTTTGGGGGAGAGGGTTTCATCATGCAGAAGCTAGAGGGTGATGGAATGGCTTTTGTCCACGCTGGGGGAACCATTTTCAAAAAAGACTTGGCCCCTGGAGAATTATTGAGGGTTGATACAGGTTGTCTCGTAGCGATGACAAGCAGTGTTGATTATAATATTGAATTGGTGAAAGGAGTTAAAACAGCTCTTTTCGGCGGTGAAGGACTCTTTTTTGCAACTCTCAGAGGTCCTGGCACTGTTTGGGTGCAATCACTTCCTTTCAGCCGGCTGGCCAGCAGGGTGTTTGCGGCCGCTCCACGACGCGGCGGGTCAAAAGACGAAGGAAGTATCGCCAAAGGTTTATTTGATATCTTCAATGGTGACTGAGCGCAAGAAACTTTGTATACAAGCTTTTCTTGGATGTTTGAGCCAATAAAATAGACAATAAGTGAAAATTACTTTATAAAAAATTTGCAATACTTCCATGAAACTGGCATGCTTATACAAACACCATATAGAAAATGCAGGTGACAGCCATGATTGAAATCAGAACTTCAAAACTAAGTGACGGAGAATTAAATAGAGGGGTATTTGCTACCCGCGACATCAAAAAAGGCGAGTTGATTCATGAAGCGCCGGTTCTCCCCTATCCAAATGAAGAGCACGTCCATATTGAAAAAACACTGCTTGAGGATTATGCCTTTGAATACGGCATAAACCACAGCGCCATCCTATTAGGATACGGCATGCTGTTCAATCACTCATACGAACCAAATGCTACTTATGAGATAAACTTTCCGAACCATACATTTGATTTTTTTGCCTACAAAGACATTAAAGCAGGGGAAGAAATTTTAATCAACTATAATGGTGAAGTTGATGACAACGAACCTCTTTGGTTCAATAAGGACTAATGTTAAAAGGAGATGCATACACCTGCATCTCCTGCTTTGCATGGATCCCTATGACGGCATGTGTGCCATGCTGGTAAACTTTTTAGCGATTCATTAAAATGGGTGTGTTTACCATGACTCCGTTGAGCTCCAAATTCTGAACGACTGCAAAACGAAGGAGTATCAGGGGCCATTTACTGGAAAACGGCTATTAGGGGGCTGAACCATACATTGGTTCATTTTTTTGTTAACTTCAGCTTCCCAGCTATTCAAAACATAGGTTTTTGAAGAGTTTTTCTGTTAATAGTACAGGATTATAATATGCATCCTGGTTTATGCTCCACTTAATGGGAAATATGATTATGTTTAAGAAGTTTACGCTTAAGTTCTTACGTTTTATGCTTATGTTTCCCATGTTTATGCTGATTTCCCTTCACACAATGCTTTTGTAATCTCCTTTATGCTTTTGTATCCTCCTTTATGCTTATCCAGCTGCCTTTATGCTTTTATTTCGTCGAATATGCTGATCACGTGAACGAACAATCCGCTCTACAGTAGACGCGCTTTAGTTAAAGCAGTACAGTAAAAAAGGCAGCCGTCAGATCCTCGACAGCCAGCCTGAAAGATGTATATTGCTGTATTTCCTTTATGTAGGGGGGCTGCCCACTATGCGGGCTTACTTCAAATACTCATCGGCTGCTTACTATAAAGATGAGTTATTCTCTTCGAAATAATCCCTGATCACACTATCCAGGGATCCGAGACTTTCGATGAGTCCCCTTAAATCACAAGTATGAATCGTATCTTTTAGTTCACGGTTTTCTTCGGTCACAGTGTACAAATGTATTTCCATACACCCATCCCATCTGGCATTTACATCCATTCTGCCATCTTCACTTTCTAATTCTACAGCAGCAATTCCTCCATCTGCCCGATTATGTTTGTACTTTACCTTCCACAAAGAGAACACCTCTCCAGCTATTCGTTACTTTTTATAATGTCCCTTTTATAAATTTTTATAATAATACACGGTTGTATGCAGGTTTCCATCTGCTGATCTAGCGTAGTTGGGAATCCTGCCGGCTTCTGTATATCCCATGGAAGTATAAAGCAGATTAGAAGGATCTCCTTCTCTTGTGTCTAACACTAACAAAGTGCGCCCTTCAGCTTTTGCCCTCTCCTCAGCGGTCTGAATCAATATCCGCCCCAATCCCATCCGCCGGAATTTGGGATGTACTAAAAGTTTAGCGATTTCCGCACGATGTGAACCATTTTGAGTTGTTGATAAGTGCAGCTGTACGCTTCCTGCTACTTCATTTTCCGATTTTACAATATACAAAATGATATGATCCGCCTTTATGGCTGTGGTCCAATACTCTTCCGCTTCTTCATTTGGGCAAGGAGGCAGAAAACCGATTGATGCTCCCTCTTCTACCACTTGTACCAGGAGATCCGCTAAGCCCTCAAGGTGTTCCTGGACTGAACTTAGTTCCTCAACTTTCAATGATATGGTCATTTAAACACCTCTCGTGATCTGTATGAAATTAAGACTTTTAACCTTCTCCAAAACAAGATGCAAAACAATAATAAAAGGGAGCCTATCGCATGGCTCCCCCTTTAGTGGATAAAAGACCAAAACAATTTCAACATTATTTTATGATATCTATAGCATCACTTAGCAATTTTATATCCTTGGAAATGATATTTCTTATATACTGGTCTTTACAATTGTATCGATCCCTGATCAGTTGGCGTAATTCTTTTATGAGAATAAGGTACTCGTGGCTGCTATTCATCTGTGCACCTCTTTTGTTAAATATTAGCTGTTAACAGTAAATTACCCAATTTTGTAAACAGAAAAACAAAAGTGTGGTGAAAGCAGCCCTTAAAAAAGGGATAACCATGCGTTCAGGTTCTGTCGGCCTTGATCAGATATTTCCCTTTCATGTTACCCATCTGTTTAATTCAAGAGGTATATTCTTTGAATGAAAAACAGAATAGTTTCCTTTCAATCCTCCCCCTGTCACCGGTGAATTTATACCAGCTCTGGCCAATATAAAAAGGATTTGTCAGCATTTTTTCAATGATATAAGCTATACGTTCCTGGGCATCACTGCTGTCAATTTTATTTTTGCATGAGAGCGCAAGCACAAAATAGGTCTTATCTTTATTTAACTCTAATAACTGTAAATGGTAATGGTCATTTTGTACGGTATTGAATTCTTCCAATACGTTTTCTATACATCTTTCAACTTCAATTTCGTATTTGTTTGCTTCGGACCAGTTTAATAGAAGAGAATCATAGAGGGACAGTGTAAGGATATAGTAGGTGGCATATTCAGCCGGATCATATTCTTTTTTACAAGATTCATGTTGTTCTTCTGGAATAACGATGTAGCTGCTGTAGTTAGCAAAGAAATTGCCATTCATGTTTATACCTTCTTTCCTTAGAGGTCTATAAAGTGTGGGTACAGGCCCTGGATACCTAATGGATATGTATATCTATCTGAAGGCGCTTTTCCATATGTATTAATAAACAGTTCTATTCCCATCTAAAAAAACCCTTCAAGATTCCTCACTTTCTTCAAGAAAATTTTAACTGAAGGTATTTAATACTATCCTCATACATAAGGGCTGCACGCGGCAGCCCTTACCACCCTCTTAATAGAGGGACTACAAAAATATCTTACAAGCAGCAGAGCCCTTCCGACTCGCATTAATTGCTCCCCCTTATACCATTAACAAAAGAAGAATGTTTTAATTTTCATTACGTTATACATGAAAGCGGCTTTTTTTCCTTTATCCGTGCGGGGATTGATTCTAGACCGAAGACAATTTATCAAAGCCCTATCACATTTACAAGCAGGGACTCCAGCACTTAAGCAGCGGTCATGCCTATAGCAGCACGCATCTACATCATTAATAGGAACTCCTGGGCCGCTACATCCTGGGCCGCACCACCGGTATCTAGGAAACACACAGAATCTAAAGGGGCTTGCAGATCTTCTTCCAGCCATATACACACTTCCTATAATTGTATTATTTGTACTATTATATAGATTAGTTACAAATGGGATATAGCCAGAATCCCAATTAAAACAAATTAAATTTGTCGTATTAGGATGGAAATTGTCTTACTTATTTTGTAGAAAGATGCTATTAGATATCTTACAATTAAGGGTAATCGTTCTTTGAGAGGTTGTATTTATAAAATGAATGAATTACTAGAGAGAATTGTAGAAATGCAGCAGGAAATGATATCTATTGCGGCTGCAACAGGGTTAAATAGTCAAGAAACACTGACTTTCAGCCAAAAATTAGATATATTAATAATAGAATATCAGAGAAAAATGGTAGATAATAAGATTATCATTTAACTGTCAAAAAGTTGTGAAACTTAGGAATAGGTTATCCTTGAGATGTCCTTCTATCAGGCACCTTTTTACATAAATGAATAGGAATTACGGACAAATTGTTTTTGCCTATCAAGTCATCATTCTTTATAAATTCAGATTTATATGGATACATGTAAAAACAATTCGGGGAAAAGGGGATTAACATGTTTTCGTCGCTGCAAAGTTCACATAAAAAAATTCTTGTTTGCTTTCTTGAGGAGCAGGAAGCCAAAATTATGAAGGATTGGCATGACTCTATTATTATCGATAAAGTGGATCCTCATAAAGAGCTGATACTTGAAAACGGGTTTAGTATGTTTAATATTATCAAACATGCGATCACCGGCTCCCTAAGTGAGAAAGAAATGATAAACCTTGCCCATAAGGTAGCCCTTGAACGGTTGGAGGCCAATATAAATATTGGAGACTTTGTTTACAATGTCAATCTTGGAAGAAGCATCATCATTAAACACATTTTCCAATCAAACATACCAGCTAAGGACATGCAGTCCATCATCAATCACATGAACTCGCATTTTGATTTGTTCTGTTATCATGCTGTATCTCAATATACGAATTTAAAAAATAAAGAATTAAACGATAAAACCTTATATATAAGTGAAAATCACAAGGACAAACTGGCAGTACTGGGACAGATTTCATCTAGTTTTGTTCATGAATTTCGAAATCCTTTAACGTCCATAATGGGCTTTACTAAAATCCTTAAAAATGATCACCCCAACCTCTTATATTTAGATATTATCGAACATGAACTAAATCAATTAAACTTCAGGATCACCCAATTTCTTCATACTTCAAAAGCAGGAATGGATGGTAAACAGGAAGCCATCTCGATTAAGACCCTTTTCAACGACATTCAGCAGCTGTCCTATCCAAGTATTGTTGATACAGATGTGAATGTCCAGCTGGAAATCGGCGCAGATCTAGAAATCCGGACAAACAGAGATGAATTAAAGCAAGTTCTCCTAAATCTTTTCATTAATTCAATAGATGCTCTAAAGCAGAAAGAGAAACCACGTAATCTGCTTGTTAAATGCTGGGGTGATCCAAATGCATTAGTCATTACACTTTCAAATAATGGTCCAGCCATCGCACCTGAAAACATAAAAACTATCTTTGAACCTTTCTTCACCACGAAAGAGCTTGGAACAGGCATTGGATTGTATGTATGTAAAAAGATCATTGAAAAACATGGCGGGTATATAAAATGTGACTCCAATGACGATCTCACTACCTTCAGTGTCTTTCTTCCAATGAGTGGAAAACCAGTCAGCTAATCAAGATATGTTAATTACCCCAAAGCCTCCAACGTTTTTGCCTATGACAGGCAGCAATCGAATTTTTTAAGAGGCGTGCACTTAATTGAAAAAAACCTGTGAGAAAAGGACTGTGAAAGAATGAACATAAACCAGTAAAACCTCCAGAGCCCGCTTCTCTCTTTCACGGTGTGCGGTCGATCGGAAAGCCAGCCAATACCTGAGTGTAGCCTGGATTTTATTGAAAGCCGGTGTGATTACGCCCTTTTACACCTCCTGCCCATACTAAAATCGCGGGAGTACACCTCGATTCTAAGGGTGAGATATCCCCTTGTTAATAGCTTAATTCCCGAGAATTAACACAGGCTGGCGGGAAGGTTACTTGGGACCATTGAAAATTAAAAATCCCGCTGATGTTTGGTCTGGTATGACCACTAGCTATTTTAACTGCGGGGTAAACAAATTCACCTCCCCATTCAGAACAGCTGGAAATCGTGATCATTTTTATTAAAAAACTGCTAGTTTTTCGGTCGAAACATACATTTCGGCGCCTTTTTGATAAATGTGAGCTCCTAGCTCCTAAAAATGTATATTTTGGATGAGGATTTTTGCCAAATGTATAGAATGAAGTATAATGCAGGACAGTTTATGATTAAGTTTTTAGAATTTATGCTTATGTCTCCAACATTTATGCTGATCTTGCTTTATCCAATGCGTATGTATGATGCTTTATGCTTATCCAGCTGTACTTATGCTTTTCTTACGAGGGATATGCTGATTTCCTAGCGAAAAGCATGCACTTCGTTTAAAGCAGAATGATAAAGGGCCGCCGAAATTTTCTCGGCAGCCTGTCCAGATCTTCATTGATCTGTTTTTTTATTTGTATACGATTTTTAATTAGAGTGCCGCCTCTATTTAGCGTACATACCCTTTCATTGCTTTTAGGCTGAACGCTTATCCATTATATATTCAGGCAGAGAACCTGGCTTTGGCAGTTGCTTGTAAAATAACAGGCCGCTGGCAAGAAGTATCATACCAAACGTAAATGTTTTAATATCAGCTGTTCCTGCAATAATAACCCAGGCTGAATAAAGAGTGGCAAGGGCCGCAATAATTCCGTCTGTCATCCTGCTCTTTTCTCCGTTATATGTTTCACCAGTGAATGTTAACTTCAACTGAAATACTGAAGATATAAAGTATGGTACAAGATATGACAATGTAGCAATATAAATGATGAAATCAAAAGCTGCAGATATTGAATTGGAAATGGTTGAAAATAGAAATACTTGGGCAAGCACATTCGTTATAATCAGTGAAAACGCAGGCAGCCCATTTTTGTTCAATTTTAAGAAGGCAGGGATAAAAAGACCCTGTTTAGCTGCCTGGTATGGCACCTCAGCACTCAGCATAACCCACCCAATGGTGGAGCCCATCAAACTAATAAGGCCAAGACCTGCTATCAGCTTTCCGCCAATTGGTCCAAGTACAGCTGCCATCGCATCGATTAGAGGTTTATCTGATTTTACTAAAGCATCAGGTGACAACATTCCCATAACAAGGGTGCTGATCCCAATATAAATTGCTAAGGCAATTAACAGCCCTAGGATGGTAGCGCGTTTTACATCCATTTTCTTTTTTGCTCTAGAAGCAAATACAACAGCCGACTCCACCCCGATAAAAGCCCAAAGAGTGGAAACCGCAGCATGGTTTACCTGACCAAACAAACCAACAGAATGTCCTGCTTCATCAAGCTTAGGAGCAACAAACGGCATCACATTTCCTTTTTCGAAAGCAAATAATCCGATCAGGATGAATAAAAAGAATCCTAAAACCTTTGTAGCTGTGGCTGCAAAGTTGATTTTACCCGCACTTTCAAAACCTTTTAATATGATAAAATGTGTTCCCCATAATAATATTGAACAGACGGCAAAAGTTAAAGCATTACCTACTTTTAAAGAAAATGAGCCTGCTGTAAATAAAACCGCCTCGCTTGATAATATCGGGAAGAAAGTGGATAGATAGCTTCCAAACGTTGTAATAACTGCAACATTTCCTGCAAAATTACCGATCCAGTAACCCCATGAAGCCATGAAGCCTGAAAGCTGTGAGGATTTTGAACCTGATTTAAATAATTCTTTTGCATATATCTGCGGACCGCCTGTAAGCTCCGGTTTCCGGATAGCCAGATTCCCGAATACCAGTGCAATCATCAGGACTCCGAACCCAGTCACTGCCCATGCAGACATCACACCTGCTGGACTTGCTGATTCAGCTAATGAACGGGGCAGCATAAATATTCCCGAGCCTACCATGTTCCCCACTACTAATGCCGTCAGGATCCATAACCCTAATTTGTTATTAACTCCCACTTTTCTCTTCTCCTTTTCTAGTTGATAATTGCAATCTATTAATCTCCAAGATGAAAAAGCAATAAAAAAGATACACCTGTTGGGGTGTACGCTGTTTACAATTCAGCTATCCAGCTAATATTTATTCATTAATATTTATATTTATATAATACTTACCTCCTGTACGTTAGTCAATACAAAAATATATTAATATAATTTTCTGTATTTTTATTCACATTAACTTTTTTATTTAGGATATGTTAAAGGTTTATTGTTGATTTTGGCACTGGGGTGATTGTAACGGATATGCCAGACTCCTGCGGGTAAAGCGGAGCAAGGGAGACCCCACAGGGTAAATGCCGAAAAGACGCTCCCGGACCGCCCCACGGAAAGCGGGTGCCTGTGTGGAAATCAACAGGCAAGTGTAATAGAGATTTTATTTAAAGTATAGCCGTATAATTTGGGAAAATCTATATTACGTATTTCTCCCTATTCCATGGTGCCCTGTTAAGGAGGATGTAAAAAAAGATCTAAGGACCCTTTATACAGTCCGGCCATCAAAAAGGACCCTCTCATCAAGAAAGGATCCAAGTAATTACAGTTGTTTGATTGCATCAATAAAGTACATAACTTCCTCTTCAGAGTTATAAGGGGCTAATCCGGCACGGATCCAGCCTCCAGTATCATTCACCCCCGTTTTATTACCCAATGTGGAGGCATAAAAATCTCCGCTTGCTATGAAAATCGCATATTTTTCAGACAAAATCCGGCACACCTCCTCTGGATGATAGCCTTCTATTTTAAAGGCAATGGTGGGTGTTTTAGGAACATCAGCACCAGGCTGATATAAGCTTACTTTATCTAATTTAGATAACTCTTCCCGGATTATTGATGCCAGCCTGTTCTCGTGTCCTTCTATACATTTGATTCCACTTATTATTCTTTCTCTGCGTGTTGTTCCTGTTCCTTGGTTTTCAAAAAACTCGATGGCAGGCTTGATTCCTGCAATGCCTTCGTGATTCTGAGTCCCTGTTTCTAATTTATCAGGATAATAGGCTGGTGCAGGCTTGAGTTTATACGGCTCTAAATCAGCGAATATCTCTTCTTTTATAGCGGCAATACCTATATGCGGACCAAAAAATTTATAAGCTGAACAGAAAAGGATATCAGCCCCCAGCGCATCCCTGTCGATCGGAACATGCGGTGCCGCATGAACAGCATCTACTGCCAAAAGAGTACCAGTTTGTTTGGCCCTTTTTGAAATTCCTGCTATGTCATTGATAGTACCTACCGCATTGGAGGCAAACCCGATAGCAGCCAGCTTCGTATTTTCATTGATTACTTCATTAAGATTTTCCAAATCTAAAGTTAGTGTATCCGGATCAGCTTTGATCCACCGGACAGTCATGCCTTTATCCTCTGCCATAGAAATCCAGGGATCAACGTTTGCACGATGATCCATTTCTGTCACCACGATTTCGTCTCCCTTTCCCCATTTCCTGCCGAGAGACCATGAAACAGCGAAAGCTAATGTAGTCATATTCGCTCCGAATGCTATTTCTGCTTCTTTAACATTAAGAAAATCGGCTATGATATTTTTGGCCTCTGCGATGATATTTTCTGTCTCTTGGCTTGTAGGAAACGCGCCATGAAGGTTTGCGCCGCCGTTCTCCATATAACTTGTAATTGCTTCGATGGCAGCCTTCACTACCTGGGAACCGCCGGGTCCGTCCATATAGATCACGGACTTTTCATTATACGTACGTTTTAATGCAGGGAATTGGTTACGGATTGCTTCGATAGGGAATACCGTTAGATTCTGGCTCATAAACTGCCTCCTAGTATAAAGTTAAACTCTACTGCTTATCTAACTTATACACTTCTTGCTGGAAACCCTGCTTATAGTAGAGTTTTTTTATCTTCATTGGACTAATTGGAGAATAAAAAGGCCTTATATTATAATTATGATAGAAACGTACAGCTGTGTTACAAGGGAGAGTTGCATGTGGCGGAACTATTAACCAAGGAGAATGTTATTTTTGCATTCAGCAGAGATAACAAGCCTGTTAAGCACATCAAGCCAGGGACTGAGATTACGATTGAAACCTATGACTGCTACAGCAATCAGATAACTCCGGGCAATACCATGATTGACCGGAGTAAAATCAATCCGGCCACAGGACCGATCTATATTGAAACTGCGGAGCCTGGCGATGTTCTTAGAGTGAATATAGAACGAATAGAGATTTCTGAAGAAGGTGTCATGTCAACTGGCCCAAATCTTGGTGTTATGGGTGACCAGCTGGAAAAGCATGAGGTGAAATTCATTACGATTAAAAACCAGAAAGCCCTCTTTAATGAAAACATAGAGATTCCGCTGAACCCGATGATCGGCGTCATTGGAGTGGCTCCAGAAGGCGGACCTGCACCTACGGGAACACCAGGTCCGCATGGCGGAAATATGGATACTAAGTTAATTGAGGAAGGAGCCGTCCTTTATCTTCCTGTAGCCTGTGAAGGAGCACTTTTTGCCCTCGGTGATATGCATGCTGCATTGGGCGACGGTGAAATTGGCATATCCGGGATAGAGGTATCAGGCAAGGCAACGGTAACTTTGGATATAATCAAAACAATCCGCATCAAACACCCTATCCTAACCAATAATGAAGGACTGTCTTTGATTGTTTCTGCAGGCACATTGGATGAAGCTGTAAAGCATGCCGTTGAGGAAATGGTGGAAATGATCCTTCCCCATACAAATTTGTCTATGAATCATTTGACTATGCTCTTCAGCGCTATCGGCCAGACCCAAATAAGCCAAGTCGTGAATCCGCTTGTGACAGCCCGCTTCTTCTTACCACGATATTTCTTGGAAGCTTATAATATCAATTTTTCAATGAGTGAGAAAGCACGATGCAGCAAAAAGACCCGGTACCAGCCCGGGTCTTTTATGTATCATTTGCAAATTTTTACTTTAAGGGTGACGCTTATCCGTATCAAGCACCGTGCTTAAAAGAACAATATCAATCTTTATTTGTTCTCGTAATTTGTCAGAAGGACATTTGTAATAATCGTCTATTAAACGCCCAAGTTCTTTAATGTATAAACTCTGTTCACTATTCGTCATGTGTTTTTTGTCTCTTTCTAATAGAAATACAGTTGGCAATCATGTTTCCACCCCTATAACTTATCGATGGTCCCAATTTTATTGTAATATGGCCATACCTGGAAGTCTAGTATTTATAAGACAATAGTACTATTTAATTCTAAGTTATTACTAAAATACATACCCTAAAGTCCTTGTTGGCTTTTGAAAGGTTTGGATGCAGTAAATGTTGTTCTTACCCGCAGACGCACTTCTTTTCCTGGCAAAATCAAATCAAGGAGACCCACTCAGGGATGTAACGTGTTGCACAGGCAGCCTTCGAAAAAGGGTACACTTCGAATGTAAACATACCAGATTACTGAGCTTGAAAACAAAAAAACCACCAGTCCCTAAATGGACTGGTGATCCCATAAACAAAGTTAGACCCGTATTAATGTATGCTTCTTTTTTTGAAACGGCCGCCCCGTACTTCCGCTATATCTGCTATCGCGATGAACGAAGTTGGATCAATATCTTCGACAAGTGAAACCAGTTTAGATTCTTCAAGACGAGTGATAATACAAAAAATCACTTTCTTTTCATCACCGGTATAAGCACCTTCCCCTTGAAGATAGGTGACTCCTCTTCCTAATCGAGCATTGATGGCGTCCCCGATTTCAGTTATTTGGTCACTTATAATATAAGCTGACTTTGAGCCTTCAATTCCATCTACAACGGTATCAATGGCTTTCGCTGCAATCACATATGCGAGGATGGAGTACATCGCACGGTCCCAGCTGAAGACAAATCCTGCTGCGCCAAGAATAAAGATATTTACAAACATCACAATTTCACCAACAGAGAAAGGGACCCGTTTATTCACTACAATAGCAAGAATTTCTGTACCATCTAAAGCCCCGCCATTCCGGATAACTAACCCTACACCCACGCCTAAAGCCATTCCTCCGAAAATTGTAGCCAGAAGGATATCTTCAGTAAATGCAGGTACCGGATGAAAAAGGGTCGCAAAAACGGATAAAGCGATAATTCCATAAACAGAAGAAAAAGCGAATGTCTTCCCTATTTGTTTATATCCCAAATAAATAAAAGGAAGGTTTAACAGGAAAAGGAAGATCCCAAGTTCAAATCCTGTAAGATGTGACAGCATTATGGAAATACCAGTGATACCTCCATCAATTACGTGGTTCGGTATAAGAAAAATTTCCAACCCTGTTGCCATCAATAAAGCACCGATTGAGATGATAATAACGCGGCTGATAAGTCTGCCAATCGTTAACTTCTTATGCTGGACTTTTGCTTGGATAAGTTCTGTCATAGGATCCCGCCTTTATAAATATTTTTTTAAAGTTCTGTTAAACTTGCCTGTGTTGTAGCAAAGGGCACCCGCTTTACCAGCAGAATTTCCGCACTCCGCTACAACCAACACAGTGCTGCAACATTACAGTGCCAAAATCAACAATGAACTTTAACATAGCCTTTTCTAAAAAACCAAAGCTACAGATTAACATCAATGATCGTTTGCGTTGGTTCTTCCTTTGTAATACCCAGATATTTATACGTTTCTGATGGGGCCGCATGGTGGTAATATTCTTGAATAATGGAGATGGATACGCCTTTTTTGTATGCATGATAGCCGAAGGTTTTACGCATGGAGCTCGCACCAAACTTCCCTTTAATGCCCAGATGATCGATCGCATCGTGTATGATTCGATGTGCCTGCTGGCGGCTGATTGGATTTTTGGTCTTTAATGAGGCAAACAAGTAATCATTAGGAGTTAATCCGGAGTTAAAAATATAGTGCTCCAAGGCAGATCTTACCTTTGAATTAAAATAAATTTCCTTCTTGTGGACTGTTTCTTCGCAAGGAATCTGGTAGAACGCAATTGATTCATTACCGCACAACACATCTCCAGCTTTGATACCCAGCATTTCGCTGATCTTCATGCCGGTATTTATTCCCATGACAAATAGCAGGTAGTCTCTTTCTGAATTTTGTTTAAGGTAATTTTTAATTTCGTCTATTTGTTTCAAATCCTTGAATGGCTCAACAAAATCCATCTTCATCTCTCCATCCATGTAACATAAATCTATTTTATCATAGTTTATGTTACATATCCATTTAATTGCTTGACCATTTAAAGATAGCTTCCAGATCTTTTTTAAAGGCTCTTTTCTAAAAGATTGTTGTTTTTAATAAGTTTTTTTACATCACCCTATTGTTAAATCAGGTTGATTGGAGCGTAAGGTGCGAGACTCCTGCGGGAGCAGCGGGACAGGAGAGACCCCGCAGGCGAAGATGAGGATGCTCGCCGCCCGCCCCGCGGAAAGCGAGCATCCTGGAGCGGAAATCAACCTCTTGTTCAATAGCAACAAAGTTTGCGAAAACAGCCTTTTTAAAATTTTTTATAGATTCTGTTTTATATAATTAAAAACGGGTTATACTATTATTATACTCGTTGCGGGACTTAACCATTCGCAGCGGTATAAGGCCCGGGCTTCCCGGGTCTTTTTTTGTTGGGTTTGTTAATCGTCATAATTAATTTTTGTGTCTATCCTGATTGGCAGTAGGTGCGTTCCTCTCGAGTGGGAAGGAAAAGCATTTCACTACATATACACCCAGCTTGGCCCTGATGGCCTCAAACCGAAATCAGCGGCTGCGTTTAATGGAGCTTTTCTTGAAGATAAGAGCGAGCCGTTAGTGAACGGCCCGCTCTTTTTAGGATGATATATCTAAGTATTCCATCTTCATGTTTATTGAAAAAATCATTGGGAAAATAAGATGTAAACACGAATACAAAGGAGGGTTTCAGTGGGTATTTTAAATAAGATTGTTAAAAAAGCTAAGTTTTCTCTAAATCAATCAAATGCCAGTGCGAAGGAAAGATTATATGAGTTCACCGGAACAAATTCAGCCACAATCCCTCAACTGGCTGAATTTATACAAAAACATCCTGATACAAAAGTGAAGCAGAACATTCTACTGGGCAATAAATATAGTGCCTATGAATTATACAGCGGAGATCTTTTTTATTACTTAGAGAAAAGAAATTCCCGCATTCTGCAATTGGATGTCCGGTCCCAAGTCCATGATCTCATCGCCTTTCGTTCATACAAGGATCAATTTTCTTTGAATACACCGATTAGATTGCCTGACGCCTAAACACAGTTCCAAAAAACAAGAAGCCTGAGGAGGCTTCTTGTTTTTCGCCAGAGTGATAGGCGCCTTATTTAGGTGATAATCCATGCATGAGTATAAATATGCTTCTTTCCATTTCTCCCTCATCATCCCATTCATCTTCCGGCATAAGTAAGTATCTTGCTATTAGATATCCAAAAATGGTGGAGGCCAGCATTCGAACTACGCTATATGGCTCCATTATAATAATTTGTCCCTTTGACTGATAGTGTTCTACAATCTTCCTGAATCGTTCGAAGATTTTTTTAGCTATATGCTCAGTAAACTGCTCCTTCAATTCTGGCTGGAATGGAATTTCCTGGACAAGGATCTTAAAAAGCTGCATATTATTCTTTAGAAATTGAGCGCGATTTTCAATCATTGCCTTAACAAAATCCTCAAATCTCTCATATTCTTGATTTAATACTTTATCGAAATCCTTTATTACAAAAGGTGCAAGCAGTTTTGCCATCAAGGGTGCTACAATGCATAACAGTAAATCCTTTTTCGTTTTGTAATGTCTGAAAATGGTTCCCTCAGCTACACCGGCCTTTTTGGCAATTTCGCTTGTTGAAGTGGCAGCATAGCCTTTTTCCGCAAAAGATTCAATCGCAGCAGCTAAAATTCTCCTTTGCTTTTCAGTTAACTCTTCATGGTTATTAAAAAGTTCGTTTATCATTTGGTCTTGTTCTGACATGTTGATCTCCTAACTGCAATTTACTATTATATAATTAAGGATTGTTAAGACGGGGAAATGACGCCTTATATTAAATCTTTCTATAGCGCTTAAGGGCAAGTATATTCAGCAGCATAAATATCAGGGAGAAGCCAGCTAAAACAAGCAGATTCATATAAATATCATCTATGCCCTGGCCTCTAACCATGACGTCCCTTAAAGAATCTGCAGCATAATATAATGGAGTCAGCGGTCCAATCCAGCTTAGCCAGCCAGATATCGTATCTAAATTAAATAACCCTGAAAAGAATATCTGCGGAACCACAACAATGGGAATAAACTGAATCATTTGCAGCTCATTGTTTGCAAATGCAGACAGGAGGATCCCTAGTGTGAGAGCCGTTAATGACAATAGCAGAGTAATGAGTAATACATATGGGAATGACCCTTCCATATGCATCCCTAATACATAAATAGAATATAAAGCAATGATCCCTGCCTGAATCGTTGTAAATACCCCAAATCCTGCCACATAGCCAATTACAATTTCCCACCTGCGCAAAGGACTTGAGAGAAGTCTTTCAAGGGTACCAGTGGTTCTTTCCCTCAAAAAAGAAACGCCTGCGATCAGAAAAACAAAGAAAAATACAAAAAAGCCAAGCAGCACTGGACCAAAATAATCAAATTGCCCCATTTCACTTGAACCATGCAGATAGGAAATGTTCAACGGTGTACGCTTTTCATCCACGCCAGCCTTTAAAGCACCCTGAACCCACTTGATAACTGCAGCGTTTACACTGGGATCACTTCCTTCAAGAAACAAAGAAGGCTTCATATCGCTAAATAACAGATAGCCTTCGATATCCCCGCTGTTCAAGTCCTCATCCGCTTTATCTTTCACGTTATACTCTGTCACCTTTGCTTCATCGGTACTCAAATGCCCCTTAATAGCTTCCGGGGCATTCACCACCCCCACTTTGGGAGAGTATTCTTCCCCGTTAAAAACTAAGTGCAGCATAGTTAAAATAAGGATTGGGGCAGCTATAAGCAATCCCATTGTACGTTTATCACGGACAATTTGTTTTAAAATCCTGATCATTAATGTCCTGACTCTCATATTGAAGCACCTCCAAAAACCAGAAATGCATCTTCAATGCTATTTGAATTTGTTTTATTCTTCAATTCCTCTGGAGTGCCAAGCGCGATCAGTTCGCCGTCTCTTATCAGCCCCAGCCGGTCACACTTTTCCGCTTCGTCCATTACATGTGTGGTTACGATCAGAGTGACTCCCTTCTTTTTTAAATCGTAAAAGGCTTTCCATATGCTTTTTCTTAAGACTGGATCGATGCCAACGGTCGGCTCATCGAGAATCAGGAGCTTTGGATCATGCAGGAGAGATATAGCCAGGGACAGCCTTCTTCTCATCCCGCCGGAATACGCCGAGACCTGCTTTTCCAAGTGTTCTCCCAGCTCGACTAGGGTCATAACTTCTAGAATCCTTTTGTTCATGCTCTTCCCATTTAACCCATACAAAGCCGCAAAGAATTGGAGATTCTCCTTTGCCGTCAGCTCCCCGTAAAGCGCATCAGATTGAGCCATATACCCAATATGTTCCATTAACTTTAGTGAAGGCATTTTCTCCTTAAACAAATAAGTTTCACCCGCATCTGGAGTATCCAGACCGGCAAGCTGCTTTACTAATGTCGTTTTACCTGCTCCCGAAGGACCGAGCAGCCCAAAGATCTCTCCGGCACGGATATCCAAGCTTATATCCTTTAAAACCGTCTGCCTGCCAAAAGCTTTTGATAACTGGCGTATGGAAACGAGTTCAAACTGATCATCCATTCTTAGCCCCCCTTTTTATAGTGAGTAATCACTCACTTTTAATATATGAAAAGCTGATTCTTTTGTAAAGTGAGTAATCACTTATTTTTTTTGTGGATTTATATTACTGGGGCACTAAGGTAAAACAAAAGTTATGGAGGTTAAGATATGCGGATTTGTTAGTCGTACGTTTTGGGGCTTTGGGGCTTTGGGGGGCCTTTGGCATAATGGGTAGCTAATCGCCAAACTTTGCATCTTTTGCATATTGGGGTAGCGTTAATCGGCTATTTTTCATTTTTGGTAATTAGTGTTTCGTTAATCGCATGCTCTGCTTGTTTGGCAAATAAGATTTCATTACTCGAATACTTTGCATCCTTTGGCATATTGGGGATTTTTAATAATCACAAGCTTTGCATCTTTAGTAGATGTGACCTTAGTTAATAACAAGCATTGGCTTTTTAGGGGCATAGTTATTCACAGAAAACTATAGATTCTATACGTATAAGGATAGTTAGTTAAGCATATTTCGCCTAAAATAAGCATATCCCCTGCTCCTTAAGCATATCGCCTATGAGTTACGCATACCTTTTTCTCACATAAGCATAAACGTACTAAACTTAAGCATAAACCTGCAGAACTTAAGCATAAAACTTAAAAACATAAGCATAAATCATCTAAACAGAAGCATAAGGCTCTGCAAGCCTAGTAAATATACAGTTTTGAGCTCTTATACATGGAAATATAGCAGTTTTTTAAAAATACAAGACTCGAAATTATTCATTCTATCCATTTTTGATTAAAAATCATTAAAAACCCACATATTTTTTTCACTTTTTTTGTTCATTGGATATATGCGGACTGGGCTTCCTGTTTACCGCGATACTCCTTGTCTATCCTAAGGATCAAAGGGACCACGAAAAAAATTAAACCAGTATACAGTACAATTTGTTAATAAATCGAGTCAACTCAAAACTACAATTCATTTTCCTCTGTCAGTCCAACTGTTGCCTGCTGTAAAGCGAAGAATACTCCTTCCTGAACAAAATATTCACGTGATCCTGTCCAGGAAGCTGACGCAATCTTCCATAAGATAACTCCGCCGTTCCCTTCACTTACCCTGCATGTTCAATTCCATAAAGCGCTGCGGCTCGCTGAGTGATTTAAAACCATAGCCCGCGTACAGGGAATGGGCATCATGAGTGGCCAGCATCAGCCGTCTGACTTCTGAGAGATCCGGATGCTGTGTAATGACCTCCAATAACCATTTGGATAAACCCTTCCCCCGATAGGCAGGAAGAATAAATACATCACTGAGGTAGCCGAAGGTGGCCATATCTGTGATTACACGACCAAATCCAGCCTGTATAAATTCACCCATTGAACCTGTCTCATAGATTCCAAAACAAAGCGCAGTATTTTTTATTGATTTTTCAACTTTTTCTCTGGAAATACCTTTAGCCCAATAAGAATCGTTACTTAGAAAATGATGATCGCAGTTATATCCAGATGTACTTTGTCAGTAGAAACTACGAAATTTCCATTTATCCATTGAGTCATAAAAATTCCCCCTGATCTATTACATCCTTCCATTTGATTCAAATGGCGCATCAATTTTATGATATTTTTTACTCCGCAGAATAGAAAGAAAGACGGTCAGGAGCGGAAGGATCCATAAAAATACCGCAAAAGGCAAATAGGAAAATAGCTTTATATTTAAGATGGTGCTGCACATAATGGCCAAAATGCTCCACGGAATCATTCCTGGGAATAGAAGAGTAGTATCTCCCATCACCCTGGCTAGGTCCTCCCTCTTATAATGCTTGCTCCAATGCGCCAAGAAGGATCTTCCTGTAAGGATAATCGGGAGTGTTTGATTTGCTGCTATAAAAGAGATAAATAAGGTAGAAATGATGATTTTTATGGAATCGTCTATTAGAGAATGAGATGACTGCAGCCATTTATCGAGGTATGGCTGAATAATATTAAGCTCCTCCAAGACTCCATTATAAGCTCCCGCCAAAATAATAAAAAGCAGCAAATGATACATGTGAGCGAGCCCTCCTCCTGTTCCATCAATTCCATACCAAAACCCATGGATGAGACCGGAAAAAGAAAGGCCCTTATAGATTGCGATGGCACCAGCAGACGCAATGCTGGCCATAAAAGCATAAACAATTTTTACTCTTGCCAGTACAAAAGCAACTAGTAAAAGCGGTGGAATAAACTGAATTAGAATGATTTTTCCATAGGAGTTCATGAAGAGAGTCTTGCCGTTGATTTCCATAAAATGATCGAAAATAGCATAAAACAAACAACCGATTATAATCGCTGGCAACGTGGTAGCAATCATGGCCTTTTGCTGCCTCTTTATATTTATTTCAACGGTATGCGAAAGCAGCTGGTGCGCACTGGAAAATGGAGAAGTACGGTCACCTACAAAAGCACCGGAAATAAGAGCCCCTGCTGTAACGTCTGCTGGCAGTCCTAGCAAGAGAGCAGTACTCATAATTGGGACTCCTATGGCGCTTAAAGTACCCACAGACGTACCCAGAATCATGGAAAAAACCGATGCTGCCAAGAAGGCCAAAATAAAAAAGTGGTCAGGATCCAAAAGCCTCAGTGTCACAGCCACCATTTGATCCAGTGTTCCTGATAAATGCCAGGAGGGAAGCAGGAAACTTACAAAAAATAATATCAATACAACGATCCTGGTTTTTGCAACTCCTCTCATGCTGATATCGAAAAGTGTTTTCAAAGGTACGCGCTTTTTCCTGCAAAGAACCAGCAAGACGAAGAGTCCTGGTATAAACCCGAAAACGAGTGGAAGTTGTGCAATAACTGAATAAAGTACCCCTGATAAGGTAATTACAAATAGAAAGATTACTTCTTTGGAATTAAAGGTCGTCATTTTTCACCCTTCATTTTATAGTTTATTCGTTTTTTGCTCGCTATTAAAACGAGTCTCTTCATTTAATCCTTTATGTACCTATGATATCTTTTCTTTTCCAAAAGGATGAACAATCAAAATCCAACACTTATACTTATTCCAGAATAATTTTTTGATGAAACATGACATTTGTGTATGTTTTTTTTTCGTATTTCCTACAAAATAATGAGAGCATATTCTTACAGATTCACAGTTTCTTTTCTATAGGAGGACTAACGCTTATGAAAAAAGCTAGAGTTGCATGGATTACGGATACTACCAGCTCATTAAGCAGGGAATTCATTGATAGGCACAATATATATGTAGTACCTTTAAATGTTTTAATCAATCAGGAATCTTATAAAGAAAGAATTGATATTACAGATAAAGAATTCTATGAACGAATGGCTGCAGAAGAAGGCGTGTTTCAATCATCTCAGCCCTCTGTTGGCGATTTTGTAGATTTATATAAAAAACTTAAATCTGAATATGATTTCGGAATAGCAATACATGCGTCCAGCAAATTGACAGGTACCTATCAAACGTCTTTATTAGCAGCGGAATTAGCAGAGTTTAAGATATTTGCGATCGATTCGCTCACAGGTTCCTTTCCGCTTTCGTTTTTAATCAAAAAAGGTATTGAATTGCTTGAATCTGGTGTAAATGAAGAGGAACTTGTCCGCACGCTCGAAGACTACCGTGAATATACCACACTGTATCTGGTGCCTTCCAATTTGAAACAGCTTCACAAAAGCGGCAGAGTTTCGGGCACACAAAAAATGCTCGCTGACTTATTTAAGATTAAACCTATCTTATCAATAGAAAACGGAGAAGCAAAGATAAAAGAAAAAGTAAGAACTGAAAAAAGAGCCTTATCCTGGCTTTTAACACAGCTAGAAGAAGATAAAAAAAAATTTATCATAAATAAAGCAGCCATTGTTCATGCCAATAACGAGGAGCAAGCATTGAAACTTCAGAAACTGATCGCTGAAACGCTTCCTGAACTAGACACTGAATTGTTAATGCTGATTCCAGTAGCAGGTGTTCATACTGGGGCCGGCACAATAGGATTATCATGGGTCTCTGAAAAAACTGATACCTGATCCATACCAAAAACTGACGAGTTGAACTGCCCCGCAAGGTGAGACAAATTTCTCCTATGAAAGGGCAGTTTTTTACTGCGAAAACATATGCAGTGTCTTTCTTAAACTTTCTTAAAAGTATATAAACAGTCACCTATCCCCCATGCTGAATCAGGTATGGCATTAGCAGATGAATTCTTACCGCCTCTTTAGCTGAACCTCGCATCACCTCCATGCATGTACCAAATACCCGTCTCTAAAAGATAATACCCTGTTGGATGATTTCTTTGGATGATGTAAAACGAAATATCTTTGTGAAATAACGTAAAAGTAAAGACAGGTTAAGCGAGATGGGAACCAATTATTTTCATTAGCAAAATGGGAAAATTAAAAGGCCTGATTCCGGTAAAATACCGGATCCAGACCCAGGAATCTGCTTACATATACCTGTCTAACCTTTTAGGGTTCAGTTCCCTTAGCGGCAGTCAGTTAGTTTCGTATCTCAATACATTAATGAACAGATCCATGACGATGTCTTTCGTGGAAAACATTGCTCGCAAGATACTTATGGAAGAACCACTCACCTGCTCCAACTACAATCGCTGATAGCAATGCTCCTAAAAGCGTCTGCTCTGTATCAGTAAATAATGCATTTCCCATAAGCCAGACAACAATAAAGGTTAATACCATGTCCGAGATGGTAGCGATCATATTCCTTTTTGAGTATTCAGTATCATTTCTAGTTCCTCGGAATATGAATAAATCTCCCAGAACATAGGCAAGCACTGTAAGTACTGCACTAATTAATAGTGTATCACTGAATTCACCGCCAAATATTCCTGATAGGATGATCCCAAGTACTACTGTAATCATAATGAATTTAATAACTATTGCTTTAACATGTTCCATCTTGTTTCCTCCTTTTTAATTGGCTTAGTTTTATATACCCATTTGAAATTAGATAAACCAACGATCTAGCGAAAGGGTACTTTTTTTCCTCAGACGGTCCGGGAGATCCTCCATGTTACTCTTGTGGGTTTCCACCAAGTCCCCATGAAGGAGTCTCATCTTTTTCTGCAATTAACTAGTGCAAAAATCAACATAGCCCTTTAACAAATTTGGTTAAGTCTTTCTCTCACTAACATTTTTAAGCAATATTCTGCTTTTTAGGAGAGTGGGATTCTATTTGAACTGAAACCTGCGGTATGTTAACCCATGTAAGGTTCTTAATACGGTTGGTGCGGGACTAACTAAACCCTGTACTTCAATTAGGGACGAGAATAGGTCCTTTTAAGGGAGATGAGGTTCCGTTCCTCGTGTGCGTTATAAAACTGCTTCCGAGACAGATTTTTTAATACATCTATTAGACTGCAAAACTTATCAGTATTGGTTCTCTCAAGTCCTTTCCCTCGAAAGATCAGTCCTAATCAGAAATATATATTCCCGCGAAGACAGCTGAATCAAAAAAGCCGGAATCATCTCTGATTCCGACTTAATTTCATCCTATTATTCATCTGCATACTGGACATCTATAACCCTGCCCTGTGTTATTTCCTCCAGCTGCTGAAACGTAATAGGAAGGGCAGAATGTGGTGTACCAGCGGCCGTAAAAACTTTGTCAAACCGTTTCATAGATTCATCAAGGAAGATAGGTACTTTTTTGTTCAGGGCAAAGGGACATACCCCTCCAATTTGAAACCCGGTTACGTCCTCAACTTCTTCAGGAGCAGCAAGCTTAGGCTTCCCAGGACCTAGGAGCTTCTTCACCGTCTTCTGGTTAATACGGATATCTCCAGCAGTTACAAATAAGCCAAATTGATTTCCTGTTTTAAAAAGGATAGATTTTGCAATCTGGGCTCCTTCTACGCCAAGGGCTTTAGCGGCATCTTCGACAGTGTTAGTTTTTTCCTTAAATTCAATCGGCTCTAAGCTGTCATCGAACTTTTTAACATATTCACGAACTTTATATATCGACATGGCTACCCTCTTCTTATTTTTTTGAATTGTAACAAATTTTAAATTATAGATTATCATATTTCAAGTCTAATGCTTTTGAAATGCAAAAGGGCACATATAGCAATGTAATGCTCTGTGCCCTTTCTCTACATTTCGTTAGTCAAAATATACCGCTTTCCCGGTTTTTGCTGATTCATAAATGGCTTCAAGTATTTGAGTGACTACCAGGGCTTCCTCCGGTTTAACAACTGGTTCTGTGTCATTAATGATGCAATCAATCCATAATCTGGCTTCCATCTCGGCTTCACTCTCCTGTTTAGAGTCATAGAATGCAGCTCCACCGGCAGACATTTGGACTTCCTTGGCATACAATTTGCCATATTCTTCGCCATTAATGCGCAGCCCGTTGTCCATGTCTGCACCTCCCTCTGTCCCTGAAAGAGTGCATTTTGCTTCTCCCACATTCAGTGAATTCAGTGCCCAGCTGGACTCAAGCACGATAGAAGCTCCATTTTGCATGGTAATGTAGCCAAAAGCTGAGTCTTCGACTTTAAACTCATCAGGATTCCATGATCCCCAGGCATTGGCTGAATCCTTCTTTTTGCCAAGCTTGTGAAAAGTGGATCCAAGGACCGCCTTCGGCTTATAATTATTCATCATCCATAAAGTTAAATCCAATGCATGTGTGCCAATATCAATTAAAGGTCCGCCTCCCTGTTTTTCTTCATCCAGGAATACTCCCCAGGTAGGTACGGCACGCCTCCTTATTGCATGCGCCTTAGCGAAATAAATTTCACCAAGGCCTCCTTCATCACAATATTTATGTAAAAACTGACTGTCCTGTCTATACCTGTTTTGATAACCTATCGATAGTTTCTTTCCACTGCGTTCCGCAGCATGGAGCATCTGCCTTGCTTCATCTGAGGTTTTTGCCATCGGCTTTTCACACATTACATGCTTACCCGCTTCTAGTGCTGCTATTGTAATTTTTGCATGGGAATCATTAGGGGTGCATACATGAATTACATCAATGGAAGGGTCATTTAGCAGTTCTATATAATCCTTGTAAACTTTTGACTCTTCCTTGCCAAAGTCAGCTTTCGCCTTGACTGCCCTCTCCTCTTCGATATCACAGAAAGCTGCAAGTTCAACATTTTCAAGCTTTGCCAGGGATGGCATATGTTTGCCGTTAGCGATTCCTCCGCAGCCAATAATGGCCGCTTTTAATATCTTACTCATCCTTTTTTCCTCCTATTAGACAACGTTAAAAATCATCTCACCTAGTTACTCCTAAATAAGTATTATATAAACTTATTAATAATCCTTCTCTTTTCATCAAAAATAGGGCTAAATGATTTTAATAAAATCTGATTTAACAGAAAAAGATGGAAATGTGAAAATGAACAACCAAATAATCCCAAATAAAATTCTCCTAAATTCTGTTATACTATTAGTAGTAAGGTGGGAAGATTATGAAGATATTTAAATTTCTTTTTGTAATAATATTGCTTGCTGTAATTGCTACTGCCGCATGGGTTTACTATCCTCAATATCAGTTAAGTAAATTGAAAGCCAAAGGGAATGAACAACAGAATATGACAACGCTAACCTCCAAGTCTTATCTGGATTATTATAAACATTCATCAAAATCGAAGCTCAACCACCTGGCACTAGGTGATTCTATTATAAAGGGATATGGAGTTTCTCCAGAAAAAAATCTTGTATCTCACTTTTCACATTCTCTCGAAGATACTATACAAAAACCGGTTGTATTTCATAATGAAGGAATTAACGGAATTACCAGCACAACCCTTCTGTCGCTGATTAAGGCTGGTACTTTCAATGAAGAAATAAAAAATGCGGACATCATAACGGTGAATGTAGGCGGAAATGACATTCTAAAAATGGCAGTTTCAGCCCCAAGGGACAATCTATTAAGCGCTCTAAACTCTTTTGATGATCTTCAGTCTACATTCTCTAGCAATCTATCCGATATATCGAAATATATATCTTCATTAAATCCGAATGCGGCCGTTTTATTCTTAGAATTATATAATCCACTTCCTGAGAATAGCCCATTTTATAGTATGGGATCGAAACTTCTGCCACAGTGGAACTTAAAGATTTACCAAGCTTCAAGTAAAATCTCTTCCTCCATAGTGGTCGAAACCACAAAGGTAATCAACGGCAAGAATCCTGATTATCTTTCAAGAGATGGGATTCATCCAAACTCCAGCGGTTATGCTGCCCTTTCCGAACAAATGATGAATCAGTTTAAGACTTTGAATAGCCCTGTATAAAATTTGCACAAAAAAAGCCTTCACCTTTGCGGTAGAGGCTCTTTTCAAAAAGCTCTGTTAAACATGGCTGTTGATTGCAGCTAGCAGGCACTCGCGGACCTTAGGGGCGGTCCGGGAGCCTCCTCGGCATTGACGCCTGTGGGGTCTCCCTTAATAGAAAAGCGGAGGACGGTGACTTTCTAGGCATTTTTTTAAAAAAACTGTGATGAGCAAACTCTTTAAAAAACTACATAATATGGAAAGTCAGACACCTGATAAAGAAGACTTGCTGATTGACGAGCGGCAGCGAAGACAGAAGCATAGGTCGCCCTTACCACGCTCCAACCGCCACGTCCTGTGGCCCCGCCTGGCTTGCACATCCTGTGCGTCGTGCGTTAGCCAGACATAAGACGAGCGGCAGCGAAAGGCGCTTTTGGCCTTTTGATGGCGATTGGCTTATGACCGAAGGTGTCAGTCCGTAGCTAGACAAAAAGAAAAGCGGAAAGCGGTGCCTTCCCCATTAACATTGTTTAAGGACGCTCATGAAAAGCTCATCCTATATCACACAAAAATTAAGGGAAGGCAGAGACCTGAAAAGCATAAGACGAGCGGGCCGTGAGAAGCGGTTTTTCTTC